>CAVYNB010000009.1:0-215013 GCA_963769745.1 uncultured beta proteobacterium
GCCGGACTTCCGCCTCACGCACCCTGTCCTGCTCCCGCGCCAACGCCCACTGCGTCGCCGCCGCGTGAACCGCTTCGGAATCCGTGATCTCGCGCAGCACGCTGCGCGCGACCACGGCGTCATTGAGTTCGCCCAGCACATCCTGCAATTCAGACAGCGCGGCGACAAAGCGCTCGGTGGGCTGTTTCGGCAGCGCAACCGACATCACGTCCAGCGAATAACGCAGCCGCTTGGCGAGGATGCGCACGCGGTGGCGACGCTCCGGCGACAGTGCGGCGAAGAACCGGGCGGCGTTGAACAACTGCTGATGGGCCTTGTCCAGTCGACGCGATGCAAGTCGTTTCAGCGTGGGTCCGGTTGGCGGCGGTGACAACGTCCACGCCTGCAACCGCAACGCGAGGCGGGCGTAGCGCGAAGTGGCGAGCGCGGTGGCCGCGGCTGCGTGCGCGGCCTCACCCTTCTCCCCAGCGCGCTCCAGCAACGCGTGCACGTGTGGTCTAAGTTTCTTCGGCACCGTTGCGAGCGCTGCCGGCAGGGTCACTGCAGTCATCACATCCCAGTCGCGTGCTGCGCCAAGGAGAGACAGCGCGGCGACATAGCGCTCGGTGGGTTGTTTCGGCAGCGCAACCGACATCACGTCCAGCGAATAGCGCAGCCGCTTGGCGAGGATGCGCACGCGGTGGCGACGCTCCGGCGACAGCGCGGCGAAGAACCGGGCGGCGTTGAACAACTGCTGATGGGCCTTGTCCAGTCGGCGCGATGCAAGTCGTTTCAGCGTGGGTCCGGTTGGCGGCGGTGACAACGTCCACGCCTGCAACCGCAACGCGAGGCGGGCGTAGCGCGAAGTGGCGAGCGCGGCGGCCGCGGCTGCGTGCGCGGCCTCACGTTTCTCCCCGGCACGTTCCAGCAGCGCGTGCACATGCGGTCCGAGTTTCTTCGGCACCGTTGCGAGCGCTGCCGGCAGGGTCACTGCAGTCAGCACATCCCAGTCGCGTGCTGCGCCAAGGAATCGACCCACCCAGCGCAGTTCGTCGGCCAGCGCCGCAGGAAGATCGGCGTGCCTGCGATCGAGCAGGCGGATGGCCGAACGCATTCGGCGCATCGCAACGCGCGCCTGATGGACGAACTCGGGATCGTGCGCATCGCGCAGCCCGTTGGTGTTCGCCAGCAGCACGTCGAGCCCGTGCGCAACGATCGCGCGTAGCGCCACGCCGACCGACATGTCGGGATTCAATGCATCGACGAAGCCCTTCGCCGCGGCCTTGGTCGGTGACCGCGGCTGACCGGTGACCAGCCGATAGCCGCGCTCGGCCTTGCTTTCCAGAATCGGCACCAGGGCCAGCGATGACTTCCCCTTTCCCACGAGACGCTGTGCGGCCGACAGCAGGTCCGCGGCGCGACCCTCCTTGAGTTCCAGTTCGAGCTCGGCAACCGGCTCGACGGCGCGCCGGCCAGGTCGAACTGCCTCGATCTGCCCGCGATCCATCGCCACTTCGAACCGGCTGCGCTTGTAGCTGACATCCCACAGCGTGCGCGCTACCCGGACTCGGAAGACAGGATGCAACGGCCCGGACTTCTTGTGCTGCGACAGCAAGGCAGGCAGCGGCGAGTCCTTGAGCAAGGCCAGATCGATCCGCGGTGCGCCTCTGACGAGCTTCGCAGCGGACTCCCACTCGAGCCGTGTGCTCAATCCGCCACGCGCCGTGCCGGTGGTCTTCAGCGTCTGCAACCACTTCCGGCCGGAACGACGCAGTCGCAGTGCCATGCCATGTCGCTGCAGCAGTCGATCGACGGTATCGAAGTAGGTCGCATCGAGCCGCGCGGTACGGGATAGCGAGTCCTTCAGCAGTGGTGCGCGCGGCAGTGCCTCGGCGGCACCGTCCGGCAACTGCAGCTTGAGCTCGATCTCGTCCGTGGCTTCGCGCGCGGTGTCGTGCGTGGGACTGTGCGTAGGATTGTGCGACGGCATCACTGCAGTCTATCGGCCGCAAATCCGCGGCCATTGTGACGCCCGTCTAGCGTGCCAGGCGCTCGACCGATCCGTCGATCCTTACCGCACCTTCGCCCTTGCGTTCCCACATCAGGCAGTACGTGTCGGCGTGCGGTGCGGTGAACGTCGCATCGGCCGCTCGGCTCGCGGTCGTCTTGACCGGGTAGTGGACCTCGCTGCCGCGGTGGTAGTGAATGTTGAAGTCCGCCTCGCCGCTCGCGCTGTACCGGTATCGGACGCGCTCGCCGGCGTCGAGCTTGACACAGTGCTCGTTGAAACCGCGTGCCGGCACATCCAGGCCAAACGGACCGAGCGCGGCCGTCGTGGCGGCGGCCCACGTAGGTGCCAGCAGGAACATCAGCCAGGCAAGGTGTCGCATTCGGGAATGATCGCATGCGTCGGCACGAATGTACGTCGCGGCATGCGCAACAGGCGGCCGTGTCAGCGTTGCGCGCGCTCCCCGCGTCCGGTGAAGACCAGCAGCATTGCCACCGCGGTGCACACGCCGGCCGCCACGACGAAGCACAGCGCGTAGCTGCCGCTGGCACGCTGCAGCCAGCCGAACAGGAACGGCAGGATCACCACGCCGACGTAGGTGAAGAACAGGCAGCCGCCCGTCGCGCGACCGGCTTCGCCTGAGGGAGCCAACCGCGCGACTTCAGAGAGAAATACTCCGTTCCAGCCGATCGCCGTGGCGCCGAGCGCGGCGGAGACTGTCAGTATCGCCAGCATCGGCCAGGATGGCGTGAACAGAGCCGCAGCGACCGACGCGCCCGCCATCAGGAATCCGATCACCGCCAGGACTGCGCGCGGCGCCCCGGTGCGATCCGAGATCGAGCCCCAGCTGATCCGGGCGACCACGCCGGCCACGCTGGCGGTGGTCAGTGCGGTTCCCGCCGCCACCAGCCCGAATCCGATCTCGGTATGCAGATAGGCGACGATGAATCCCGCCACCGACATCTGCATGCCCGCATAGACGAACGACACCAGAGACATCGTCCGCAGCGCGGGCGAGTGCGCCACCAGCGAGAGGCCTCCGATCAGCGATTGCGCCGACAGTCGCGCGGAGCGATCGCGGTCATCGTCCAGCGGCGCGCGCAGCGGTTGCGATGCCACGGCAACGACGATGCACGCCACTGCTATCAGAACCACCGCGACCTGCCAGCCGAATGCGATGGTCAGCGGCGGAACGATCAGCCCCGCCAGGGCCGTTCCCGCCGGCACGCCGGTCTGCTTGATCGAGAACATCAGCGCCATGCGTTCGCGTGGTGTCGTCTTCGCCAGCACGTGGCTCGAGGCGGGTGTGATCGGGCCGTAGCCCACGCCGATCGCGACTGACGATAGTGCGATGGCCACGAGCGCCAGAGGTCCTGCGCCTATACCGAGAAACAGCGTCAGCAATAGGCCAATCGCACAGACCAGCAGGCAGGCCTGCGACAGCCGCATCGCGCCGTAACGCAGCACGACACCCCCGCCTGCCAGCGCGGCCGTCGACGCACCGATGTACAGCAACGAGATGTACGTGCCGACCATCGACGCCGGCACGTCCAGTTGTGCGGCGATCACCGGCGAGATCGACGGGATCGTGAGCGCCGCGCACGCTGCCGCGGCCTGGATTCCGGTCGTCGCGACCAGAGCGCGAGTGGCCAGCGTGCTCACACCGGCCTCGGTCGCATGCCGGCGCCATGGCCCGGGCGCGCTCCGGAGAAGCCCGCCTATCCGCGCTCGGCCAGGGCCTTCAGGTTCTTCAGTCCGCCCTCGAAGTCCGGGCCGACGAGCGAGTCCATCATCAGGCCGAAGTAGCGATTGATCGGACTGCTGCCCATGTCGCCCTCGTTGGTCCACGTGACGCGCGTTCCGGCACCGTCGGGCACCAACTGCAATTCGCCGCGCGACGTCATGCCCATCTCCGGAAACGACAGCGCATAGACGATCCGCTCGTTCGGCACGGCCGCCGTGAACTCCATTACGCCGTTGCCCTCGGTCTTGCTCTGCCAGCTCCACTTCGCGCCCACGCCACTTTCCGCGCCCGAGTACTGCATCTGCATCGCCGGGTCGCGCTGGTTCCAGACGGTCCAGTTCTTCCATTGCCGCGGATCGGCGATCAATGGGTATATCTTGGACGGTGGCGCAGCGACCTGTACCGATCGCTGCACCTTGAACCCGGACGGCAACAGCATCCCGATGACCAGCAGCAGCGCGATGACCGCCGCCACCGCCACCACGATGCGCCTGAGCCATTTCATGGTCACCTCCCTGACCTAATATAGGTGCGCAGCGTAGTCGCGCGCGAAAGGATTGTGCATATGCTTCGTCGCATTCTGCCCGCACTCCTCCTGACCTCCACCCTCGCCGCCTGCAGCATGCCGGGCTCGGTCCGCCCCGGTGCAGACGAGTCTTCGGTCCGCTCGACGGCAGGCACCCCGACAGCCACGATGTCGCTGCCCGGCGGCGGCTCGCGCTGGCAGTACTCCGGCCAGCCCGGCAGCCAGTTCGTATGGAACATCGACTTCGATGCCCAGGGCCGCGTCGTGCGCACCGAACAAATGATGAGCGACGAGGTGTTCGCACGCATCAAGAGCGGGCGTGATACCCGCGCCGACATCCTGCGCGAGTTCGGCCCGCCGGCCGAGACGTTCACGTTTTTCCTGAAGGACGAGACGGCCTTCATGTACCGCTACTTCATCCAGGGCGGGTTCTACGCAGCGATGTTCATCTACTTCAACAAGGCCGGTGTCGTCGACCGGACCGAGACCGGCATGGACCCGTGGCGGATTCGCGACGGCGATCGCCGTTGAACTGCCTGCCCCGGGTAAGACCGAATTCCGCGCTCCGCGACGTCCGCCCAGAATGCCGCGTCACGTCGTTTTCGCCTCGCAATGGAATCCCACGCACCGCGCAGCTCGCCGCCACTGTCCCTGCAGGACAAGCTCGACTGCATCACGCATGACCGCAAGGTCCTGGAGATCCTGCGGGAGCTGATGCGTCACGGGCTGCACGACGGCGACGACGTGCAGCACCGTGCCGACGGTTCGCATGGGCGCGTGGTCGTTCTCCGCTCGGCGGGCGAGCCGCAGCCGGTGGTACAGCTCGACGACGGCACGCAGATCGCCTTCCACGCCGCTGACTGGGGTCGGCCGCTGCCGTAATTCGACCCGCCGCACGAGCCTGCCGCGTGGCACAATCTGCGGCATCATGGCTTATGCGCCGGAGTACGTACCGAAGATCCTGATCATCGACTCCCAGGGCCAGCCGGTCCGTTGGGCGTTGATGCAGCGAGCTGCGCGCTACTACGCGTCAGGCAAGGTCGTCACCGATCTCGGTGAAAACCTCTTCGGCATGGCCGGTGGACTGCAGGAGGCCACGGGCCTGCGCTCCGAATTCCTCACGAGCTCGATCGTGATGATCCGCGGGCGCCACCGGATCCCGTTCGGCCACGCGCATGTCGGCCTCACCAAGCATCGGCTGTTCGCCCGCGACCGGCAGGTCTGCGCCTATTGCGGCGGGCACTTCGCGGAACTCGACCTCACCGTGGAACACATCCTGCCGGTATCGCGCGGTGGCCGCCATGAGTGGACCAACGTCGTCACCGCCTGCCGTTCGTGCAACACGCGCAAGGGCAGCCGACGGCCCGAAGAAGCACACATGCCCCTGCTCTACGTGCCCTATGCCGTCTGCCGCAATGAAGGCTTCATCCTCAGCAATCGCCGCATCCTCGCCGATCAGATGATGTTCCTTCAGGCATCGCTGCCACGGCACTCGCGCTGGGCGCACGGCTGATCACCGGCACCTGCGTCTGCGCCCTCGCCTGACCCTGAACCGGTCGCACGCGACTGTCGAATAGTCCGCGTCGGGCGCACCGCTTTGTCGGTCGTCGTCGCAACCACACGGCCTTACTGTCCGAGTCATCCGATGCAGCTCGCATCGACGCGGCGCCATGGCGCACGCGGCCCGTCATTGGAGACCTGACATGCCGACCCCGACAACTCCCGCGAAGTCCCGCAAAACCCGGCGAGGCACCCGCCCCACGCTGACCGGTGCCGTGTTCGGCGCGTCAGCGACATTTCTCGTCCTTCTTGCCACGGCCATCCCGGACAGTCCGCGGCAGGTGTCGGACATCCCCGAAACGATGGCGGCAGCCGAGATGTTCGACGGATCGTCGCTTCCCGCCGTCGATACCGAAAGTGGCGTACACGCTGACGCTCCGGCGCCTCGCCGACACGCCGAACCAGGTCTGGCGCTGAACGTCGAAGTGCCTGCCTGAGCCGAGACTGCATTCTGCGAACGTGGCAAACGGCCGGCGCGTCGAGCGACGTGCGCAGCTGCGCTAGCGGAAGCGCCTGAAGAGCGCCGGCGCCGAGCGTAGCGACTCGGTACGCACGTAGCGATCGTGAGCGAAGCCGACCTGCACAGCCGCCGCACGCAGCAGGCAGTCGGCCGAGGGCTCGTCCTCGTGGATGGCCCAGACCAGCGCACCCGAGACGCCGTCCAGTTCCGGCGTATGGATCGCAAGGCCGTCCATGCGCTCGGCGGTGCGAGCGTAGGCGAGTCGTTCAGCGTCGAGCGCATTGGTGAACACCACGACCGGTTTCATGTAGACCGAGCCCTCGTGACGCCGTGCCTGCGACACCGGATAGCCAGCCACCGCGTAGATGCGCGGAGTGCGACCATCCCCGTCGTCGAGGCGCAGCTGTGCCGTGGACACCGGCATCCAGTTGGCGCGCAGGCGACGTGCCAGTGCGGAATCGTCGAGCCACACCATGGCGAGATCGCGTTCCGGATGAACGATGACGCGCAGGCGTACCGAACGCAGACACGCCCACGCCGACTCTTTTGGCAGCGGCACGGCAAGGTCACCTGCGGAAACGTGGTCGAAGATGTGCGCGGCGGTCAGCAGCGCGAGACTGGAGCCGTCCGCTACGAGCGATGCCGTGGCCAGAGGCTCCGCGCGGCCATGCACCCATCGGGCGAGCGGCAGCGCCCGCGTCAGCAGCGCAGCATGCACGGCCTCGGCGCGCTCCGCAGAAATCGGCGCGTCGATGCGTATCGGAATCGTCTCGATCGCTGCCCAGGCCATGGTCGATACCGAAGCTCCTGTATCGGCGATGCTAGCGGTCGGATGCCGGCGCCGAAACACCGAATCGACCGCGACTGCGGCGTCCATTCAGCCGATACACCGAACCGCCGGGACAGTCGACGCCGGATGGCTCAGTCGCGCACGTGGCGCCGCTGCCGCTCCAGCGTGACCGATGGCCGGGCTGCGACACGCTGACGACCCAGCCCCGGTGTCGCGAACGGCAGTCTGCCGCGCGCCCCGCTGTCGCGGTAGTCCAGCGCCAGCAGCATCGATGCATCGGCTTCTGGTACTCCACTTCGTATCAGTCCCGCATGCACCTGCGCCATAAAGTTCCTCGACGGCGAAGCCGTGCGTGCGGCGGGTCGACGCAAACATGGCGTCGGCGAAGTCCATGAACCGGGCGAAAGGCGCGTCACCCAGCAGGCGCGGAAGCGTCCGCGGAAATCGTCCGGAGTTGCCGACCAGATCCCAGTAGCGGGCGAAGCGCTTGATCCGCTGCAGCGTCGCGGCGTCGATCCGTCCGGTCGACAGCACTTCATACGGGGCTTCGTCGCTGTAGCGCATGGCGCAGCGTTCGCTGTGGCGGACGATCGGCGTGCCGCGCAATCGCTTCAGGATTCCGAGCTGGATCTCGTGTGGACCCAGGCCAACCAGGTGATCGAAGCCCGCCGCCAGTGAGTCGAGGTCTTCGTCCGGCAATCCGGCGATCAGGTCGACGTGCAGGTGCGCTGCGGTGTGCTCGCGCAGCCAGCGCAGGTTGGCCGCAGCCGCAGCGTTGTCCTGCCGTCGCGAAATCAGCGCCTGCACGTCGGCATTGAAGGTCTGGATGCCGATCTCGAGTTGCAATGACCCGCGCGGGAACCGCGCCAGCGGTGCGCGCAGCGCCGCCGGCAGGTGATCCGGGATCAGCTCGAAGTGCAGGAACGGCGGATCGTCCGGCGAGCGCTCAAGTCGCTGCAGGAAGAAGTCGAGGATGGCGACCGAGGTCTCGGTCCGCAGGTTGAACGTGCGGTCGACGAACTTGAAGCGACGGGCACCGCGCTGCCACAGTTTGTCGAGTTCCTGCAGGAAGCTCTCGCGCGGAAACGGCCATGCGGTCCTGTCGAGCGCAGAGAGGCAGAACTCGCACTTGAACGGGCAGCCGCGCGACGCCTCCACGTAGACATGCCGATGCCGCAGATCCTCGGACGAGTACTCGGCGTAGGGCAACGCGAGGTCCGCGAGCGGTGCCTGTTCGCCCGCATGCACCTTCGCGAGCGGCCGTGGGCCCACGAGCAGCTGGCGCGCAAGTCGCGGGAAGGTCGTATCGCCCCAGCCGGTGACGATGTAATCCGCCCGCCGGCAGATCGGCTGGGCGTCGATCTCGTGACTCACCTCCGGCCCACCCAGCACCACGACGATGCGCGGCGCGGCGGCCTTCAGCAGCTCGACGACGCGGCTCGTCTGCCGGACATTCCAGATGTAGACGCCCAGGCCGACGATCCTCGGCTGCAGAGCGAGCAGGTCGGCAACGATCTGTTCGGGCGGCGTGCGAATCACGAACTCGCGGATGACGGTGTCGTCGCGCAGCTCGCCCATGTTGGCGCGCAGGCAGCGCAGCCCGAGCGACGCGTGCGCGTAGCGGGCATTGAGTGTGGCGAGCACGATGCTTGGCATAACTCAAGGAAGCATAGCGTTGCGCTGCGGCGGGTCGTTCGGTCGCTAGACTGGAATCGTCCAACCGACAGGGAAGTGAACGCGTGCGTCTTACATTCCACGGTGCCGCCGGCGAAGTGACCGGGTCGAGCCTGCTGGTCGAGGCCGGCGATGTGCGCTTCCTGGTCGACTGCGGCATGTTCCAGGGCGGCCGCGAGGCACCCCGCCGGAACCGCGAGGCGTATGCGCGCGACCTCGGCCGCCTCGACTTCGTGCTGCTGACGCATGCCCACGTCGATCACTGCGGACTGCTCCCCCGCTTCGCCGTCCCGGGCCGACACGCGCCGCAGATCTACTGCACCAAGCCGACAGCCGACCTGGTCCCGGTGATGCTGAAGGACAGCGCGCATGTGCAGACGCGTGGCGCGAAGGGCCACCCGCGCGGCCGTCGCACGCCCGTCACCGAGGCGCCGCTGTACACCGCCGAGGATGTCGATCGGCTGGCGTTGCGACTGATCGGCGTGCCCTATGACGTGGAGTTCAAGCCGCATCCCACCGTCTCGGTACGGCTGCGCAGTGCCGGGCATATCGTCGGCGCGGCGTTCGCGGAAGTCCGCCTCCATGATGGCGGGCGCACTCGCCTGCTCGTCGTGTCGGGTGACCTCGGCGAAGCCTCGCCGCTGGTCGTGCGCGATCGCGACCCGCTCGTCGAGGCGGACGTACTGGTGCTGGAGTCGACTTACGGCGATCGCAATCACCGCAGCATGGAGGCAACCGAAGCCGAACTGGTCGACGTCATGCACGACGTGCTGCAGGAACGGCGCGGCAACGTCATCGTGCCCGCCTTCGCGCTCGGCCGGACCCAGGAATTCCTGGTGCTGCTGTACCGGCTGGCCAAGGCGAATCGCGTACGCGTGCCGCTGGTGTTCGTCGATTCGCCCCTGGCGACGCAGGCCAGTGAGGTCACGTTTCGTCATCTCGAAGCCCTGGATGAACTGGCGCACGAGTTCCACCGGGCCGAGCGCGCCCGCAAACTGCCGTTCGCATTGCGTTACACCGAGAACGTCGACGATTCGATGTTCCTCAACTCGATCCGCACCGGTGCGGTGATCATCGCCGCGAGCGGCATGTGCGAGGCAGGACGGATTCGCCACCACCTGCGGCACAACCTGCCGCGGCGCGAATGCGGCGTGCTTTTCACCGGCTTTCAGGCCGCAGGCACGCTCGGCCGACGCATCGTCGACGGTGCGCGCGCGGTGCACATGTTCAATGAGCTGATTCCGGTACGCGCCTCGATCCACACGCTCGGCGGGCTGTCGGCGCACGCCGGCCAGGACGCGCTGATGGGCTGGCTGGAAGGAGCGCAGCGCAAGCCGAAGATGACCTATCTGGTGCACGGCGAACCCGAGGCCTCGCACATGCTTTCCGCGCGCATCGCACGGGAACTGAAATGGCCGACGACCCTTGCCGCACCGGCCACACGCTATGAGATCTGAGTCGCCCGCCGCCGGCGATGCAGGCACTGCGCTGCGCGTCCGCCGCGTCGGCATCGACACCTATCGCGAGAACGTGGCGTATCTGCACCGCAGGTGCCCCCTTTATCTGACCGAAGGCTTCCAGGCACTGTCGAGGATCGAGATTCGGGCAAACGGGCGATCTATCCTGGCAACGCTCAACATCGTCGACGATCCGGCGATCGTCGGCGAGACCGAAGTCGGCCTGTCCGAGGATGCCTATCGTCAGCTCGGTGCGGCGGCGGGAGCGCCTGTACAGGTAGAGCACGCGTCGTCGCCGGACTCGATGAGTGCGCTGCGTCGCAAGATCGGTGGCGATCGGCTCGAGCGCGCTGACTACCTGGCGATCATGCGCGACGTCGCACAGCACCGCTACAGCAAGCTCGAGCTCGCCGCCTTCGTGGTCGCGACCGGGCACTTCGATCTCGACCGCGAAGAGGTCGTGTACCTGACCGAAGCGATGGTCGCGGCCGGCCGTCGCCTCGACTGGCACGAGCGCCCGGTGGTCGACAAGCATTCGATCGGCGGCATTCCGGGCAACCGCACGTCGATGCTGATCGTGCCGATCGTTGCGGCGCACGGCATGCTGATTCCGAAGACCTCGTCGCGCGCGATCACTTCGCCGGCGGGTACGGCCGACACGATGGAGTGCCTGGCCAATGTCGAACTCTCGTTTGATCGCATGCAGGAGATCGTGCGTGAGCTGCGCGGCTGTCTCGCCTGGGGCGGGACCGCCGAGCTATCGCCCGCCGACGATGCGCTGATCGCGGTCGAGCGCCCGCTGTCACTCGATTCGCCGGGGCAGATGGTGGCGTCCATCCTGTCGAAGAAGATCGCGGCGGGCTCCACGCACCTGGTGCTCGACCTGCCGCTGGGGCCGAGCGCCAAAGTGCGCTCGATGCCGGAGGCTCAGCGATTGCGCAAGCTCTTCGAGTATGTCGCCGAGCGACTGCACCTGACCCTCGATGTGGTGATCACGGACGGTCGCCAGCCGGTCGGCAACGGGATCGGCCCGTCGCTCGAGGCCCGTGACGTGATGCGCGTTCTCGCCGGCGACCCGCGCGCGCCTGCCGATCTGCGTCAGAAGGCGCTGCGGCTGGCCGGCCGCGTCATCGAATTCGATCCCGACGTGCGCGGCGGCGAGGGTTTTGCGATCGCGCGCGACATCCTCGACTCCGGCCGGGCATTGGCGAAGATGCGCGCGATCATCGACGCGCAGGGGCGCCACGACTTCGACCCCGACCGACCGGACCTCGCGCCACACTCGTTCGAAGTCGAAGCCCCGCAGGATGGCATCGTCAGCGCAATCGACAACGAGCGCCTGGTGCGACTGGCACGCCTGACCGGGGCACCCAAGGTGCACGGAGCCGGAGTGGATCTCTTCCGCAAACTCGGCGAGACAGTGCATCGAGGCGAACCGCTGTACCGCGTGCATGCCGGGTTTGCCTCCAACCTTCGCTTCGCCCGCGCGTGGGTCGCGCAGGGCAGCGGCTACACCCTCGGCGAGAAAGCCGTTGAGCAAAGCGTGGCGGAATTCTGATGCCACTGACCAAAGAAAATCGCCCGGCACCTTGGCGGCCACCGGGCGATCATTGACGCAGTCTGCGGGACGAGCCCGCGCGCGCCTACTTCAGGTGCTTGCTGACGTACTTGGTCAGTTCAAACATCGAGGCCTGCGCCTTGCCGAACAGCGCCTTCAGCTTGTCGTCGGCGTTGATCATGCGGCGGTTGACCGAGTCCTGCAGCTTGTTCTTCTTGATGTACGCCCAGATCTTGCTGGTGACTTCCGTGCGCGGCATCGGCACCGAGCCGACGATCGCGGCGAGCGGGCCACTCGGCATCAGCGGTCTCATGAACGCGGCATTCGGCTTGCGCTTGACCTTCGGCTTGGCGGCCTTCTTGGCCGGTGCCTTCTTCGCGACCTTCTTTACGGCCTTTTTCGCCGTCTTCTTCGCAGCCTTCTTCGGCGCAGCCTTCTTCGCCGTCTTCTTCGTTGCCTTCTTTGCCTTCTTTGTTGCCATCGAGTTCTCCTCTGAGGTTTTGAGTGCCACAGCGACAGCGTTCTCGAGTGAAATGCAAGAGCGCTCTCGTTGGGTGACCGCGATCCTAGAGGAAACGCAACGAATTACAAGAGGAGAAATCAACTTTTCAGAGGGAAATTGCGTGTGAACAACGCCGTTTTCCCTCTGAAAACACATCGACTGGCTGTGCAAGGCACCACGATTGGTGTACTAGATGTTGGCCAGCAGCACATGGTCACACAATATCTTGTAGGTCCTAGCGGGCCGCCTGTTCGAGTTCGGCGAGCATGCGCTCGATTCGCGCGGACAGTTTTTCCGTCGTCACCTGCTCGCGCAGGCGTTCGACCATCAGCGGAAATGCAAACGGCGACGGGCGCGCAAGCAGGCGGTAGACGATGCGCTGCCCCCGCATGCGCGCGAGCGCCGCGCGCAGGCGACCGATGTCCAGCTCCTGCTCGAGCACTTCGCGCTCCGCCTGGGCGAGCAGACGGTTGCCGGCGTCGTACTTGCGGAAGACCTCGTAGAACAGCCCAGAGCTCGCCTGGAGCTGCTTCATCGACTTGGGTGCACCCGGAAATCCCTGGAACACCAGCCCGGCGATGCGTGCCACTTCGCGGAACCGGCGCAGCGCGAGTTCGCCGGCGTTCAGGCTCGCCAGGACGTCGTCGAGCAGGTCCGTATCGCCGAGCAGCGTCCCTGATCGACGTTGCCAGGCGCCCATCCAGTCGATGTCCACCGGCGAGAGCAGCTCGAACCCGTAGTCATTGATCGCGATCGAGAAGGTCGACGGCGTGCCCTGCCCGATCCGGTAGGCCAGCAGCGACGCGAGGCCGAGGTGCGCGTGGCGCCCGGCAAATGGATAGACGAACAGGTGCCGACCTTCGCGCGATCTCAGCGACTCGACGACGAGGGCCGTGCGCGTCGGCACGGCCGACCATTTGGCCTGCAGCTCGATCAACGGCCTGGCCAGTTGCATCTCGGGTGCGTCGTAGCGGCCGGCAATCGCGCCTTCGAGTTCACGCAGGGATGCGTCGGCCATCTCGGTCGACAGCGGCATCTTGCTGCCGGACCATCGTGGCACCGTACCGCTGCGCCGCCTGGCGGGCTGCACGTACGCCGTCATCTCGTGAATGCGCACCAGTTCGAGCAGGCGGCCGCCGAACACGAAGGTATCGCCCTTGCGCATCCGCGAGATGAACGACTCCTCGATGGTGCCGAGATTGCGGCCGTTGAGCATCTTCACCAGCATCGAGGCGTCGGACACGATGGTCCCGACCGACATGCGGTGCCTGCGCGCGATGCGCCGGTCCTCCACCCGATAGACGCCCTCGGCATCACGGACGACGCGGTGATACTCGGGATAGGCGCGCAGCGACTCGCCGCCGCGGCCGACGAAGTCGAGCGCCCACGCAAACTCCTCGTCGCTGAGCTCACGGTAGCTCCAGGCCGTGCGGATCTCCGCCAGTGCCTCGTCCTCGCGGAAGCCGGTGCCGACGGCAAGGGTCACGAGATGCTGCACCAGGACATCGAGCGGTCGCTCGGGCGCGTAGCGCGGTTCGACCCGGCCCTGCGCGACGGCCGCGCGCGCTGCCGCGGCCTCGACGAGTTCGAGCGTGTGCGTCGGCACGATCGTTACGCGCGATGCGCGCCCGGGCGCATGTCCGCTGCGGCCGGCACGCTGCAGCAATCGCGCCACGCCCTTCGGACTGCCGATCTGCAGCACGCGTTCAACGGGCAGAAAGTCGACCCCGAGGTCGAGGCTGGAGGTGGCGACCACCGCCTTCAGTCGCCCCTCCTTGAGCCCGCGTTCGACCCACTCACGCACTTCCTTGTCGAGCGAGCCGTGATGCAGCGCGATCACGCCGGCCCACTTCGGCCGCGCCTCGAGCAGCGACTGGTACCAGATCTCCGCCTGCGAGCGCGTATTGGTGAAGACGAGGGTCGTCGAGGCGCTTTCGATCTCGCGGACGACCGGTTCGAGCATCTGGATACCGAGATGTCCGCCCCAGGGGAAGCGTCCGGGTTCGTCCGGAAGCAGCGTGTCGACGACGATCTCCTTGGGAACGGCGCCGCGAACCATCACGCCGGGCGCACCGGCCAACAGCACTTCCATCGCGTGCCCGGTGTTGCCCAGCGTCGCGGACAGGCCCCATACCGCAAGCTCAGCGTGCGGTATGGGGCCTTCGCCCCCTTCAAGTCCCCCACCGCCCTGCCCCGCCCCCGGGCGGGGAGCAAACATGCTGCGCTTCGCGCGCTCGCGCGCGAAGCGGCGCAGGCGCGCGAGCGCCAGCTGTAGCTGCACGCCGCGCTTGGTGCCCATCAGCTCGTGCCATTCGTCGACCACGACGAGTTCGACGCCGTCGAGCAGTGCCGGCGAATCGGCACGCGTGAGAAGCAGGGTCAGGCTCTCAGGCGTTGTCACGAGCGCCTCGGGCAATCGCTGCGACTGGCGGGTGCGCTCGCTCGACTCCGTGTCGCCGGTGCGCACCCCGACACTCCAGTCGAGACCGAGCTGCAGCAGTGGTGCTTCGAGCGCGCGCGCGATATCGGCCGCGAGCGCACGCATCGGCGTGATCCACAGCAGCCGCAGGCCGCCGCCCTGCACTTCGCCCGCCAGCGCCCGGTTGAGCAGCCCGAACCAGACCGCGTAGGTCTTGCCGCTGCCGGTGGTCGCGTGCAGCAACCCCGAGCGGCCTAGAGCGATGTGCTGCCAGACCTCACGCTGGAACGGGAACGGCTGCCAGCCCTGCGCCGCGAACCAGCCCTCAGCGCTGGGCAAAGCGAGCTGCTCTCTGCGGGCTGCCCGCGCCGTATCCGCCGCGAGGGTGGTCGACTCAGCCTCGCGCGACCGTTGTTCACGCGCCAGCTTCGCGCGCCGCGCGCGCAACTGCGTGCCGACATTCGACCCGGGCGGCAGACCGCGCCGTTCCTCAATCACGGGACCGTCCAGCGAAGCGAGTCTGCAAACGGCGCATCACAGCCACTCAGCCGGCCAGCGGTAACACTGCCGCGTGATCCGGAAAAAGAAACGCCGCCCGCAGGCGGCGCATCACGGCGGGAAACAATTACGAGATGTTGAGGATCTTCATCGCCTTGGCCAGCGTGTCGACCGACTCCTGGTGCTTGCCGGCCTTGTGCAGCGTCTCGCCCTCGGCACGGTACTTCTTGACTTCGGCCATCTGGGCTTCGGTCAGTTTCGGATTCTTGGCCATCGCGGCATCGATCTTCGCCATGTCGGCGGGGCAATGGAAGGCCAGTGCCGCGGTCGAGAACAGCAGCGCTGCCGTCGCGCTCAGGATGCGTTTCATCGTTGAATCTCCATGAGAGGGAAAGGAGGCCTTGCGACCAGGCAAAGCGATTTGCAGTCTAACTCCACGGCCGCACGGTGACATCCCCGGAACCGGTGCCTGCCGAAGACCCCGCTGACTGCGTGGTGTCGTCTGCTGGCCGGACAGGTGCGGTTCCTCGCGGCACTTCCGGTCGCGCACAGGCGCGGCGCCGGCTCAACGGCCCGCCACGGGAGCGCGATCTTCCATCAGCAGCGTCTCGATGTCATTGACCATCATCGCCGGATGCAGGTAGTCGAGCGCATAGATCTCGCGTACCACGCCGTCGCGGTCGATCAGGAAGAGCTTCAGCATGTGATTGATCGTGCGCATCGGCCGGCCGCTTGCATCCTTCTCGACGCGCACATCCTGCCCGAAGTCCTCGAGCAGTGGCACCAGTTCGGCCATGTTGCGCGCGGTCAGGAACTCCCACGCCAGGCCGGAGTCGGCCTTGAGGCCGCCGCCATAGCGCCACAGGACGTCCGGCGTGTCGTGGGTCGGGTCGAAGCTGATGCTGACAAAGCGCACCCGGCTCGCGTGCCCACGCCGCGTCAGCTCGTCGCGCAGTCCGATCATCGTGCGGTAGGCGAACGGACAACCCCACTCGTCGACACAATAGGTGTAGAAGAACGTGAGCAGCGTCACCTTGCCACGGGTGAGCGAGCCGAGCCGGCGCTGGCGGTCGCGCGCATCGCGCAGCAGCGCATCGGGCACGCGCTGGATGCGCTGCAACTGGTAGGTGCCCGGCGCCGGCGGCACGAACTCCATGCTCGGCGCATGGGCCTGCATCGGGTCGGCGGCGGCCCACGCCGTGGCCGCCGACAGCCCGAACAGGAACGCCAGCGCGAGCGCCCGCATCGTGCGGCTCTCTGTCGCCGTTCAGCGCGCGCTGAACTTCATGTGGTGCGCACGCCCGAGCTTCTCCTTGGTGAAGTCCACCTCGAACAGCGGTTGCAGTTCCTTGCCGTCCCAGCGGAAGGCCCGCAGGAACTGCTCGTTGTCCGCGCCCGCCTTGTCCCAGCGCTCGAGCAGGCTCGACGTGATGTACACACGGTTGCCGTCCCAGCTTTGCGAGATCATGTTGACCTGCTTGCCGGTCTGCTTCGCATAGGTCTGCTTCGGTTGCTCGGGATTGGTGAGATCGAAGTAGCGGGTCATGCCGTCGGAAAAGGTATTGACCCACAGCCCCTTCGCATCGGCGCGGATCGAGATGTCCACCGGCAACGGGATCTTGGCCGGATCGCCAATGGTGCCGACCTCCTTCGCCTGCCACTTGCCGGCAGCGTCCTGCTTGACCAGCCAGAGCTTCGAGGTCAGTGCCGTCGCCGTGATCGCCCAGTTGTCCTTGGGCACCAGCGACCAGCGGATCTCCAGCGGCGCGCCGGGCACCGCGAGGATCTGCTGCGGCTTCATCGCCTTGAGGTCCCACAGCACCATCGTGTTGCCGAAGCGTTTCATCGCCGCGGCGTCGCTGACCACATCGCCAAGGGGGCGGCGATAGTTGTCGATGCCGGTGAAGCTCGAGGTCAGCAAGGCGTTCTTCGACGGGTTGATCGCCACGTCGTAACCGTAGCCGTCACCCTTGACACCGCCGATCTCGTCCGTGGGCAGGTCGTACTTGGCAACGAACTCGCCCTTGTTGTTGTAGACGACCATGCCGGTTTGGCCGCCGCTGTCCTTGGCGTTGGACAGCGTGCCGATCAGCATCCGTCCGGGCATCGCGTAGAACGTGTGCGGTCCGACATAGCCCGACTTGGCAACGAGGTCGCCGATGGTCTTTACCAGCTTCGGCTTGGCCGGGTTCGAGCCGACATCGAACACGTAGATCTGGTTGTTGCTGAGTCCCCCGGCCCACAGGTAACGGCGATCGTCGGTGAACCCCATGTGATGGGCCTCGCCGCGCGCACCGACCGATACGCTGTGCACGACCTTGCCGTAGCTCTTCGACTTCGGGTCGACATCGATCGTGACGAGCTTGTCGAAGCCGTCGCCGAGTCCTTCGACTCCCAGCGTCCAGACATGGACGTACGCTTCCTGCCCCTTGATCAGCTTCGACATGTACGGCGAATTGCAGGTCTCGTCGGCGGCTGGCATTGAACGCCAATGCCACTCCGGTCAAACCCATCAGCAGCCACTTCATCGCTCGCATGAGTTCCTCCTCGATTGTCGGGGTGCAGGCCGGACTGTCGAGCCGGTCGCCCTGTACCCAAGTGCGCGGAAAGCTACTCTGCGAGCCTTCCGCGGCAATCCCGCGGTTTAGTCGCAGACCGGTTGACTGCCAATCGGGGGAATCCTGCACTCTCGACCCGCGCTGCGCGCCCATCTTGAAACGGCAGCACCGCAGGCGTCAGGCCGACGTTCGCTCCATCGCGAACCTATCGACCGAACCAGGTCAGAAACCCCTGAACGATCAGCGCATTGGCCGTATCGGTGAACAGCGATGCCGCGAGCGTGATCACGAGAAAGGCCCTGGGCGCATCGCCGTACTTGAGCGCCAGCCGCTTCATCGCGGCGAGTCCGACCGGCATCGCGCCGAGGCCGAAGCCGACGAAGCCGGCGGCTCCGATCGCACCATCGCGGCCCTTGAGGAGTGGATACACCAGCAGCGCGGCAATCAGGGCTGTCAGCACGATCTGGGCGAGCACTGCGACCGCGACCAGCCCCACGGAATCACCGACGGCCGCGAGCTGCAGGCCCAGCATCGCGATCGCGAGGAACACACGCAGTGCCAGGGTCCCGATCAGGTCGGCCCCGGCGAGGTCGAGGCGGATGCGTGCCAGGTCCGCGACATTGGTCACGATCACGGCCGCGAGCAGCACCGCCAGGAACGCCGGGATCGTCACGCCGAGCACTTCGCCGACGATCGGGCGCGCCGCCAGGCCGAGGCCGATGCTCAGTGCCAGCCAGAGCAGCACGGTGATCCAGCGATCCGAATCGAACGGCCCCTGCGGCCACTCGGGCTCGGACTCGACCGGCGCGACATCTCTGGTCCGGCGAACGCGCTGCGTGTTCGGCCAGACGCGTCCCGACAATCCCGGAAACGATCGCCCCGGACACCAGCCCGAGCGTCGCGCAGACCATGCCGATCTCCAGCGCGTGCGGCAGGTTGGCGGCCTGCTCGGTCTCGGCCCACGCGACCGTGGTGCCGTGGCCCCCGAGGAAGGGCACGCTGCCCAGGAAGACCCCCAGTGCCGCGGGACGCCCGAAGGCGCTCGCGATGGCGACACCGATCGCCGACTGCGCGATGGCGAGAACTGCAATCAGCACGCACAGCAGCGCCACCGCTCCGCCACCGCGCGACAGACGCCGGAACTTGGCCGTCAGTCCGAGCGAGGCGAAGAAGATCAGCAACAGCGCATTGCGCAACGTGTCGCCGAAAGTCACCTTGAAGTCGGCGACTCCGCCGATGACCGCGAGCAGGATCGCGATCAGCAGGCCGCCCGTGACGGCCGGCGGAATGCTGTACTCCGCCAGCACCGGCACCCATCGGTTGATGCGCACGCCAAGCAGGATGGTCGCCAGTGCCGCGATGCCGGTCCACAGTTCATTCAGTGCGATCGTCATCGTCTGATGCGGCCCAAAAGGACAAGGACGTCATTATCGGTGCGGTCTGAGACGCCCGCTTCCACGGCGCGTCATCGGGAAGGCTCAACTTCCGCACTTGGCCGTGCCCAGCCGCCCATACGGCTAATTTCCAATGGTGCCAGGCACGGTTCGCCTCTGAGCGCCGCAACATCCTAATTGGGACGACCCTCGTGACCGCCGACGGGCGGAAGGCGCGGAACGCTCACGGAACGCACTCCTGCGTACGGTTCATCCCTGAGCAAGGGACACCGGCGACCGCTAAGCGGCGTCTTTGATACGCAACCGTTGCAGAACTGAAATCCGGCGAACACCGTGGCCCGCGACGATTGCATCCGGTTGGCGGCGTACTCCGTCGGTGAAGCCAGGACAGTCGAACGCAGGAGTCAGGCATGAACGTCATTTCGATGGAGGCCGCAGCACAATCTCGGACCGACCCGCGGTTCCGGATTCACCGGTACCCGACGACGCTGATCGATCGCGTCCAGCTGGGCGACGGACGCAGCGTGACGATACGACCCGTACTGCCGCAGGACGTCGCCCTGCAGCGGGCCTTCGTCGCGGCGCTGTCGCCGGCGACGCGCTACCGGCGCTTTCATGGTCCGGTGAACGAACTGCCGGAGGCGACGCTGAGCTACATGACTGAGGTCGACTACGCATCGCATATGGCGCTGCTGGCGACGACGATCGACTCTGGAGGTCGGGAGATTCAGGTCGCCGAGGCACGTTGGGTGCGACGCGAGCCGCCCGATTCGACCGACGTTGCCGAATTCGCGCTTGCGGTTGCGGACGATTGGCAGCGGGCTGGACTCGGCGCGCTACTGCTCGGCAAGCTCGTCGACTCCGCCGCGGCGCAGGGCATTCGGCGCCTGAGCGGCGATGTGCTGGCCGACAACGACGGAATGTGCGGGCTGCTGAAGCGAAACGGCTGGCACCAGACGCCTGATCACTTCGATGAGCGGCTCATCGTCGCGCAGCTCGAACTCGATGCAACGTCCGCCGAACGCTCGGCACTGGCCGCGTAGTTATCTTCGCGATGGTCGCCCGCACGCTGCCGAGTTCACGCAAGGTCGAATCGATCCAGGTTCATCACCTTGGTCCAGGCCGCCACAAAGTCGCGCACGAACTTCTGCTGCGCGTCGCTGCATGCATAGACTTCCGCCAGCGCCCGGAGCTGGGAGTTCGAGCCGAAGATCAGATCAACGACGGTACCCGTCCACTTGACCTCGCCCGTTGTCCGATCGCGCCCTTCCAGCACGCCGTCCGATGCGGCGGACTTCTGCCACTTCGTGCCCATGTCGAGCAGGTTCGTGAAGAAGTCATTGCTCAACGTCTCGGGGCGCTTGGTGAACACGCCGTGCCGGGACTGTCCGACGTTCGCATTCAGTGCGCGCAGGCCGCCGATCAGCACCGTCATCTCTGGGGCGGTCAGGGTCAGCAACTGCGCCCTGTCCACCAGCAGCTCAGCCGCCACTGCCTCGAGTCCCTTGCGCGCGTAGTTGCGGAATCCGTCGGCCATCGGCTCGAGCACGGCGAACGAGTCCACATCGGTCTGCTCCTGCGAGGCATCCATGCGCCCCGGCGAGAAGGGGACCTTCACATCGTGGCCGGCCTTCTTTGCAGCAGCCTCGACGGCCGCGCAGCCGCCCAGCACGATCAGGTCGGCCAGCGAGATCTTCTTGCCGCCTGCGTTGCCAACTGAGTGCGCGCCGTTGAAGTCCTTCTGGATCGCTTCCAGCTTCGACAGAACCTTTGCGAGTTCGGCAGGCTGGTTGACTTCCCAGTCCTTCTGCGGAGCAAGGCGGATGCGCGCGCCGTTCGCTCCACCGCGCTTGTCGCTGCCGCGGAACGTTGCAGCCGACGCCCAGGCGGTTGTCACCAGCTGGGAAATGGACAGGCCGGACGCGAGGACTCTGGCCTTCAACGCAGCGATGTCCTGCTCGTCGACCAGTTTGTGATCCACAGCGGGAATCGGATCCTGCCAGATCAATACTTCCTTCGGCACCAGCGAGCCGAGGTAGCGGGCACGCGGGCCCATGTCACGGTGCGTCAGCTTGAACCAGGCACGGGCAAAGGCATCGGCGAACTCCGTCGGGTTCTGGTGAAAACGACGAGAGATCTTTTCGTAGGCCGGGTCCATGCGCAGCGACAGGTCGGCCGTGGTCATCATCGGAGGATGCTTCTTCGACGGATCGTGCGCGTCCGGAATCATGTGCTCCGGCCTGACATTCTTGGCGACCCACTGGTGAGCACCGGCCGGACTCTTGGTCAACTCCCACTCGTAGCCGAACAGCATGTCGAAGTAGCCGTTGTCCCATCGGGTGGGATGCGGTTTCCAGGCACCTTCGATGCCACTGGTCGTGGTGTCCACGCCCTTGCCCGTGCCGAGCTTGTTGATCCAGCCCAGGCCCTGCTCTTCGATCGGTGCTGCCTCGGGCTCGGGGCCGACCAGCTTGGGGTCTCCGGCGCCGTGGGCTTTGCCGAAGGTGTGGCCGCCAGCCACCAGTGCCACGGTCTCTTCGTCGTTCATCGCCATGCGCGCGAAGGTCTCGCGCACGTCACGGCCCGAGGCCACCGGATCCGGGTTGCCGTCCGGACCTTCCGGATTCACGTAGATCAGGCCCATCTGCACGGCGGCCAGCGGATTCGCGAGCTGGCGGTCACCGGAGTAACGGCTGTCGGGCTTGTCGCTGGTGGCGAGCCAGGCTTTCTCCATGCCCCAGTTGACGTCCTCTTCCGGTTCCCAGATGTCCGGACGTCCTCCGGCAAACCCGAACGTCTTGAACCCCATCGATTCCAGCGCGACGTTGCCGGCGAGGATCATCAGATCGGCCCAGGAGATCTTGCGGCCGTACTTCTGCTTGATCGGCCACAGCAGGCGGCGGGCCTTGTCGAGGTTGCCGTTATCTGGCCAACTGTTCAGGGGCGCAAAGCGCTGGTTGCCTGATCCAGCGCCGCCACGACCGTCGGCAGTGCGGTACGTGCCGGCACTGTGCCATGCCATGCGGATCATCAGGCCGCCGTAATGACCCCAGTCCGCGGGCCACCATGCCTGCGAGTCGGTCATCAGGGCATGAAGATCCTTGACCACTGCGTTGAGGTCGAGGCTCTTGAACTCCTCGGCATAGTTGAACGTCTCGCCCATCGGGTCCGACTTGGCAGTGTGCTGATGCAGGATGTTCAGGCGCAGCTGATTGGGCCACCAGGCGGCATTCGTCTGGGCTCCGCCCCTCACCGCGGGATTGATTGCGGCGCCCGAAAATGGGCACGTCATTTCGTTTGGCATGGTTCTCTCCGTTGCTTTCTTCGCTTGACTGCTCGAGCCAGTCTAGGGATTGGGTGTCATTCGAACAAATTGGTTTTGGCAATGCGATCGATAGTGCCGACCGGCGAACTTGCGAAGGCTATCTCTGGAACCGCTCAGCGCCGACGCCAGCTGCGCACCGCCAGCGCCAGCAGCCCCGCCACCAGTCCCCAGAACGCCGATCCGATCGAAAACAACGTGACGCCCGACGCGGTCGCGACAAATGTGATCACGGCCGCATCGCGCGTTGATTCTTCCTTCAGTGCCGCCGCCAGGCCGTTGCCGATCGTTCCCAGCAATGCCAGCCCGGCGATGCCCAGCACCAGTTCACGCGGGAATGCTGCAAAGAGACCCGCCACGGCCCCGCCGAACAGGCCGATCAGAACGTAGAACACGCCGGCAGACACGGCCGCCGTGTAGCGACGCGCGGGATCGTGGTGTGCGTCAGGTCCCATGCAGATCGCCGCGGTGATTGCCGCCAGGTTGAATGCATAGCCGCCGAAAGGCGCCAGCAGTGTGGTTGCCACCCCGGTCGTCGTGATGATCGGCGACACCGGCGGGTTGTAACCGTGCACCTGCAGCGTCGCCACGCCAGGCACATTCTGCGAAGCCATCGTGACGACGAGCAGCGGCAGCGTGACACCGATGGCGGCCGTCCAGGACAGTTCCGGCGCCACGAACTCCGGCCGGGTCAGGCCCGTCGGCCACTCGATTTGTCCGAACAGGCCGAGAGCGCCGGCGATCGCTACGCCGACGGCGAACGCGACCGGCACGGCAAAGCGCGGCCACGCGCGACGTCCGAGCAGGAAAGTTGCGAACATGGCGAACACGAGGGCGAACTGGCTTTTCATCGCGCCGAACGCGTCGAGTCCGAAGCGCAGCAGCACCCCCGCCAGCATCGCCGCCGCCAGCGCCGCCGGCAGCCGCTTCATCAGTCGATCGAAAGCGCCGCTGAGGCCGATCGCCACGATCGCGAGACCGGTCAGCACGAAGGCCCCGACGATCTCGGCCATCGGCAGGCCGCCGACTCCGGTGATCAGCAATGCCGCGCCCGGTGTCGACCAGGCGGTGAGCACCGGCATCCGGTAACGCAATGACAGCACGATCGTCGTGAGCCCCATGCCGAGGCCGAGCGCCCACATCCACGACGCCGTTTGCGCCGGTGTCGCACCCGCCGCGCGTGCCGCCTCGAACACGATCACCGCCGAACTGGTGTAGCCCACCAGTACCGCGACGAAGCCTGCCACGACGGAGCCGAACGAGAAATCGCGCACGCTGCGAGCGTATCGCAGGCGATGCGCGGCATGGCACTCAGCGATCACCGCGTCGTCTGGCGGATCGCTATGGCGTGATCACACCCCAGCTCACTTCAATCGGCGCGGAGCGTTGACCACGGAGTCGAGCCAGTCACCGTCGCGTCGAAACACGACGTAAGGGCGACGGCCGCTCCACTCGACCACGAGCACGCGGGGTCCGGCAGGCGGCCAGAGTTCGAGAGTCACCCGACGTCCCGCGTCATGATGGGCTGCGTCACGTGCCGCGGCGCGAGAGATGACTACCTGCAGATCGTTGAGCCGAAAGTGGCGCACCTCGACCTGATCCTCGACGTCCCGAAACGCGGTCTCCACCATGGGCCACAGGGTCTGGGCAAGCAACTGCTGCAGGCCGTCGACCTTGGCACGGGGCCGTCGGGGCGGCATGGCTGCAGTTGCCGCTGCCCGAGCAGTCGCGACACGATGGCCCGCACCGCCGTCCCGTGCAGGTGGCAACCTGAGTGTTGATCGCAACTGGAGCAAGCCCTTCCGAACCGAACCCATACGAGTACCGCACGCCGCTTTGTCAACAGCCGGAATTTCATCGGTTCACCGGGGCCTTGCCCATCATCCGTTGGGGTGGCCGCGGTGCGGAACAGCAAGCGACTTCATCGCGGGCGAGTCGCCGCCAGCGAGGAAACCCAGCCAGTAACTCACCTCTCAAAGTTCTCGCCAACGCCCGGCAAAGCAGACATCATGGTCGAGCGAAGCGAATCACTTGGCTTCGCCAACGGCGCAGCATGCGCGGCGGTCCCAGCCGTTCGCATGAGCTCTGTCAACCACGTCAAGCACAAGCCTCGGAGGAAGCCAACGTGACGTCTTCAGAATCCGACTTTCTCCTGAGCCTCGCAGCACTGTCGTTGTCGTTCGTCGGCTTTTCGGCGGTGGTCGTCACTCTTCGAGGTGCACTCGGGGGCGAGATCTCCGATCGGCACCTCCGGCTGGTGCGGCTCTATATCGAAGGAGGACTCCTGGTGACCGCGCTGGCATTGATTCCCGCGCTCCTGAACCTGCTTCATATCCCGGCGTCCGTCATCTGGCCGGTGGCCAGCGCAGTCGCCGCGGCGATCTTCTCGTACGTGCTGCTGACCCAGTTTCGCCGTCGCCGCGCAATCGAGCCGGGCCCGTTTCCGCCATGGGTCGTCGTCGTTTACGCGATTTCGCTCGCCTGTGTCCTCGGTCTCTGGATCAATGCGGCAGGGATTCCCTTTCGGCCGAACGTTGGTCCCTACGCAGTCACACTGACCTGGGCCCTTTGCGTCTTCGGTTTCATCTTTGTCCGCACGATCGACATCTTCCTGCACCGTGCTCAACCCTGATGCCGTCGATTGCATCGCAGTCGTCGGCAAAGCGACGGCGCTTCGCGCACAGTGTTGCGAGTTGAGCGATGCCCGATGAGACGGCCTTGAACGCGACTCTCGTTCTGCGCATCGCCACATCGGACGACGCACACGCGGTCGCCGAGGTCCTGATCCGGTCGCGCGCCGAGTACCTTCCGTTCGCACCGTCGGCCCACCCTCCGGACGACGTGCGTGCCTGGGTAGCCAATCGGTTGGTGCCGACGGATGGCGTTACCGTGGCGGAACATCAAGGCGAAGTCGTCGGCGTTCTGGCGATCTCGCGACTGGACGGCGTCTCGTGGATCGATCAGATGTATGTGCGACCGGGGTGGACCGGCCGAGGCGTGGGAACGCGGCTGCTGGAGCACGCTCATCGGCTGCTGCCCCGGCCGATTCGCCTCTACACGTTTCAGGCGAATGCCGGAGCACGCCGATTCTATGAGCGGCACGGCTACCGGGCGATTGAGTTCACGGATGGACAGGCCAATGAGGAACGTTGCCCCGACGTACTTTACGAACTGAATTGAGCGAAGGAAGCTCGGGCTCAACGCTGTGGGACGCTTCTCGTAGCGCCCCATCCACTTTAGAGTTGCCAGCGTCGCCGCCGCACGCGAGGTCAGAAAATGCAGGGCAGTCAGCAGGCTCACGAGCATGGTCGGCGCGGGCTGCTCGGAAATTTCATACAGCACATTCGCGATGACTGGCCGGCCACGGTCTTTGTGGCGGCACTCTTTGCGGTCCTGGACAGCCATGTCGGGTGGCTGGACGCGATCAACGGTCACGCGTTCGTCGCCATCGGCAATCTCGCCGGGATACCGCAGGAAAGTGGCGCGGCGAAAGCAAAGGCGCTGGTCGTGGTGATTGACCAGGCCGCGGCCGAATCGAGATACCTGGACCGTTCACCGCTCGACCGCTGCCAGCTGCTGGCCGACCTCGGAGCGGTTTATTCGGCGATGGACCGACACAATCAGCAGCGCGATGCCGTACGCGCGAAGTCGCCAGCGTCGTCCGCCCACCGCGTGGACCTGCTGGTGGTCGATCTCGACCTGTCACCTGCGCCGTGGCTCGCGACCGACGAGGGGAAGAAATCGGCGGAAGCCCAGTGCGAACGCGACCTGCACCGGATGATTGCGCAGGCGCACAGTCAATGGCGCATCCGCACGGTGCTGATGAACCCGTTCGAATCGGTCGATTCCGGCGCCAAGGCAGCGAAAGAAGCCTGGAAGAAGGACCTCGAAGGCTCGGGCGTGAACTTTGGTCGCGCCGTCCTGCCGGTCGACTACGGGCTGGTGATCAAGCAATACTGTGCGCCCGACGCGATGGCCGTGACGGCGTATGACCTGTGGACGCAGCGCAAGCGAGCGAACAATGAGGCGCACGAAGTCAACGAATGCATCGAGGCTGCGAGGGATCCGGCACGGAAGTCCAAAGGCGCGTCCCAGCATATCGATCCTCGGCGCTACCTTTCCGGCGTGGTCCCGATCGCGGCGAGCGCGCAGCCCGGATTCGATGGCCAGCTCGATCGCGCCCTCGGATCCGACCCGTCGACGAACGCAGCCCCTGGCGGGGCCGGATTTCATGCGGTGTTCTTCGGCGCCGCATACGGCGAGGGCGACACCTTTGTCACTCCGCTGGGCGATCTCTACGGCGTCGAAATCCACGCGGCGAGCTTCCTGTCGTTCCTCGATCCACTGAGCGCCGACAACCACCTGGCCGAACTGCTGGCCGACATCGTCTTCGGTTTTGTGTTTGGATTTGTGATTGCCTTTTTCTGGGAGCAGTACTTCCGGCTGAGGCTGAGCGACGACTCCGACCGCCGCCTGATCGCACCGGTCGTGCTGGGCGGACTGGGCATCGCCGTGGCGCTCGTCGCGTTTGTCCTGACCATCGTTTCGTGGCTGCTGCTCGCCCGCTTCGGCATCTGGTCGTCGCCGATTCCGATGGCGATCGGCATGCTGATCGAGAGCTTTGTGTCCGGCTCGGTCGCCCAGGGGATTCGAGAAGCCGACAGCCTCAAGGGTGGCGGCCGACCACCGCGACAGACGTTTCGGGAAAGTGCCAAGAAGTTTTTCGGCGGGTCTATAGTAAGTTTGCTGCAGAAGAGAAAACTACTGTCGGCGACGCTGCTGACTTTGCGGCTGGGAGTGTGGGTGGCAGTGGTCGCAGTGGCGTTCTTGCGCTAGGAGCAGAGGCGGGGATGAAGCGGCTTGTCGTTTCGGTGGCATTGGTCGTGTCGTCGTGGTCAACGTCGGCCGACGCGCAGAATTGCCGTGGCCTGCTGGACATTCCGGCAACGGCATCCTCAGCGCTCACAGCGTTCATCAAGAGTCTTGCCGACACCAACGCCGCCTGCGGCTCGGTCAAGGTCGTGTTGAGCCGCGTCGTCAGCCGCGAGAAGACGGGCGGTCGCAAGCTCGAACCGGACAAGCCACTGGATCTGAAGAAGGCGCAGGCCAATCAGGACGCCGCACTCAGGGATCCGGAGATCAGGGCACGCGTAGAGAAGGCGCGCGCGGAGATCAAGGACGAGAACGTGCTGCTCGCGTATGAGGCCGCGGTCTTCGATGAAGAAGGCTTCTACGACGCGCGCGACCTGAAGATCCAGCAGTTGCAGCAACGACTCAACTGAGTCGTGCGCGCTCACGTGCCAGCGATGTCGAGACGCGTACGCCATTTCATCGGCATGTTGGCGTCGATCGTGGCGGCGGTTGCCGCTTCGCCGGGTGCGCTGGCTCAGACGGATGCCATCCGGACCAAGGAGATTACAAAGCTGTCGCCGAAGGCCTCGGTGGTGCTCGACAGGAACTGCCCGGACATCGTGCAGCCCTACACCCTGGCGGATAACACGGCTTCACTGGCACTGTTCGGCGCGAAGGAGGCGATATCGGATGTCGGCGCCCGTCTGCTCGCCAACGCCGGCAGCATCCTGGCGGGCAATCGGCCCACACTCGCCCCTTCGACCGGCAAGCTCACCGCCTCGACCAAACTGGCAGCGAAGCAGCTCAACTGGCTGCCGATGACCGCGGAAGTGGCCTATGGCGAACGCCTGCATCAGGACGAGGTCGCCATTCTCGAGCGCGACAGCAAACTGGGCCAGAGGTACTACCCGATTGCCGACCGGCTGCTCGAGGAAGTCCTCGCCAGCGTCGGGCAACCGCACGACTACCAGTTCAAACTCTTCATCCTCAAGAACTCGTCGCGCAACGCCGCGGCGCGCCCCGGTGGCTTTCTCTACCTGGACCAGGGTCTGGTCGACGATCCAGCGCAGCTGCCCAAGGCGTACTTCGCCGTCGCGCACGAAGTCGCGCATGTGCTGCAGCGGCACGAGACCAAGGAACTGCAAAGCAACGTCGTGGATGCCATTTCGTCCAAGGACGATCTGATGAAGGTGGTGACCGGTTCTGTGGCCAACCCGAATCTGATCCTGTCCTATGTGAAGGTCGAAAAGAATCGATTCACCCGGCATCACATCGATCAGGAACTGCAGTCGGACTCGTGTGCCGTGCGCCTGCTGAGTCGCACGCTGCCTGACTCGCAGGCGCTCGCCGCCTCGATCAATGCCTTTGTGCAGGACCTGCCCCAGCCGGAGCAGATCACCGAGCCGAAGGCGTCCTCATCGGACGAGGGCAAGCTGGCAAAGTCGGTGCACGACATCGTCGATGGCCCGGTCAAGCGCCATCCGAACAACGAGGAGCGGCTGCAGAACCTGCGCTCGATCACTGCAGAAATTGGTGCCGTGGCACCCACGCAGCGGCCGTAGCGGATTCTCCCACTTCGCATCGCGGTCGACGACGCGTTGGGCTCTAGTAATCCCGCCCCCCTGCCAGCACGACCGCGCCGAAGCGGACGATGCCATAGGCGATCCAGTTGACCATCCGCCGCAGCAGTCCGCGGTGTGCAAATTCCTGCGGCTGGACGGTGCGCGAGTGTTCGTCGATCGCGCGTTCCAGCGCAGTCCGCAGGTCGCGCGCAAACGCGGCGTCGTAGACGGCGACATTGGCTTCGCGCGCCAGCAGAAGACTGTAGGGATCGATGTTGCTCGATCCCACCGTGGCCCAGGATTCGTCCACCACGGCGACCTTGGCATGCAGGTAACTCGTCTCGTACTCATGGATCTCGACGCCGGCCTCGAGGAACTGTGAATAGAGCGCTTCCTGCCCATAGTGCTGGATCGCGTACTCGATACGACCCTGCACGAGCAGCCGGACCCGCACACCGCGTCGCACACAGTCGATCAGCGCCTTGCGAAACGTCCGGCCGGGCAGGAAGTAGGCGCACGCGATCAGCACTTCCTTGTGCGCTGTCCTGATCACTTCCATGTAGGCGGATTCGATCGTCCGCCGGTAGCGCAGGTTATCCCGCAACAACAGCGACGCGCGTACTCCATCGGCGTAGGGCGGCGGGATCGATTCCAGCGCCAGCGCCGGTGCAGGCCCGGAGCGACCGCGGCCCTGCAGCAGCTGAAGCGTCCACCACAGTCGTTTCATCGCCAGGGCGATCGACGCCACGATCGGGCCCTCGCAGACGACCGCGAAGTCGAAGCGCGGACCCAGCCGCGCCGGTTCCGGGTCCGGATGATGGTGATCGTCGATGATATTGATGCCGCCCGCAAAGGCGAGCTGGTCGTCGACCAGCACGAGCTTGCGATGCATGCGTCGCAGGAGTCGCCGCTCCAGGCGCCACCAGCGCGTGCGGCGGAAGATGATGACCTGCGCACCGACGCTCTCGAGACGGGACTTCAGTTCGGGGGCAAAGGCACCGGTGCCAAAGCCGTCGACGACCAGACGCACGGCGACGCCACGATCGGCCGCTGCCGCCAGTGCGTCGCTGACGCGCAGTCCGATGTTGTCCTGGGCGAAGATGTAGGTCTCGAAATGGATGGAGCGGGCGGCGCCGTTGATCGCCGCCAGAAGATTGGGAAAGAACTCGTCGCCGTTTTGCAGCAGGCGGACACGGTTGCCACCGTAGACCAGCGGACGCGTCGTGATCTCGAAGCGCGGGCGCCGGAGTGCCGGTCGCACGCGCTCAGTCACGCCACCTCGAGATCAGCGATCAGGGGCATGTGGTCGGAACGCTGCGACCACTCGATGCCCTTGGGCACACTGACGTCGCGAACGTTGAAGCCGCGCACGTAGATGCGGTCCAGCTGCAGCCACGGCATTACGCTGGGATAGGTTCGCGCCACCAGCGGTCGCGCGCCGTTGCGCCACGGCAGCAGTCGGTCGAGGCGGCGACGGCGACTGTGCTGGCGGTTGAAGTCGCCGGCCGCCTCGACGACGTCCAGTTCGCGATGCAGGACTTCGTCGACACCCTGCTGCCAGTCGTTGAAGTCGCCCGCGATGATCAGCGGCGCGTCGGTCGGAACCTCGCTGCGGACGAAGTCGATCAGGAACTCTGCCTGGCGCACGCGGCTGCGCTTGATCAGGCCGAAGTGAGTGTTGATGAGGTGAATGTCAACCGCACCACGCCGCGTCTCGACGTGCGAGATCGCGTGCAGCATCCCGCGACTTTTCCAGGGCGTGGTCCGAGATGTCGTGATTCAGGTACTGGCCGATCGTGTGGCGCGACACGATGGCGTTGCCGTGGTGGCCGTGCGGATAGACCGCGTTCATGCCGTACGCGCGATGCAGGTAGCCGCCCGTGCACAGCACGTCGAGTTGCGTGCCGTTCGGATGGTCCGGCCGGCGCGCCAGGCGTTCGTTGCGTTCCTGCACTTCCTGCAGGAAGACGATGTCGGCGTCGATCGTGTGCAGCGCGACGCGCAGGTCGTGGATGCGCGAGCGCTTGCGCAGCCCCATTACGCCCTTGTGGATGTTGTACGTCGCGACGCGCAGTTGCATGCAGCCAGTCTTGCTCAGTCCGCGCCCGGCGCAAGCGAGAAATAGCGATCGATCAGCAGCGGATCGTCAAAGTGACGACGGCCGACAAATGCCGTTGCATGATGACCCCATTGCCGCATCTGACCCGCCGACGGCACACCCATCGGCCAGAAGATGAATCGCTCGGGCCGCTCCGAGCCCGGCACCAGGGCGTCCGGCCCGTAAATGCTGCGCGTGCCACCGCCGGCCACCGCCGGCAACGCGAGTGCACGCAGCTCGTTTTCGTCCTTCAAGCCGATACGGCACTCCGGGCGCCGGCTGCGGCGAATCGACGGCCACCCGCTGGATGTTGTGATCGCCCGACCCGACGTAGACGATCACACGTTCGCCCGGGCCCGGGTGAATGCACGACCTGCGGCGAGAACATCGTCTCGTCAAATATGCCCTCGTGCTCGAGCGGTCCCGGGCGCTCGCGCACGCGTTCGGTCGGAAAGAACATGTGAAAGCAGCCGCACGCATGGATCGAGTCATAGACCAGCGGGCGGCCCCGGGCATCGAGCGTGACCCGCCAGACGAGAGCGTCGAGCCGGCCTGCCACCCAATCGAGCGGATGGCTGGCGGGCCGGGCCGGGAACCAGAACGTGTAGACAAGCTGCAGCGTGGGCTTACCGTCGAACTCGGTCCATGCGGCACGCACGTACGTCGCCGGCTCGCTGACATCAACGGCGATGTAAAGGTCGTCACCACTTTTCCGCCAGGCCAGCCTGCCGATGCGGTCATCGTCGTCGACCGTGTCGACGACCAGCACCGGAGCATGCTGTTGCAGCAGTTGCCAGGCGCGCTCAGGAGTCACCGCCGGCATCCGCAGCGGGCCTGCACCGGCAGTGTCGGTCGGGAGCAATCCGGCCAGCGTCTCCGAACTGCCCGGCCCCGGCACGTAACGGATGCGCTTGCCTTTCACCGTCAGTTCGGGGAACGGCGTGGCATACAGGTCGCGCGTGGTCTGCTGCCAGGCAGCCACCCCCCAGGTGAAGGGAATCTTGGACAGCGGATACAGGCCGACAACCCGCAACGCATCGTTGTAGCTGTGCGGAGCGCTGGCGAGATTCGCCACCCGTTCGGCATCGGCACGGTTGGCAGCCACGAGTTCCGCACGGCAGCGCTCGAGTGCGGCCTGGTCAACGTCGGCAATGCGCGCATTGGCGCCTTCGTACTTCGCGAGCTTCGGCGTCGAGCGCGGCCATGCGATCGAGCTTCGCCTGCGCCACCGCAGCCGCGTCGCGGTCGCCAGGTGACCGCGACGCGGTGAAGCGATCGACCCGAAGGAACGGATAGCCGTCGACGCGCGCGGCCTGCGCATCGCGCACACCGGCGGCGTCGATGCGCGCATCCAGGTCGCGCAGGCGGCGCATGCAGTCGCCGAGCGCATCGGCACGCGCGAGCTGCTCGCTCGCCGGGGCCACGGCATAGGGATCCGGCACGGACGCGCACCCGACCAGCGCCACCGTTACGGCGACACTAGCTGTGAGTGCGTTGCGCCAGTTCACGGACGGCTGCGGCATTGGTCCAGGAAAAGCAGGCATCTGCGGCGTCGCGCCACGGCAGCCATCGACAGGCGCGATGCTCACGCGGTGCAAGCTGCGGGCTGAAGCGCTCAACCACACGAAGGCCGAAGACATGCTCCGTATTATGCGTAACGCCGGGCGCATAACGATGACGCCATTCGGAATAGATTTCGTAACGGTGCTCAACGGCCCAGTCGTCGAACCGTTCTGGCGCGGCGACAAGTCCGGTTTCCTCGGCGACCTCGCGGGCGCAGGCGCACCGTAGATCTTCGCCCGGATAGTCAAGGCTGCCAGTCACGGACTGCCAGAACCCGGGATGGTCGGCACGCTCGAGCAGCAGGACGTCGAGTGCCGGAGTATGGATCACGACCAGCACCGACTCGGGAATCTTGACCACCGGCGTCACGAAATCGGTGCTCCGACCCGGCGGCCGGCGACCCTCATCGGCCGCGCAACGGCGCTCACTTGCCCGCGTCCGCCTTACTTCTGATTCAGCTCGCCCGCATGGCGCTGCGTCAGGTTCGGCCGCGCCGACTTCGGCTTCCGCGCGGACCTCGCCGCGCAGGCGGATGTGCAGTTCGCGCAGCTGCTTCTCGTCGACGGGTGACGGTGCCTTCGTCAGCAGGCACTGCGCCCGCTGCGTCTTGGGGAATGCGATCACATCGCGGATCGACTCGGCGCCGGCCATCATCGTGACGATGCGATCGAGCCCGAACGCGATGCCGCCGTGCGGCGGCGCGCCGTACTGCAGCGCATCGAGCAGGAAGCCGAACTTCTCGCGCGCCTCCTCGGCACCAATCTTCAGTGCGCGGAAGACCTTGCTCTGAACCTCTTCGCGGTGGATCCGCACCGAGCCGCCGCCAATCTCCCATCCGTTCAGGGCCATGTCGTAGGCCTTGGCCAGCGCCTTGGACGGATCCGTCTGCAGGAAGTCCTCGTGGCCTTCCTTCGGACTGGTGAACGGGTGATGCGCAGCGACGTAGCGCTGCTCGTCCTCGTCGAACTCGAACATCGGGAAGTCGATCACCCATAGTGGCTTCCAGCCGGCAGCCGACAGCCCTTGGGCGCGCCCGAATTCGCTGTGGCCGATCTTGGTGCGCAACGCACCCAGCGAGTCGTAGACGATCTTGGCGCGGTCGGCGCCAAAGAAGATCACGTCGCCGTCGGCCGCTCCGGTCAGTTCGAGCACCGCGGCGAGCGCCGCATCGTTCAGGTTCTTGACGATCGGGCTCTGCAGGCCGTCGCGACCTTTCGCCTTCTCGTTGACCTTGATGTAGGCAAGGCCCTTGGCGCCGTAGATCTTGACGAACTCGGTGTAGCCATCGATCTCCGAACGCGGCATCCCATCGGTCACATGAGCGCCGTGCGGAATGCGCAGCGCAACCACCTTGCCGTCCTTCATCTCGGTGGCGGCCTTGAAGACCTTGAACTCGACGTCCCGCATGGCGTCGGTCACGTCGGTCAGCTGCAGTGCGACCCGCAGGTCCGGCTTGTCGGAGCCGTACAGCCGCATCGCGTCGCCATAGGTCATGACCGGGAACGGCTTCGGCAGCGTGACGTTCATCACCTCGGCAAAGACAGTGCGGATCATCTCTTCCATGATCGCGCGGATCTCGGTCTCGTCGAGGAACGAGGTCTCGATGTCGATCTGCGTGAATTCGGGCTGCCGATCGGCCCTGAGGTCCTCGTCGCGGAAGCACTTGACGATCTGGTAGTAGCGGTCGAATCCCGCGACCATCAGCAGCTGCTTGAAGAGCTGTGGCGACTGCGGCAGCGCGAAGAACTCGCCGGGGTGCACGCGTGACGGCACCAGGTAGTCGCGCGCGCCTTCCGGCGTGCTCTTGGTCAGCATCGGGGTCTCGATGTCGACAAAGCCCGCGGCGTCGAGATAGCGCCGGACGGCCATCGCCACCTTGTAGCGCAGCATCATGTTCTTCTGCATCGGTGCGCGCCGCAGGTCGAGCACTCGATGCGTCAGTCGCGTCGTCTCCGAGAGGTTCTCGTCGTCGAGCTGGAACGGCACCGGCACCGAAGCGTTGAGGATCTCGAGCTGAGTGCACAGCACTTCGATGCCGCCGGACACCAAGGCTTCGTTGATCGTGCCTTCCGGGCGCTTGCGCACCTGGCCGGTGATCTTCAGGCAATACTCGTTGCGGACCTTCTCGGCGTTGGCGAACACGTCCGCACGGTCCGGGTCGCAGACGACCTGCACGAGGCCCTCGCGATCCCGCAGGTCGATGAAGATGACGCCGCCGTGATCACGGCGACGATGCACCCAGCCAAACAGGGTGACGGTCTGACCGATGAACTTCTCGTCCACCCGGCCGGCATATTCGGTACGCATGAAATGCTCCGCTGTGACTGGCAGTCCGCGACTCGACGCTCCGGCGCGACTGCGCAAAACCAGTGATTATCCCCGAGGGGCTCGTCTTCAGCTTGGTGGCCGGACCGGCGCCATGACGACGCGCAACGGATCCGGCAGCAGTGGGGCCGAACAGCGCTACCTGCCCGACCCTATCGGTTTCGCTGATTGGACGACGCGAACCGCATCACCCGACGAGCACATCCGCCGGCGCATCTGTCGGCGCCGTGATCATGCATCCGGTGTTTCGTCGTCATGGGCCGAACCTTAGCAGGGGACCGCGCGGGGCTCAAAGTCCGAGACTCGCGCGGCCTCAGGCCGGAGGCGGCGACGCGCTCGTCAGCACGGCGGGCCGCACTGGCCGCGCACCGGGTTCCACTACGCCGAGCGATACATGGAACTTCAGCGCGTCGTCGACGCTGACATCGACGTCCCGGACCCGCGACGGCGGCATCATCAGCACGTATCCGGAGGTCGGGTTGGGGGCGGTGGGCACATAGACGGTAACCCAGGCTTCACCGAGTTGCTCTGCGACCGCGCCCGTCGGCTCGCCGACGATGAACGCCAGCGTCCATTGCTCCGGCTGCGGGAACTCGACCAGCACGACCTTGCGGAACGCGTTGCCCTTGGGCGAGAGCATCGTGTCCGACACCTGCTTCACGCTCGAGTAGATCGACCGCACGATCGGGATCCGGCCCAGCAGCCCTTCCCACCAGTGCAGCAGCCGTCGACCGACGATGTTGCGCGCAAGCACGCCCGTGAGCAGCACGACGGCCACTGCCAGCAACGCCCCGAGGCCCGGGATGCGGAAGCCGAGCAGCGCTTCCGGCCGCCACGCCGGCGGCATCAGCAGCAGCGTCTGATCCATCCAGCCAATGATCGTCTCGAGGATCAGCAGGGTGATCCCGAGGGGCAGCCAGATCAGGAGGCCGGTGATCAGGTACTTGCGAAACATGTGTGGTTCCACCTGCGCCACGGCACTCGGCGCGTGGCCCTGAGAAAGAAAAAGCCGCGGCACCGCCGCGGCTCCGCTGCATTCGAGGATAGCCGATCAGTCCATCACGTCGCGGCGGGAGCGGGCCCGCCCGTGCTGCCGCCAGCAGCGGGAGCAGGTGTGGGCGATGCGCTTTCGGCAGTCTTGGAGCCGGCGGCCGGAGTTTCGGCGGGCTTAGCCGTGTCGGACTTCGCCTCCCCATCCTTTGCTGCGCCGTCAGCGGCCTTGCTGTCCTTGGCCTTGGCGGTGCCGTTACCCTTGAAATCGGTCGCATACCAGCCGCTGCCCTTCAGCTGAAAGCCGGCCGCGGTCACCTTCTTCACAAGGCTGCTGCGGTGGCAGGATGGACAGTCAGTCAGCGGCGCGTCGGAGATCTTCTGCAGCACTTCGACCTCGTGGCGGCACTCGGCGCACTGATAGGCATAAATCGGCATGGGCTAAAACTCGCTTCGCGGTCTCGTATCGCTAATGGCTTGCCAACTGCTTGCTAATTGATTGAATTGTAAGGGAGCACGTCAACAACTCGCGCCTGAAGTTGAGGGCGGATTCCGGGCGTATCAAGGGCTCAGGCCCGCCCTCTTGGACTTTGCCCGCCGCTGTTGCACACTGCCCCGCCCCAGGAGGAGACACGCATGGCCACAAGAAAGAGGGCGCACGCGCCGACGCCGGATGCACGTGCCGCACTGAAGGGCATCGATGCGTCCACGGCCGACAAGGTCAAGGTGGCGGCCACCGACATCGATGGCGTGTTGCGCGGCAAGTACCTGCACAAGGACAAGTTTGCATCCGCGGTCGACGGCGGCTTCGGCTTCTGCGATGTCGTGTTCGGCTGGGACATGATGGACAGCGTCTACGACAACACGACCGTCACCGGCTGGCAGCACGGGTTTCCGGATGCGCTGGTGCGACTCGACCTCGCCACCGGGCGGCGCGTGCCATGGGACGACCACGTCCCCTTCTTTCTCGGCGAGTTCGTCACGGCCAAGGGCGAGCCCTACCCGATCTGTCCCCGGCAGACGCTGCGGCGCGTACTCAAGCGCGCCGAGAAGCTGGGCGTGCAGGCCATGTGTGGCCTGGAGTTCGAGTGGTTCAACTTCGCCGAAACGCCCTACAGCTGGGCACAGAAGAAAGGCGTCGACCCCACGCCGCTGACGCCGGGCATGTTCGGCTATTCGCTGCTGCGGGCGAACGCCAACCGGGGCTACTTCAACGCGCTGATGGACCAGTTGCTGGAGTTCCGCGTGCCCATCGAAGGGCTGCACACCGAGACCGGGCCTGGCGTCTACGAGGCCGCGATCCAGTTCTCGGACGCCCTCGAATGCGCGGACCGCGGAGTGCTCTTCAAGACCGGCGCCAAGGAAATCGGAGCGCAGTTCGGCATCATGCCGAGCTTCATGGCCAAGTGGAGCGCGCAGTACCCCGGCTGCAGCGGCCACGTGCACCAGTCGCTTTCGGACGGCAAGAAGAACCTCTTCTTCGACGCCAAGGGCCGCGCCGGCATGAGCAAGCTCTTCGAGAGCTTCCTGGCCGGACAGATCGCGGCCCTGATGCAGTTCGCGCCGATGTTCTGGCCAACCATCAACAGCTACAAACGTCTGGTCGACGGCTTCTGGGCGCCGGTCAAGCCGACCTGGGCGATCGACAACCGCACCGCAAGCTTCCGCGTCATTCCCGGATCGCCGAAGAGCACCCGGCTCGAAACCCGCTGTCCCGGTGCAGACATCAACCCCTACCTCGCCGTCGCCGCCCTGCTGGCCGCGGGGCTGCACGGTGTCGAGAAGAACCTCAAGCTCACCGCGCCTCCGATCACCGGCACCAATCAGGGCGCGGAGAACATCCCGCGCGCGCCGCGTTCGCTGAAGGAAACCACCGAGATCTTCCGGCGCTCCGACCTTGCACGCGACTGGTTCGGTGACCTGTTCGTCGATCACTTCGCCGCAACCCGCGAGTGGGAATGGCGACAGTGGCAGGACGCGGTCACGGACTTCGAGCTCAAGCGGTATTTCGAGATCATCTGACCTGGCGCATTGAGCGCGGTCCGCCGGCAGGAAAACTCGCCGGCGCGCGATCCCGCTGCCGGCATCGCGTGCGGTAAATTTCGACTCGCGCCTCATCGCAACACCCGCCCTTGACACACACGGAACTTCCCAGCGACCTCGGTGCCCGTCACTTCGAGGACTACACGACAGGAATGGTCGTCGACTATGGGCCGATTGCGGTCGACGAATCCGGAATCATTGCCTTCGGCCAGCAGTTCGATCCGCAGCCCTTCCACGTCGACCCCGTACAGGCGGCAACAGGTCCGTTCGGCGGCGTGGTTGCGAGCGGCTGGCACACCGCCAGCCTGATGATGCGGCTGCTCGTCGATCACTTCCTGCCGCGCACGGCCGGGTTGGGTTCGCCGGGTGTCGACGAGTTGCGCTGGCTCGCGCCGGTGCGGCCTGGCGACTCCCTTTCGTTGCGCATCACAGTGACCGAGGCCCGGCGCTCGCGCACCAAGCCCGACCGCGGACTGGTCCGGACCGCCAACGAAATTTTCAATCAGCACGGTGAGTCGGTGATGACGGTGAAGACCATGGTTCTGATGCGTTGCCGGAATTCGGGCGCCGAAACAGCGGCGCCGACAGGCGCATAGAAAGGACACGTCATGACGATCTCGTCCTGCCTGACACGAACGTTCGGGACGTTCGCTCTTACCGTCATGCTCGCCACCGCGCCCATTGTCGGCACCGCGGCCGAGCCATCGTATCCAAGCAAACCGGTGCACCTGGTGGTTCCGTTTCCCGCCGGCGGCGGTGCGGACAATCTCGCGCGGCTGATCATGCCCAGGGTCGCCAAGGTGCTGGGCCAGCCGATCGTGATCGAGAACAAGGCGGGTGCGGGTGGCAATGTCGGCGCGGAACTGGTCGCTCGCGCCGCGCCCGACGGCTACACGCTGCTGTATGGCACGAATGGCACGCACGCCATCAACATCAGTCTGTACCGCAACCTGAACTTCGACCCGGTCAAGGATTTCACGCCGGTGTCGCGCATGACCGAGATCGCGGCGATGCTGATCGTCAATCCGCAGATGCCGGTGACATCCACGGCGGAGCTGATCAAATACGCGCGCGCCCATCCGGGCAAGGTGAATTTCGCCTCGGCCGGCAACGGCACCACGTCGCACCTGGCCGGCGAACTCTTCAAGACCCAGGCGGCGATCGATATCGTTCACATTCCCTATCGTGGCGGCGCACTGGCGATGACCGACCTGATCAGCGGCCAGGTGCAGATGATGATCGAGGTGATGCCGAACGCCGCTCCGCAGGTGCAATCCGGTCGGGTGCGCGGCCTGGCGGTGTCGACCGCGCGCCGCTTCCCGGGGCAGGCGTCCATCCCGACCATCGACGAGTCCGGCCTGCCCGGCTTCGAGGCCAGTGCGTGGGATGGCATCTTCGTACCGGCGGGCACGCCGGCACCCGTCGTTGCGCGGCTGAACGCCGCCATCCGCGAGGCGCTGGACGATCCGGAACTCGTGGCTGCGCTGCTCGCGCGCGGTGCGCAACCGGTGCCCGGCACGTCCGAGTCCTTCGCACGATTCATCGCCGCCAGCGCCGAACGCTGGGCGGTGGCCGTGCGCGCGTCGGGCGCCAAGATCGATTGAACGCAGTCCACCCAGCAGGCGCGACGTCCGGCCGGACGTCAGGCTGAACCACTTCCGCAGAGAGCACGATGAAACGCACCCCCCTGCCGCCGATCCCGGCGTGGACACCCGTCGCCGGCTACTCGGACATCCTCGTACGAGAAGTCCGACGAAGGCATTGCCAAGATCACGATCAACCGACCGGAAGTGCGCAATGCCTTCCGGCCCGAGACCGTGAAGGAAATGCAGGCCGCGTTCGCCGACGCGCGCGACGATGAAAACATCGGCGTCATCATCCTGACCGGCCAGGGCAAGGAGGCGTTCTGCTCCGGCGGCGACCAGCGCGTGCGCGGCAAGGGCGGCTATGTCGGCGGCGACGGCGTACCGCGCCTGAATGTGCTCGATCTGCAACGGCAGATCCGCACGCTGCCCAAGCCGGTGGTCGCGATGGTCGCCGGCTACGCGATCGGCGGGGGTCACGTGCTGCACATGATCTGCGACCTGACGATCGCGGCCGACAACGCGCGCTTCGGCCAGACCGGACCCAAGGTCGGCAGCTTCGACGGCGGCTACGGCGCGTCCTACATGGCGCGCCTCGTCGGCCAGAAGAAGGCGAGAGAGATCTGGTTCCTGTGCCGCCAGTACGACGCGAAGGCCGCGCTCGACATGGGGCTGGTCAACTGCGTCGTGCCCTACGAGCAACTCGAGGCCGAGACCGTGCAATGGTGCCGCGAGATGCTCGCCAACAGCCCGATCGCGCTGCGCTGCCTGAAAGCCGCGCTGAACGCTGACTGCGACGGACAGGCGGGTCTGCAGGAACTCGCGGGCAACGCGACGCTGCTGTTCTACCTGTCCGAAGAGGGTCAGGAGGGCCGGAACGCCTACCTTGAAAAGCGCAAGCCCGACTTCCGCAAGTTCCCGCGTCTGCCGTGACGGCGACGCGCGCACCGGCGTGCTGCGATCGCTGAGCGCCGACCGCCCAGCCCTGCGCTACTGACCGCATGAGCGAGCTGCTGTCGATCCGCGCCGCGGCGCGCGAAGCGGGCGACGCCGTCGCGCTGCACGTAGGCGATCAGCGCTATCGCTTTGCCGACCTGGCACGGCTTGCGGAGCCGCACGTCGACGCTCTCGCCTCGCGCGTGCCTGGGCCGTCACCGCTGGTCGGCACCAACACGCTCGATACGCTCGTCATGCTGTACGCGCTGCTGGAGGCACGCCGTCCGGCGCTGCTGCTGCACCCGAAACTCACGGCCGCCGAGCGCGCGATCGAGCTGGCGGCCACCGCGCAGGCGTCCGCCACGGTGCCGGACGACGCCGCGGCGATCCTCTACACGTCGGGCACCACCGGGCGCGCGCGCGGCGCCGTGCTCACACGCGCCGGGCTGCTCGCGTCGGCGCAGGCGAGCAGCGCCAATCTCGGCTGGCACGACGACGACTGCTGGCTGCTGGCGATGCCGCTGGCGCGCGTCGGCGGCCTGTCGATCGTCACCCGCTGCCTGGCCGCACGGCGCACGGTCGCGCTGGCCCCGGCGTTCGATGCCGCGCGGCTGCCGCAGTGGATCGATGAGCACCGCGTCACGCTGCTTTCGCTGGTGCCGACGATGCTGGCGCAGGTCCTGGACGCGCATCCCGACTGGCGGCCACCGGCGCACCTGCGGGTGCTGCTGCTGGGCGGGGCCGCGGCCTCGCCGGCCCTGCTCGAACGCGCTGCGCGTCGCGGCATCCCGATCGTGATTACCTACGGCTGCACCGAAACCTGTTCGCAGGTGGTCGCCACGCCTTATGCACGGCGCTTCGATACCGCCGCGTGCGGTGCCGGGCGACCGCTCCCGGGAGCGCAGGTGCGCGTCGACGGCGGCCATATCCTGGTGCGCGGACCGATGCGGATGGCCGGGTACCTTGGCGAGCCGCCGCTCGAGCCCGACGCCTGGTTCGATACCGGCGATCTCGGTGAATTCGACGCGGACGGCTTCCTGCACCTTCACGCCCGGCGAGCCGACCTGATCATCAGCGGCGGCGAGAACGTCTATCCGGCCGAAGTCGAGCGTGTGCTGGAAGACTGTCCCGGCGTTCAGGCGGCGGGCGTGTTCGGCCTCGCGGACGAGACCTGGGGTCAGGTCGTGGCCGCCGCACTGGTGACCGGGCCACAGATCCCGGGCGATGACGAACTGATCGACTACCTGGCCACGCGACTGGCGCCGCACAAGCGGCCGCGCTGGATCGGCGTCGTCCAGAGCCTGCCCGCCACTCCGGCGGGCAAGCTCGATCGCGCAACGCTGGCGACGTTGACGACCACGCTGCGGCCCTTGCGCAGGCGGCCTTGAGAGGCGGTCGACGGGCACCTGGCTGCCGCGCGGTTCGCGGCGACTTGACCTAACACCGAAACCGGGCGGATTTCCACTCCCCCGCAGCGTCGGGTGTTCGGGATAATGCGCAGGTTTCCGCCGGAATCCCGCAACACATGTCCAGTTCCACCACCGCGTCGTCCGCCGCCGTCGTCCCGGGTTCCCTCGCTGCCTGGAGCATCGCCTGCCGGTTGCCAAGCCTGCTTGTCGCCGTCAGCCCGGTGCTGGTAGGTACGGCACTGGCCTGGGAGCGGACCGGCCAGTTCGACGCGGCCACGATGCTGCTTGCACTCGCGTGTGCCGTGCTGCTGCAGGTGATATCGAACCTGCAGAACGACGTCGGCTACACGGTCCGCGGCGCCGAGCGGCATGGCAATCGAACCGGACTGCCGCGCGCCACCGCCAATGGCTGGCTCGGTGTGCAGCAAGTCAGGATGGCCATCGTCATCTGCTGCGGGCTGACCCTGGCCCTCGGCGCGCCACTCGTGCTCGCGCATGGCTGGCCGGTGCTCGCGATGGGGCTGGGCTCGCTGGTGGCCGCGCTCGCCTACATGGGCGGGCCGCGCCCGGTCGCCTACACGCCATACGGCGAGCTGGTGGTTTTCGTGTTCTTTGGCCTGGTCGCGGTCGCCGGTTCCGATTACGTGCAGACCGGCAGCGTCGGCACGACGACATGGCTGGCCGGGATCGCGCTGGGCGCGCTGGCGGCCTCGGCCCTGGCTGTCAACAACCATCGCGATGTTGCGCATGACCGCAGTGTCGGCCGGCGCACGTTCGCCGTGGTCTTTGGCGACGCAACGTCGCGGGCCATGTATGCACTGAGCGTGTTCGGTGCCTTCGTCCTGCTCGTTCCGATGGCGTGGCTGTCGAGCCCGGCTTTGCTGGCGCCGCTGCTGCTGGCGCCGGTAGCGCTGAAATTGCAGCGCGACTTTGCCCGCAGCGCCCCCGGCCTGGCGTACAACGCGATCCTGGTGCGGACCTTCAAGCTCGAACTCGGCTACGCGGCCCTGCTCGCTGCGAGCACGGTTGTTGGCCGGCTCGCGGCCTGAAGGGTCCTCCGAATTTCAGGCTGCAGCCTGGCTTCGAGGTCTGACGGTTCAGCGCGGGCCCAACTTCAGCGCGGAATCACCGAGGGCTACCGGCGCCAACCGCGGCCAGCGACGTCATCGGCGTGGCCGCCGGCGTCGGCTGGGTTGATGTCAGCAACGCAATCTGCACGACGGCAATATCCCAGCCCGCCTTGATGACCTTGGTCGCCGCGCGCCGCTTCATCGACGCCGAGCGCACGAAGTAGAACCTGCGCCCGTCCATCGACGCCAGTTTTGCCAGCGCCCGCCTCATCTGTGCATCGATCACGCCGACCGGCTCCTCGGATGCGGCCACCTCGGCGCAGATTGTCGCGGCATCGCCGTCGCGGCCGATCAGATCAGGCCCCGCGGGCTCTGCGGTAGTCCGTGGATTCCAGTGCCAGCAGGTCGAGGGACTGGCCACACCGTGAGTCACCAACCACTCGGCGGCGCAGACGATCATCTGATCGCGCTGGATATGGATGAGGCCGTCATGAGCCTGCCGACGCAGGCTCGCAAGCATGGCCAGGCCAGCGTCCACCGAGTCGATCGGCTCCGCTACGGCGCGCTTGACACCGAGCAGCAGCCGTTGTGAATTGGCGAGCACCTTTCGCCGGGCATCTTCAAAGGATCCAAGTTCGAGCATTGCAGGTCAGGGTCGCGGCACGGTTTCTTGAAACGGACAGGCCACGGGGCATCACGCATCGACCCCGTGATCGGCTGGTCGGTCGCAAGTTAATCGGCTTTTCGCGGTCTGCGAAGTGCTGCACCTCGCCTGACTTGGGTCGGTTCACATCGGCCATGTGGACGGTGTCGACGGCGACCGACCGCGGTGCCGTGGGACGCGTTCCCATTTGCGTCGCGCCAAAGACCAGTGCGCTGTCTGGCTCACTTCTACTGCGGCGTTCGGCCCCACAGGTCCTTGAGGCGTGCGTCACGGCCGCAGCCCGTGCGGTAGTAGCGGTAGCGGATCGGATTCTTGAGGTAATAGTCCTGGTGGTATTCCTCGGCCGGATAGAACGTCGTCGCCAGCGTGATCTCGGTGACGATCGGCGCCTTGAACGGCTTGCTCTTCTGCCGTGCGGCCTTCGATGCTTCGGCTTCCTTGAGCTGCTTCTGATCGAGCGGAAAGATGCCGGAGCGGTATTGCGATCCGACATCGCAGAACTGCTGATCCTTCACCGTCGGATCGATCGTCGGCCAGAACTTCTCGAGCAGTTGCGCGTAGCTGATGCGGGCCGGATCGAAGACGATCTTCACGGCCTCGGTGTGGCCGGTACCGCCGGCTGATACCGCGCTGTACGTCGGGTTCGGAACGCGGCCGCCGATGTAACCCGACGTGGTCTCGAGCACCCCGTCGACCTTGTCGAAGTCGGCCTCGACACACCAGAAGCAGCCGCCGGCGAATATGGCGGTCTCCGTCCGTGGCGGTGCGTCCGCCTTGGGTTGCGCGCCGACCGCAGCGGCCCACACGGCCGCCAGGATCCATGCCCAGCGCAGGGTCCGCATCAGGCGGCCTCGGCTTCGAACTTCAGGCACACGCCGTTGTTGCAGTAGCGCTTGCCGGTCGGCCGCGGCCCGTCATTGAACACATGGCCGTGGTGACCGCCACAACGCGCGCAGTGGTACTCCGTGCGCGGGAAAATCAGCGTGTAGTCGGTGCTGACTTCGAACGCCCCGGGCAGGGTCTCGAAGAAACTCGGCCAGCCGGTGCCGCTGTCGTACTTCATCGCACTCGTGAACAACGGCAGGTCGCAGGCCACGCATTTGAAGGTACCGCGCCGCTTCTCGGCATTCAGCGGGCTGCTGAATGGCGGCTCGGTGCCGTCCCGGCGCAGAACACGGTACTGATCGGACGTCAGCCGCTGGCGCCACTGCGCGTCGGTCAGGACGAGCTTGTCGGTGCGCACAGCAGAGCCGGATGGCGCGGGGCCGGCGGGCGCGGCGACGGCGGGCATCGCTCGCGCAAACAATCCACCCAGGAACAAACGGGACAGCAGATGGCGACGTGACATCATGGACTTTCCTCGGTCATGAATCTGAAGGACTCCGATCGCGCGGGACAGTTCCCGCGATCGGCCCTACCGCGATTGGTCGCCGGGCGAGTGCAGTCCTTACAAGCGCACGTCGCCGGACAGCGGCGGTCGTATCCGCGATCGAGGGCTTACTGGGATCGGCCGTGCATCGACGGCACCGCGCCCGAGACGGGCACTGCACGATAGCGAGCCGGCGTGCTGCCGGACCAGCGGCGAAACGCCCGCGTGAACGACGAGGCATTGGAATAGCCCAGCGACGAGGCAATCCGTGGAACCGGGATCCGGGTCAGGTGGAGCAGGTGTCGCGCCGCATCGAAGCGGACCTGGTCCAGCACATTCTGGAACGTGGTACCGCGGCGCATGAGGCGCCGGTTCAACGTGCGCCGGTGCATGTCGAGCATCTGCGCGGCGTGATCGCCGGTGGTGTCGCCACGCAACAGCTGGATTCGCAGCGTCCGCCGCAGTCGGTTCAGCAGGTTGTGCCGCCCGGCGACTTCGAGCAATGCGGTGAGTTCCCGCAACCGCGCGGGGTCGGCTCCCGCGATCGGCTGCAGCATGACGTCCGCGCCAAAGCGCATCGCGCTGTTCACGCAATCGAACACGACCGGCGCCGGAAACGCGCGCCGGTACGGTGTCGCGTCTGCAGGCGCGTGGCGGGACAGCTCGATGATGCGTGGCTGGAACTGTCCCCCGCACAGTTCGCGCACGCCGCTGAGCATCTGCGCCATCGCCAGGTCGTGGATCTGCTCGCAGCCGCGCAACCCCGCGTGGTAGATCGCGTAGCCGAACGTGATTTCGTCACCGTCCTGGAACAGGTACACCGCGCCGCCGCCGCTATAAAGGTGCTGATTGACCGAGAACGTGCACAGCGCTTCGCCCACCGTGGCCGAATTGCGGGCGATCTCGGCCAGGATGCCCAGATACGACAGGGAAGCACGCTGGCCGAGCAGCAGGCCGAAGTGGTCGCATCCGGTGCGCTCGGCACAGGTCGCCAGCAATGATCCGATCGCGGCGTACGGAACGCGGGCATCAGGGTCCGCCATCGACTGAAGCTCGACTCCTTGAGCGGCGAGCAACGGACCGGGATCGACCTGAAAGTCACGCAGCAGCCCGGCGAGCGCCACGAACACGCCGACACGTTGTTCGGCTTCGCCCCCGGCAGCCGCGGGCATAGCCGATTCCGGGCGCCCGGCCTGGGTCGGGATGACATTCGCCTGGGAATCGGATTTCACGTCGGAGCGCTCCCGCGCCTATCACTGCACGTCGATGCCTGCAGAGTCGCTGCACTGCGGCGGTTGCAGGATATTGCAGCCCCGCCCGCTTGACCAGCCGCCGCGGTTTCGCCGGCGTCGGACCGCACTTGCCCTATAGTGCCTCCCGCCGATGACACGAACGTTGCTCATGTTGCCTGCGCATTCCGCCCGGGCGTATCGCCAGCTGCAGGCACTGGCCCGTGCCGTGCTGGCCTGCTCCCTGCTGGTGTTGGCGTGGCCGGCACCCGCCGCGGCCCAGACCTTGCGGATTCGCGAGTGCCTTCGATCCCAACTCGCTGGACCCTCACTCGCTCGCGCTGCTGTACCAGACACGCATCGTCACTCAGATCTACGAAGGCCTGGTCAACCGCGACCGCGACTTCAGGCTCGAGCCTTCGCTCGCCGTCTCGTGGCAGGCGCTCGATCCGAAGACCTGGCGCTTCAAGCTGCGTCCTGACGTCAGGTTCCACGATGGCACGCCCCTGACCGCCGACGACGTGGTCTTTTCCGTCGAGCGCGCACTGGCCAAGACGTCGCAGCGCGCGTTCCAGCTGCGCGGCGTCACCGGTGCACGGAAGGTCGACACGCTGACCGTCGACATCACGCTGGCAGCACCCGACGCGGTGCTGCCCGAGAAGATGTGGCTGGTCGCGATCATGAGCAAGGCATGGGCCGAGAAGCACGGCGTCGTGCTGCCGCAGGACTACAACGGCAAGCAGGAAACCTATGCCGTGCGAAACACCAACGGCACCGGGCCCTACCGCCTGAAGAGTTACGACCCGGACCAGCGCGCGGTGTTGGTGCGCAATCCGGAGTGGTGGGGTCGCTCCGCGAAGGACATCGGCAACGTGCAGGAGGCCGTGTACGTGGTGATCCAGTCGGACGCGACACGGCTGGCGGCACTGGCGTCCGGCCAGGTTGATTTCGTGATCGATCCGCCGTTCCAGGACGTCGCGCGCTTGAAGGCGGACAAGTCACTGACACTGGTCGAGACGATCGACATCGGCACGCAGTACCTGGGCTTCGACCAGGCCCGCGCCGAACTCCAGTTCGGTGACGCGCGCGGCAATCCGTTCAAGGACCTGCGCGTGCGCCGCGCGATTGCGCAGGCGATCGACATCAACCTGATCATCCAGAAGGTGCTGCGCGGCCAGGCCGTACCCGCCGGTGCGCACCTGTCGAAGCTGGTCGACGGCTACGTGCCCGAACTCGAAACGCGCCTGCCGTTCGATCCGGCTGCCGCGCGCGCCGCGCTGAAGCAGGCCGGCTATCCCGAAGGATTCGCGGTGACGCTCGATTGCGTCAACGTCACGTATCGGGCCGCCGTCTGCCAGGCCATCGCTGCGATGCTGGCGCAGGTCGGGATCCGCGTGACGTTTCAGCCGTCGCCGAGCGCAACCTTCTTTCCCAAACTCACGCAGGCGACCGCGAGCTTCTTCGAATTCGGCTGGACGCCGGGTGGCGATCCGTGGGCTTCGATGAACTCGATCGTGCGCACGCACGACGGTGCCGGCAGCGGCCAGTTCAACGGTGGCCGGTACTCGAACCCGAAGCTCGATCAGCTCATCGACGGCATCCGCGTCGAACCCGACCTCGCCACGCGTCGACGCATGGTGGGCGACGCGCTGCGCCTGATGCATGACGACCTGCCGCTGATACCGCTGTATCGGCGCAAGCTCGCCTGGGCCATGCGGCCCACCGTCAGCGTCACGCAGTGGCCGAACGACGTGCTCGAACTGCGCTGGACGCGCATCAACTGAACCGGATCGTCACTCGATTTCATGACCATCACTCGATTTTCCTTCCCGACCACGATCCACTTCGGACCCGGTGCGCGCAGGCTGGTCGTCGAGCACCTGCGCGAACTCGGCCTGCGTCGCCCCCTGGTGGTGACCGACCGCGGACTGGCATCGCTGCCGGTGCTGGCCGAGTTCATGCAGCTCCTTGCAACGGGCCTGGATGCCACCGTCTACTCGGGCGTACACGGCAATCCGACCGCGCAGCAGGTCACGGCGGGCGTGGCTGCGTACAAGGCGCACCGCGCCGACTGCGTGATCGGCTTCGGGGGCGGCGCGGCGCTCGATATCGCCAAGGTCGTGGCAGCCATGGCGGTCCACGACGGCGACGTCATCGAATACGCCTGGGACCACCCACAGGTGCGGGCGTTGTCGAACCCGTTGCCGCCCTTCTTCGCCCTGCCGACCACCAGCGGCACCGGCTCGGAAGTCGGCCGATCGAGCGTCGTCAGCGAGGAGGCCACACACGTCAAGCGGGTGATCTTCTCGCCCAAGCTGCTGGCGCGCGAAGTCTTTGCGGATCCGGAACTCACGCTCGGGCTGCCACCGGCGGTGACCGCCGCCACCGGCATGGACGCGCTGACGCACAACATCGAAAGTTATCTGTCTCCGGCCTATCACCCGCTGTGCGACGGCATCGCGCTCGAAGGTGTACGCATCGCCGCGCGCGCGCTGCCGATCGCGGTGCGCGACGGCCGCAATCTGCAGGCGCGCGCCGACATGATGATGGCCTCGATGATGGGCGCGGTCGCCTTCCAGAAGGATCTCGGTGCGGTGCATTCGTGCGCGCATGCGCTCGGCGCCGTGTGCGACCTGCACCATGGACTGGCCAACGCGCTGATGCTCGAACCGGTGATGCGCTTCAATGCCGAAGCGGTGCCGGCCAGGTTCGCTGAGCTGGCGCATGTCGCCGGCCTGGCTTCTGCGACGGACTTCGTGCCGTGGCTCGCACGGCTGAAGCGTGAGATCGGCATCCAGCCGTCGCTTGCCGACGTCGGAGTGAAACGGGAGCAGGTTCCACGGCTGGTCGAGCTGGCAGTCAAGGATGTCTGCCACCAGACCAATCCGCGGCCCTGCGCCGCCGCCGATTTCGAGCGCTTCTTCGAGCAGGCCTTCTGATGAGCCCGCGACCGACCATCGGTATCTCGGCGTGCTTCTTCCATGCCGATCCGTCTCGACCGATCTTCACCGGCAAGACGCTGCAGTACGTCGAGCAGTCGATCGTGCACTGGGTGCAGTCATCCGGCGCGCTGGCGGTCGTGATCCCGTCGCCCGAGGGGCCGACACAGCGCGGCGATGTCTCGCTCGCCGACTATGCGGAACTGCTCGACGGACTCGTGCTCGAAGGCGGTTCCGACATGTGGCCGGGCAGCTACGGTGAGGAGCCGCTGCGACCCCAGTGGGGCGGCGATCGCATCCGCGACGAGTACGAGATTGCGCTGCTGCGCGCTTTCGTCGATGCGGGCAAGCCGGTGCTCGGCATTTGCCGCGGCCTGCAGGTGATCAACGTCGCGTTCGGCGGAACGCTTTACCAGGACATCCAGATCCAGCTCCCCGGCGCCATCGAACACCGCAATGCCAAGCTCTACGACCAGAACTTCCACACGATCGAGTTCGTGCCGGGGACGCGACTGGCAGACCTGTATCCCCATCCGGGATTCAAGGCGCCCGACCGGCCGCACCCCCACTTCGTGGTCAACAGCGTGCATCACCAGGGCATCCGCGAACTGGCACCGTTTTTCAGCGTCGAAGCACGCTGCCCGAACGACGGCGTGATCGAGGCGATCCGCTACGACACCTCGCGCGGCCCGATCCAGTCGTATGTCGCGGCAGTGCAGTGGCATCCGGAATTCCACGACTGGACCAACTCATCGCTGCTGTCCGGCGACCCCCTGCTCACCGACTTCATCGGCGCCGTGCGCAGCGCGCGGCGCGACACCACCTCGACATGCTGACCGTCATCAATCCCGCGAACGGCCGCGTCATCGCCGAACTCTCCGAGGACACGGCCGACGCGGTCGCCTCCGCCTACCGAAGCGCGCGCGCCGCGCAGGCAGACTGGGCCGCACTGCCGCTGACAGCACGCATCGAGACGATTCGCCGCTTTCGCGGTGAACTGGTGCGCGATCTCGACCGACTCGCCGCGATCCTGACCTCGGAGGTCGGCAAGCCGATCCGGCAGTCACGCAACGAAATCAATGGCGTGCTCGGCCGCATCGACTTCTTCCTTGCCGAGTCCGAACGCACGCTGGCGCCGCGCCAGGTCTTCGACGACAGCGGCATGCGCGAGGAGATCACGCACGAACCGCTGGGCGTGGTCGCGAACATCTCGGCGTGGAACTATCCGTACTTCGTCGGCGCCAATGTCTTCGTGCCCGCACTGATCGCCGGCAACGCGGTGCTCTACAAACCGTCGGAATACGCCACGCTGACCGGGCTCGAGATCGGCAAGCTGCTGCACATCTCGGGCGTCCCCCAGGACGCATTCAAGGTGCTGGTCGGCGGCGGAGCGGTGGGTTCGGCCCTGCTGGTGCAGCCTGTCGATGGCGTGTTCTTCACCGGCTCGCATGCCACCGGAGCCAAGATCGCGCAGACCATCGGACCGCGCATGATCAAGCTGCAGCTCGAACTCGGCGGCAAGGATCCGATCTACGTCTGCGAGGACGTCGACATCGCGACTGCGGCGGCGTCGCTCGCCGATGGTGCGATGTACAACACCGGGCAAAGCTGCTGCTCGGTCGAGCGCATTTACGTGCATGCGTCGATCCACGACGCCTTCGTCGACGCCTTCGTCAACGAGGTGAGCGGCTTCACTGTCAGTGACCCGACCGACGAGGCCGCCTACATCGGCCCGCTGACGCGTGCTCCGCAGCTCGATGTGCTCGAGCGACAGGTCGCCGACGCGACCGCGAAGGGAGCGAGGCTGCTGCTGGGCGGAAAGCGACTGGCGGGGCCGGGCAACTGGTTCGCGCCGACGGTGTTCAGTCACGTCGATCACTCCATGGACCTGATGCGCGAGGAGACTTTCGGTCCGGTCATCGGCATCCAGAAGGTGGCGGATGACGGTGAAGCGGTCCGGCTGATGAATCACACCGAGTACGGCCTGACCGCGGGGGTCTACACGAGGGACGAGGCGCGGGCCCGTCGCCTCCTTGCGCAGGTCCATGCCGGCTCGGTCTACTGGAACTGCTGCGATCGTGTCAGTCCGCGCCTGCCGTGGAGCGGCGTCGGTCACTCCGGTATCGGGCTGACGCTCTCGACCTACGGTATCGAGACCTTCACACGGCTGAAGGCGTGGCATCTCAAGCAGGCGTGAAGGATGTACGCGACGCTGCGCGTCGCACGTGCATCCTTCACGGCACGGCCGCGCAGCGGCCGCTCAAGACTGATTTGAAGGGCTCGCTTCGGAGCGGCCGGGCGCTCGCCCTTGCACAAAAGCAAGAACAACCGGGGAGACACGAGTGGCAGACGAGGCACTGACGACGCAGGTTCGGCCGCCGCAGGCGGCGCGGATCGTGGTGATTGGCGGCGGGATCATGGGGTGCTCGGTCGCGTACCACCTGAGTTCCTTCGGCGAAACCGATGTCGTTCTGCTCGAACAGGGGCGGCTGACGTCGGGGACGACGTGGCACGCGGCGGGGCTGGTCGGTCAGTTGCGCACGCACGAGAGCATGACGCGGCTGATTCGCTACTCGACCGACCTGTATGCGCGACTCGAGGGCGAGACGGGGCTGTCTACCGGCTGGAAGCAGTGCGGCTCACTGGCGGTGGCACGCACGGCCGACCGCATGGTTCAGCTCAAGCGCACGGCGGCGGTCGCGCAGGCCTACGGAGTCAGCTGCGACATCCTCTCGCCCGGCGAGGCGGGCGCGCTGTATCCGATCATGGAAACCGGCGATCTCCAGGGCGCCGTGTGGCTGCCGGGCGATGGCAAGGCGAATCCGGCTGACCTGACGCTCGCGCTCGCCAAGGGCGCGCGCAACCGCGGCGTGCGCATCTGCGAAGGAGTGCGTGTCACCGGCGCAGTGACGCAGACCGGGCAAGGCAAGCGCATATCGCATCTGGAATGGAGCAACAAGTTCGGCGAATCCGGCCGCATCGCCGCCGACATCGTCGTGCTGTGCGGCGGCCAGTGGTCGCGCGCGCTCGGGCGCCAGCTCGGCGTGGCGGTGCCGCTTTTTTCGTGCGAGCACTACTACATCGTCACCGACGTGGTCCCCGGTGTGCACCGCGACCTGCCGGTGATGCGCGATCCGGACGGCTACATCTACTTCAAGGAAGAGGTCGGCGGACTACTGATGGGCGGCTTTGAGCCGGAAGCAACGCCGTGGCTGCAGAGCGCACGGCATCGCGGCGGCATTCCCGAGAACTTCGAGTTCCAGCTGCTGCCCGACAACTGGGATGCATTCCAGATCCTGCTCGACAACGCGATGATCCGCGTGCCGGCACTCGAGAACGCGCAGGTCAAGCAGTTCTACAACGGCCCCGAGTCGTTTACCGCGGACAACAACTTCATCGTCGGCCCGGCGCCCGGCATCGACAACCTGTATGTCGGCTGCGGCTTCAATTCGATGGGGATCGCCTCGGCCGGCGGTGCCGGCAAGGCACTCGCCGAATGGATCATGCAGGGCGAGCCCGCCATGGACCTCTGGCCGGTCGACAGTCGCCGCTTCGCGAACTTCAACGCGAACGAGACCTGGTTGCCTGACCGCATTGCGGAGGTACTCGGCATGCACTACAAGATGCCGTGGCCGAACCGCGAACTGGAATCGGCCCGCCCGTTCCGGCGCTCGCCGCTGTATGCGCAGTTGCGCGACGCCGGCGCGTGCTTCGGCTCGAAGATGGGCTGGGAGCGCGCCAATTTCTTTGCGCCATCGCCCGCGCAGGCACGGATCGAATACGGCTGGGGTCACCAGAACTGGCATCCGTGGGTGGCCGCCGAACATCGTGCCTGTCGCGAAGCGGTGGCCGTGTTCGACATGAGTTCGTTCGCGAAACTGCTCGTGCAGGGTCGCGACGCGCACTCCGTGCTGCAATGGCTGGTCGCCAATGATGTCCCGCGCGAGCCCGGCCGCACGGTCTATACCGGCATGCTCAACGAGCGCGGCGGCTATGAGAGCGACTTCACGATCACCTGTCTCGATCATGACGAGTACCTGATCGTCACCGGCAGCGCGCAGGCGGTGCGCGATCGCGACGTGATCCGGCGCGCGATCGCGACTCGGGCCGCGCCGGCACACGTCGCCGTGACCGACATCACGCCGATGTTCGCGATGCTGGCGGTCATGGGGCCGCGTTCGCGCGAACTGCTGCAACGCGTCTCCAACGCCGATTTTTCCAATGCCGCGTTTCCCTTCGGCACCTCGCAGGAAATCGATCTCGGTTACGCGACCGTGCGCGCCACGCGTCTGACCTATGTCGGCGAACTCGGCTGGGAGCTCTACACGCCGGTCGAGTTCGCCGTCGGCGTGCATGAACGGCTGATGGCGGCGGGGCGTGATCTCGGCCTCGCGCTCGGGTCAATGAACGCCGGCTACTACGCGATCGATTCGCTGCGGCTCGAAAAGGGCTACCGCGCGTGGGGCCGCGAGCTGACGCCGGACATCAATCCTTACGAAGCCGGACTTGCCTTTGCGGTCAGTCTCGACAAACCGGCCGAGTTCCGCGGCAGGCGCGCGCTGCAGGCACTCAAGGCCGCCGGCGGTGCCGCCGCGGTCGCGCGCCGCATCGTGTCGCTCGTCGTCGACGCGCCTCACACCAACCTGTGGGGTGGCGAACTCGTCCTGCGCAACAACGTGCCGGTCGGCTCGGTGACGTCGGCTGCGTTCGGACACACGATCGGCAAGCCCGTCGCGCTGGGCATCGTCTCCAACGCGCACGGTCCGGCGGACAAGGCGTGGATCGAGTCGGGCACGTACACCGATCGACCTCGCCGGCGAGCGTTACACCGCACAGGTTGCCCTGAAGGCGCCGCTCGATTCGACGGCGACGCGGGCTTGAACCGGAGCCGCCCCGTATCGGAGTCCAAGTCGCACTCGGCGGCTCCTGTCGTCGCCTCGTCGACCTGTAGCCACCGGTGAAGCCGGAGTCCGCGCACCTCTGGAAGGCGCCCGCCTGGGCGCTTTCACTGTTGCTCGCCTGCCTCGGCATGCTCGGTCCGTTCGCGATCGACACCTACCTGCCGGCTTTCGCGACGATCCGTACCTCGCTCGACGCCACGACACTGCAGATGCAGCAGACGCTGTCGGCCTATCTGTTCGGCTTTGCGGCGATGAACCTGTTCCACGGCGCGCTGGCCGATGCCTATGGCCGGCGACCCGTCGTGCTGTGGGGTGTCGCCGCGTTCACTGTCGCTTCGGTCGGTTGCGCGCTTTCGCAGACGATCGGCCAGCTGGTGCCTGTTCCGCGCGATGCAGGGCCTGGCAACCGGTGCGGGCATCGTCGTGTCGCGCGCGATCATCCGCGACATGTTCCCGCCGGCGCAGGCGCAGCGCGTGATGTCGCAGGTGACGATCTTCTTCGGCGTCGCGCCTGCGGTCGCGCCCCTGATCGGCGGACTCCTTGTACGTCAACATCGGCTGGCGCTCGATCTTCTGGCTGCTCGCGGGCGTGGGACTGGCGCTGTGGCTGGCGAACTGGCGCGTGCTGCCCGAGACCCTGCACAAGAGAGACGTCCAACCATTCAATGTGCGCAACCTCTTCCGCGGCTACGCGCAGCTGCTCGGGCATCGCAACTTCATGCTGCTGGCGCTTGCGAGCGGCATACCCTTCAATGGCATGTTTCTCTACGTGCTGTCCGCGCCGGCCTTCCTCGGCGAACTGCTGGGCCTGGCACCGACGCAGTTCTTCTGGTTCTTCTGCATGACCATCGGCGGCATCATGGGCGGCGCGTGGCTCTCGGGTCGACTGGCGGGTCGCATCAGGCCGCGCAGGCAGATCCGCTACGGCTTCACCATCATGGTGGTCGTGTCGATCGTGAACGTGCTTGCCAATGCACTCTTCACCGCGCAGGCCTGGTGGGCGCTGCCGCTGATCGGACTCTTCGCCTTCGGCTGGTCACTGATGGTGCCGGTGGTCACGATCCTGGTGCTCGACCTGGTGCCGGAACGACGCGGGCTGGCCTCGTCGCTGCAGGCCGTGGTCGGCAGCGTGGCCAACGCGCTGGTGGCCGGCGCGCTCGCGCCGGCGGTGATGCATTCGACACTGGGCCTGGCCGTCGCGTCGTTCGCCATGATGTGTATCGGACTCGTCGCCTGGCAGATCGTCCGGCGCAAGCTGCAGACACACTGAACCGTGCGCGCCAGCGCGGCCAAGACGAACAGCGGGCACAATCCCGCCCCAGAACAACAATCCGGAGGCGGCGATGCTGATCGGCGTACCCAGGGAAATCAAGGTTCACGAGTACCGCGTCGGCATGACGCCATCGTCGGTCCGGGAGGCCGTCGCGCACGGACACCAGCTGATCGTCGAGACACAGGCCGGAGCGGGCATCGGCGCCGCCGATGACGACTACCGAAAGGCCGGCGCCGATGTCGTCGGCAGCGCAACCGAGGTCTTCAAGCGCGCCGACATGGTGGTCAAGGTCAAGGAACCGCAGGCAATCGAACGCAAGCAGCTGCGCGAGGGCCAGGTGCTTTTCACTTACCTCCACCTGGCGCCGGATCCCGAGCAGGCCAGGGATCTGGTCGCCAGCGGAGCGATCTGCATTGCCTACGAAACGGTCACGTCGCCCTCCGGCGGCCTGCCGCTGCTTGCGCCGATGAGCGAGGTGGCAGGACGGCTCGCCGTGCAGGCCGGCGCACGCTGCCTCGAGAAGTCGGCCGGCGGCATGGGCATGCTCCTCGGCGGCGTGCCGGGCGTGGCGCCGGGTCGCATCGTCATCCTGGGCGCCGGCGTGGTCGGCACGAACTCCGCGCAGATGGCCGTCGGCACCGGCGCACAGGTGGTGGTCATCGACAAGTCGACCGATGCGTTGCGCCGCATCGACGCGATGTTCAACGGCCGCGTGATCACCGTGTTCTCGAACCAGGACAACGTCGAGCGCGAAGTGCTGCGCGCGGATCTCGTGATCTCCGGCGTGCTGATTCCCGGCGCCGAAGCACCCAAGCTGATCACGAAGGCGATGTTGCCGAAGATGAAGGCCGGCTCCGTCATCGTCGACGTCGCGATCGACCAGGGCGGCAGCGTCGAGACCAGTCGGCCGACCACGCATGCCGAGCCGACCTATGTCGTCGACGGCGTCGTGCATTACATGGTGGCGAACATGCCGGGCGCCGTGCCTCGCACGTCCACGTATGCCCTGAACAACGCCACGCTGCCCTTCACGCTGGCGCTCGCGGACAAAGGCTGGCGCAAGGCGCTGCACGACGATCCGCATCTGAAGGCGGGTCTCAATATCGCCGCCGGCAAGGTCACGTACAAGGCGGTGGCGAAGGCGCTGAGTCTCGGCTACACGGCGGCCGATGCCGTGATCGCTTGATCTTGCTCCGGCTGTCGCTCCTCAGGCAGTTACAACGCGGCGCCGCCTGTCCGCCAGCATCTCGCGTCGCCTCCGCGCGAATTTCCCGGAATGTCCGCAAGGGGCCCTGTCCCGCAGGTCATACTTTGAGTCTGACGGTTTCCTTTGCTGTCCTGCTGGCCGCCCTGCTGCACGCCAGCTGGAACGCGATGATCAAGGGCGGCAACGACGTACTGCTCGACACCGCCGCGATCGTCGCCGGCGCGGGGCTCGTGGCATTGCCGTTCGTCTTCCTCGTGCCGTTGCCCGCACCGGCAAGCTGGCCGTACATCCTTGCGTCCGTAGCAACGCATGTCGCCTACTACTACCTGATGATCAACGCCTATCGCAGCGGCGAACTGTCGCTCGTCTATCCGCTGATGCGCGGTGTGGCGCCGCTGCTGACCGGGGTGATCGCCATCTTCTGGATGGGTGAGTGGCCGAGCACCGTCGGCTGGATCGGCATGGCGCTGATCTCGCTCGGTGTCGTGGCGCTGGCACTCCGTCCGGCACGACTTGGCGCGGCATTGCACGGTCATGGTCGCGCCGTCGGTTTTGCCCTCACCAACGCGGGTGTCATTGCGCTTTACACCATCATCGATGGCAGCGGCGCCCGGATCGCAGGCAACGCCTGGTCGTACATCGTCTGGCTTTTCGTGCTCGACGCCTTGCCTTTCACGGCCTACATGCTGGTGACGCGCGGCTCGAGCTTTGTCGAGGCATTGGTGCAGCGCCGCACGCGCGGACTGATCGGCGGGGGCTTGTCGGCGGCGGCTTATGCGATCTCGGTGTGGGCCATGACGAAGGCGCCGGTCGCGCTGGTGGCCTCTCTGCGCGAAACCTCGGTGCTGTTTGCAACGCTGATCGGCGCGCGGCTGCTGAAGGAACACCTGACTCCGCGACGCTGGGCGGGAGTCGGAGCGGTAGTGCTAGGAGTCTTTGCGCTCAAGGCAGCGTGAGGCGCTGGACACGGCAAGCCCTCACGGCTCTGAGCGGAAACCAACCCGCCCGGCAACGGCTCGACCCCCAGGACTTCGCAGTCCACCCCGACCGGGGTGTCGGAATTGTTTTCATTCTTCCGTTGACCTGTGTTTCCCGAAGGACTAGTGCTTTGATTTTGCTGAAAAAAAACGACATTGGCACACCTGATGCTTTAGGACATAGCCACCGAGCAGATGTCGGTTTGTACTACTAGAGCACCACTAGGGGGAAAAATGGCGAATCTGAGTTTCAGGAAACTGTGCACTGGCGGTGCGCTCTGGCGGCAGCGGCATCGACAGCCTCGGCGACTTTGACTGTGCGGGACTTCTTCGCGGATGCCGGGATGAGCTGTGGACGGTCTTGGCGTAGTTGCCAACGGCACCGGTGACTTGCAGGCCGACGTCGCGTCGGGCTCGACGGTGCTAAGGGCCTACTTGTATACCGCGAGCATTTGGGGCGGCGCGATTGCGCCGGTCACCTTCAACGGCACCGCATTGAATCTGGCCGATGGGCACCCTGCTGGCGCCAAACGTCAACCCGGCCAACACGATGATGTACGACGTCACCAGCCTGGTGAAGCCTACGATCGATGGTGGCGTCGGCGGTATTTACAATTTCTCTCTGACTGAACGTGGTGACAACGACGGTGCGGTGCTGGTCGTCGTATACCAAAACGCGGCAACCATGGGCGGCTCGGCGATCGTACTGGATGGTGAACTGGCGACCACTGGAGACACCGTACAGCTGAACTTTGCGAATCCTTACGTCTCCGGTGACTTCATCGCGTCGCTGGCCTCGAGCTTCAGCTACAACGGCCCGCCGGCGACTGGCCAGGTCACGACGATCGACGTGCAGACCAGCAGCAATCCTGCATCGCGGCGTCTGACCGGTTGTGCCGGCGGTAACGAAGACGGTGTTCCACCTTTTGTGGCTGCAAACGGTCGGCTGATCACGGCCGGTGGCGTGGGCGACAATCCGAACAACCCGGATCCGGCCTGCACTGACGGCGATGATGACGACGAGCTGTACAACCTGGCACTCGGCAACTCGGCAAATGCATCGCCCTTTGTCGCTGCGGGGGATACCTTCCTTCGGCTGTTGACGCGGAACCCGAGTAACGATGACAACGTGTTCGGCCTGTTCATCACGTCAACGTTCGAGATCGAGGATCCGACCGAGGTGCCGGAACCGGCAACGCTGGCATTGGCAGGCCTTGGGCTTGTCGGACTGGCAGCAATGCGCCGCCGTCGCCAGAAATAGTCAGAAGTACTCCTGACCTGAAAAGCGGCGCCTCTGGCGCCGCTTTTTTTGGTTCCAGTACTTCCAATGGATCACGGTACCGGCTTTCAACCATGGCTAAACTCGAAACTCCCCTTCTCGCGGAACTCTCATGAGGCAGACACTTCTTATCTTGACCGCGACCATGTTCATCGCGGCTGGCCAGGTGACGTACGCCGCGGTCAGCGAATCGGCCCCGTCGGTCGATCTCACGATGAAAAAGGAGTCCCCTGCGGCAGCCGAGTTCCGCGCCGGGATGCAGAAGCTGGTCAATGGCGACATCAAGGGCGCCGAAAGTTCGTTTCGCAAGGCGAATCAACTGGCACCGAAGTCTCCCGAGCCACTGATCGCACTGGCAGACATCGAGGTTCGGAAGGGCAACCCGGCCGCAGCCGAATCGCTGTTGCAGCAAGCGCTGCAGCTCGCACCGAACAACGTGGCAGTGCACGTCGCTCTGGGCCGCTCTTACCGGAACCGGGGCGACCTGAACCGTGCCAAGGCTGAGTTCGAAGCCGCCAAGCGGCTTTCACCTGCATCGACGCCGGCGCAAATGGAACTCGCCGATGTCTACCTCCGCATGGGCGAACCGTCGCGAGCTGTCCAGGAATATGAAAGCGTCTTGCAGGTCCGTCCCAAGGACGCCGCAGCCCAGTTCGGACTTGGGGTCGCCCTGGCAGGCGCCAAGCGGACCGATGAGGCCATTGCAGCCTTTGAAAAGGCGGCCCGGCTCGCACCCAAGGATCCGGAACCGCTGCTGATGTTGTCGCGCGTCGAAGCAGAACGCAAACGCTACCCCGAAGCGCTCGCGGCGCTGGATCGTGCCATCAAGATCGCGCCCAAGTCGACTGCGCTGCAGATGGACCGCGCTAGCCTGCTTCTGGCCAGCGGCGACTCAAAGGGCGCAATCGCGACAGCGCAAGCGGCCGTCAAGGCGAACCCAGGCGATGCTGGCGCTCACGGGCGTCTCGGCAATCTGCTCGTTGCGACTGGCGACAAGCCGGGCGCGCGCCAGGCCTACGCACGATCGCTGGACCTCTCGCAAACGGATGCACAGATCCTCAACAACGCCGCCTGGCTGGAAGTTGACGCCAAGGGCGACCTTGCCAAGGCCCTTGGATGGGCCAAACGCGCCACCGAGCTGCAGCCCAAGGAGGCCGCCTACTTCGACACGCTCGCCACCGCCGAGAGAGCACGTGGTGACCTGCCCAAAGCCGAGGTCGCACTCAATCAGGCGCTTGCGCTCGCACCGCGATCCGCCGTCCTTCACTATCGGCTTGGCATCGTCCAAAGCGAACAGGGCGCTACGGCCAAGGCGGCGCAGTCCTTCCAGCAAGCCCTCGCGATCGGACTGCCCGCTCAATACGCCGACGACGCCAAGCAGCGCCTGGCGGCGCTGAAGAAGTGATTGCGCTCCGCACGGACAGCCTCGGAAGGCGTACGACACCCCTGACTGGCCGAACGTCCGGCGGGCATTGCACAACTCGTCATGCGGCCTTGCGTGGGCTCGCCGGAGCGACTGTCTTGATGCCCATGTCCTCGAGCGTCTGCGCGACCGCCGCCACCACATTGCGCATCTCGTTGGCGTCGATCGCGCCGATGCAGCCGACCCGGAAGGTCTCGACCTGCGTCAGCTTGCCCGGGATACAGGATGTAGCCGCGCTCGCGCGTTCTCTCGTAAAACGCCTTGAAGGCGTACGCGGGATCGGCCGGCGCGTGGAAGGTCACGATGATCGGCGCCTGCACCTCGGGCTTCAGGAAGGGACGAAATCCGAGCGCGGCCATGCCGTCGATCAGCGTGCGGCAGTTTTCTGCGTAACGCGCGAGGCGCGCCGGCTGTCCGCCCGCTTCCTTGTACTGGTCTACCGCGGCGCGCAGCGCGGCCACGACGTGCGTCGGCGGCGTGTAGCGCCACTGCGTCGTCTTCTCCATGTAGACGTACTGATCGTGCAGGTCCATCGCCAGTGAATGGGCGTTGCCGGCGCAGGCCTCGAGCACTTTCTTCCGGACGATGACGAATCCCATGCCGGGAACGCCTTCGAGGCACTTGCCGCTGGCAGCCACCAGGGCGTCGAACGGAACGCGTCGCGACATCGATCGGCAATGCAGCGAACGAACTCATCGCATCGACGATGAGCCCCTTGCCGCGCCGCGCACAGACCTGCGCGATGCCGGCGAGATCGTTGAGCACGCCGGCGCCGGTCTCGCAGTGGACCTGCGCGACATGCGTGATCGATGGATCGGCGGCCAACGCGGCCTCGACGATCGCGGCGGTCGCCGGCTGGTCCTCGGGCACCGGCAGGTCGACGACGCCGCGGCCGAGGTAGCCGCAGATCCGGACGATGCGCGCGCAGTACGCGCCATTGTTCGGCACCAGCACCTTGCCGCCTTTAGATGCGGGCGGTACGACCGTGCCGATCGCCGCCTCGACGGAAAAGGTGCCGCTGCCCTGCAGCGGCACGCAGGTGTACTCGCCGCCACCGCCGACGATGTCGACCAGGTCGCGCCGCAGGCTGGCCGTAATCGCATTGAACGCGGCATCCCACGAGCCCCAGTCGCGCAGCATGGCCTGCTTGGTGGCGAGCGAGGTCGTCAGTGGCCCGGGCGTGAGCAGGATGGGATCGTTGCCGACAATCATCGGGGTCTCCTTGAGCACCTATTGCAGCGCTGTGTTGCGCCAGGATTGCGTACGTCGGATCAGCCACCACTCGATTGCAAACAGTACGCCGGTCACGACAGCGGAGGTGACCACGATCAGCGTCGCCATCGCGGCGGCTGAGCCGATCGCCCCCGCTTCGTCCAGTTGCAGGATCGAGATCGACGCCAGCGTGCTCTTTGGCGAATACAGGAACACCACCGCCGAGATCGTCGTCATCGCATTGACGAAATAGTAGCGACCGATGTCGAGGATCGACGGCAGGCACACCGGCACGGTGACGCGCCAGAAGGTCTTGTAGAACGGAACCTTCAATGAGGCCGAGACCGACTCGAATTCACTGTCGATCTGCTTGAGCGCCGTGACCGCCGTCAGGTGGCTCGACGAGTAAAAGTGCACGATCGTCGAGATCACCAGGATCGCCAGGCTCCCGTACAGGAAGTTCAGCGGATTCGTCGGCAGGTTGAAGAACAGGATGTAGCCGATGCCCAGCACCATGCCCGGAACCGCCATCGGCAGCATGGCCTGGAACCTGATCAGCGGTCGCAATAGATTGGAACCCCGGGTCTTTTCCAGCCAGTACGCGCCGGCAAAGGTGATTGCAGCTCCGAGCACGCCGCACCACAGCGCCATCACCAGGCTGTTGCGATAGGCATGCTCGATGCCGGCTTCCTCGAAGCCGTAGGTGTAGTGATTCAGCGTGAGCGACAGGTTGTAGGGCCAGAACTTGACCACCGAACCGAACGCCGCCATGCCGACGACCAGCAGCAGCAGCGCGGAGATCAGGACCACGAACACCAGCAGGAGGCCATCGCGCGCCGGCGCCCGGCGCGCCTGGTACGGCACGCTGCGTGCGGTCAGCAGCGCCTGCTGGCGGCGCTGCATCAGGTTGTCGATGACAAAGGCCGCGACGGCCGGCAGCAGCAGCACCAGCCCGACGACCGCTCCCATCGAAAAGTTCTGCTGGCCGATCACCTGCTTGTAGATATCGACGGCGAGCACGCTGGTGTTGCCGCCAATCACCTTGGGCACGCCGAACTCCGACACCGCCATCGTGAACACGACCATGCAGGCGGACACGAGTCCGTACTTCGCCCCCGGTAGCGTGATCGTGAAGAACTTGCGGCGCTCGTTGGTCCCGAGCGAATCGGCCGCCTCGTACAGACGCGCGTCCGAGAGCGCCAGCGCGGCCATCAGGATCATCACCGCGTGCGGGAACGACGCGAAGGTCATCGCCAGCACCATGCCGGGCATGCCGTAGATCGACTTCAGCCCGACCCACTCGAGCATGAACTTGAACGCGCCCTGGTTGCCGAAGAGATAGATGAACGAGATCGCAGCGAGCAGTGACGGCGCAAGGATCGGGATCATCGCGATGTTGCGCCACAGACCCTTGCCGGGAATGCAGCTGCGCTGGATCGCATAGGCAAACAGGAACGCCACCGGCACCGTGACCGCCGTGGTCAGCAGCGCGAACACGAGCGTATTGAGCGTCGATTGCGCCAGCGCCGGCGACTGAACGTACTGGATGAAGTTCGCCAGGCCGACGAACCCGCCATCGCGTCCCTCGACCGCACGCACGAGGATCATCGCCAGCGGTACGGTGAGAAAGACAAAGAGCGCGACCGCCAGCAGCACCAGGCCACCACGCGCGGCCAGCGCCTCGCCCGCGAGTGCCGCGCGCGATGGCGCGCGACTCACGTCCATGTCGGCAGGAATGGCGCTCACCGGGTGTCCTCAGCCGGCAGCGACGGCATCCGCGAAGACGCGCACACGATCGACGCGCAATGCGATCTCGACTTCGCCGCCCTCACGCACGGCGAGATCGTGCAGCTGATTGAGCGAGTACGAGATCAGCATCGGCTGGCCAAGCGCTTCGCAGCGCAGTTCGGCCAGGCAGAACGTGCCGAGATAGTCGATGCGTGCGATCCGGCCCCGCAGGCGGTTCGGCAGCGAGGCAATGTCGCCCTCGACGTGCCGGTCCTCGGGCCGGACATAGATCCGCACGCTGCGGCCGACCGGATGCTCATCCGCCGGCAATGCCAGTTCGGCCGAACCCACGCGATAGCGCCCCGCGCCGAGCGCAATCCCCTTGAGGACGTTGGCCTTGCCGAGGAAGTCGGCCACAAACGGCGTCGCCGGACGTTCGTAGACATCGCTGGGGGAACCCACCTGCTCGATGTTGCCCTGATTCATCACGACGACGCGATCGGCCATCGACAGCGCCTCTTCCTGGTCGTGCGTGACCATGATGGTGGTCACACGAAGCCGGCGCTGCAGTTGCCGGATCTCGCCGCGCAACCGCTCGCGCACCTTGGCATCGAGCGCCGACAAGGGTTCATCCAGCAGCAGCAGACTGGGCGACGTGGCCAGTGCCCGCGCGAGCGCGACGCGCTGCTGCTGGCCACCGGACATCTGGCTCGGATACTTTGCTCCGGCATCCGAAAGACCGACGAGGGTCAGCAGTTCCTGCACGCGCGCCGCGATTTCTTCGCGTCCCTTGCGCCGGTTGACCAGTCCATAGGAAACGTTCTGCGCGATCGAGAGATTGGGGAACAACGCGTACGACTGGAACACGATGCCGTAGTCGCGCGCCGCCGGCGGTGCGAAGGAAACATCGCGTCCATTTTGCAGGATGCGGCCGCGGGTCTGCCGTTCGAGCCCGGCGATGATCCGCAGCAGCGTGGTCTTGCCGCAGCCCGAGGGCCCGAGGAAGCACACCAGTTCGCCCTGCGGAACGACGAGGTCGATCGACTTGAGCGCAACAAAGTCCCCGAAGGCCTTGTGCACGCCCTCGACCCGCAGGGCTTCAGCCGGCGCCGGTTCGGTGCTCATTCAGCTTCGCAAAAAAGAGCGCCGGGCTGAACGGCCATCTGCGTTCAACCCGGCGAGCTGTTCGGGCGGCAGAGCCAGCCCGAATGACGTCACTTCGGCGCGGCCTTCGACTCGTAGCGCTTGCTCCACTCGGCCAGAATCTTGTCGCGATTGGCGGCAGCCCAGGCGAAATCGTTCTTCACCAGGAGGCTCGCATAGTTGGCAGGGACGTTCGGCAAGGGCTTGTTGAGCGCCGGCACGGCGACGATGGCGAAGTTGTTCGCGTACAGGCCCATCGCCTCATCCGTGACCGACCAGTCCATCAGCTTCTTTGCGGCGTCGAGGTTCTTCGTGCCCTTGACGATGCCGCTCGCCTCCAGATCCCAGCCCAGGCCTTCCTTCGGGAACACGAGTTCGATCGGTGCGCCGCGCGCCTTCTCGCGGTTGGCGCGGTACTCGAACGAAATGCCGACGGTGTACTCGCCCGCCGCGGCGGCCGCGCACGGACGCGATCCCGAGTGCATGTACTGCGCGATGTTTTCGTGCAGGCCGTCCATGAACGCCCAGCCTTCCTTGTCGCCCCACAACTGCAGCCAGGCGCTGACATCGAAGAAGCCGGTGCCTGACGACGCCGGATGCGGCATCACGATCTGGCCTTTGTAGACGGGCTTGGTCAGGTCCTTCCAGCTTTCGGGCTTCGGGATGTTGCGCTTGGCCGCCTCGGCCGTGTTGAAGCAGATCGTCGCGCCCCACACGTCCATGCCGACCCAGGCCGGAGGATTCTTCGGATCGCGGTACTGCGCCGCGATCCGGTTCAGGCCTGCCGGTGCGTAGGGAGTCAGCATGCCTTCCTTGTCGAAGATCGCCATGCTGGTCGCGGCCACGCCCATGATCACGTCGGCCTTGGGATTGGCTTTTTCAGCCAGCAGCTTGGCGGTGATGATGCCGGTCGAGTCGCGCACCCAGACGATCTCGATCGTCGGGTTGGCCTTCTCGAACGCAGCCTGATACGCCTTGAGCTGGTCGGTTTCGAGCGCGGTGTAGACCGTGAGCTGGGTCTTCTGCGCATTGACACCGAACGCAGCGGCCGCCAGGGCAGCGGCGGCGACCGCCTTGCCGGCGATGGTTAGCAGTTTCATCGACTCCTCCTTAGAGCCCCGTACGGTGAAATCTTGGCGGTTCGTCACAGGACGGAAACGAACAGCCGGCGAGATTAGCGTTCCTGCTTGACGCTTCGGTGACGGTTCTGCGCCCGCCTGCGAAACAACCCCGATCGAGTCGAGGGCAGTCTACGCAGCCGGAAAATTCGGTGTCAATTGTTTTTTGCAGATTGTTTACAGTTTGGTGTAGGCTGACGCCCATGGCCTCATCCACCGCCTCCAACGTCGTTCCGCACCCGACCATTGCCCTGCTGCGCGCGAACTCGCTCGCGAGCGCCGCGCAGGAGGAGATCGAACGCCTGATCCTGGACGGTTCGATCGCACCGGGAGCCAAGCTCACCGAGGCGTGGCTGTCAGAACGCCTCGGCGTCTCGCGCGGCCCGATTCGCGAGGCATTCCGCATGCTCGAAGAAGCCGGACTCGTGCGCCAGGAAAAGAATCGTGGCGTGTTCGTGCGCGACATTCCGCACGACGAAGCCGCAGAAATCTACGACCTGCGTGCCGTGATGGATGAACTGGTCGGCCGGCGGCTCGCCGCGTCGGTAACGGCAGTACAGATGAAGGCGCTGCGGACAATCGTCGAGCGCATGGAGCAGGCGGTCCGCGCGGACGACCGCGACGCGTATCACCTGTTGAACCTGCAGTTTCACGACCGCCTGGTCGAGTTTGCGGGCAATCGGAAACTGGCGACGATCTACAGCAAGCTGGTCAAGGAACTGGCGCTTTACCGGCGGCGCAACCTGGTCGACCGCACGGTCCTGCCGCAATCGGCCGCCGAGCACCGCGCCATCGTGAAGGCCATCGCCTCCGGAGATGCCGATCAGGCGGGTCATGCGATGTTTGACCACGTCATGGAAAGCAAACAGCGCGCGCTCAACAGCACCGGACTCGCCACGCCGGCACGCGCGCGGGCGGGACGAAGGGGATGAACAGCATGTTCGAGGTCAACGGCCGGCGCTATGCGATGCCGAAGAACCCCACCGTCATCATCTGCGTCGACGGCTGCGAACCGGACTACATCGCGCAGGCCGTTGCCGTCGGCCAGATGCCGTTCATGAAGCGCGTGCTGGCCGAAGGCACTGCCCTGATCGGCGACTGCGTAGTGCCGAGCTTCACCAATCCGAACAACCTGTCCATCGTGACCGGCGCTCCGCCGTCGGTGCATGGCATCTGCGGCAATTACCTGTTCGATACCGCGACCGGCGCCGAAGTCATGATGAACGATCCGAAGTGGCTGCGTGCGCCCAGCATCCTCGCCGGACTGGCCGACCGCGGTGCGAGCGTGGCCGTCGTTACGGCCAAGGACAAGCTCAGAAAGCTGTTGGGCCACGGCATGAAGGGAATCTGCTTCTCTTCCGAGAAGTCGGACCAGGTCAGCGAACAGGAAAACGGCATCGACGAAGTCCTGCCGCTGGTCGGCATGGCCGTCCCTGACGTTTACAGCGCCGAGTTGTCCGAGTTCGTCTTCGCCGCCGGCGTGCGGCTGCTCGAGACCCGCAAGCCCGACGTGATGTATCTCTCGACCACCGACTACGTGCAGCACAAGCACGCGCCCGGCGATCCGGACGCCAACCGCTTCTACGCGATGATGGACCGGTACCTGGCCCGACTGGATGCGCTCGGTGCGGTGGTCGGCGTGACCGCGGACCACGGCATGAACGCCAAGACGAGGCTGGACGCGAGCCCGAACGTGATCTTCCTGCAGGACCTGCTCGACGAATGGCTCGGGCGTGAGCGCGCACGAGTGATCCTGCCGATCACGGACCCCTATGTTGTCCACCACGGAGCGCTGGGCTCGTTTGCGACCGTTTACCTTCCGGAAGACGTGATCGACGATGTCGCGTCGAGGCTGAGAAGCCTGATCGGCATCGAGGTCGTGCTGACCCGGACCGAGGCCGCAGCGCGCTTCGAACTGCCGGCCGACCGCATCGGCGACCTGGTCGTTGTCTCCGAACGCAGCGTCGTCCTGGGGACCGGCAAAGCCAGACACGACCTGTCGCAGCTCGAATTGCCGTTGCGCTCGCACGGGGGCATCTCCGAGCAGCGCGTTCCGATCATCCTGAACCGGCGCATTGCCGGCCTCGATTCGAACCGTCGCTGGCGCAACTTCGACGTTTTCGACCTCGCGCTCAACCACGCCCAGTAGCGATGAACGCACCGACTATCCCGCTGCGCCACGAGTCGCTGAGAATCGCCGGCGAACGCGTGCCCACCGAACGCAGCTTCGAAGTGCGCTATCCGTACACGGGCGAGGTCGTCGCCACGGTGCCGAAGGCGACCGTCGACGATGTGCGTCGCGCGATCGCAAGCGCGCGCGCGTACCGGGCCCGGCTGACGCGCTACGAGCGCTACCGCATCCTGATGCGCGCCGGCGAGCTGATCGCTGCGCGCCGCGACGAGATCGCGCGCACGATCACGCTCGAATCCGGCCTGTGCCTGAAGGACACGCTGTACGAAGTCGGCCGCGCCAGCGACGTGCTGCTCTTCGCGGCGAACCAGGCGCTGGTCGACGATGGCCAGGTCTTTTCCTGCGACCTGACGCCGCATGGACGATCCCGCAAGGTCTACACCCTGCGCGAGCCGTTGCAGGGAGTGATCACCGCGATCACGCCTTTCAATCACCCGCTGAATCAGGTGATCCACAAGGTCGCGCCGGCGGTGGCGACCAACAACCGCGTGGTGCTCAAACCCAGCGAAAAGACGCCGCTGGCCGCCTACGTGCTGGCCGACATCCTCTACGAAGCCGGACTGCCGCCGCCGATGCTGTCGGTGGTGACCGGCGATCCGCGCGAGATCGCCGACGAACTGCTGACCCATCCGGATGTCGACCTCGTGACCTTTACCGGCGGCGTGGCCGTCGGCAAGGCCATCGCCGGCCGGGCGGTCTACAAGCGCCAGGTGCTGGAACTCGGCGGCAACGATCCGATCATCGTGATGGACGACGCCGACATCGAGGAAGCGGCCACCCTGGCCGCAAGCGGTTCGTACAAGAATTCCGGCCAGCGCTGCACAGCGGTCAAGCGGATGCTGGTCCACGTGGCGGTCGCCGACGACTTCGTCGAACGCCTGGTTGCGAAGTCGAAGGCCGTGAAGTGTGGTGACCCGCTCGATCCGGCGACCGACATGGGTACCGTGATCGACGAGCCGGCCGCGGCCGAGTTTGAACGTCGCGTCAACGACGCAGCGGACGCCGGCGCCCGGCTGCTGCTCGGCAACGAGCGACGCGGAGCGCTGTACGCCCCGACTGTGCTCGACCATGTCCAGCCATCGATGAGGCTGGTGAAGGAAGAAACGTTCGGGCCGGTGTCGCCGGTGATCCGTTTCACTTCGCTCGACGAAGCGATTGCGGTGGCGAACTCGACTGCGTACGGCCTGTCGTCGTCGGTGTGCACGAATCGCCTCGACGTCATCACCCGCTGCATCGCCGAGCTGAACGTCGGCACCGTGAATGTGCGCGAAGTGCCGGGTTACCGGCTGGAACTGACGCCTTTCGGCGGAATCAAGGACTCTGGACTGGGGTACAAGGAAGGCGTACAGGAAGCAATGAAGAGCTTCACGAACGTCAAGACCTACTCCCTGCCCTGGTAGATCTCAATGTGCTGTAACGCGGCCAACGAGCCGCATCAGAGGTAACGGCCGCAATTGACGACACTACTGAATCTGCTGGCTGCCATCGCCCTGCTGGTCTGGGGCACGCAGATCGTGCGCACCGGCGTGCTGCGCGTGTATGGCGCCGCGCTGCGTCAGGTGTCTGAGGCGCAGCATGAATGGGCGCGCGGCCGCGTTTTTTGCCGGGGTCGGCGTCACCGGACTGCTGCAAAGCTCGACCGCCACGTCGCTGCTCACGTCCTCGTTCGTCTCGCAGGGCCTGCTGACGACATCGGCCGCACTCGCCGTGATGCTCGGTGCCGACGTCGGCACGGCGGCCATGGTGCAGCTCTTCTCCCTCGATCTGTCGTGGCTCGCGCCACTGGCGATCGTCGTCGGCGTCGTCGTCTATCTTTCGCGCCGCAACGAGCGAGCGGGCCAGATCGGCCGCATTGTCCTGGGCCTCGGCGTGATGATCCTCGCGCTGCAGCTGGTCACCGCCGCCACGGCGCCACTGGCGCACGGCGCCGGCGTCAAGACACTGTTCGCGCAGATCTCCGGCGACCTGCTGCTGGACGTGCTCATCGGCGCCGTGTTCGCGGTGATGTGCTACTCGAGCCTGGCCGTGGTCCTGCTGGTGGCGATGCTGGCCGGCTCGAACGTGCTGCCCGCGCACGTGGCCCTGCCGCTGGTGCTGGGCGCCAATCTCGGCAGCGGCATCCTGGCACTGCTGACCACCTGGCGGTCGGATGCGGTCACGCGCCGCGTCCCGCTCGGCAATTTCGTGTTCAAGGCCGTCGGCGTGACGCTGGCATTGACCCTGCTGCCCTTCGTGACGCCGTGGCTGAAGCAACTTCAGATCAATCCGCGCGACCTGGTCGTGGTCTTCCACCTCGCCTTCAACGTGATGCTGGCCCTGACGTTCATCCAGTTCACCGGACGCGTCGCCAAGCTCACCGAACGCTGGCTGCCGGATGGCCGTGACAAGGAAACCGCGGCGCAGCCGCGTTACCTGGACCCGCTGGCGCTGGCCACGCCACCGCTCGCGCTCGGCAACGCAGCGCGTGAGGCGATCCGCCTGGCCGACACCGTGCAGGACATGCTGTCCGGCCTGCTGACCGTACTGCGCAACAATGACTCCCAGCTGGCCGAGGTGCTGCGCAAGCGCGACGACGAGATCGACCGGCTGTACTCCGCCATCAAGCGCTACCTTGCACAGATCAGCCGCGAGGCGCTCGATTCAGGCGAATCGCGGCGCTGGACCGAGATCATCCAGTTCACGATCAACATGGAGCATGTCGGCGACATCATCGAGCGCGGACTCCTCGATGTTGCCGAACGCAAGATCCGCCACGGCCTGTCGTTCTCCGACGCCGGGATCACCGAGATCACCGACCTGCACACGCGGCTGGTGGCCAACCTCCAGCTGAGCGTCGCCGTGTTCCTCAACGGCGACCTGAAATCCGCGCAGTCGCTGATGTCGGAAAAGGTGGCCTTCCGTGAACTGGAGATGCGCTACGCCAACCAGCACCTGCTGCGACTGTCGGACAACACGCGCCAGTCGATCGAGACCAGCTCGCTGCACCTCGACCTGCTGGCGGACTTCAAGCGCATCAACTCCCTGTTCTGCTCGGTCGCCTACCCGATCCTCGAATCGGCCGGAGTCCTGTCCAAGACCCGGCTGCTCGGCGAGCAGCCGGCTCTGTTCCACAGCAACGAAACACGCACCACCTGAATGGCACTTTCACTGACAGACATCGAACGGTTGTTCGCGACCAAGGGCGCCCGCATGTACGCGGGCGAACCGGTAACCCAGCTGCAGCATGCGCTGCAAGCGGCGGAACTCGCCGAGCGCGAGGCGGCGAGCGATGAACTCGTGCTCGCCGCCTTCCTGCACGACCTGGGGCACCTGATCAACGACCAGGGTGATACGCCCACGCTGCGCGGCATCGACGACCGGCACGAGTATGTCGCCCTGCCGTTCTCTGCGCGGACTGTATGGCGAGGCCGTGCTGCAGCCGATCCGCCTGCACGTCGACGCAAAGCGCTACCTGTGCGCGCGCGGCGACGGACGCATGGCTGGCGCCGAGTACTGGGCGGGCCTCTCGGCCGACTCGAAGCGCAGCCTCGAACTGCAGGGCGGCATCTTCACCGACGCGGAAGCCGATGCCTTCATCGCCCAGCCGCACGCCGCCGACGCGGTGCGGGTTCGACTCTGGGACGACCTGGCCAAGTCGGCCGATGCGGTGACCCCTTCCGTCGATCGCTATCTCGCTCTGGCCGAGCGCCTCAGTTGCCGCTGACTTGCCGCTGACTTGCCGCTGAGCCACCGCTGAGTTGCGCCCCCGAGGTTCGCCGGCGGGCGATAAACTGCCGCACGATCTGCGCCCTCGCGGCGGCATCCCTAAAGTGAAGGAAGTTGCATGAGATCCCTGCCCGTTGCAGCCCTGCTGGTGCCGCTCGTCCTGATCGCGTGCTCGAAGGCACCCGATAGCCCCAGCCCCGCCGCTTCGTCCTCGCCAGCAAAGAACGAAATCGCGTGGGTCCGGCCCGCCGCGATGAGCGACGTCGACAGCGCCTTTGAACGCGCGAAGTCAGCCAACCAGCCGGTGTTCCTGTTCTGGTCCGCCGCCTGGTGTCCGCCGTGCAACCAGGTGAAGAGCACCATTTTCACGCGCCAGGATTTCATCGATAAATCTCGCTCGTTCGTTCCGGTGTACGTCGACGGCGATACCCCGAGCGGACAGGCGCTCGGCAAGCGTTTCAGTGTGGGCGGGTATCCGACGATGGTGTTGCTGCGCCCGGACGGCAGCGAGATCACGCGGCTGGCCGGCTCGGTCGAACCGGCCAAGTACATGCAGGTGCTCGAGCACGGCATTGCGGGTGGGTCGTCGGCCCGGCAGGCACTGGCCGCGGCCATGGCCGGAACGCCCGTCACCGCCGAGGACTGGCGGCTGCTGGCGTTCTACTCGTGGGAAACCGACGAGCAGCAGATCGTCCCGAAGGCCGACGTCCCGGCCACGTTGCTGAAGCTGGCGCACGCCTGCCCGCCCGAGCAGAGGGAAGCGTCATCGCGCCTCGTGCTGCAGGCCATCGCCGCCTCGGCCACCGCGAAGGGCGAGGTCAAGCCGGCCGCCGACAAGGCCGATGCGCTCGCGAGTCTGCAAAGCATCCTCGCCCGGCCGGAACTGGTCCGCGAACACTACGACCTGATCGCCGGCTACGCCTCGCAGATGGTGGCTTACACCACCGCACCCAAGTCGAAGGCGCGCGAGCAACTCATCGCCCAGTGGAACACTGCACTCGACGGGCTGGTGGCCGATGCCACGCTGTCGAACGCGGGACGGATCTGGGCGCTCGGGGGCAAGGTCGACCTGGCCCGGCTCGACAACAAGGACGGCCCGCTTCCCAAGCCGCTGCTGGTGCAGGTACGCGAGCAGGTCGCGCGCGCCGACCGCGATACCACCGACATCAATGAGCGCCAGTCGGTCATCACGAGCGCCGGAGGCGTGCTGGCCGATGCCGGTTTGCTCGACGAATCCGATGTGCTGCTGTCGGTGGAGCTCGAGCGCTCGCACTCTCCCTACTACTACATGTCCGGTCTGGCCTCGAACGCCCGCAAGCGCGGAACACCCGAAAGCAAGGTCGCCGCGATCGAGTGGGCCCGGCAGGCCTTCGAGACCTCGAAGGGCCCGGCGACGCGCCTGCAATGGGGCGGTGCCTATGTCAACTATCTGATCGAGCTCGCGCCCGCTGACGCGGTGCGGATCGAGGCAGCGGCGACGCGGGTCATCGGCGAGGCGGTCGAGATGCCGGACGCCTTCTCGGCACGCAGCCGTAGTTCGCTCGAGCGCCTGAGCGCACGCCTGCAGAAGTGGAACAAGGACGACACGCAGGACAAGATGATCGCGCGGCTGCACGAGAAGATGGCACCCGCGTGCGCTTCCGACGCCCTGGACGCGGCGGACCGTACTGCGTGTGCGGCGCTGTTCACGCCGGCCCGGCGCGCCTGAACCGGTGACACGCAACCGCTACAGCGCGCCGCTGACGCGCGCCGAAGAGAGCGAGTTCGTCCCGTTTGCGCATGAACTGATCGCCATCGCCTTCGGCATTCTCCGCCGCTACTTCCTTACCGGCACCGAAGTCGTCACCAAATCCGACGCCTCGCCCGTCACGCTGGCGGACCGCCAGGCGGAGGAGGCCATGCGCGCGCTGATCGAGCGCCGCTACCCGGATCACGGCATCGTCGGTGAAGAGCACGGCATCAAGGCGGGCAGCCGCTACCGCTGGGTGCTCGATCCGGTCGACGGCACGCGCGCATTCATCACTCACTGTTTCCTGTTCGGCACGCTGATCGCGCTGGAACGCGACGACGGCGCCGGGTATCGCCCGGTACTGGGCGTGATCGCACATTCGGCTCCGGGGCTGGCGCTGATCGGCCTGCGGGATCGTTGCACCTTGTATGCGGCTGACGGCTCGGCACGACCGGTGCGTGTGCGCCCTTGCGACCGCCTCGCCGATGCGACGGTGCTCGCCACCACGCACTGGACGACCGCTGAACAGCGCGGCGCGAAGAATGTTCATCGCGTGGAGCAGCTTGTCGAGCGTGCACGGCTCTATCGGACCTGGGGCGACTGTTTCGGCTACTTTGCGCTGGCCACCGGCGGTGCCGACCTGATGCTGGATCCGACACTTGCGCACTGGGATGTCGCCGCGATCGTGCCCGTCATCGAGGCGGCGGGCGGCGTCGTCAGCAGCTGGAGCGGTGGCGATCCGCTCGCAGAACTGTCACTGATCGCCAGTGCCGGCGGATTGCACGACGACGTGCTGCGCCTGCTCCATGGCGCCGGTGACTAGACCCTGTTAACGACCTAGCCGTCCGGCGTTAGAAGTCCCGCCGAGGTGACCGGCGCGCTCGCGCGCCATCTGTCCGCCGACTCGAGCACGAGTTCGGCGAGCGAATGCCGCTGCTGCATCGTTTCGCGCTGCCAGCGCGCATCGTTGCCGTCGGTGCGTATCCAGCGCTCGATCTCGTCGAGTGCATCGATCGAACCGAGTTCGCGCGCATAGGGACGACACACCTCGAGGGTGCGAAGCACGGCAATGTGCAGCGGCGTCGATTCGCCGGTCATGCTGTCCAGCACCTGCCCTTCCAGTCCGAACCGGCACGCCTGGAACCGGTTGTAGTTGTAGGCGAGATAGATCTCCTCGGTGACCGTTTCCTCGCGATCGAGCAGCATCCGGCAGATCGACTGCAGATAGGCGGCGAGCGCGGCCGCGCGGTCCACGGTCAGCGGCGTATCGAACACCCGCACCTCGATCGTCCCGTACTCGGGCTTTGGCCGGATGTCCCAGTAAAAATCCTTCATGCTTTCGACGACGCCCAGCCGGCGCAGCTTGGCGAAGTACGTTTCGAACGCCGGCCAGTCAGTCAGGAACGGCGCACGGCCCGACAGCGGAAACGCATAGATGCTGTTCAGGCGCGAGCAGTCGAAAGATGTGTCGACACCCTGGAAGTACGGGCTGCTTGCCGCCAGCGCAATGAATTGCGGGATGTAGATCGAAAGACGATGCAGCAGTCGCAGTGCCTGCGTGCCGTCGTCACAGCCGATATGCACGTGCTGTCCGAACACCGTGAACTGCTTGGCCAGGTAGCCGTACAGGCCTGCGACGTGCTTGAAGCGCGGACGATCGTAGATCTGGCGGTCGTACCAGCGCTGGAACGGATGGGCCCCACCGCCCGCGACCTCGATGTCGAGCCGGTCGGCACCGACCACCAGTGCATCGCGCATCGCCAGCAGTTCCGCGCGGAGCGGGGAATACGCTGCATGCACCGCCGTGCTGACCTCGAGCATGCTTTCGGTGATCTCGGGCTTGATGTCGCCGGGAAACGGCTTGCGCGTCACGAGCGCGATCAGATCCGACGCCGCGCGCGTCAGATCGCCGGTGCGCCTGTCGATCAGCTGGAGCTCGAGCTCCACACCCATCGTCAGCGACTGCGACTTCTTGAAGTCGAGAAGGTCCTCGCTCATCGATCCTCCTTCGCCTCTCCGCTCGACTTCAGGGCGAACAGCAGCGTCAGTGCTCCGACCACCTGAAACACGATCACGCTCGCCAGCAACACGGCGCCGGCCTCCGCACCCAGTTGCGGATGGAGTTGCGACAGCTGCTGCGTCAGCATCAATGCGATCGCCGACATCGGCAGCAGGCCCAGTCCGGCAAAAACGCCCTTGCGCCAGCCGATGCCCGTGAATGGCGCGAGCAGGCCGACCGCCGCCACCTTGCAGGCCGTTCGCACCAGCACCAGGGCCAGTGCCGGCACGCCCGCGCTCACGAGTATGCCGAGGTCGACCGTCGCGGCCGACAGTGCGAAGAACAGCATCAGCGCCAGCGCCGAGACCAGGCCGAAATCACTGCTGGCGAGTCGGCGGCCGCGATCGAAGGTGCGGACGAAGGCGCCACAGGCGAGCAGTGCGAGCAGCGGCGACAGCTTCAGTGCAACCGAAGTGGCGAATACGATGGACACCACCGCGAGCATCAGGATGAGTTGGGCGGCCCGGTCCCGGACGACGAAAGCCGCCACCAGATGGAACAGGCGCGCTCCCACCGCAGCGATCGCGAGCGAGCCGACGATCAGGTACGCCGGATGCAGCAGGAAGTCGTCCACCAGGCCGCGCGTGTCGAGCCGCGCCCAGGCCAGCAGCAGGGTCGACAGCACCACCGCATAGATCGAGTTCAATGCCGTCAGCAGCAGCACGCGCTCCGTCACCTGGCCCTGGGCACGCACTTCGCGCGTGACAGCCAGCACGACGGCCGGCGAGGTTGACATGCTGATCGTGGCAATCAGCGCAGACGGCAACGGCGCGACCTCCAGCCAGCGCATCACGGCGAAAACGACGAGAAAGGTAAGCCCGCTCTCGAGGGCACTGGCCCCGAGCAGGGCCGGATTGCGCCGGATCCAGCCGAATGAAACGCGCTGACCGAGATCGAACAGGATGATCGCGGCGGCAAATTCCAGCGAAAACTGGAGCGTGCTGGTCGGCAACTGCTCCATGTTGAGCGCCTGCAGCGCGTAACCGCCGGCACCGAACAGTGCGCCGGCTGCGAGGTAGCCGAGCAATCGCGGCGCGCGCAGCCAGCGCGCTGCAATCTCGCCGAAGGCGGCCGCGAGCAACGCCAGCGCGGCGATCGCAACCGCAGCGGGGAAGGCCGGAGGCCAGTCGGGAAGGAAACTGAGATCCATCGGATTGAGTCGAATTGGACCCGCAGCAGGTCGCGGGAGCATTGAAATCGGAGCGGTCGCCACTGCAATACACAGCAGTGGCTGAAGAACTGAAGAGCGCGATACAGGGCGGGGCGCCGGGACAGAGACCCGACCTTAGCGGCGCGACCCCGCCAGCAGGAATACCGGTTATCGCGTAGGGAGAACTACCGACGCCCCATGCGTGCCCACATCAATGCCCCGTCAAGACCTGCGCAGCGATCACCCGACCTAGAACGGGATGTCGTCGTCCATGTCGGCGATGGTCGTCGCGGGCTTGGCGGCCGGCGGCCGGCCGCTGCTGGCGCGCGCCGGCGCCGCGGCGCGCGACTCCTCACCCGCGCCCTCGAACTCCGCACCGCCGCCACCCATGCCTTCGCGCGACCCGAGCATCTGCATGTTCTCGGCCACGATCTCGGTCGTATATTTGTCGTTGCCGTCCTTGTCCTGCCACTTGCGCGTGCGCAGGCGGCCCTCGACGTACACCGGGCGGCCTTTCTTCAGGTACTCGCCGGCGATCTCAGCCTGGCGACCGAAGAAGACCACGCGGTGCCACTCGGTCGCTTCCTTCATTTCGCCGGTCGCCTTGTCCTTCCAGCGGTCGGACGTCGCGATGGCGATGTTGGTGATCGCCGCGCCATCGGCGGTGTAGCGTGTCTCGGGGTCGCGCCCGAGATTGCCGATCAGTATGACCTTGTTGACGGATGCCATGGTGTTGTCCTCCGGTGCGATGGGCGCTCCCCGCCCGAGGATCTGCGCACCCGGCTGGAACGACGCCGGGATGCAGATCTATCTGAAGCGGGAGCGTCTTCTTGCCGCGAGGCACTGCCCGCAGGCAGGTCGCGACGACATTTGTCGCTATAGTAACAAGTTCGCCTTCTGCAGCTGCCCCTGACCGATGGATGAAATCCGCATCCGCGGCGCCCGCACCCACAATCTCAAGAGCGTCGATCTCGACCTGCCGCGCGAGCGGCTGATCGTCATCACCGGGCTGTCCGGTTCGGGAAAATCGTCGCTTGCCTTCGACACGCTGTACGCGGAAGGCCAGCGGCGCTACGTCGAATCGCTGTCGGCCTACGCGCGCCAGTTCCTGCAGCTGATGGAAAAGCCCGACGTCGACCTGATCGAAGGTCTGTCGCCCGCCATCGCGATCGAACAGCGCGCGTCGTCACACAATCCGCGCTCGACTGTCGGCACCGTGACCGAAATTCACGACTACCTGCGGCTGCTCTTCGCCCGCGTCGGCACGCCCTGCTGTCCTGATCACAAGGTGCCGCTGCAGTCGCAAAGCGTGTCGCAGATGGTCGACTCCACGCTTACGCTGCCCGAAGACACGAAGATCCTGGTGCTGGCCCCGGTCGTGCGGGAGCGCAAGGGCGAGTTCATCGAGTTCTTCGACGACATGCAGACGCAGGGGTTCGTGCGCTTTCGCATCGACGGCGCGATCGTCGAGGCCGACAGCGTGCCGCCGCTGGCAAAGAGCGAGAAACACTCGCTCGACGTCGTGGTTGACCGGCTCAAGGTGCGTGCGGATGCCAAGCAGCGACTGGCCGAGTCGTTCGAGACCGCGCTGCGCCTGGCGGATGGCCGGGCGCTGCTGATTGATCTGGACAACGGCCAGGAGATCGCGTTTTCGAGCCGGTTCGCGTGCCCGGTCTGCAGCTATTCGCTGGCCGAGCTCGAACCGCGGCTCTTCTCGTTCAACAATCCGATGGGCGCGTGCGAGGCCTGTGATGGCATCGGCACGGTGGAATACTTCGACGAAGCGCGCGTCGTGGCGCACCCCGAGCTCGCCCTCGCCAGCGGCGCAATCAAGGGCTGGGACGCGCGCAACCAGTATTACCACCAGATGCTGGTGACCGTGGCCCAGCACTACGGCTTCGACCTGAACCAGCCGTACGACCAGCTGCCGGAATCGGCTCAGCGGACCATCCTGCACGGGTCCGGGGACGACGAGATCCCCTTTACCTACACCAACGAACGCGGTCGCAAGATGGTACGTCGCCATCCGTTCGAAGGCGTGATCCCGAGCCTCGAACGCCGGCTCAAGGAAACCGATTCGCTGGTCGTGCGCGACGAACTGTCGAAGCTGCGCAGCCAGCGTGCGTGCACCGTATGCGATGGCTCGCGCCTGCGGCGCGAAGCGCGCAACGTCTTCATTGGCGAGGGCAAGGAACAACGCGGGATCTGGCAGATCTCGGCAGCGCCGTTAGCGGAGGCCTCTCGCTATATCGAGACCGTCGCCTTCAGCGGCCAGAAGAAGGAGATTGCCAGCAAGATCGTCAAGGAGATCGCCGCGCGCCTGCGCTTTCTCGTCAACGTCGGGCTGGACTATCTGTCGCTCGACCGCTCGGCCGACACGCTGTCCGGCGGCGAATCGCAACGCATCCGCCTGGCATCGCAGATCGGCTCGGGCCTGACCGGTGTGATGTACGTGCTGGACGAGCCGTCGATCGGCCTGCATCAGCGCGACAACGCTCGGCTGATCGGCACACTCAAGCACCTGCGCGACCTCGGTAACAGCGTGATCGTGGTCGAACACGACGAGGATGCCATTCGCGCCGCCGACTTCATCGTCGACATGGGACCGGGTGCCGGGGCACACGGAGGCGAAGTCATCGCACACGGGACGCTGGCCGAGATCGAAGCCAACGACAATTCGCTGACCGGCCAGTACATGGCCGGCCGTCGCGAGATCGAGATTCCGTCGGACCGGACACCGCCGTTCACGCACTGGTTGAAGCTGGTGGGCGCACAGGGCAACAACCTCAAGGACGTGACGCTCGACCTGCCGATCGGCCTGCTGACCTGCATCACCGGCGTCTCGGGCTCCGGCAAGTCGACGCTCATCAATGACACGCTGTACGCCGCCGTGGCCCGGCACCTGTACGGCTCGGCGGCGGAACCGGCGCACTACACGATGATCGAGGGCCTGGAACATGTCGACAAGGTGATCAGCGTCGACCAGAGTCCGATTGGCCGCACGCCGCGCAGCAACCCGGCGACCTACACGGGCCTGTTCACGCCGATCCGCGAGCTCTTTGCGGAAACGCCGACGGCACGCGAGCGCGGTTACGAGGCGGGCCGGTTTTCGTTCAACGTCAAGGGCGGCCGCTGCGAGAGCTGCCAGGGCGATGGCGTCATCAAGGTCGAGATGCACTTTCTGCCCGACGTGTACGTGCCCTGTGACGTCTGTCACGGCAAGCGCTACAACCGCGAGACGCTCGAGGTGCACTACAAGGGCAAGAGCATTGCCGACGTACTCGACCTGACCGTCGAAGACGCCTTCGCATTCTTCAATGCCGTGCCGACGATCGCGCGCAAGTTGCAGACGCTGCTCGATGTCGGCCTCGGCTACGTTCGCCTCGGACAGAGCGCCACCACCTTGTCGGGCGGCGAAGCGCAGCGCGTGAAGCTCTCGCTCGAACTGTCCAAGCGCGATACCGGCCGTACGCTCTACATCCTCGACGAACCGACCACCGGCCTGCACTTCCACGACATCGCGCTGCTGCTGAAAGTGCTGCACCAGTTGCGCAACGCCGGCAACACGGTCGTGGTGATCGAGCACAACCTGGATGTGATCAAGACGGCCGACTGGGTGGTCGATCTCGGCCCCGAAGGTGGCGACGGCGGTGGACGCATCATTGCGACCGGGCCGCCGGAAAAGATCGCGGCCAGCCGCGAAAGCCACACCGGCGCCTATCTGGCCCCGGTGCTCAACGGCGAGCGGCGGTCGCGCGCAGCCTGACGGCCGAGGCACTCCTGCCTCCTGTCATCGAGTCAGAAGCGAACCGAACCGACCACCCGCAGGTCCGCTCCATTGCGCTGGAGCACGACGCCTTCTCCCACCGCGGCCGGGCGTGCGGCCAGCGCGCTGATATTGACCTGATGGGTCACCAGCACGAGCGCGCCCGGACCGCGCCATGCCGCGATGCGCGCACGCAGCTCGCGCGTCTGTTCGGTGACGGTTGATCGATCCTCGAAGAACGAATTGAGCGACGCGACCGGCTGCACGTCGAGCGCCGGAAAGGCGAGGCGCGCGGTGTCCAGGCAGCGGCACCACAGGCTCGACTCGACACGCGCGACCGGAACACGCCGCTCCGCCAGCGCGCGACCGATGGCCGCTGCCTGCACCCGGCCTGCCGGCGAGAGGTTGCGCTGGGTCGCGCAATCGTCGAGCCGGAAGCCGGGCGGATCGCCGATGCCGGGTTCGGTCGCCGCATGACGCAGCACGAGCACTCCGCCGTCGCGCAGCGCGCTCCATGCCGCCTCGTCGGCGCCGGCCCCGCGCACGCCTCCGAGAAGGAGTGCGACGAGCAACAGCGCGCCACGGAGCCCCGTCATCCCTGAAGCAGCCTTTCCTCGGCCAGTTCTATGGATTCCGGCACGCCGCGCAGGACGACGACATCACCGACCTGCAGTCTCATTTCCGGGCTCGGGTCGGCACCACGGATACCGCGCCGGCGGACCGCGGTCACATCGGCGCCGATCGTCGCCAGTTCCAGATCGGCGAGCCGCCTGCCGACCGCCGCGGCACCGACATCGATCGGCACCGAATGCAGACGCTCGTGCGACTCGTCTTCGGGCGAACCGTCGTCGTCACCGATGCCGTGAAAGTAGCCCCGCAGCAGCCGGTAGCGCTGGTTCCGTGCCTCGCGTACGCGCCGGACAACGCGTGCGACCGGCACGCCGAGCAGAACAAGGGCGTGGGAACCCAGCATCAGACTGCCCTCGAAGACTTCCGGGACCACCTCGGTCGCGCCCGCCTTCATCAGCTTGTCGAGGTCATGGTCATCCTGCGTTCGTACGACGACGGACAGATTCGGCTTGAGTTCGTGCGCGTGGCGCAGCACCTTGAGGGCCGAGGTCGCGTCGGCGTAGGTGATCACGAGCGCCGCCGCGCGCCGGATCCCGGCCGCGACCAGCGTTTCGCGCCGTGCCGCGTCGCCAAAGACGACCGACTCGCCGGCGGCGGCGGCTTCCCGCACCAGATCCGGATCGAGGTCGAGTGCCACGTAGCCGATGTTCTCCTGCTCCAGCATCTTGGCCAGATGCTGCCCGCTGCGACCGAATCCGCAAATGACGACATGCCGGTCGCTGACGATCGCCTTCTGCGCGATCTGCGCGATTTCAAGCGACTTCTGCAGCCACTCGCTGGACGCCAGTCGCATCGCGATGCGATCTGCATGCTGCACCAGCAGCGGCGCGGCGAGCATCGACAGCAGCATCGCCGCGAGCACCACCTGCAGGATCAGGTCGTCGATCAGGTCGAACTGGCCGGCCAGGCCGAGCAGCACAAAACCGAACTCGCCCGCCGTGCACAGCGCCAGCGCAGCCCGGATCGATGTCCCTGCGCCGGCCTTGAAAAGCCGGGCAAGCAAGTAGATCAGGCCGAACTTGAAGGCGACGGGCAGCACGAGAGCGAGCAGGACCCAGCCGAAGTGCTCGACCACGACACGCGGGCTCAACAGCATCCCGATCGTCACGAAGAACAGTCCGAGCAGCACGTCCCGGAACGGCTTGATGTCCTCGTCGACCTGGTGGCGGAATTCGGTCTCGGCGATCAGCATGCCCGCAACGAAGGCTCCGAGAGCGAGTGACAGACCCGCAATCTCGGTCAGCCACGCGAGGCCGAGCGTGACCAGCAGCACGTTCAGCGTGAAGAGCTCATGCGACTTGCGCTTGGCCACCAGGTGGAGCCACCAGCGCAGCACGCGCTGCCCGCCCGCCAGCAGCACCGCGAGCAGCGCGGTGGCCTTGAGCACAGCGAGTCCCAGGGTCCAGCCCAGCTGGCCCGGGTCGGCCGCCAGCGCCGGAATCAGGACCAGCAGTGGCACCACCGCCAGATCCTGGAACAGCAACACGCCCACGATGCGCTTGCCATGCTCGGTGTCGAGCTGGAGCCGCTCCGAAATGAGCTTCAGGACAATCGCGGTCGATGACATCGCCAGCGCGGCACCCAGCGCGAACACGCCAGCGAAACCGACACCAAACCTATCGCCCAGGAAGAGTCCGCCGATCATCGTGACAACGATGGTGAGCGCGACCTGCGCGCCGCCGAGCCCGAACACGATCCGCCGCATCGACTTCAACCGTGGCAGCGAGAACTCGAGCCCGATCGAGAACATCAGGAACACGACCCCGAACTCCGCCAGGTAGCGCGTCTGCTTGCTGTCGGGGACGAGGCCCAGCGCATGCGGCCCGATGAGTATCCCGATTGCGAGATAGGCCAGAAGTGGCGGCAGCGACAACAGCCGGAACACAACCACCCCCAGCACCACAGAGGCAAGCAGAACCAGGGTGACTTCCAGGCCAGACGTCATCGAGCGAGAAACGGTGCAGAAAGTGGATCGGTCGCGCGGCGCAAGCAAAGCCCATGCCAGCACGCATCGCGCGTGTATTATCGCCGCAGCCTACCCGCCTGGCCTTGCCGGCCGCCTTGCGACCCGAATCAGCTTCCGTAGCCCATGCCAGCAACACCGATGCCCACCGAACCGAGCGCGAGCGCGCTCGCGCTGGCGCGCGAGGTGATCGAGATCGAGGCCCAGGCGATCGCCGCCCTCGCCGACCGCATCGATGGGGCCTTCGCCCGTGCCGTCGGGCTGCTGCTGGACTGTCGCGGCCGAACCGTGGTGACCGGGGTCGGCAAGAGCGGCCATATCGGTCGCAAGCTGGCGTCGACGCTGGCCTCCACCGGAACACCATCGATGTTCGTCCACGCGGCCGAAGCGGCCCACGGCGACCTCGGCATGATCACGCAGGACGACGTGCTGCTGGCGCTGTCGTATTCGGGCGAAGGCGACGAACTGCTGACCATCGTGCCGATCGTGAAGCGGGAGGGCACACCGCTGATCGCGATGACCGGACGCCCGGAGTCGTCGCTGGCCAGGCTCGCCGACGTGCACCTCGACGTGCATGTCGACAAGGAAGCGTGTCCGCTGAATCTCGCGCCCACCTCCTCCACCACGGCCATGCTCGCGCTGGGGGACGCCCTGGCGATCGCCTGCCTCGACGCGCGCGGTTTCGGGCGCGAAGACTTCGCGCGCTCGCATCCGGCCGGGGCGCTCGGACGCCGCCTGCTGACCCACGTGCGCGATGTCATGCGCAGCGGCGATGCCATTCCAAGCGTGGCGAGCACGGCCAGCGTGATGGACGCCCTGCACGAGATCACGCGCAAGCAGCTGGGCATGACGGCGGTGCTGGACGAGCGCGGTGCACTGATAGGCATCTTCACCGACGGCGATCTGCGGCGACTGCTCGAGCGCGTCGGCGATGTGCGCACGCTCGCCGTGGCTGACGTGATGACGCGGACACCCCTGACGATCGGACCCGACGCACTCGCCGCCGAGGCAGCGCAGCTGATGGATCGCCGGCGCAGGAACCAGTTGCTCGTCGTCAGTAGCGACGGACGGCTCGTCGGGGCGCTCAACAATCTCGACCTGATGAACGCGAAGGTGATCTGATGACGCCCGAGCAGCGCGCGGCGCAGGTCCGCCTGGTCGTGCTCGACGTCGACGGGGTGCTGACCGACGGGCGGCTCTACTACGGACCGCAGGGCGAAGCACTCAAGGTCTTCGACGTGCGCGACGGCCACGGCATCAAGATGCTGCTTGGCCACGGCATCGACGTGGCGATCCTGTCGGCGCGCGATTCGCCGATCGTGGCTCAGCGCGCCCGCGAACTCGGCATTACCCGGGTCCTCCAGGGCCGGGGCGACAAGTCCGCCGGATTTCGCGAACTGCTCGACGGATCGAACATCGCCGCCGCCGAAGCCGCCTTCGTCGGCGACGACCTGCCCGATCTGCCGGTGCTGCGGCTGGCCGGGTTCGCGGCCTCTGTCGACGACGCCCGTGACGAAGTGAAGGCCGTCGCGCACTGGGTCGCACCGCAGCCCGGAGGCCGCGCCGCCGTCCGCGCGCTCGCGGAGTTCATCCTCCGCGCCAAGGGCGCCGATCCAGAAACGATGGTGCACGGATGAGCCCACGCCGAGGTTTCGTGCCCTTGCTTTTGCCGAGGGCGCCCGGCCGCCCGAAGCCCTCGGCACACTTTTCTTCGCGCCGAGCGCACGTGCAGCGCGAAGCGCTGCGTACGCGAGGCGCGTGCAGCCATGCGTGACCGCATCACCGCCATCATCGCCGTGCTGCTGCTCGCGCTGCTTGCAGCAACGACCTACTGGTACTCGCAATCCACGCGCATCGGCGGATTGTCGAACCCGGTTTCGCGCGAGGGACCCGATGTCGTGGTCGATGGCGCCACGCTGACGCAGTTCGACGCGCAGGGTCGCGCCACCAACAAACTGATCGGTGATCGCGTCACGCATTATCCGAGCGATGACCGGGTCGAGGTGATCCGCCCGCGCATGATCAGCCTGCGCGCGGACCAGCCCCAGCTGGATGCTCGCGCCAATCATGCACGCGTCGAGGACGGCGGCGCGCGCGTGGTCCTTACCGGCGATGTCACGGTGATCCGTGCAGCGGGCAAGGATGGCGAACCGCCGATGCGCCTGTTGACAGAGCGGCTGGTTGCACTGCCGGACCTCGAACAGTTCTCGACCGATGCCCCGGCGGAGATCGAGCGCGGCGGCTCGCGCATCAACTCGGTCGGCATGGACTACGACAACATCAAGCGGACCGTGAAGTTCCGCTCGAAGGTCCAGGGCACCGTCGAAGCCAACCCCAACGCGAAGGGAGGCGAGTCCCGATGATCCGCCGGCTGATCCCGCTCTTCATTGCGCTGACGCTTGCGGCCACCGGTGCTGCACGCGCCGAGCGCGCCGACCGCGACAAGCCGCTCAATTACGAAGCCGCCAGTGGCGAGTGTGATGATCTGCAGCAGGTCTGCGTGCTCGTCGGCGATGTCGTGCTCGTCAAGGGCACGATGCGCGCCACCGGCGACCGCGTGCAGATCCGCAAGGACCCCGAGGGATACCAGTATGGAGTGATCCAGGGTTCGCCCGGCAAGTTGGCGACGTTCCGGCAGCGACGCGATGCGAGCTCTTCGGGTGCCGAGGAATACATCGAAGGCTTTGCGGAACGTGTCGAATACGACGAGAAGGCCGATACGGTGAAGCTGATTACGCGGGCGCGCGTCCGCCTGCTGGAAAACGACGTGCAACGTGACGAACTTCGCGGCGATTCGATCACCTACGACCAGCGCAACTCCAAGTACTTCGTTTCGGGTGGCAAGTCCTCCGGCGATGCCGGCAGCCCGGACGGCCGGGTGCGCGGCACGATCGCCCCGCGTTCGAATGCACCGAAGTCCGGTTCCGCTGCGCCGCTGAAACCGGCGACCCAGATCACAAATCCGCGGGCCGATTGACGAGCCGATCCATCGTGGAAGCCCGTGCCCGTGTTGCCGACACCGCATCCCTGCCCGCAGGTGTGCAAAGCACGCTGAGAGTCGAAAACCTGCAGAAGCGCTACGGCAATCGCGCCGTCGTGAAGGATGTCTCGCTGACTGTGCAAAGCGGAGAAGTCGTTGGCCTGCTCGGACCGAATGGGGCGGGCAAGACCACGGTTTTCTACATGGTGGTGGGGCTGGTACCGCTGGACGACGGTGACATCCTGGTCGACGGCAAGTCGATTTCGCACCTGCCCATACACCGGCGCGCGCGGCTCGGCCTGTCCTACCTGCCGCAGGAAGCGTCGGTCTTCCGCAAGCTGACGGTCGAGGAGAACGTGCGCGCCGTGCTCGAGCTGCAGATCGACGACAACCGACGACCCCTACCCCGCAACGTCATCGACGAGCGGCTGACCGAGCTCCTTGACGATCTGCAGATCGCCCATCTGCGCACCAATACCGCCCTGTCGTTGTCGGGCGGCGAGCGGCGACGCGTCGAGATCGCCCGCGCTCTGGCGTCGCGCCCGCGCTTCATCCTGCTCGACGAGCCGTTCGCGGGCGTCGATCCGATCGCCGTGCTGGAAATTCAACGCATCGTGCGCTTCCTCAAGGAGCGCGGCATCGGCGTGCTGATTACCGATCACAACGTGCGCGAAACACTCGGGATCTGCGACCACGCCTACATCATCAATGAAGGTGTCGTGCTCGCTGCCGGGCGTCCCGACGAGATCGTCGGCAACGAGACCGTGCGCCGCGTCTACCTCGGCGAGCACTTCCGGATGTGACGATGTGCCACGCCGCGCGCCCGTCTTCTGTAGTTGTCCTGCGCGCGACCGCCCGGCCGCCCGAAGGACGCACGCCTGATCAACCCGCGGGCGATGCACGCACGACCCGCCGGGTCGTGACCATCGCTGGCACCCGCGCATGAAACCCAGCCTTCAGCTCCGCCTGTCGCAGCATCTGGCGCTGACGCCGCAGCTGCAGCAGTCGATACGCCTGCTGCAGCTCTCCACGCTCGAGCTGAATCAGGAAATCGAGCAGGCAATGGCTGACAACCCCCTGCTCGAGCGCGACGACGATCCCCTGGGAGGCACGCTGCACCTGCGCTCCGATGGCTCGATCGAGAATGCCCCCACGGCCCCCGCATCGCCGGAGATCAACGGCAACGAACCGGAGAATGCGGCGCCGGAGTTCTCGGACACCGCGTCTGACGCTACGGTCGACTGGGGTCGCGGCGAGGCGCGAACCGACGATGATGAATCGAATTCGATCGACTGGGCCACTGCCCGTCCATCGCTGCAGGAACATCTTCGCAGTCAGCTCTCATGCACCCAGGCGAGCCCGCGCGACCGCGCCCTGGTCGACCTCCTGATCGAAGCTCTCGATACCGATGGCTATCTGCAGCAGACGCTCGAGGAGCTGCTCGCGGTCTGCCCGGAAAGCGTCGAAGTCGATGCCGACGAACTGCGCGGCGCCCTGCGTCTGTTGCAAAGCTTCGATCCACCGGGAGTGGGCGCGCGCGACGCCGCCGAATGCCTCGGCCTGCAGCTAGACGCCTTGGCGCGTGATGACCGTGTTTGCCCGGGGGCAGCGCTGGCACGACGCATCGTTAGCGAGCACTTGCCTTTGCTGGCAGCCCGGGATTTCCTGAGACTGAAGAAGGCGCTGGGCTGCTCGGACGACGAGCTACGTGCAGCGCACCAACTGATTCGCACACTCAATCCGCGGCCGGGTGTAGCCTTCGGTGACACGCGCGCGGACTATGTCGTACCCGACGTATTTGTTCGACGGTTCAAGGGGCACTGGACGGCAGTATTAAATGCGGAAGTGATGCCGCGTCTGCGAGTCAACCAGGCCTATGCCGACATATTCAAGCGTGGACGGGGCGACCGCACCGTCGATCCGGCCCAACGCGGGCAGTGGACGACGCGCATACAGGAAGCACGGTGGCTGATTCGCAATATCCAGCAGCGCTTCGACACGATCCTTCGGGTGTCCCAGGCGATTGTCGACCGGCAGCACAACTTCTTCACGCATGGCGAAATTGCGATGCGTCCCCTGGTTCTCAGGGAAATTGCCGATACGGTCGGACTGCACGAATCCACCATTTCGCGTGTCACAGCCAACAAGTACATGGCCACGCCGTTCGGCGTGTTGGAACTCAAGCACTTCTTCGGCAGCCATGTGGCCACCGAAGCCGGCGGTGCGGCGTCGTCCACGGCAATCCGCGCCTTGATCAAGCAACTGATAGGAGCTGAAGACAACCGGAATCCACTCTCGGACAGCAAGCTCGCCGAACTGCTGGGCGAACAGGGCATCGTGGTGGCGCGACGCACCGTCGCGAAATACCGCGAGGCCATGAAGATCCCGGCCGTGGCGATGCGCAAGTCGTTGTAAGCGCGCCGCGACACGCCTGTTGCGGCGGTGTACGAACCGACTGACTCCACCAGGGGGTTGCATGAATCTGTTGATCCACGGAAACCACGTCGAGGTCACGCCGGCCCTGCGCGACTATGTTGAGGGCAAGCTCAATCGGGTCGAGCGGCATTTCGACCAGGTGATCGATGCCAATGTGCAATTGACGGTGGAGAAGCTGCGACAACGCGCCGAAATCACGCTGCACATGCGCGGCAACAACATCCACGTGGAATCCGTCGACGATGACATGTATGCCGCCATCGACATGCTGATCGACAAGCTGGATCGCCAGGTCCTGCGCCACAAGGACCGCATCAAGGACCATTCGGTCGCGGCCCTCAAGCGCCAGCAGGAAATCCAGCAATCCCAGTAGCGCCATGCACAGTGGTACCGGGGCCAGGCCCGGGCGCAATCCGCCGCCCGGCCCATGTTTCCCGCCAGTCACTGCCGACAGTGCCCCGGCACCTCATCGAGTTGCTGGCTCAGGAGCCTCGAGCACCGCGACGCAATCGTGCGCCGCACCTGCTTTCCGGGCTCTGGCTCGGGTCCGGCGGGAGATCCGGCGGCGGCGGACTACGGGTGTATCATCCGCGCCTTCGTTTTCTGACGGGCCCGAGGCCCTGAGCAGGCCTGAAAAGAATCCTGATCGTCGCGTTTCCCGACCGATGGACCGCGCGCAACGCGCCTAGCCTCGTCTCCAGTCCCGGCATCCCTTGCCCCACATGAACCACCTCTCGCGGCTGTTGCCCGCCTCCAACGTCCTGATCGATTTCACCGCGTCGAGCAAGAAACGGGTGTTCGAACAGGCCGGGCTGATCTTCGAGAACAATCAGGCAATTGCCCGTGCCAAGGTTTTCGACAGCCTGTTCGCTCGCGAGCGCCTTGGCTCGACCGGGCTCGGCCAGGGCGTGGCCATCCCGCACGGTCGGATCAAGGGTCTCAAGGAAGCGGTCGCTGCCTTTGTACGTGTTGCCGAACCGATCCCCTTCGATGCGCCCGACGGCCAGCCGGTCGGGCTGATGATCTTCCTGCTGGTGCCCGAGCAGGCGACCCAGCAGCACCTCGACATCCTGTCCGAGCTTGCGCAGATGCTGTCGGACAAGAGCTTCCGCGAGACGCTGCTGACCGCGTCGGACCCGAACGCCGTCCACGTGGCGCTGACCACGTGGGAGCCGGTGCGACCCGCCGCCTGACCCGACCGCCCTTCCCGGGCGCGTTCTTGATGCGGTAGCCTCGCGCGCAGCCCGCCGGCATTGTGCGGGCAGAGGACTCCGATGCCGACCTTCCAGTCGCTCTACGATGACAATCGCGAGCCCTTGCGGCTGTCGTGGATCGCCGGACAAGCTTCGGCCGACAAGGCACTGGACACGCCGTCGACAGCCGGCCTGGCCAGCGCGGATCTTGTCGGCCACCTCAACCTGATCCATCCGAATCGATTGCATGTGCTCGGCGAGGCCGAGGTGCGCTACTACTCGCAGATGGAGCCGTCGCGCCGCCTGCATTACGCCAGCGAGCTGATCGCCGGCAAGCCGATTGGCATCGTGATCGGTGAGGGACTGACGCCGCCTTCCGAACTGGTCGACACCGCCGAACGCGCCGGCCTGCCCGCCCTCGCCTCGCCTCAATCGGCCGCGGAGATCATCGAGGTCCTGCGCATCTATTTCGCAAAGGTGCTGGCTGCCCATTGCACGATGCATGGCGTGCTGATGGACGTGCTCGGCATGGGCGTGCTCGTCGCCGGAGAATCAGGCGTCGGCAAGAGCGAGCTCGGACTCGAACTGATCAGTCGCGGGCACGGCCTGGTGGCCGACGACGTGGTCGACTTCTCGCGGGTCGCGCCCGACACGATCGAGGGCCGCTGCCCGCCTCTGCTCGCCAACCTGCTCGAGGTGCGCGGACTCGGCTTGCTCGACATCCGTTCGATTTTCGGAGAGACCGCGGTCCGCCGGAAGATGAAGCTGCGGCTCATCGTCGAACTGCGTCGCTATGGGGCGTCGGAAACGATGGAGCGGCTGCCGCTGGAAGGGCAGACCCAGGATGTCCTCGGCATACCGGTCCGCAAGGTGCTGATCCCGGTCGCGTCGGGCCGCAACCTCGCGGTGCTGACCGAAGCGGCCGTACGTAATACCATCCTGCAGCTGCGCGGCATCGACACCATGCGCGACTTCCTGCAGCGACACCAGCAACACATGAACGGGAACTAGCAACTGCCCGCGCGAATCGGACATCGTCCTTCCGGTTGAGGTCCGAGGCACGCACCGTCCCCCTTGTGCATGCGCGGACGCCGGGTACGCATGCAACAATTGATCTTCACTTCTCCCGTCGCTGGATGCGCATCGTTCTCGTCACTGGAATGTCGGGCTCGGGCAAGTCGGTTGCCATCCGACTGCTCGAGGACGCGGGCTACTACTGCATCGACAACCTGCCGTCGCGGTTCCTGCGCGATGTCTGCGCCTTCCTCGACAGCACCGGCCACGGTGACGTTGCGCTCTCGGTCGATTCGCGCAGCGAGGCATCGCTGGGCGACATCCCGTCCATCATCGCGTCGCTGCGCGGCGCAGGCCACGATGTCCGGGTGCTGTTCCTGACCGCATCCAACGCCGCGTTGGTCCAGCGCTTTTCCGAGACGCGACGTCGACACCCGATGTCGATCCGCGTGCAGCCGCAGGGTGCGGAGGCGACACTCACGGAAGCCATCGAGCTCGAGCGCGAGTTGCTGGCGCCGCTGGTCGAAGTGGGACACGTGATCGACACGAGCGAACTGCACCCGAACACGTTGCGGCAGTGGGTGCGGCAGTTCACCGACCTACCGCCGGCAGCGCTGGTGCTCGCCTTCGAGTCCTTTGCCTTCAAGCAGGGAGTCCCGGTCGCCGCGGACTTCGTGTTCGACGTGCGCAACCTGCCGAACCCGCATTACGATCCGCGCCTGCGGCCGCTGACCGGCCGCGACGCCGCGGTCGTTGCCTACCTGGAGCGAATCCCGCAGGCGGGCGAGATGCTCGACGACATCGCCGGCTTCATCGGCAAGTGGCTGCCGAGCTACGTGGCGGACAACCGGCATTACGTGACCGTCGCCATCGGCTGCACCGGCGGCCGCCATCGCTCCGTTTACTTCGTCGAGGAACTGGCACGGCGGTTCCGTGCGCAGCGCAACGTGCTGGTGCGTCACCGCGTTATCGAGGACTCCGAGACCGGCACGTGAACTGATGCGCCTGCCGCTGTTTCCGCTGTCGACCGTGCTGTTCCCCGGGGGAGTCCTGCCGCTGCGCATCTTTGAAGCCCGCTACATGGACATGGCGCGCGACTGCCTGCGCGACGACCTGCAATTCGGTGTCTGCATGATCACCGACCCCAGGGCGAGCGAGGCAAGCCGCAACCCCAGCGTCGCCGACATCGGCTGCAGCGCCTCCATCGCCGGATGGGACATGCGGCAACTGGGCCTGCTTCATGTTCGTGCCGTCGGCGGGCAGCGCTTTCGCGTGATCACCTCCAAGACCGAAGGCAACGGACTGAAAGTGGCCGAAATCGAGTGGGTCGAGGACGACACCGACGCGCCGATCGCGCCCGAGCACGTTCCCTGCGTCGACCTGCTGCGCAGGATCATCGACGATCTGCGCGCCCAGGCAGCCGAACGCCGGCGCGAGTCGGAAGACGATGATGTGCTTGCCCAGCCGCCGTTCGAGGAGCCGTTTCAGATGGAGTCGAGCACCTGGGTATCGAACCGTCTGTGTGAGGTTCTGCCGGTACCGCTGAAGGCCAAGCAGAAGCTGATGGAGCTGGGCGACGGCCGCGCGCGCCTCGAGATCGTGCACACGTACCTGAAGCAGCATTCGGTGTTCAAGTAGTTCGAGCGTCGTCGACGCGGTCGGCCAGCGTGCGCAAGAGTCGGCGCAGTGGCGCCGGCAGGGCCGCATGGTCGACCTCTTCGGCGCCCAGCCACTCGAGTCCGGCCGCTTCCGCCACGCCAGTAGCTCCCGTCGCGCGCACCACGCGCGGGTGCATCAGAAAGCTGTAGTGACTGAACTCGTGCCGCACCGTGTCCAGGCGCTGCTCGACCGAGCCGCGCAACCCGAAGCGCGTCGCGATCGCCGACTGCAATGCAGTATCCGAAAGATCCGCGTCGAACTCCGGCGCACTGAGCAGGCCGCCCCAGATGCCGGTGGGAGCGCGCCGCTCCAGCAGGACCGCACCGGCGCCGTCGGTGATCAGTGCCAGCGTCGCGGCGCGCAACGGTCGCGCGCGCGTTGGCCGCGGCGCGGGGAGTTCCGCGATGCGTTCGTCGCGCAGTGCGATGCAGGTCGAGCGAACCGGGCAGGCGTCACAGCGGGGCCGCGCCCGCACGCAGATCGTCGCGCCCAGGTCCATCAATCCCTGTGTATAGGTCTCGATGTCGGCGCGCGGCAACTCGGCCGCGGCCAGCTCCCACAGGACGCGCTCGGTCGCGACGGAGCCGGGATAGCCGCCGACGCCGAAGTGCCTTGCGAAGACCCGCTTGACGTTGCCATCGAGGATCGCAGCGCGTTCGCCGAACGCAAACACCGCGATCGCCGCCGCCGTGGAGCGTCCGATGCCCGGCAACTGCTCGAGCATCGCAGCCGAGGAGGGAAAGGCGCCCTCGTGCTCGGCAACGATGGCCTGCGCACAGCGGTGCAGGTTGCGCGCACGTGAGTAGTAGCCGAGCCCGGCCCACGCCGACATCACGTCATCAATCGGGGAGGCCGCCAGCGCGCGCACGTCCGGAAACCGCGCGAGGAAGCGCAGGTAGTACGGAACGACGGTCGCGACCTGGGTCTGCTGCAGCATGATCTCCGACAGCCAGATGCGATACGCATCGCGCGTGCCCTGCCAGGGCAGATCGTGCCGTCCATGGCGTCGCTGCCACGCGACGAGGAGATCGGAAAAATTCATGAGTGAAGCAAGTCTGCCGGTATGAGGCTCGCAGACGCGCTGCGCGTCCACGCTGCCGGCCGCGTCGCCCGCGCCCGGTCCGACATCGACGTTACGCGGCGAGAGGAACTTCCGCCATCCCCAGGTCGTCCGGGACCCTCGCTCCGACTTCGTGGACGCGGTCGGCAAACCGCCTGAGAGCCGCCAGGCGTGCCTGTGTGTCCTCGAGCGCGAGTTCGAGTTCGCTGATGCGTTCATCGAGCGAGCCCTGGGCATCGCGAATCTTGGAGATCGACTCGGCACGCTTCTTCAGTTGCGCGCGTTGCTCGCGGACCTGCAGTTCGATCGGAGGCAACAACGACTTGACCCAGGCCTCGGTATCCCGTTCGGCCGCGGAAAAAATCTCGCGCGACTTCGCCACGACGGTCTCGAAGAAGCGCTCCATCAGCGTCCAGCGATCGCGCGTGAGCACGGCAAACGCACCGAACTGCGAACGGTAGGCCGCCTCGGCACGCTCCAGGTCGGCGATGTAGGTGTCGAGCGAGAACGTCATCGGTGGGCTCAGGCTCCAGCCCAGCTCCTCGGCAAAGCGGCGCTGCACGCCCAGAACCATCTGCTCGATCTCGAGCGCCTTCGTATTGGCATCACGCAGCAACTCGCGCAGGTTGCCGAAGTAGTCGCGCACGGCGCCCGAAATGGCGGGCGACAGTTGCGATTTCTTCATCTTGTTGCGTGTCGCCAGGACCTGTGCACGCAGCGTACTCACGCGCAGCGGCACGAACAGCTTGTCCGACAGTTTCTGCAGCACGACGCGTGCCGCGACGATCTTGCGCACCACTTCCTCGAACTCGCGCTGCTCGGCCAGCGCGCGCCGCGTCATGCGTTCGATGGAACTCTGGTTCTTGCCCTGCAGGCCGCGCAGCTCATAGAGCTGTTCGATCACGCCGCGCTCGCGCGCGGCCAGGGTCTGGCGCGCTTCGGAGGCGACGCGCTCGACCTGCGCCACCGTCTGGTCGCGCACGATCTGCTGCTTGGTCGGCACCAGCAGGTCGATCAGCGCCTCTTCCAGCAGCGGCAGCCGGCTGGCTTCGAGCAGCGCCGGATCGTTCTGGACCTTGGCGACCAGGCCCTTCTGCGCGCTGACGGGAAACACGCGCATCGGCTCGAGGTCGAGAGTGGCTGCGACGGCGGCGCACTGGTGCCGCACTTCGAGTTCGATCTCGCCCGGCGTCTTCAGCACGTCCCACAGGCCGTCGATCTTGTTGAGGACCGCGATATGGTTCCGGTGGCCCGCGTCGCCGACGACGTGCCGCCAGACATCGAGGTCGCTCTTGGTCACGCCGGTGTCGGCCGCGAGGACAAACAGCACGGCATGCGCATTGGGCACCAGTGAAAGCGTCAGCTCCGGCTCGGTACCGATCGCGTTCAAGCCCGGCGTGTCGAGGATCACCAGTCCGTGCTTGAGCAGCGGATGCGGGAAGTTGATGACGGCGTGGCGCCACTTCGAAATTTCGACCTTGCCGTTCTTATCGAGCGCGATGGCCTGGTCGGGATCGTCGGCATCGAACAGCGCGTAGCTGCGCGCCTCGTCGACCGGAACCCGCACGGTCTCGGCGACGATCTTGAACGCGTTGAGCATGCCGTCGGCGGAACTGGTGTCGAGCGGGAACACCTGCCACTCTTCGGACAGGCGCTTGAAGTCCGACGTCGAGCCGAGACGGCTGCGCGTTTCGATCGGCAGCGCACGGATGCACGGCGGCATCGACTCGTCGTACAGCAGTTCCGTCGGGCACATGGTCGTGCGCCCGGCCGACGACGGCAGGATGCGCTTGCCGTAGTCGGCGAAGAAAATGGCGTTGATCAGTTCCGACTTGCCGCGCGAGAACTCGGCGACGAAGGCTATGACGAGCTTGTCCTCGGCAAGGCGATCGAGCGCGACGTCGACGCGGCGTGCCGCGTCGGGATCGAGCATCTGTGCGTCGACCAGCCACTGTCGCAACTGGACGATGGCCGCTGCCAGCGCGTCACGCCACTGGCCGTATTCCTCGAAGCTGGAAGCAAGCTGGGCCATGGGCCACGCGTCGAAGCAGGGTCGAGCCAATCTATCACAGGGCCTGCGTCACGCGATCCGTGCCCATGACACGAAAACGTACCGACATCCGGTTCAAATCGAGGCACGCCCCAAGCCTCGCGCCGTTCAAGCCGCAGCTCAACGCCGCTGGCAGTGCGGACAGTAGTAGGTCGACCGTTGGCCCTGGACCCGCCGGCGTATCGGCGTCGCGCAGACGCGGCAAGGCTGCCCCTCGCGCTCGTAGACCTTGGCATCGAGCATGAAGTAGCCCTCGTCGCCGGCTGCCGAAACAAAGTCGCGCAAGGTGCTGCCGCCCACGCCGATCGCCTCGGTCAGGACCTCGCGCACGGCGATCGCGAGCCGGTCGCAGCGTTCCGGTCCGAGCCGGCCCGCTGCCAGCTTCGGATTGATGCCGGCACGAAACAGCGCCTCCGATGCATAGATGTTGCCGACACCAACGACGAGCTGTCCGGCAAGCAGCACCTGCTTGATCGCGGCCGTCCGTCGGCGCGTCCCCGTGTAGAGCACTGCACCGCCAAAGCGCGGATCGAACGGCTCCATACCGAGGTCAGCCAGCAACGGATGTTCCTTCACGGGTCCGGCCGCGGCGCCATGCCAGAGCAGCGCTCCGAAGCGGCGCGGGTCGGTCAGCCGGACAACATGGCGTGGCACCACGATGTCGACGTGATCGTGCCGGCGCGCAGGCGGTGCCATGTCACGCGGCCACACGCGCCATGCTCCCGACATGCCGAGGTGGGAGATCAGCGTGCCCTGCGCGAATTCCCAGAGGAGATACTTGCCTCGGCGTTCCAGTTGCACGATGCGCTGCCCAATGAGGCGGGCCGCAAGATCGTGCGGGATCGGCCAGCGCAGGCGCGTATCGCGCACATCCACGGATTCGATCGTCTGGCCTTCGATATACGGCGCCAGCGCCCGTCGCGTAACTTCGACTTCAGGCAGTTCAGGCATCGCTATTGCACCGAACGGTCAGCGATCGTTCTGACGGTCGTTCTGATAATGTGGGGTTCATTCCGCTTGCCGTGCGCTCCAACGCACGCGATTCCATGCTGTTTTCCTTCGCACGTCGCGCCGCCACCGGGTCGCGTCTGTTTCCGTTCCTGATCGCGACGGCGATTCTAGGGTGCGCCGCGCGGCCCGATGCCGCGCCGCCCGAGCCCGCGCCCGCGCCCGCACCCGCGTCGAGTCCGCCCGTCGCCTCCGGGCCGGTTGCACCGAGCGCGCCCGAAGCGCGCGCCGGCGCGATGGCTGGCATTCCCGAGGTGCCGATCACCGGTGCGCTGATGTACCAGTTGATGGCGGCGGAACTGGCCGCGCAGCAGGGAGAACTCGGCGCGGCCTACTCGATCTATCTGAAGCTCGCGCGCGAGACGCGCGATCCGCGACTCGCGCGGCGCGCCGCGGAACTCGCGCTGCAGGGGCGCGCACTGCCGCAGAGCGTTGAAGCGGCGGAACTGTGGCGGCAGCTCGCACCCGACTCCAGGGAAGCCGGGCAGGCGCTGGCCCTGCTGTACGCAAGCACGGGCCGCTTCGATGACGCCTACACGCTGCTCGCTGCCGAGGTCAAGGCGGCCGCATCGCCCGCGGCAGAGCTGTCGCGCATCCAGCGCCAGCTGGCGCGCGCGCAGGACCGACAGGGCACTTTCAAGCTGCTCGAACGCCTCGCGCAGCCCTACCTGAACAGCGCCGACGTTCGCCTGGTCCTGGCATCGGGTGCGAACGCGGCCGGCATGTCGGCACGAGCAGCTGAGGAGGCCAAGGCGGCCGTCGCGCTGCAGCCGGATTCAGAGCGGGCCGTGCTGGCCGCAGCACAATTCCTGCAGAACACCGATCGCCCCGCAGCGCTCGACCTGCTTCAACGCCAGGTCGCCCGGCCCGGCGCTTCCGCCGAAGTTCGCCTGGCCTATGCACGACTGCTGGTCGCGGACCGCCAGTACGGACCTGCGCGCGCCCAGTTCGAGCTGCTGCAGCAGGCCGATCCCAAGAACCCGGACCTGGTTTACTCGCTTGCATTGCTATCGCTGCAAGGCAACCTGCGAACCGAAGCCCGCACCTACCTGATGCGCTACCTGGACCTGCTGCAGAGCCAGCCCAGTGAAGAGCGCGATCCGGATCAGGCATTCCTGTACCTCGCGCAGCTGGCGGAAGACGACAGGCAATACGACGACGCCCTGCGCTGGCTGCGCAAGATCGAGGGCGGCGACGAGTTCATTCCTGCGCGCGTGCGCGAGGCGCTCGTCCTTGCCAAGATGCAGCGCGCCGATGAAGCACGCAAACTGCTGCGAGGCGTGCAGGCGAATTCACCCGATGAGCGACTGCAGCTGGTGCTGGCCGAAGCTCAATTGCTGCGCGAGACACGTCGCTACGACGAGGCGTTCAAGCTGCTGGCCCAGGCACTCGAGAAGACGCCGGACAACATCGCGCTGCTCTACGACAGCGCGATGACGGCGGAAAAGCTCGATCGCATCGACGCGATGGAGCGCCAGCTGCGGCGCGTGATCGAGCTCAAGCCGGATTACGCGCACGCGTACAACGCGCTGGGCTACACCTTTGCCGATCGCAACGTGCGGCTGCCCGAAGCGTTGCAGCTGATCGAAAAGGCGCACCAGCTCGCCCCCGAGGACCCCTTCATCCTCGACTCGCTCGGCTGGGTCTACTTCCGCATGGGCGACTTGCCACAGGCAAGGAAGTACCTCGAGCTCGCCTACGACGCGAAGCCGGACGCCGAAGTCACGATCCATCTCGCGGAGGTGCTCTGGACGAGCGGAGACCAGGCACGCGCACGGACGCTGTTGCGTGAGGCCCGCGCGAAGGAACCCGGCAACGAGTTGCTGAAGTCGACGCTCGCCCGCCTGCGCATCGGGCTGTGATGGCAGGCTGGCGTCCATGGATCGCGTCGATTGCGCTGGCCCTCGGCGCCTGTGCCACGGCACCGACCGCGCCGCCCGAACGCTCCTACGCCGGCCGCTTTGCCGCAATCGCCGACAATGGCGCGCAGCGTGACAGTGTCAGCGGACGCTTCACGATCGAAGTGCGCGGAGACCGCAAGACCATCGATCTCGCCACGCCGGTCGGCACCACGATCGCCCGCATCGAGATCGAGCCCGGCCGCGCCAGCGCGACCGGACCCCAGCTTCAGACCGTGACCGGTCCGGATGCCGATGAACTCGTCGAGCGCCTGCTCGGCTGGCGCCTGCCGGTGGCAGGCCTGGTCGACTGGATCAATGGCCAACCCGTACCGGAACGTCCGGCCAGGACGCGACGTGAAGGCGACCGCATCAACGAGATCGAGCAGGACGGCTGGACGATCCGCATCAGCGAGTATTCGCCGACAACGGCGCGGCCATCACGACTCGTCATGGATCGCCCGCCGTTCGGCCCCTACCCGGCCGTGTCCGTACGCGTGATCGTCGACGAGCCGACCTCCTGACCCTGGCACGCATGGATCGCGCACTCGCATTGCCCGCTCCGGCAAAGATCAATCTCTTCCTGCACGTGCTAGGCCGTCGCACTGATGGCTATCACGAGCTGCAAACGGTCCTCTGCCTGATCGATCTGGCGGACTGGGTCGACATCGAACGGCGCGACGATGGGCAATTGCGACGGACCGGCGACGTGATCGGCGCGCCCGACGACGATCTCGCACTGCGTGCGGCCCGCCTGCTGCAACAGCGCACCGGGACGCGCCATGGCGCCGACATTTCAATTACCAAGCGGATTCCCGCAGGTGCCGGACTCGGCGGCGGCTCGTCCGATGCCGCGACAACGCTGATCGCACTGAATCGGCTGTGGGGCACCGGGCTCGACCGGGCGCAGCTGGCCGAACTCGGGCTGGCGCTCGGTGCGGATGTCCCGTTCTTCGTGCACGGCAGGAATGCATTTGCCGAGGGGCGCGGAGAGCGCCTGTCGCCGGTTGCGGTCGAAGCTGCGCACTATTCGGTGATCTGGCCTCAAGTGCATGTTTCGACAAAGGAAATCTTCGAAGACCCCGGTTTGACACGAAATAGCAAAGCCACGAAAATGTCGGACTTTTCTGCAGTGGCCGGTGCCATCGTGCCCGCGAGCGCAGGCGAGTGCACCAACGGCGTTTCCGCAGCACTTTTCGGCGTCAATGATCTCGAGCCGGTGGCGTGCCGTCGATATCCCGTAATCGATCAAGTGCTTGTGCATCTTGCCCGCTTCGGGCCAGCGCGCATGACGGGGTCGGGATCGGCGGTGTTTGCAGTCACCCCGAATGCAAGTGCGGCGCAGGCAGCGGTCGCCGATCTGCCGCCGGGTTGGCAGGGCTGGGCGGTTCGCGGATTGCAGGAACATCCGTTGCTCGCCTGGTAGACGGCGGCATTGCCGTCGATTGATGTCGGACGATGGAATGCGGTTCGGGAAGCCACCGGGCCGAGCAGACCGGAAGCATCCAGGTCCGCAAGAGCAGGATCTGCAAGGGCAGTGCGGCACAGTTTCAAGTGCTGGGGAGTCGCCAAGCTGGTTAAGGCAGCGGATTTTGATTCCGCCATTCGAGGGTTCGAATCCTTCCTCCCCAGCCAAAACGTAGGGCCGCCGTGATGTGCGCAACGCCGATGCGTTGCGAGGGCATCGCGGCGGACGTGTTTTTGGGGCGCCGCCTCGAGGCGGCTCGGCATCGGCGCCCGGGCGACTGCCCATCCACATTGATTGCCGCGCAGGCGTGCCAGCCATGGCCTTGATGGTCCCCGACAATCTGATGGTGTTCACGGGCAACGCGAACCCGAAGCTCGCGCAGGCCGTCGCCCACCAGATCAACATACCGCTCGGCAAGGCGCAGGTTTCCCGCTTCTCCGATGGCGAAGTCATGGTCGAGTTGTTCGAGAACGTGCGCGGCAAGGATGTGTTCATCCTGCAGCCCACCTGCGCGCCGACCAACGACAACCTGATGGAGATCTTGATCATGGCCGATGCGCTCAAGCGCGCGTCGGCCGGCCGGATCACCGCGGCGATTCCGTACTTCGGCTACGCGCGCCAGGATCGGCGACCGCGCAGCGCGCGCGTGGCCATCAGCGCCAAGGTCATCGCCAACATGCTGCAGGTGGTCGGGATCAACCGGGTGCTGGTCATGGACCTGCATGCCGACCAGATCCAGGGATTCTTCGACATCCCGGTCGACAACATCTACGCGAGCCCGATCCTGCTCGGCGACCTGTGGAAGCACAACTACGACAACCTGGTCGTCGTTTCGCCGGACGTGGGCGGCGTGGTGCGCGCCCGCGCGCTGGCCAAACGCATGGAAGCCGACCTCGCGATCATCGACAAGCGGCGGCCGCGCGCCAACGTGGCCGAGGTGATGCACATCATCGGCGAGGTCGAGGGCCGCAACTGCGTGATCATGGACGACATGGTCGACACCGCGAATACGCTGTGTCAGGCCGCGCAGGCACTGCGCGACAGCGGCGCGCTGCGCGTGATGGCCTATGCGACGCACCCGGTGCTGTCGGGCAAGGCGATCGAACGTCTGAACGGCTCGGTCATCGACGAACTCGTCGTCACCGATTCGATCCCGCTGTCGGCAGAGGCTGCCGCCTGCCGCAAGATCCGGCAGTTGTCGTGCGCGGCATTGCTGGGCGAAACGATTTCGCGCATCGCGCGTGAGGATTCTGTCAGTTCTCTATTCATCGAGTAACACGATGCGGCATGTCGCCGCATTGCAACCGCCCGTCGTGACTGGTCGCGGTCCGCGGACGACAACTGGAGTGTGAAATGAAAGTCGTAGCCAACAAACGAGACGCGCAAGGCACGAGTGCGAGCCGCCGCCTGCGCCACACCGGCAAGGTCCCGGGCGTCCTTTACGGCGGCAGCGGTGCCGCGCAGGCGATCGAGGTCGAGCACAACCCGCTCTTCCACGCGCTGCGCAAGGAAAAGTTCCATGCGTCGATCCTCGACATGGAACTCGACGGAAAGTCCGAGCGCGTGCTGCTGCGTGATTTCCAGATGCATCCGTACAAGCCGGTCGTGCTGCATATCGACTTCCAGCGCGTGTCCGAGAACCAGAAGATCCACATGCGCGTGCCGCTGCACTTCGTCGGCCAGGAAGAGTCGCCGGCGTTCAAGCTCGGTGGCGGCCTGATCAGCCACATCATGTCCGACGTCGATGTCGCCTGCCTGCCGAAGGACCTGCCCGAGTTCATCGAGGTCGACCTGTCCGGCCTGCAGGCGCACCAGACCGTGCGCGTGCTGGACCTCAAGTTGCCGGCGGGCGTGTCCCCGGTGCTGAAGGGCAAGGAAAATCCGGTCGTGGTCGCAGTGTCGACGCACGGCGAGCAGGCCGAGGAAGAAGTCGTTGCGCCGACGGTGGCGGCCGAGGTTCCGGCGACCGCACAGAAGGCTCCGGTTGCCGCACCGGGTGCCGCGCCGGCCAAGGGTGGCAAGGAAGAAAAAGGCGGAGACAAGAAGAAGTAAGCCAACGAAGATCGGCGCGCGCTGCCCGGGCCTCGTGGCCCGACAGCCGCAGTCCGGCACAATGCGGCCCGCTGTCCTCGCGACGGCGGGCCTTTTTTCTTTGTACCCATGGTTGACGACACCGAACCCAGGAACGGCATCCGTCTGATCGTCGGGCTCGGCAACTTTGGCGCCGAGTACGAGGCGACGCGCCACAACGCGGGCTACTGGCTGGTCGACGCGATCGCACGGCGGGCCGGCGCGCGCTTTTCAGGCGAACGCAAGTTCCATGGCGATGCCGCGCGCATCCGACTCGCGGGCCGCGACGTCTGGCTGCTGAAGCCAACGACGTACATGAACCGGTCGGGCCAGTCCGTTGTTGCCCTTGCGCTGTTCTACAAGATCCTGCCGACCGAGATCCTGGTGGCGCACGACGAACTCGACCTGCCGCCGGGAGCGGTCAAGCTCAAGCGCGGTGGCGGCACGGCCGGTCACAACGGACTCAAGGACACACAGGCACGCCTCAGCACGGCGGATTTCTGGCGGCTGCGCATCGGTATTGGCCACCCGCGCTCATTGCAGCTCGAGCAGGACGTGGCCGACTTCGTCCTGCACCCGCCTCGCCGAGACGAGCAGGCCGCGATCGACGAGGCCGTGGGTCGCGGCGAAGGCATCGTCGAACTCCTGGCCGAAGGCCGCTTCGAGGCGGCCATGCTGCGGCTGCATACGAAGTAGTGTCATCGCCGCGCGTCTTCATTGCGGCGCGGTTACGCCGCCGGCCGCATCGTTGACCTCACCGATCCTTCATGATTGAACAATGGATCGATGTCCGCGCGGGCGAGCGTGCCCGGCAGCACCTCGCTGATCGAGGCCTGTCGCCGTCGGACATCGGTTGTATTCCCGCCGCTGCCGGCGGCCCCAAGGGCCTGGCCCTGCTGCCGCTCGATCGCTTGCTGGCACGCGAGTGGCTGGCGCAGGCCACGACACTGGAACTGATCGGTGCGTCGATCGGCGCCTGGCGTATGGCGGCTCTGGCCCAGGCCGATCCGCTGGCGGCGCTCGACCGCCTGCAGCATGCCTACGTGCGTCAGCAGAACTATCCGGAACGCCCGACGACATCGCAGGTTGCCGTCGTCTGCCGCGGCCTCGCCCGCGCCGTGACCGACGGGCGCGCGATGCAGGTGCGCGAGGGAGTCGCGCTGTCGGTGCTGACCTCGCGTGCCCGTGGCGTGCTTATCAACAACACGCGCTCGGCCTTCGCGCGTGCCGCGCTATCGAACGCGGTCGCACGTGACCGACTGGGCGCCCATCTGCAACGCGTCGTCTTTCAGGCCGGAGCACCGGCGCGACTCGACATGAAGCAGGATGCTTTCGGAGCCGAGTGCATTGCGCTGACGGAACAAAATCAGGAAGACGCGTTGCTCGCGTCCGGATCGATTCCATTGATCTGCGATCCGGTGCGCGACATCGCCGGCGCCCCGCCTGGCGACTACTGGGACGGCGGCCTCATCGACTACCACCTGCTGCTGCCCTATCCGCAGTTCGACCGCCTCGTGCTGTATCCGCATTTCGTACCATGGGTCACTCCGGGCTGGCTCGACAAGGGTCTGCCGTGGCGCGCCCGCCCGCGTCAGCACGCGTGGCTCGCCAACGTCATCCTGATCGCACCTTCGCCGGCAATGCTCGCGCGGCTGCCGAACGGCAAGCTGCCGGATCGCAACGACTTCTATCGCTATGGCCAGGACCATGCCGCGCGCATCGCCGCGTGGGAAAAGGCGATCGCCGAAATGGAGCGCTTCGCAGTTGCGGCGATGACCTGGCTGAAGTCGCCCGACCTGTCGATCGTGCGGCCGCTCTAGGATGAAACGGCCCCCACGCTCGTTTCGCTCGCTGAGCCCCGCGGAGGCCCATCAGAGCCTTCGGGCGGCCGTGCGGCACTGAGGGGTCGATCACGCGGCACCGCCGCGAGGTACGCGTCTAGCGTGTTGGCCGCCAGCGGCTTCACCATCACCAGCAGCGTGTGGCTGAGGTCTCCCAGCACGTAGTCGAGGCGCCGGCACACCTCGACATAGCCCTGTCGCAGCCAGAAGCGGTGCGCGCGTCGATGCGCTTCGACCACGCCCAGGCGCAGCCAACGCGCGCCCTGCCCGATCGCCCAGGCCTCGTACGACGCATAAACCTCGGCTGCGAAACCCGTGCCGTGTCGCGACGTCGCGACCATGAAGAAGCCGAGGTGGGTGACACCCGGCGCCAGCAGGTCGGTCGCCACCGAGACCTCGCCGACCACCCGACCCGAATCACGCTCGCGGATCAGCCACATCGGCAGCGCCGTGTACGGCATGTCGGCGGGCGGCCTGAAGTCGAATCCCTGCAACGCGGCGTCGGGCGCGGGCGCATGCCCGTGCGTTATTTGGTAGTACTCGGGATTCGCCTCATAGAACGCCTGCAGTTCGGCGGCCGCGGACCGGTCCGCCTCGGTCGCAATCCAGTCCGCGTCGGGCCGCAACGGACTCAATTCAGGTCCCGCGCCATGACCAGCTCGCCGTCGTCCTCCTTGCCGGTATAGCGGAATCCGAGCGACTGGTAGAAGCGGGCCAGGCGCTCGGCGTCCTTGACGTGCGACACCAGCAGCCGTTCGGCAGCAGGACGGGTGCGTACATGCTCGACCAGACGCTCGACCGCGCGATGGCCGTAGCCCTTGCCCTGGTGGCGGTGGTCGATCATCAGCCGCCACAGGAAGAACTCGCGTTCCTCGGGCGCCTCGACCAGCGTGTGGTCGTAGAGCATCACGAAGCCGACCAGTTCGTCACCGGCATGAATCGCACGGAACCACGCTTCCGGCGAAAAGTAAGCCTGCGCGATCGACACCGAGTTCGGCGCGACCTGCTTGCCGCCGTCGCCGGCGTCGAGCCTGCACACGGAGGACACGGTGTCCTTCGTCACTTCCCTGAGATCGACAGTCATGGTCATTGGGAAAGAATTCAAAGGCTTGCGATAATTGCACGCTTTCGCCCACGCGGCGCACCGGACACCTCCCAATGGCCCTGAAATGCGGCATCGTCGGCTTGCCCAATGTCGGCAAGTCGACGCTCTTCAATGCACTCACGAAAGCCGGCATTGCGGCCGAGAACTATCCGTTCTGCACGATCGAGCCCAATGTCGGCATCGTCGAGGTGCCGGATGCGCGCCTGACCGCGCTCGCCTCGATCGCGAATCCCCAGAAAGTACTGCCGGCCACGGTCGAGTTCGTCGACATCGCCGGGCTGGTGGCCGGCGCGAGCAAGGGCGAGGGCCTGGGCAATCAGTTCCTCGCCAACATCCGCGAGTGCGATGCCATTGCGCACATCGTCCGCTGCTTCGAGGATCCGAACGTCATCCACGTCGCGGGCAAGATCGATCCCATCTCCGATATCGAGGTCATCAACACCGAGCTGGCGCTTGCTGACCTGCAGACGGTCGACAAGCAGCTTGCGCGTTACACCAAGATCGCCAAGAGCGGCGGCGACAAGGAAGCGAAACGACTCGTCGATGCGCTCGAGAAGATCCTTCCCGCGCTCAACGAAGCGAAGCCGGTGCGCTCGGTCGACCTCTACGACGAAGAGAAGGACGTGCTGCGGCCGCTGTTCCTGCTGACCGCGAAGCCGACGATGTACGTCGCCAACGTCGAAGAGCATGGTTTCGAGGGCAATCCTCTGCTCGAGCGCGTTCGCGAGTACGCCGCGAAGGAGGGTGCACCGGTCGTGGCGGTGTGCGCGAAGATCGAAGCCGAGATCGCGGACCTGCCCGACGAGGACAAGGAGATCTTCCTGGCCGACATGGGCATGCACGAACCTGGACTGAACCGGTTGATACGCGCTGGCTACACATTGCTGGGCCTGCAAACCTACTTCACCGTCGGCCCCAAGGAAGTGCGCGCGTGGACCATCACTGCCGGCAGCACGGCACCGCAGGCGGCCGGCGTGATCCACACCGATTTCGAGAAGGGCTTCATCCGCGCGCAGACCATCGCCTACGACGACTTCGTCGCCCACAAGGGCGAACAGGGCGCCAAGGAGGCCGGCAAGATGCGCGCGGAAGGCAAGGAGTACGTCGTCCGCGATGGTGATGTGCTGAATTTCCTGTTCAATGTGTGACGCGCCATGACCGCCTCCATCGACCAGTTGTTCCTCTATCCGATCAAGGGCTGCCGCGGCATCGCCGTCGAGCGCGCGACGCTGACAGCGACCGGACTCGAGATCGATGGCATCGGTGACCGCGAGTGGGTCGTGGTCGACGAGCATGGCGAGTTCCTGAGCCAGCGCGAGCTGCCGAAAATGGCGCTGATCGAAACGCGCCTGACGTCGACGACGCTGCGGCTCAAGGCGCCCGGCATGCTGCAGCTCGAAGTCCCTTTCGCCAGCGAAGGCGACGTGCTCAACGTCACGGTCTGGAACGACACTGTGGCCGCTGTCACCCAGGGTGAAGTGGCCGATGCGTGGTTCTCGCGCTATCTCGGCCAGCCGTGCCGCCTGATGCGCTTCGATCCGGAAGCACGGCGTCTGTCGAACGTGCGCTACACCGGAGCGACGCCGGCGCCCTACAAGTTCGCCGATGCCTTCGCGCTGTTGATCGCATCGACCGCCTCGCTCGCCGACCTCAATGCGCGGCTGGGCAAGCGCGGCATTGCCCCGGTCGGCATCGAACGCTTCCGCCCGAACATCGTGCTGGCCGGAATCGAAGCCTTCGAGGAAGACTATCTCGAGCGCGTCACGATCGGCACCACGGAACTTCGCGTGGTCAAGCCCTGCGTGCGCTGCTCGGTGCCGAACGTCGACCCGGCCACGGGTGAAACATCCACCGAGCCCGGCGATACGCTGGCCCTTTATCGGGACAATGCGCGAGCGGGCGGAGTGACCTTCGGCGTGAACGCGATCGTGATCCAAGGTGATGCCGAGCTGCGCCGAGGTGACGCCGCCGACCTGACACTCGCGCTCTGAGCCCAAGGACCCACGCTCGCGCAGTGACGACCCCGGCGACGGGTCGTGTCGTTCCGACGTTTCGCTGTCCAGGCCGTCAGCCGCCGGCTGATGGGCGCCGGGCTCCCCGATAGGTCCAGGCACGCCAGACCGCTTCAACCGGCCCCTGCGCATAACGGCCCAGCCACCAGCGACTGGCGACGAGCTGCAACATGAAGATCACGATCGCCACGGCGCTGAGTTGCCAGTAGGCCATCGCATCGCCGACTCCAAAACCCCACCCGGACAACAGCAGGCCCATGGCGACGGATTGCGCCAGGTAGTTCGTCAGTGCCATGCGTCCCGCCGGCGCCAGCCAGGCGATGACCCAAGGCGACGCACGCCGCAGGAACGTCGCGACATAAAGGAACGAGAGCGTCAGGCTTGCCGTCAATGCGAGGATCTGTAGCGCCGGCAGGGCCAGGCCTTCCTCGAGTTCCGCGTGCGTGACCGACCACACGCCATAGACGAGACCGGCAGGCAGCCCCAGCCACAGACCGATGCGAGCCGCCGGTCTCCACGCCGGCGCGTGCGGGTCCCGCAGCCAGCCGGCGCGCTGGGCCAGCATGCCGGTCATCATCAGGGCAATGACCGTAGGCAGGCCGAGCAGGTTGGACTGGACCTGCCATAGAAACATTCGCGCCCGCAGCGGCCACTGCTCCCAGTAGCCGAGCCGGCTGCTCGCCGCGACGTTCAGGTAGATCTCTTCCAGGCTCTCGATCGTCACGACCTCGGGCTCGCCGCTCGACGCGGCGATGAGCAGCAGTAGCCAGGCGACTGCAATGATCCACCAGCGCACGGTCGCTCGCGCGACGGCGTCCGCGTCGGCCTGCGCGTATCGGAGCAGCACGAATCCCGCAATGGCATAGGCATGCGTGATGTCGCCGAAGTAGAGGAACAGTCCGTGCACCACACCGAAGATCAGCAGGAACACCAGGCGACGGCGAAAGATCCCGCGCGGATCGGCCACAGTGGCCTGCAGCTTGTCGTAGAACAGCGCGAAGCTGGCCCCGAACAGCATGCCGAACAGCGGCATGAACTTGCCGGCCACCAGCGCAGCGGTCAGGAAGAATGCAACCCGATCGGCCAGACTGGCCTCGGCCGTCAGGTATCCGATCGCGTTGGTCGATCCGGACAGGTACGACTGGATGTTGACGAGCAGGATGCCGGCGAGCGCGAAGCCGCGCAGGGCGTCGAGGCGCGGGTCACGCGGGCCGGCGCCGGTCACGCGGCGCTTAGGAACATCATTCGGTCGATCCGCCCATCTGCTGGATCTTCGCCTTCAGCCATTTCTCGACCGACGGGAAGACGAACTTGCTGACGTCGCCGCCGAGTTGCGCGATCTCGCGCACGATGGTGCCCGAGATGAACTGGTACTGATCGGATGGCGTGAGGAACATCGTCTCGACGTCGGGCAGCAGGTAGCGGTTCATCCCGGCCATCTGGAACTCATACTCGAAGTCCGACACCGCGCGCAGGCCGCGCACGATCACGCGTGCGTTCTGCTGGCGCACAAAGTCCTTCAGCAGCCCGCGAAAGCCGGACACCTCGACGTTCGGGTAGTGCGACAGCACCTCGCGCGCGATCGCGATCCGCTCATCGAGCACGAAAAACGGCTTCTTGTTGCGACTGTCGGCCACGCCGACGACGAGCTTGGAAAACAGCCCCGCCGCACGCCGAACCAAGTCCTCGTGACCGCGAGTCAGCGGGTCGAACGTACCGGGGTAGACGGCGATGACCATAGTGCCTCCTCAGCGTCGCGCGGGGCGGTTGGGCGCGAGGGATTATTCATGCAGTCGGCACCCGCAGCAAATGGAACGCCACCTGGCCGGCGCCTGCCTGGCGAATGACCTCGAGTCCGGCTTGCTGCGCCTGCTCCGGCGGCAACGGTGCCGGCGCCTCGAGGTAGATCAGGCCGTCGATTGCCAGCAGGCGGCGCGCCGCGTCGAGCGCCGGCGCCTGCAGGCGGGCGTCGAAGGGCGGATCGAGGAAGACCACGTCGAACGAACCTGCCGGCAGACCCGCCGCCACCGACAGCGCATCTCCCGCAATGATCTCGACCTGCACGGCGTCGAGGCGCGCCTGCGTGGCCCGCAGTGCCTCGAGCGCGCGCGGGTGCATTTCGACCAACGTCACTCGCCGGGCACCCCGCGACGCCAGTTCGAACCCGAGCGCGCCGGTGCCGGCAAAAAGATCAAGGCCCTGAAGCGCGGTGATATCGGGCCGCAGATGCTGCAGCCAGTTGAATGCCGTCTCGCGCACCCGGTCCGGCGTCGGCCGCAGGCCCGGGACGTCGGGCACCGGAAGCAGCGTTCGCTTCCACGACCCGCCGACGATGCGCACCTGGCGCGGGGCGCCCTGCCATCGCGGGTCGCGCGTCCCGGTCGAGTGATCGTGCTTTGTTACACTCGATCGCGACCTCGGGTGAAGCCCGCGTGTCTCGTCTTCCGCAGCACGCCCCGATCGCTTTCCCCGCATCGTTCAATGATAAGCCCCGGTAGTTCTGAAGGCGCCAAGGGCGGCTGGCTCGCGCGACTCAAGCGCGGTCTGTCGAAGACGCGCGTCAACATCGTCGGCCTGTTCTCGGGTGGCGTGGTCGATGACGCCTTCCTCGAAGAACTCGAAATGGCGCTGATCGGAGCGGACGTCGGCGTGTCGACGTCGTCGCAGCTGATCGAGGCCGTGCGCTCGGAGATCAAGCTCAAGGGATTGAAGTCGCAGGATGAGGTGCGAATCGCGCTGCGCGACGAACTGGCACGCCGCCTTGCGCCCGTGGAGGGCCGCTTCGACCTGACGCACGAACGACCCTACGTCGTCATGGTGTGCGGCGTGAACGGGTCGGGCAAGACGACCTCGATCGGCAAGCTGGCCAAGTGGTTCGCCGGACAGCACCGGTCGGTGCTGCTCGCTGCCGGTGACACTTTCCGCGCGGCTGCACGCGAACAGCTCGCCGTCTGGGGGGCGCGCAACAACGTCGACGTCATCGCGCAAAGCGGCGGCGACCCGGCGGCGGTGGTCTTCGATGCGGTCTCGGCTGCCAAGGCACGAGGCGTCGATGTGCTGATCGCCGACACGGCGGGCCGCTTGCCGACACAGGCGCATCTGATGGAGGAACTCAAGCGTATCCGGCGCGCGCAGGACAAGGCGCTGCCCGGTGCGCCGCACGAGGTCATCCTCATCGTCGATGGCACCAACGGTCAGAACGCGCTGGCACAGGTGCAGGCCTTCGACGCGGCGGTCGGCCTGACGGGACTGGTCGTCACCAAGCTCGACGGTACTGCCAAGGGCGGCGTATTGGCTGCGATCGCGGCTGCGCGCGGCGACCGGCCCCTGCCGATCCTTTTCATCGGCGTCGGTGAAGGAATCGACGATCTGCAACCGTTTTCGGCCGTCGAGTTCGCCGACGCGCTGGTGGGCGGAGCCGTGCAGTGAACCTCGCCGCCGTCGACCTCGGCTCGAACAGTTTCCGCCTCGAGATCGGCCGCGTCGAGGGCACCCACATCGAGCGGCAGGGCTACTGGAAGGAAACAGTACGGCTGGCAGCCGGACTCGACGACACCAACAAGCTCAGCAAGAAGTCGATCGAGACCGCGATCGAGACGCTCGCACGCATGAACGAACGCCTGCGCGGCATGCCGATCGAGCAGGTGCGCGCGGTCGGCACCCAGACCTTGCGCCAGGCGCGCAACGTCAACGACTTCCTCGTGGAGGCGCAGAGCGCGCTGGGCTATCCGATCGAAGTGATCTCGGGCCGCGAGGAAGCACGCCTGGTGTTCGAGGGCTGCATGCACACACTACCGCCGTCCAATCTGCGGCGGCTGGTCGTCGACATCGGCGGTGCCTCGACCGAGATCATCGTCGGCCGGGGCTTCAGCGCGACCAACGCGGAGTCGTTCAAGGTCGGCTGCGTCAACACGTCACTGCGCTTCTTCAAGGACGGTCGTATCGACCGGCCGTCGCTGAAGAAGGCCCAGGTGGCTGCCGCCGCCGAATTCGAGGAAGCGATTGCAGCGTTTTCGCGCGCCCAGTGGGAGGAAGCCTTCGGGTCCAGCGGAACGGTGGGCGCCGTCGCGGACATCATGCGCGCGCAGGGGTGGTCAGACGGCACGATCAACAGCGAGGGCCTGCTGAAACTGCGCCATGCGATGCTCGATGCTGGCGAGATCCGCCGCATCCGCCTGGCCGGACTCAAGCCCGACCGGCAGGAGGTCCTCGCCGGGGGTGTCGCCGTGCTTTCCGCGGTGTTCGACACGCTCGGCATCGACGAGATGCGGCCGGCCCGCGGCGCGCTGCGCGTCGGCGTGCTGTACGACCTGCTCGGACGGCGCGAGCAGAATGACCTGCGCGATGCAACGGTCGAGCGCATGCTCGACCGTTTCGGCGTCGACCGTGAGCATGCCGCTCGCGTCGCCGCGACCGCCCGGCAACTGTATTCCCAACTGGCTCCTGCGGCCCCGGACGAGACCGTCAAGCGGCTCGCGTGGGCTGCACTGCTGCACGAAGTCGGCTTCGCGATTTCGCACAGCGACTATCACAAGCACTCGGCCTACCTCGTGCAGCATGCGGACCTGGCGGGGTTCTCGACGTCGGACCAGGAGCACATCGCACTGCTGGTGCTCGGCCAGCGCGGCAACCTGCGCAAGGTCCACGTCGCACTCGAGGACCGCGACCGTTCAGCGAAGATACTCGTGCTCCGGCTCGCAGTGATCCTGAATCACGCGCGTCGCAGTGTCGAACTGCCAAGCTGGACGCTGAAGTTCGGGCGCAGCATCGAGCTGGGCATCGACGCCGAGTGGCTCGCGCGCCACCCGCTGACTCAGTTCCTGCTGGAGGAAGAAGCGATGCACTGGTCGCGCGTCGGCATCACCTTCGTCGTGCGCACGGCGTAGGCCGGCAGGTCACTTCACGCGCTGAGAGACGCTGCGGCGTTGCAGCGATGGCGTCAGGCCAGGTCGGGGCTGATCACCGCACGCAGGACAGTCTGCTCTTCGCCGTCCCGCTCGCGCGAACTCAACCACCACACACCCGCCTTCTTCACCGACCAGTCCTGCACTTCGCCTGCCAGCAGGAAGCTCGCGACGTGGCCGAGGGTCGGCTGGTGGCCAACGATCACCACCGGGGCCTTGGCACGGGGCCAGTCGGCGGCGTCGAGCACATCGCGCACGCTGGCCCCGGGAGCGATCTCGTCGACAGTACGGAACTTGCGATGCGAGACATCCGACAGTGCACGCGCCGTCTGCTGCGCCCGAGTCGCCGGACTGACCAGGACCCTGGCGCTGTCCGGCAGTTGCGCATGCAGCCACTCGGCAATGCGGTGTGCCTGCTTCTCGCCGCGCGCCGTCAGCTTGCGGCCGAGGTCGGGCTCGCCGATGTCGGCTTCCGCGTGGCGCCAGAGGATGAGCTCCATTCGTCAGATCACGATGCGTGGGGCAAGCCTGGTCAGCAGCACATGCTGCGCCGAAACTGCATTCGCGCCCCGGCGTGGCGGGCGGTAGTCGCCGTCGCTCGTCAGCACCCACGCATCGCGCGTGTCTTCGAGATAGGGCTTCAGCCCCTCGTCGATCACGCGCCGCGCAAGCTTGGGTTCCAGCACCGGCCAGGCCACCTCGATGCGGCGGAACAGGTTTCGCCCCATCCAGTCGGCGCTCGACAGGTAGACCCGGGGTTTGCCGCCGTTGCGGAAGTAATAGATGCGATGGTGCTCGAGGAAGCGCCCGACGATCGAGCGCACCCGGATGTTCTCCGACAGGCCCTTGACGCCGGGGCGTAGCGCGCAGGCGCCGCGAACGATGAGGTCGACCTTCACTCCGGCCTGCGAAGCCGCATACAGTGCCAGGATCGTTGCCTCGTCGGTCAGCGCGTTCATCTTCGCAATGACGCGCGCCGGCTTGCCTGACTTCGCAAACTCCACCTCCGCCGCGAGCGCCACCAGCAGGTTCCGATGCAGCGTGAACGGCGCCATCCACAGATGCTTCAGCCGTTCGACCTTGGTCAGGCTGGTGAGGTGCATGAACACCTTCTCGACGTCGTCGCAGATCTCGGGATTCGCTGTCAGCATCCCGAAGTCGGTGTACAGCTTGGTCGTGGTCGTGTGGTAGTTGCCGGTGCCCAGGTGCGCGTAGGGCACAAGCCGCTGCTTGCCGCGTACCTCCTCGCGGCGCATCACCAGCGTCATCTTGCCGTGGGTTTTCAGCCCGACCACGCCGTAAACGACCTGTGCGCCGACAGCCTCGAGACGCTCGGCAAGATTGATGTTCGCCTCCTCGTCGAAGCGCGCCTTCAGCTCGACGATCACCGTGACTTCCTTGCCGCGACGCGCCGCTTCTTCGAGGATGTCGACCGGCACCGAGCTGATGCCGGTGCGGTACAGCGTCATCCGGATCGCCACGACCTTGGCATCGACCGCCGCCTGGCGCAGGAATTCGATGACCGGCTCGAAACTCTCGAACGGGTGGTGCATCAGGATATCGCTGCGCCGGATCGCCTCGAACATGTCGGAGCCCGTCGCAAGTTTCGTCGGCCACGCCGGCGCGAACGGGGTCCAGCGCAGCGGTGGCTGTGTCACGTGATCGACCAGCTGGTTCAGGCGCACCAGGTTGACCGGACCGTCAACGCGGAACACCGCCTGCTCCGGCAACTGGAACTGTTCCTGCAGCAGCGCCTGCAGCGGCGGCGGACAGGTGGCCAGCACCTCGAGCCTCACCGCATTGCCGAAATGCCGCTGCGTCAGTTCCATGCGCATCGCCTGGCGCAGGTTGTGCACTTCGCGCTCGTCGACACTGAGGTCGGAGTCGCGTGTCACGCGGAACTGCGAAAAGCCGCCGATTTCGCGCCCGGGAAAGACGTCCTGCAAATGAGCCCGGATCACCGAGGACAGCATGACAAACGCCTGCTTGCCCGGCACCAGCCGCGCCGGCAGGGGAATCACTCGCGGCAGCACGCGCGGCACCTTGAGGATCGCGATGGCCGAGGGACGACCGAAGGCGTCCTTGCCTTCGAGCTGCAGGATGAAGTTCAGTGACTTGTTCAACACCTGCGGAAACGGGTGCGAGGGATCCAGACCGATCGGAGAGAGCAGCGGTCGCACCTCGCGCGTGAAGTACTCGCGCACCCAGGCTCGCTGCGATTCATCGCGCTGCGCGTGGTTCAGCACGACGATGTCCCGACGTTCGAGTGCAGGCATGATGGTCTGGTTGAAGAGCAGGTACTGCTCGTGCACCAGCAGGTGAGCCCGTTGCATGATCTCGGCGTAGGCAGTCGCCTGGGGCGTGGCGCCCCCGGTCTCGCGGATTTCCTCGCTCAGGTCGGAAATCCGCACTTCGAAGAATTCGTCGAGGTTGGACGAGACGATGCAGATGTAGCGCAGGCGCTCGGCCAGCGGCACCGAGGTGCGCGTTGCCATCGCCAGCACGCGTTCGTTGAACGCGAGCATCGACAGCTCCCGGTTCAGGAAGAGCTCGGGACTGGTCTGCAATTCGAACTTTCGCCGGGGCCGCTTGCGCTTGTTGTGACCGACCATAGTGATTCGCGATGACGCTTCGATGACAACCGTACAATCGCCGGGATGGCCAGGAGCGCCGGGTTCGAATCATTCTAAGCGGCGCTGCCACGCCTGATACTCCGCCGTATGGATGCAATTCCGACACCTGCCGCGCCGCTGATCGTCTTCGACCGCGTCGGCAAGCGCTACGGCGACAGGATGGTCATCGACGAGCTGAGCTTCACGATCGCACGCAACGAGTTCGTGCTGCTCTCGGGCCCCTCCGGCGCCGGTAAGTCGACCGTGATCCGGCTCATCGCCGCACTCGAACTACCGTCGGCCGGCATCATCCGCGTAGCCGGCGAGTCGCTGACGCAGATGAAGCGCCGTGCCCTGCCGCACCTGCGCCGGTCGATCGGCATCGTGCTGCAGGACCTGATGCTGCTCGACGATCGGACCGTACTGCAGAACGTCGCCCTGCCCGTTGTCGCGGCCGGATTCCCCTGGGCCGAAGCGAGAACCCGCGCGGCCGCGGCGCTGCAGCGAGTCGGGCTGGACGAGGACGCGGGTCGGGCGCGGCCGCGCGAACTGTCGGGCGGCGCGCAGCAGCGCGCGGCTTTGGCACGCGCTCTGGTGAACCGGCCTGCGCTGCTGCTCGTCGATGAACCCACCGCGCATCTCGACCGCACCGCCGCAGCCGAGGTGATGAGGCTGCTGGAGCAGTTCGTGATCGCCGGAGTGACGGTGGTCATGGCCACGCACGGCGAGACGGCCTCGGTGCCTGCGCGCGCGCGCGTCATTGGGCTCGACGTGGTGGCATCCGCATGAGTTCCCTGGCCGAGCGCGCCTTTGCACTGCGGCGCACGGCCGCCATTGCCGGCGCCCGTCCGGGCACCTTCCTGCTCAACATCCTGCTCTGCGCCACGGGACTGGCCATTCCCCTGTTCATTGCCGCCTTGCTGCATGCGGCGACTCCGTGGGCCCAGCGCATCTCCGCCGGCCCCGAGATCAGCGTCTTCGTCACGATCGGCACTGCGCGAGCCGACCTTGATGCGCTGAAGGGAAAGCTCGCGGCCATCGAGGGCGTGGCCGAGGTGCGCCTGATTCCGCGCGACCAGGCTCTCGCGGAACTGAGCCGGCGCGCCGGGCTGGCCGGCGCGGCCGACACGCGCTCGAATCCGCTGCCCGATGTCCTGGTGGCCCGCTTCGGCATCACCACCCAGCCAAGTGTGGTCGAACGCGCTGGCACCGCCGTCAAGGGCTGGGCCGGCGTCGATGCGGTCCAGTCGGACATCGAGTGGCACCGTCGGCTGGCCGCGATCGGCCGGGCGCTGGTCGCGGTGCTGACCGCCGTTGGCGCATTAGTCCTCATCCTGATCATTCTCGTGCTGGTGACGGCGGCGCAGTCACAGGTCCGATTGCGGCACGACGAGACGGCCGTGCTGCAACTGGTGGGGGCGCGGCCGTCGTTCATTGTTCGTCCCTTTGCCTATGCCAGTGCGTTGACCCTGGGACTGGGCGCGATGCTGTCGCTGGCGCTTGCGGTCCTGGCAATTCGGCTGATCGAGCCTCGCGTTGCAGCCCTCGCGGCCATCTTTGGGCAATCTCTCGACTGGCCGAGCCTTCCTCTGGGGTTTGCTGTTGTGTTCGTTGCGGCCGCGGCCGTCGTGGGCTGGGCCGCGGGATGGGTCGGAGCCAGCCATGCCGCACAACGGTCAGATCCGATGTAAGCGACTGCTCACACTCTTCTAGTACCAGTCAGCGCTGTATCCTGATCAAATCAATCGGGATTGAACCTTTGCTCAAACTGCCCTTCTAAATCGTTAGCACTCTTCAAGTTGGAGTGCTAGGATTTACTCGAAAGGAGTGCTTGAGTGACCCGAAATCCGACTCGTACTGCTGTCGCCAACGCGCTGGTTCCTGCCGCGTCGCATGCCTTGGTCCTGCATCCGGGCAGCGTCGGCAGCATCGATGCATACATCCAGGCCGTCAATCGCGTGCCGCTGCTGACGGCGGACGAAGAAGTGAGGCTCGCGCGCGAATTCCGCGAGACCAGCGATCTGGATGCGGCCGGCCGACTCGTCACGTCGCACCTGCGGCTGGTGGTCGCTGTTGCGCGCAATTACCTCGGCTATGGCCTGCCGCACGCCGATCTGATCCAGGAGGGCAACATCGGCCTGATGAAGGCAGTCAAGCGTTTCGACCCCGAGCGCGGCGTTCGACTGGTTTCGTTTGCGCTGCACTGGATCAAGGCCGAGATCCACGAGTACATCCTGCGCAACTGGCGACTCGTGAAGGTCGCCACCACCAAGGCGCAGCGCAAGTTGTTCTTCAACCTGCGCAGCATGAAGCAGGGGCTCGGCACGATGTCGCCGGACGAGGTCGACGACGTTGCCCGGCAACTTAACGTCAAGCCCGAGGAAGTCTCCGAAATGGAGACGCGGCTGTCCGGCGGTGACATTGCGCTCGAGGGCCGCATCGAGGATGGCGAAGAGGAGTTTGCCCCGATCGCCTACCTGGCAGACGAGGACTCGGAGCCGACCGAAGTCCTGCAACGCCGTCAGCACGATTTGATGCAGACGGAGGGCATGCGTGAGGCGGTCGGACAGCTTGATCCGCGCAGCCGCCGGATCATCGAGGCACGCTGGCTGAACGAGGACGCCGACGGCCGGGTCGGCACCGCCACGCTTCACGAACTGGCGGACGAATTTGGCGTGTCCGCGGAACGAATTCGACAGATCGAGGCCAAAGCCTTGGAAAAGATGCGTACGGCGCTTGCGGCGTACGTGTAGCAACGGATTGCGGCCGGGTCGGCCGAAAACGATGTAGCAGGATCCGCCTCCGCTCCTCCCCCCTCTCCTCCGACGAGGCGGATGATGGCCCCAGCCAATGCTGGGGCCTTTTTTTGTCCGACCCCGGATAATTGTGCGATGGAGTTTCTGACCATCGATGCGCCTCCACTGCTGGCCGGCTCGGGGCCTTCGCTGCGACCGGTCGCACGGCGCCTGGCCCATGCATCCGGGACTCCATCGGCGCAGCTCACGGACCGCGCACGCGCGGTCGAGGTTGCCGATCCGATGGTTGGCCGCGTGCAGTCGGGCGGCGCGTGGACCGATGCGGATGTCCACGCCCGGATCACCGAGCTGATCGAGCCTGCGCTGCGGCACGCGCTGCGCCACGGATTCGAGTGGTATGTGTGCCGCGGTGCGTTCTTTCACACCGATGCGCACTACGCCAATGTCCTGTTCGGCATCTGGTACGTCGTCGGCCCGCCGGTTGATCTCGTGTTTCCGCGCATCGGACGGCGTTTGGCCGTGCACCCGGGTTCACTGGCGATCTTCGACCCGTTCGAAGTGCATGGCGTTCTGCGCCCGGGCGCGTCCGAGTACCGCGCGGCGGATTATCTTGATTGCGCGCCGAGCGTGTTCGTTGGATTCGAGCTCGAACTCGACGACGCGGTGGCTTCGCCGCTTTGACGTCACCGGCACACGCGGCCGATGCGCGGCTCATCTCCAGCGCCACGCGCGTCGTCGCAGCTACCGGCGCATTCGAGTGAGCGGTGAACCGCCTAAAGGAGCTGCCGCAGGTCAGCCGTGATGTCGTCGACACTCGCGCCGTGGCGGATGAACAGGCGCACGCGGCCTTCCTTGTCGAAGACATAGGCGCCCGCGGTATGGTCCATCGTGTAGGACGTGGCCGTCTTGCCAGGCACCTTCTGGTAGAAGACCTTGAACTCCTTGGCGGTCATCGCCGTCTCTTCGGCGGTGCCGTACAGCCCGATGAAGCTCGGATCGAAGCCGGGCACGTACTCCGAAAGCAGGGCTGCGGTGTCGCGTTCGGGATCGATCGTGATGAACACGACCTGCAGACGGTCGCCGTCAGCCCCCAGACGCTTCCTGACTTCAGCCAGGTCCGACAATGTGGTCGGACAGACATCGGGGCACTGAGTGAAGCCGAAGAACACCACCACGACCTTGCCGCGGAAGTCCGCCAGCGTACGCCGGCCCCCACCGGCGGCGTTGAGCGAAAAACTGTGCGCGTAGTTAGCGCCCGTGATGTCGACCGCCTTGAAGGTCGGCGGCGAGCAGGCGGCGAGCGCGAACGCCCAGATGGCACCGACGAAGACCGCGAGCCAGCGCGGCAGGTCAGTCATCTGCATCGGAATCGTGCGCGGCCGAACTCAGACGTAGTGATCGACCAGCAGTGCCGCGAAGAGCGCTGCCAGGTACACGATCGAGTAATTGAAGGTGGCCCGCGCCACGGCGGCATTCGGAGAACGGAAGAGCCTCCATGCGTAGGCCACGAACACCGCCCCGAGTGCGAGCGCAGACACCAGGTAAAGCAGTCCAGACATCTGCACTGCATAGGGCAGCAGCGTCGTGGCCACCAGCCCGATTGTGTACAGCAGGATATGAAGACGGGTCAGCGGCTCGCCATGCGTGACCGGCAGCATCGGCCAGCCGGCCTTGCGGTAGTCATCGATCCGATACAGGGCCAACGCCCAGAAGTGCGGCGGCGTCCAGACGAAGATGATCAACGCGAGCAGCCAGGCCTCCGGCGGCGCGCTGTCCGTGACTGCGGCCCAGCCAAGCACCGGCGGCATCGCGCCACTCATACCGCCAATCACGATGTTCTGCGGCGTATACGGCTTGAGCAGCACCGTGTAGACGACCGCATAGCCAACAAAGGTTGCAAAGGTGAGCCACATGGTCAGTGGATTGACCTGCGTATGCAGGACCCACATGCCGGCGCCACCGATCACGCCTGAGAAGGCCAGCGCCTGCAGCGGCGTCAGGTCGCCATGCGGCAGCGGACGCATCCGCGTGCGCGCCATCTTCGCGTCGATGTGCCGCTCGATCAGCGAATTCACCGCAAAGGCGGCGCCCGCCAGCAGCCAGATTCCCAGAGTGGCCATGGCCACGGTCCTGACCGATGGCAGTTCCGATGTGGCCAGGAACATGCCGATGACGGCGCAGAAAATGGCAAGCTGGGTCACGCGCGGCTTGGTCAGCGCCCAGTACTGGGAAGCGATGTGGCCCAGTGAACGCTGGGTGGCGAGAATCTGGCCGCGCATCATGGTCAGGTGCTGTTGACTCGGGTCGGGAATCTTACCGTCCACCCGCACGCGCCGCACGAACATTCGCGACCACCAGCAGCGCCACCAGCATTGCTGCACCGCCGCTGTGGAGAACGGCCGCCAGCAGGGGCCACTCGAGAACGATGTTCGAGAGTCCGGTGGCGAGCTGCAGCAGCAGGATCGCCAGCAGCGCGCGCGCAACGCGTGCCAGACCGACGAGCGACCACGCGCGCCAGATCAGGCCGGCGACGACTCCGACAACGACCAGTGCAAAGGCCCGATGCACCCAGTGGATCGCGACCAGCGCCTGGAATGGAATGACTTCTCCGTCCCCGGTCATCCCGAGCGCGCGCCACAGCGTGAATCCGTGCTCGAAGTCCATCGGTGGAATCCAGGCGCCCTGGCAACGCGGAAAATCGGTGCAGGCGAGGACCGCGTAGTTGCTGCTGACCCAGCCGCCGAGCGCGATCTGCATGACCACCACCGCCAGGGCCGCGGCAGCCAGGAGCCGCAGGCGGCGCGCCGCGGGCGCGACCGGACGATCGGGGCTTTCGCGCAGTGCGACCCAGACCAGCAGTGCGAGCAATGCAACACCGCCGAGCAGATGAGCGGTGACGATGACCGGCTGCAGCTTCATCGTCACCGTCAGGGCCCCGAACGCTCCCTGCACGCAGACCCAAACGAGCGCCGCGGTCGCCAGCCACGGCGACGGCGCCGTGGCGTCGGTGCGGAAGCGGCGCCATGCCTGAACCGCAAGAATGATGATCAGCAGCCCGATTCCCATCGCAAAGTAGCGATGCAGCATCTCGATCCAGGCCTTGGTCATCGTGACCGGGCCTGTCGGTTGCGCCGATTCGGCAGCACGAATCGGTTCACCGGCTGACAGCGGGTTGGAGTGGCCGTAGCAGCCCGGCCAGTCCGGGCAGCCGAGACCCGAGTCCGTCAGGCGCGTGAAGCTGCCGAACATGATGAGGTCGAGCGTCAGAAAGGCGGTGACCCAGGCCAGCTTGCGGAACTTGGCCGGGTCGCGCGACAACGCGACATAAGCCAACGGAATGGCCGCGACGGCGATGCCCTTTGCTGCCAGCCAGGCCAACGCAGCGGGGTCCATCAGTCCTTGCGCTCGATACGTACCCAGTGGCTCGATGCGGTCAGCAGCCGCGCCAGATCCTTCTTCACCCGCTGCGGCTCCGGGTCCTGCGGCCAGCGCAGCATCAGGTTTCCCATCGGATCGATGAGCCAGACATGGCCCTCGGGACTTGAACCATCGCTGGCCAGAAATGCATGCGCATCCGCAGCGCGCACGCGCACGAAGTGCGTTCCCTCGTACTCGCGCATCAAAACGGTCGAGAGCGGCGCCTCGTCGGTGATGAGCCAGAGGCGTTCGACGCGGTCGCGCTCCTTGCCGGTCATCAGCCGCTGCTGGCGCATCTGCAGCAACGCAGCGGCGCAGGGCTCACCGCAATCACCGCCGGCCGCGGCCACGAGCACCCACTTGCCGGCCAGGCTGTCCAGCGCGAACGGCCGGCCATCGAGCGTCGTCAGCGCCATCGGCGGAGGGGGCCGCGGCGTCAGCAGCGTGCCGTAGTTCGTGCGCCCGCTCGGCGGGAACACATAGAACGCAAGATACGAAGCGACCACCGGCGCGACACAGACAGCGATCACGGCGTACAGGATGCGGTAGCGCTTCCAGTGCCCGGCCGGTGCGCCGGATGCGACTGCCGACGACTGCGGGTTCAGCTGCGGCTTCGGGTTCATCTGCGGCTGCGAGGTCATGTCCGGCTGCGACGCAACGCGCGGCCGCCGAAGTACGCCGTCAGTCCCGCACTCAGCGCCGCCAGTCCGTACCACTGCAGCGCATAGCCGCGGTGTGTGTCGACACCGGAAGCGGGGCGCACCCACATGCGGCGCAACCCGTCCGCACTCTCGCTGGTCTGCTGCACGACGAAGCGCGCAACGCGCAGGCCGGCCGACCCGCTCGAACTCGTCGTAGGGAAGGTTGGGCCAGATGCCGGGCAGTGGCGGCAGCGGTGTAGAGGCCAGTTCGAGCATTCGCGGAACGCGCTCGACAGCCAGTCCCGTGATCGCGATGACTCCGCGCGGCGTATCGAGTGCCGGACGCTTCGACGGATCGGCAGCATCGCGCACGACCCAGCCACGGTTGATCAGCACAACGAGTCCGTCGGAAACGCGCAGCGGCGTCACGACCTGGAAGCCGGCCCGGCCCGCGAGCGCCCGGTTGTCGACAAAGACCGTGGCCCCGGTCAGGAATTCACCACGCAACTCGACCCGCCGTGGCAATCCTGCAGCGACCGCTGCCGCATCGTCGAGATTCTTCACTTCGATCGGCGTCGCCGTGGCGGCCGCATCCCAGCGCGCCTGCAGCGCTTCCTTCATATCGCCGCGGCGTGTCTGCCATTGGCCCAGCAGCACCCCCACGATCGTGACCACCACGCCGAGGCAGATGGCGAGGTAGACGTGACGACGGGCCGCTGCCGGTGTGGTCAGGGCGTCCAATGGGATAATCCAAGGGCCGCGCCGCCGGCCTCTATGCGCATCATCATCGTCATCGCCTTCATCGGCATCATCGTTTCACTTGGCTCTGCACTGGTCTTCCTGGTGCGCGACCATGGCAACAGCAATCGGACGGTCAATGCGCTGACCGTCCGGGTCGGGCTGTCGGTCGCGCTCTTCCTGTTCATCCTGTTCAGCTATTGGATGGGCTGGATCGAGCCGCGTTCCTACTAGCGAACGGTTGCGGGCAGAAAGCACTGCGGCGCCCGCAGGCGCCGCGAAGTGCCGCTCACGCCGCCGGCTACAGCCAGTAGACCAGGATGTAAAGGCCGATCCAGACGACATCGACGAAGTGCCAGTACCAGGCCGCACCTTCGAACGCGAAGTGATGGTCCGGCTTGAAGTGCCCGCGCAGCAGGCGCAGCAGCACGACGCCCAGCATCATGGCACCGACGAAGACGTGAAAGCCGTGGAACCCGGTCAGCATGAAGAACGTCGAGCCGAAGATGCCGGACGACAGCTTCAGGTTCAATGCCGAATAGGCGTGGCTGTACTCGTAGATCTGCACACCGAGGAAGGTCACGCCGAGCAGCACGGTGAGCGCCAGCCACAGTGCCGCAGTGTTGCGATGGTTGAACCGCAGCGCGTGGTGCGCAATCGTGAGCGTCACGCCCGAGGTCAGCAGCAGCGCCGTGTTGATCGTCGGCAGCCAGAACGGTCCCATCGTGGTGAATGGATCGACGACGCCGGCAGGGCCCGCGTGCGGCCATGCCGGATCGAAATCCGGCCACAGCAGCTTGTGATCGAAGTCCCCGAGCATCGGCGCGGTGATGACCCGCGCGTAGAACAGCGCGCCGAAGAACGACGCGAAGAACATGACCTCGGAGAAGATGAACCAACCCATTCCCCAGCGGAATGACGCGTCGACCTTGCGGTTGTAGGCGCCGTGCTCCGATTCGCCGGAGACCATCGAGAACCATCCGACCATCATGTAGACCAGCGTGGCCATCCCGATGGCCAACGGCACCCAGCCGGTCGAGCTGTGGTTCACCACCATCGCCGCGCCAAAGCCGGTAAAGGCCATCGCGATCATGCCGACCACCGGCCATTGCGAAGGCGCCGGTACGAAGTAGTCCGGCGCCGCTCCCCCATGCGTATTGGCCATTTTTCCTGCTCCCCTTCTTTTCCTAGCTCACCACAATCCGAACGATCACCAGCAGCGTCAGGACGAAGATCACGGCCGCAATCACGCCGGCAATGATCACGAACACCGGGTTGAGCTGCGACGCGTCCTGCTCATAACCGGACCGCTTGCGTACCCCGAAGAACGACCACAGCACCGCACGGATCGTTTGCAGGAAACCCGCGTTCCGAGGCCTCGTTGCGGGTTCTGGCGCCGCCCCACCGGTGTCCGGCATCTGTCAGCCACTCGGCGAGGTTGCGCGGACCGCCTGCGGCCTTGCCACGGCTCCCGCCACTTCAAAGAACGTATAGGACAACGTGATCGTTTTCACATCCTGCGGCAGGTCGGGATCGATGAAGAACACGACAGGGAACTGCCGTGTCTCGCCCGCCGCCAGCGTCTGTTGCTGAAAGCAGAAGCATTCGAGCTTCTGGAAGTGCGCTGCCGACTGCATCGGCGCATAGCTCGGTATCGCCTGGCCGGCCATCGCACGACCTTCGAGGTTGACCAGGTCGTAGGTCACCTGGACCAGTTCGCCCGGATGCACCTGAAGGTGATTCACATGCGGCCGGAACCGCCACGCCCCTTGCGTGTTGGCGTCGAATTCCACGGTGATCGTGCGCGAAAGATCGACCTGCGAATTGCGCGCCGCCTTTTCCACATTGGCATCGCGCAGGGTGACGACGTTGATGCCGGTAATCTCGCAGATCTTGCGATACAGCGGCACCAGCGCCCAGCCGAATCCGAACATCAACACCGACACGATGACCAGCTTGCGCAGGATCGTGCGGTTGTCGCTCTGGACTTCCGGAACCTGGGGACGTTCGCTCATGGTCAGTCCGGCCTCAGCCGCCGACAAGCCAGCGACGCGCGATGACGCCGATGAAAAAGACCAGCACGACCGACGCGAGTATCAGTGCCGTGCGGCGGTTGTGCCTGCGTTCGTCGGACTCGGGAATCATCGTGTGCACCCTGCTTACCGCACGACCGGAGGCGTTTCGAACGTGTGGAACGGTGCCGGCGACGGCACGGTCCACTCGAGACCGCCGTCCTCGGCGCCCCACGGGTTCGCCGCCGCCTTCGGCCCACCCTTGATGCACTTCACGACGATGTACAGGAACAGCAGTTGCGTGAAGCCGAAGCCGAACGCGGCGATCGAAGCCAGCAGGTTGAAGTCGGCGAACTGCAGCGGATAGTCGGCGTAGCGACGGGGCATGCCGGCCAGCCCGAGGAAGTGCATCGGGAAGAACGTGATGTTGAAGAAGATCATCGACAGCCAGAAGTGCCACTTGCCGAGCGTTTCGTTGTACATGTGGCCGGTCCACTTCGGCAGCCAGTAGTAGGTGCCGGCGAAAAGCGCAAACAGCGAACCCGCCACCAGCACATAGTGGAAGTGCGCGACCACGTAGTAGGAGTCCTGCAGCTGGATGTCGATCGGCGCCATCGCCAGGATCAGCCCCGTGAACCCGCCCATCGTGAACACGAAGATGAAGCCGACCGCGAACAGCATCGGCGTCTCGAAAGTCATCGAGCCCTTGTACATCGTCGCGACCCAGTTGAAGACTTTCACGCCGGTCGGAATGGCGATCAGCATCGTCGCGTACATGAAGAAGAGCTGGCCGGTGACCGGCATGCCCGTGGTGAACATGTGGTGTGCCCAGACGATGAACGACAGGATCGCGATCGACGCGGTCGCGTACACCATTGAGGCATAGCCGAACAGCGGCTTGCGCGCGAACACCGGGATGATCTGGCTGACGATGCCGAAGGCCGGCAGGATCATGATGTAGACCTCGGGGTGCCCGAAGAACCAGAAGATGTGCTGGTACATCACCGGGTCACCGCCACCGGCGGCGTTGAAGAAGCTGGTGCCGAAGTGGCGATCCGTCAGCGTCATCGTGATCGCGCCGGCGAGCACCGGCATCACTGCGATCAGCAGGTACGCGGTGATCAGCCAGGTCCACACGAACATCGGCATCCGCATCAGCGTCAGGCCGGGGGCGCGCATGTTCAGGATGGTCGTGATGATGTTGATCGATCCCATGATCGACGACGCGCCGAGTATGTGCAGCGCGAAGATCGCCATGTCCATGCCCGGCCCCATCTGCACGGTCAGCGGTGCATACAGCGTCCAGCCGGCGGCCGTCGCGCCGCCCGGCACGAAGAACGAGGCAACGACCAGCAGCGCCGCGGGCGGCAGCAGCCAGAAGCTGAAGTTGTTCATGCGCGCGAAGGCCATGTCCGGCGCGCCGATCTGCAACGGCACCATCCAGTTCGCGAAGCCGACGAAGGCCGGCATGATTGCGCCGAACACCATGATGACGCCGTGCATCGTCGTCAGCTGGTTGAAGAATTCCGGGCGCCAGTACTGCAGGCCGGGCTGGAACAGCTCGAGCCGGATTCCAAGGGCCAGAACGCCACCGATGATGAACATCGTGAAGCTGAACCACAGGTACATCGTTCCAATGTCCTTGTGATTCGTGGCATACAGCCAGCGGCGCCAGCCGTGCGGATGATCATGGGCGTGATCGTGGTCGCCGTGTCCGGCGGTCGGGGTGTGGACTACTGCACTCATCGGTACTCCTGATCCTGATCGGATGTGCTGCGACGCTTACTTGCGCGCGGACTTGAACTCGACGGGCTGCACCTCACCCGCCTTGTTGCCCCACGCGTTCTTTGTGTAGGTCGCCACCGCCGCCAACTCGACGTCCGAAAGACCCTTCCACGACGGCATCGCATTCTTGCCGTTCAGCAGCATCGTGATCTGGTCGCTGGTGCTGACGACCACCTTGCTGCCCGCCAGCGCCGGGAACGCACCCTGCACGCCCAGCCCGTTTGCCTGGTGACAGGCCTGGCAGTTCGCCTGGTAGACCTTTTCGCCGCGCGCGATCAGCTCGGCGGCGGTCCACTGCTTGGTCGGGTCATCGGCCGCCGCCGCCATTTGCTGCTGCTTGCCGCTGACCCACTTGCTGTAGTCCTCGGCCGACACCACCTGCACGACGATCGGCATGAACGCGTGGTCCTTGCCGCACAGTTCGGCGCACTGGCCGCGAAACGTGCCGATCTTCTCGGCGCGGAACCAGGTGTCGCGCGCAAAGCCCGGGATCGCGTCCTGCTTGACCGCGAAGGCAGGCACCCACCAGGCATGGATCACGTCGTTGGCGGTCGTGATCACACGCACCTTCTTGTTGACCGGAACGACGAGCGGGTTGTCGACCTCGATCAGGTAAGTATTGGTGCGCGGCTCACGCCCTTCGATCTGTGCGACCGGGGTGGCCAGCTGCGACAGGAACGAGATGCCCTCGCCTTCGCCGCGCAGATAGTCGTAGCCCCACTTCCACTGGTACCCGGTGACCTTGATCGTGAGGTCCGAGTTGCTCGTGTCCTTCATCGCCACGACCGTTCTCGTCGCCGGCAGCGCCATGACGATCACGATGAGAAAAGGGATGACGGTCCAGATGATCTCGACGGTGGTGTTCTCATGCCAGTTGGCGGCCACGGCACCCCTGGACTTGCGGTGCTTCCAGACGGAATAGAACATCACGCTGAACACCGCCACGAAGATGACGGTGCAGATGACCAGCATCAGGTTGTGCAGGCTGTAGATCTCCTGAGCGACCGGAGTGACCGGCGGCGCCAGGTTGAACCGGCTCTGGATCGCGGCAGCGCTGCCCGCAGCGCCGGTCATCAGGGTCGCCAGCACCGCGCGTGCGCCTGCAAATCGATTGAACACTGTCTTGGCCATTGCCTGTCCGTCTTCCCGGCTTCGAATCAATCACATGCCCCGTGGAGCCGCTCGCCCGAGCGCGGCCCTGATCTCGCGCCCAAGCGCTGCGCGCCCGACATCCACGAGGTACCGCCCGATCTCGACGCGCTGCCGCGCCGACACCAGTTCCACCCGCACGCCTGTGCCGAGATCGACACCGCGTTCCTCCATATCGACCCGCACCCACGGCAGATCGAATACGACCTCCGAACGCCGCGACCCCTCGTGTTTCTCAACGATGAGCCGGCCGTCCCGTAATTCGATGCGCTCGAAGTCCGCCGCGTGCCGTCCGTAGGCCAGGAAAGCCGCAGCGACGGCCACGATTTCAAGTCCCACGAACGGAAGCACCATCCATAGGCCCTGCGCGGCGAAGGCCACCCCGAAGGCGAACGAGACAGCCACCAGTGAAGCGAACACCAGCGCCAACTGCCTCGGGCCTGCTGAACAGTTACGCTTGATCAACCAGCCATTGGACACGGTCACGCACCCACCTGCCTTCGCGTCGACCGGGTCGGCGCAAAACGGGCGGATTATATGCAAAGCGACGCATCAAGTCGGCGCTACCGCCAGCGTGCACCCAACCTCCGCCCGATCAGCGGGATGGCACGCACGCGACGCCGCATCCGTGCCGGCCGGACAGGCCCGGCTGCCGCCGGGCCGGCGCGCCGTTACTCAGCCGGGATTACTCCGCGGGAATTCGCAGGTTCTGACCAGGATAGATCTTGTCCGGATGGCTCAGCATCGGCTTGTTGGCTTCAAAGATCTTCATGTACGCATTGGCGTTGCCGTAGAACTCCTTGGCGATCTTCGACAGCGTGTCGCCCTTGACGACCGTATAGAACTTCGCTTCCGGCTGCGACAGGTCGACGGTCATCATGTCCTGCACGCCGGCCACACCGTAGACGTTGCCGGCCGCCAGGATCACTTTCTCCTTCGTGGCCTGGTCCTGGGCGACACCAAAGACCTTGGCCGTGCTGGTCGCCCCGTCGTAGGTGACCGTCAGCGCGGTTACGGTGAGGCCCAGCGTGTTGATGTACTTCTCGATCGCGGTAGCCGCCTCGAGGTTCGCTTCCGCCAGCGCGGCCGCATCGACCTGCGCAGGTGCAGCCTGGACTTCCTGGACCTTCTTGCCGAACAATTTCTCTCCGGCTTCCTTGAAAAACGAAATCAGACTCATCTTTCCTCCACTCGTTGTTCCCCGCAGGGGGACGATCGGTCGACACGCGGCTCGTATGCACCGCTTACTTAGTCGACACTTTACTTCCTAATTTCCGACAGGTGCTGACGCAGGGCGTCCACGGTGATGACGCTGCTCCCGGAAGCGCGAGGTGGCGGCTTCCATGCGTGGCCGTACGCAATTTCGAAGCTCAGGGGGATGCGGCCGGCAGCATCGCGACGAGCCGCGAGTGCCTCCAGCAGGCGCCGCGCCTGTCGGCCCGAAGGCAGCGTCGGCCAGCGGTCGCTGCGCGGGTTGGCGCCGAGCGACCGGACTTCCGCGATCAGTTCGCGCGGACTGCTGAAGGTGAGGGTCAGCGTTTCCATGTCCATCACGGGCGTTGCGAAGCCGCTCGCCACCAGCATGTCACCGAAGTCGTGCATGTCGACGAAGGGCATCGGCCGGGTATGCGTCAGGGCATCGGCAGCGGCCGACCTCAATTCCCGCAGCGTGTCCGGGCCGAAGCAGCTGAACATCAGCAGCCCGTCGGTCCGCAGCACGCGCTTCCACTCCGGGAAAACCAGATGCGGTGTCGGATGCCAATGCAGCATGAGGTTCGAAAACAGCAGATCCGCGGTGCCATCCCCGAACGGCAGGCGCGCTCCGTCGGCCACGACCCAGCGAGGCGTGCTGCGCCACCAGCGGGACACGCCGAGCGCGCGCTGCTGCTCGGCCAGACCGGCGCGCGCCATCGCGGCCGACAGTTCGATACCGGTCCATGTCGACTGCGGGTACAGCGCCTGCAGGCCTGCGCGTGAACGCCCCAGTCCGCAGCCGACATCCAGCATCTGGCGGGGATCGAGCCGGATGTAGTCGAGCCGGCTCAGCAACCGCTGCTCGACCTCGCGCAGCAGTACATCGCGCACTGCAATCCGCCCGACGCGCTGATCGAACTGCCGTGCCACCGTTTCGGTGCGTGCCGGCACGCGCGGCGGCGCCATGATCGTGGGCGTGAGTTCAGACGTTCCCGGGCCGAGCGGCATGATGCGGGCCAGTATAGGTCGACGCTCCAGGGGTTCGCGCTGCAGGCGTCTGCGTTCGAGAGTCACGGCCACGCATCCGGCTGCGGTCGCTCGGACGACCAGGGATCGCTAAGCTGCGCGGATGCAGACAGGGTCATCTCAGCATCTCGACACTCGGCCCGCTCGGGCCGGCTGGATCGCGCCGCGGTGTGTCGTCTGTGCCCTGGCCCCGGGTTCGCCGCTGTGTGAGGGCTGCGAGCGGGACTTCTTCGCACGCGAGGCGGTCCGGTGCGAACGCTGCGCCATCAGGCTTGGCAACGCATGGACGGGCTGCTGCGGGCACTGCCTGGCGGAGCCTCCGCACTTCGACGCGACCACGGCGCTGGCCGACTACGTTGCGCCTGTCTCGGGGATGATTGCCGCGTTGAAGTTCGGTGCAAGACTCGATCTGGCCGAAGCCTTTGCGCGCCTGCTCGCCGCGCGCGAGCCCGGGCCTGTGGCCGATCTCGTCGTGGCAGTGCCCTTGTCGTTCGAACGCGAGAGTGCACGCGGCTTCAACCAGTCACTGGAGATCGCGCGGCGCTTTGCCCGGCTCACAGGCGCCACGATGGCCGAGCGCACGCTGCTCCGGGTGCGACATACGCCGCCGCAGCAGTCACTGGCGCGCGAGGCTCGTCGACGCAATGTCCGCGGCGCGTTCGGCGTTTCCGGAGATGTGCGGGGCGCCCGACTCATCGTGGTCGACGATGTGATGACCACCGGCAGCACGCTGAACGAGATTGCCGACACGCTGAAGCGCGCCGGCGCTGCGCGTGTCGTCAATCGGGTCGTCGCACGGACTCCCTGAGTTGGCGGCTGAGACGATGTTCAACGTCGTTCTGGTCGAGCCGGAAATTCCTCCGAATACCGGCAATGTCATTCGTCTGTGCGCCAATGCCGGCGCACGGCTGCATCTGGTCGGGCCGCTCGGCTTTGACCTGTCGGACAAGCAGTTGCGCCGCGCGGGGCTCGACTATCACGAATACGCCGACATGCGCGTGCATGCGAGCTTCGATGCGCTGCTCGCGCAGGAGCATCCCGTGGCCACGCGCATGTTCTGTTGCACTACGCGCGCCGAACGACATCATGCCGACGTGGCGTTCGAGCCCGGCGACTGGCTGGTGTTCGGAGCCGAGTCGCGCGGGCTCGACGAATCGCTGCGCGGTCGGTTCCCTCCGACCCAGCGCCTGCGCCTGCCGATGCGAGCCGGCAACCGCAGCATCAACCTGTCGAATGCAGTCGCCATCGTCGTCTATGAAGCCTGGCGACAGCAGCGCTTTGAAGGCGGCGCCTGAGGGGTCGTGCGAGTGAGGCGTCCGTGGCAGGCGCGGGTCAGCTGCGCCCGGGCTCTATCTTTGGAGGGTGGCTACGGCTCATCTGGATCGCGTGCAGGTCCAGACGGTCGAGCAGGAGTTCCGGCGTGTGATCGACGATCAGCAGATCCCAGTGTTCGGGCCGGATGAAACCCTCGGCGGCGCAGTGCCGAAGAAAATCAAGCAGCCGGTCAAAGTAACCCTCGATGTTCAGGATGCCCACCGGCTTGGACTGCAGTTGCAGCTGCAGCCACGTGACCATCTCGAACATCTCTTCAAGCGTGCCGTAGCCGCCGGGCAGCACGATGAAGGCATCGCTGCGATCGGCCATCGCGCGCTTGCGCTCGTGCATCGATTCGACGACATGCAGTTCGGTCAGGCCGCGATGGGCGACTTCCGGGCGCATCAGGTGGCGCGGAATGATGCCGATAATGCGGCCGCGTTGCGCGAGTGTTTCGTCGGCGAGCGCCCCCATCATGCCGACATGGCCGCCGCCGTAGACCACGGTCATCGAGCGCCGCGCCAGCACCTGCGCCAGCTCGCGCACGGCCGCGATGTATTCCGGTCGCTCTCCGGCCTGCGAACCGCAGAACACGCAAACGGCAGCCAGCGTCATTGCCCCTCGCTTTCCCGCTTGGGATCGCGCGCGAGCAGGCGTTCGAGCGCCTGGCGCGGCGTAGCGCCGCCCGACAGCACAACACAGACCGCCTCGGTGATCGGCATCTGCACGCCGGCTTCGCGCGCGCGTGCCAGCACGGCGGGAGCGGAGCGCACGCCCTCGGCGACATGTCCGAGTTCGTCGACAGCCTGCGAGATCGAACGCCCGCGGCCGAGCGCAAGGCCGACCTGCCGGTTGCGCGACAGATCCCCGGTCGCCGTCAGGATCAGGTCGCCGACGCCCGTGAGGCCCATGAAGGTTTCGGGACGGGCGCCGAGAGCGACGCCGAGCCGCGTCATTTCCGCCAGTCCGCGCGTGATCAATGCGGCACGCGCGTTGAGACCGAGTTCGAGGGCGTCACTGATACCGGTGGCGATGGCAAGCACGTTCTTGACCGTACCCCCGACCTCGACACCGACCACATCCGCAGTGGAATAGATGCGCAGCGCGCCACCGTGCAGCGCACCCGTGACGTGCTCGCAGAATCCGCTGCTGCCGGCCACGGTCAGCGCGGTCGGCAATCCACGCGCCACCTCGAGCGCAAAGCTCGGACCGGAGAGCGGCCCGCTGCGATCGACCGCAGCGGGCCACGTGCGTGCCACGACTTCATGGGCCAGCAGATGCTCGGTTTCCTCGAAGCCTTTGCAAAGCCATGCCACCGGGCTGCGCGTGTCCAGGACGGCGAGCCGCTGGCTCATTTCGCGCAGTGCACGTGTCGGCGTCGCGACGATGATCAGTCCACCGGTCGCATGGGCCACGGCCTCATCGAAGCCGTCGGTCACCGAGAGTGCGGGCGGGAACGTGATTCCGGCGAGATAGCGTCGGTTGCTGTGCGCGGCGCGCATGTCGCCGACCTGCGCCGCGTCGCGCGCCTGCAGCACGACGTCGTGCCGTGTCCCGAGCGCACAAGCAATCGCCGTGCCCCACGCGCCTGCGCCGAGCACCGCGATGTTCATCATGCCCTCAGGCGTTGGCGGCGCCGTTGCCGTTCGCGGGGAGCGGTGCCGCGGACGGCTGTCCCGTCGCCTGCTGTGCCAGGGCGGCGAGCCGCTGCTGATAGAACGCCTCGAAGTTGATCTCGGCCAGGTGAATCGGCGGCAAGCCAGTGCGGCTGATCAGATCGGCGATGTTCGAGCGCAGATAGGGGTAGACGATGCCAGGGCAGACGATGCCGAGGATCGGGGGCCGCTGCTCGGCGGGAATGTTGCGTATCTCGAAGATGCCTGCCTGCTTGCCTTCGACCAGGAACAGAACCTTGTCCTTCACCTTGGCAGTCACCGTCACACGCACGACGACTTCATGCAGCGCTTCGATGACCGGCGCGTCCGACACTTCGAGCTGGACATCGACCTTCGGAGCTTCGTTTTCCAGAAAGACGGTCGGCGCATTGGGCATTTCGAGCGAGGCGTCCTTCAGGTAAACGCGCTGCACCTGGAACACGGGCTGTGTGCCTGCCGCGGTCGCGGGGGAGGTATCGGTCATGGAGATTCCTGGCAAGTCCTCGGCGACGGCGCCGCCTCGGCGATGGGTTGAAATTCTTAACTCTCGGAAGCGAGCCCGGGTTACTGGGACAGGAGTGGCGTCAACTTGCCCTCGCGGTCAAGCGCTGACAGATCGTCGAACCCGCCAACATGGGTTTCGCCGATGAAAATCTGGGGCACGGTGCGCCGGCCCGTGCGCTCGACCATTTCATCGCGCCGCGCCGGCTCGAGGTCGACGCGGACTTTCTCGATCGCGGTAACGCCCCGGGCCTTCAGCAACGCCTCGGCGCGCTGGCAGTACGGGCACACGCCTGTGCTGTACATCAGGACTTGGGTCATGCATCACTCCGGTGTTTCATCAGCTGCGCAGTGGCAGGCCAGCCTCACGCCAGGCTGCAACGCCTCCGCCGAGCACGAACACGTCACTGAAACCCTGACTGCGCAGCAATGCCGCGGTCCGGCCTGCGCTCGTGCCGGTCGCACATACCAGCAACACGGGCTTTTCCTTCTTCAGCTCCGTCAGCCGGGCACTCATCGCGGCCGCCGGCACGTTGCGCGCATTCGGCAAGGTCCCCTTCGCAAAATCCTCGGCACTTCTCAGATCGACGATCTGGGGATTCTTCGAATTGATCAACTGCGTCGCCTGCAGCGTGGACAGCGCCGGGCCGCTGGCCCGCGCGCGCACAAACGGCCAGACGAGCATCGCGCCACTGACGAATGCCACGGCGATCAGAAGAAGGTTGTCGATGAAGAATTGCACGGTGCGGCCGATGGGATGAGAGTGGGGACCATTGCCCCGATGTTTGCTGACCTGCAGTGCCGCAGCGCCGGCGAAAAGCGTCGGATTATAGAATACGTGCCCCGACGAAGCACCGTCCCCGCCTCCCTCCCCGCTCCAGTCATGTTCAAGCTCGTGCTGTTGCGCCACGGCGAAAGCCAGTGGAACCTCGAGAACCGCTTCACCGGCTGGACCGATGTCGACCTGACCGACCATGGGCGACAGGAAGCGCGCGCAGCGGGCGAGTTGCTGCTGCGCGAAGGCTACGGGTTCGATATTGCATACACCTCGGTTCTCCGGCGCGCGATCCGCACGCTCTGGATCGGCCTGGACGCGATGGACCTGATGTGGCTGCCGGTCGTTCACAGCTGGCGACTGAACGAGCGCCATTACGGCGCCTTGCAGGGCTTGAACAAGTCCGAGACTGCGGCCCGCTTCGGCGAGCAGCAGGTTCTGACCTGGCGGCGCGCCTATGCCGTTGCTCCAGATCCGCTGACGCCCGAAGACCCGCGCTGGGCTGGAAGCGACCCCCGCTACCGGAACCTTGCGCCGACGGATATCCCGGCGACCGAGTGCCTGCGCGATACCGTCGCTCGCGTCATTCCGTTCTGGAAGGACTCGATTGCGCCGGCCGTGCAGCGCGGTCGCCGCGTCATTGTGGTCGCGCACGGCAACTCCCTGCGCGCCCTGATCAAGTACCTCGACCACATCTCAGACGACGACATTGTCGGGCTCAATATCCCGACGGCACGCCCTCTCGTCTATGAACTGGATGCGGAACTTCGGCCGCTGCACCGGTACTACCTTGGCGACGCGGACGAGATTGCGCGCGCCACGGCCGCCGTCGCGGCGCAGGGTCAGGCGCGATCGGGCGCTTGAGCGCACTGCCGGGTCATCAGCCCGCGCTGCGCCTGATGGCCGCGCTGCTGGCCGCGCTGCTGGCCGTACCAATGCTCTGTGCGGGCCAGGCACGCACGCCCGGCGGGCCAACCAGTGGAAAGCGTCCCGCCCCGCCGACAACAACCAAGGCGGCGCCGAAGACCGAGGCTCCCGCAACGGCGACATCCCAGCGACAGCAGTCCCTGCAGCGTGAGCAGCGCGAATTGCAGTCGGAACTTGCGAAACTGAAGCGACAACTCGCCGCCAGCGAGGCGTCGCGCTCTGAGGCCTCCGACGCTCTCGCCAGTTCGGACATTGCCATTTCGAAGGCGAACCGGCGCTTGCGCGAACTGTCGGTCGCACGCAACCGAGTCGAGCAGCAGATCGCCGTGCTCGCGCAGCGGGAGCGGGACGTGGCCGTCCGGCAAGGTGAACGCCAGAGTCAGCTCGACCAGTTGCTGCGGCGGCAGCAGCGCCTGTCCTTGCGTGACCCTCTGCATCTGTTGCTCGAAGGCGAGTCTCCGGGAGACCTGGGCCGCGAGCAGGTCTACCTTGACTATCTCAGCCGCACTACCGCGGCCAGTGTCAGTCAACTCCAGAGTCGCCGCGCGGAACTGGCCGTCCTTCAAGAGCAATCGCAGGAGAAGAAGGAAGAACTGGCAAAGATCGCCGAAGAAGAAGGCAAAAGCCGACTGACTCTTGAGCAGGAACAGGCACGCCGAAAACGCACGCTGGAGCAGCTATCCAAGCAGATCGTCGGACAACGCCAATCAATCGCCCGGCTGGAGCGCGACGAGCAGCGCCTCGGCGCCCTCATTGATCGAATCTCCAAGGTCCTGGCAGAACAGTCGCGCAAGGAAGCCGAACGCGCGCGCCAGCAGGCGGAACGCGATGCGAAGGCCAAAGCGGCGACCCGGAGCTCTCCTGGGCCGAAAAGCCCGGAACCGGAGCAGGCCGCCGCAAGAACACCCCCCGATTTGTCGCCATCTTCGTCGAATTTTGGGCTACAGAAGGGAAAGTTGCGACTTCCCGTGGATGGAGCCGTGTCGGCTCGATTCGGTACTCCCCGTCGCGGAGACGGTGGCTCAGCCGGTCCGTCCTGGAAAGGCGTGTTTCTACGGGCTCCCGTTGGTGCCGACGTGAAGGCGGTGGGCGATGGTCGGGTGGTGTTCGCCGACTGGCTGCGAGGCTTTGGAAACCTCCTGGTGATCGACCACGGCGAGGGATATTTGTCCGTTTATGGCAATAACGAGTCTCTCCTAAGGAACGTTGGCGACCGGGTCGCTGTCGGAGAGGTGGTCGCGTCCGTCGGGAATACCGGTGGCAACGAGGCCCCGGGCCTATACTTCGAACTACGTTTCCAGGGTCGTCCATTTGACCCGCTAACCTGGGTCGCGGCGCGCTAAGGTCCGCTTAAGACCGGCGACATACAGTCGCGATTTCGGCTCCCGGAGGTGGCATGGCTGGCAGGCTACGCAGTGTTGGACTGATCAGTACCGGCGCAATCGCCGGCGTACTGGTCAGCCTTGGGATCTCCGCGTACGCGTTCCGCGATACGCGCGGCCAGATCCCGCTCGAAGAGATCCGCCAGTTCACCGAAGTCTTCGGCGCGGTCAAGCAGAACTACGTCGAGCCGGTCGACGACAAGAAGCTGATGCAGGAAGCGATCTCCGGGATGCTTTCCGGACTCGATCCGCACTCCGCGTTCCTGGACGCCGACGCATTCAAGGACATGCAATCCAGCACGCAGGGCGAATTCGGCGGGCTGGGCATCGAAGTCGGTGCCGAGGACGGCATCATCAAGGTCATCGCCCCGATCGATGACACTCCGGCGGCCCGCGCGGGCGTCAAGGCCGGTGATCTCATCATCAAGATCGACGACAAGGTCACGCGCGGCATGACGCTGCCGGAGGCGGTGAAGCTGATGCGCGGCAAGCCGCGCACGACGATCACGCTGTCGATCGCGCGCAAGGGCGAGGACAAGCCGCTCGAGTTCAAGCTGATGCGGGATGTCATCCGGGTTCAGTCGGTGCGCACCAAGATGATCGAGCCGGGCTACGGTTTCGTGCGCATTTCGCAGTTCCAGGAGCGCACCGTCGACGACCTCGTCAAGCAGGTCAACGAGTTGTACAAACAGGCCCCGCTCAAGGGCCTTGTGCTCGACCTGCGCAACGACCCCGGCGGCCTGCTGCATTCGGCGGTTGGCGTATCGGCCGCTTTCCTGCCCCAGCGCGCGCTGGTCGTATCCACCGATGGCCGCAACGAGGACGCACGGCGCCGCTTCGTGGCGTCACCGGAAGACTACCTGCGCGGCCGCGGCGAGGACGTGCTGCAGAAGCTGCCGACCCAGATCAAGAGCGTTCCGATGATCGTGCTCGTCAACGGCGCCTCGGCGTCGGCGTCGGAAATCGTGGCCGGAGCGCTGCAGGATCACAAGCGCGCGACCGTCATCGGCACCCAGACCTTCGGCAAGGGCTCGGTCCAGACCATCATCCCGCTGCGCCTCGAAGGCGAAGGTCCGGCGGCGATCAAGCTGACCACGGCGCGCTATTACACGCCGAGCGGACGCTCGATCCAGGCAAAGGGCATCGTTCCCGACCTCGCCGTCGAAGACACGCCCGAGGGCAACTTCTCCGGCTTCAACGTGCGCGAAGCCGACCTGATGCGGCATCTCGAGACCAACAAGGCCGACGATGCTGCAAAGCGCGTGACAACGCCTCCGGGGGCCGCCGCACAACCTGCCCCGCCTGCGCGGATGCGGCTCCCGCCGGTAAAGTGGCCCCGACGCGCCGCTACGAGTTCGGCAGCAACGAGGACTTCCAGCTGCAACAGGCCATGAATCATCTGAAGGGCAAGCCTGTCGACGTGGCCAAGCCCAAGGCAGAGAACGTGGCAAAAGCACCGCGCTAGCATTCGCGCTTGCGACAAACGGGCCGCAATGCGGCCCGTTTTCATTTGGGCCAGACAAGTGAACGACGAGCAGCTGCTGCGCTATTCGCGGCACATTCTTCTCAACGAGATCGGCGTAGAGGGACAGGAGCGCCTGCGCGCCGCGCATGTGCTCGTCATCGGCGCGGGCGGCCTGGGATCGCCGGCCGCGCTCTACCTCGCATCCGCCGGGGTCGGCACGCTGACACTCGTCGATGGCGATCGGGTCGACCTGACCAACCTGCAGCGTCAGATCATTCACACGACCGCGCGCATCGGCATGCCAAAGGCCGAGTCGGGCCGCATGGCACTGGGTGCCGTGAACCCGGAAGTCAACCTCATCGCCATCGAGCAGCACGTCGATGCCGACCAGCTCCTGGATCTGGTCGCACGCGCGACCGTGGTGCTCGACTGCTCGGACAATTTCGCGACGCGCCATGCCGTCAACCGTTGCTGCGTGACGCACCGTCGACCCCTGGTCTCGGGTGCCGCCATCCGCTTCGACGGACAGGTCGCCTCCTTCGATACGCGGGACGATGTATCGCCCTGCTACGCGTGCCTGTTTCCGCCGGGCGATGGCGAAGACGAGCTGTGCTCGATCATGGGCGTGTTCGCGCCGCTGACCGGCATCATCGGATCGGTCCAGGCTGCCGAAGCGCTGAAGCTTGCGGCCGGGATCGGCACGCCGCTCGTGGGCCGGCTGCTGATGCTCGACGCGCTGTCGATGCAGTGGCACTCGGTACGCGTGCCGCGGGACCCCGACTGCCCCGTTTGCGCCCGTCGCTGACGCCATGTCGGGACGGCACGTGGCGCTGCTGATCCTGCTCGCGGCCATCTGGGGTGGCGCATTCTCGCTGATCCGCAATGCGGTCCCGGCACTGGGCCCGATCGGACTGTCTGCGACCCGTCTCGTCGTGGCGGCTGTCCTGATGCTGGGTTACCTGCGGGCCACCGGCGGTCGCGTGCATTGGCGGCGTGACTGGCGGGCGATCGCCGTCGTCGGCATCTTCGGTGCGGCCCTGCCGTTTCCGCTGTTCTCTTTCGGCGCCACGCAGTTGTCGGCGGGAGTGCTTGCGATCATCAATGCGACCGTGCCTCTGTGGGGCGCGGTCATCGCTCGCCTCTGGCTCGGCGACCGGATGTCGCCCGTCGCCCTGCTCGGAATCGTCCTCGGCATCGGCGGCGTTGCCGCGCTGATGGGAGGCGGCTCGGTTCCGGCCGACGTGGCGGGCCGATTGGCGTTCGCGGCGGGCCTGGGTGCGTCCCTGTGTTTCGCGCTGGCCGGCGTGGCCACCAAGGCGCTCGGAGGCGGGGTTTCCGCGGCAGCGCTCGGCGCCGGCGTGCTGGTCGTCGGTTCTGCCTTCAACGTACCGCTGGCCGTCGTGTTCCCGCCGAACGAGGTCACCGTGTTTGCGCTCGTCAACGCGGTTGCGCTGGCGGTGCTCGCCTCGGCGCTGGCCACCGTGCTCTATCTGCGGCTCATCCAGGAAATCGGACCGACCCGATCGATGACCGTGACGTTCCTCATTCCTGTCTGGGGAATCTTCTGGAGTGCGCTGCTGCTCGGCGAGCCGATCACCGCAACGATGATCGCAGCCTGTGCAGTGATCCTGGCCGGCACTGCGCTGGTCGTCGTCGGCCAGCGCGCGGCCGTGGCGTCGGCCGAGGTCTAGGCGACGAGGATAGGCAACTGCGCTTCCAGCGCGTCGCCCGGAAACTTGCGGAAGCCGCTCTTCGCAAAGCGGTGCCAGCGGCCAATCACGTAGGCGACGACCAGGCCGGCACGCGCGCTTGCATCCACGTTCTCCGCCACTTCGCGTTCGGTCGCAGCGACACGAAAACTCTGCTTGAGCGACGCTTCGATGCGCTCGATCAGCTGGTTCATGCGCTCCTGCAGGCGCTCGTTCTCGTTGACGAGGGCATCACCGATCAGCACGCGCGTCATGCCCTTGTTGGTCTGGGCAAACTCCAGCAGCATTGCAACGATGGAGCGCACCTGCTTGAGACCCGAGGTCTCGCGTGCGCTGATCTCGTTGATGAGCCCGAAGATCGTCGTCTCGATGAACTCGATCAGACCTTCGAACATCTGGGCCTTGCTGGCGAAGTGGCGATAGAGCGCCGCCTCGGACACTCCGAGGCGTGCCGCGAGTGCCGCCGTGGTGACCTTTTCACCCTTGGGATCCTCGAGCATGGTCGCAAGCGTCTGCAGGATCTGCAGCTTGCGCGCCCCGGGCTTGCGCGGACCGGTGATCGGACTGGCGGACTCCATGGCAGCGGGGAGCGAGGTTGGGAGAGCGAGTCGCTTCCGGGGAATGCCCCCAGACGTGAATGCATACTATCCCAGAATCCCGCAGCCGCGAACCATCTTCCGGACTACCGGCGGCGTCTCAGCGCCTCGAATTGCGGCTGCCGCAGGCGCCTTACCGCGCGATCAGTTCAGCGGACCTCGCAAAAGCAGTACGACAGCGCCCGCATCGGCCGGTCCTTCGCCTCCAGCAGGAGGCGAAGCTCCAGCGGCGCTCGCGGCGCCAGCGTGCCGGTCAGCGCACGCGCCAGCGTGTCCCAACCAAAGTCGTCCCGCAACGTCGCGCCCAGCTGGCCGAAGAACAGCGCCAGATAGCGGTCCAGCCCGCGCGGCTCGTGCTCGAGGTATTCGACCCGGAAACTATCGCCCAGTCCGGCGCGACGGGCCGCCGATTTGACCGCCAGGTCGAGCCCTCCGACCGAGTCGACCAGTCCACGCTCCCTGGCCTGTGCGCCGGACCAGACGCGTCCCTGCGCGACTTCGTTGATCTTCTCGGGAGTCGACCTGCGACTGGTCGCGACGACGTCGAGGAACTCGCTGTACGTGTGTCCGATTCCGGCCTCGATCACCTGCGCCAGGCGCTTGTCGAGCGGCCGCGTCAGGTCGGTCGACTCCGCGATCCATGTGGTGGCAGCACCCGCCGTGTGGACGCCGATTTTTTCCATCGTGCCGGTGAAGTTCGGGATCAGCGCAAACACGCCGATCGACCCGGTGATCGTGGCGGCATCGGCGATGACCTCGTCGCCGCCCATCGCGATCCAGTAGCCGCCCGACGCGGCCACGTCGCCCATCGACACGACGACCGGCTTGCCGGCCTTGCGGGTGAGTTCGAGCTGCTCGCGGATCAGCTCCGACGCGGAAGCACTGCCCCCCGGCGAATCGATGCGCACGACCAGCGCCTTGATGTCGTCGTCCTGGCGTGCCCGCTGGATCAGTTCCGACGCGGCGCGCGCGCCGATCGTGCCCTTGCGATCGTCGCCGTCCACAATTTCGCCCTGGGCAACGACCACGGCGACGGCGTCCCCGGTCAGCGGCGTGTCCACGTACCGCAGATAGGAATACATCGAGATCTGTCGAAACGTCTCGTCGTCGTCGCGGCTGCGCGGGGCACCCCGCTCGAGCATCAGCGCACGAAACTCGTCGCGGCGCTTGAGGCCGTCGATCAGCTTTTCCTTGAGCGCGAGCTGCGCGATGTCGCCTTGTGTTGCCAGCAACCGTTGCGGCAGATCGTTGATGGCCGCCATGACACTGCCCGCCTTGAGCTTGCGCAGGCGTTCCACATCCGCGAGCCAGGTCGACCACAGGCCGTTGAGCAGGAACGCCTCGGCCTCCTGCGCCTCGGGTGTCGGTCCGGTGCGAGTGAAGGGTTCGCCAAAGCTCTTGTACCGACCTGCCTGGAAGGTATTCACCTTCACGCCCAGCTTGTCGAGCAGCTCCTTGTAATAGCCCCGCGCCCCGCCGATTCCGCGGATCAGCAGTGAGCCGGACGGATGCAGGAAGACCTCGTCGGCATGCGCGGCCAGGAAGTATTGCCCCTGCGAGTAGGACTCCGACCAGGCAATGACCGGCTTGCCGGCTCCGCGCACGCGTTCGACCGCGGCACCCAGTTCGCGCAGCGTCGCCAGCCCCGCGCTGCCCATCTCGTCGAGCACGAGCACGACGCGCGTGATCTGCGGGTCACGCGCTGCGCCGTCCAGCGCGGCCAGTATGTCGCGCACCCGCGTTTCGAAGCGGTCGCGCCCCAGCGCCTCGGCGATCGCCGCCTCCTGCGCGCCAACCGTGTACTCCTCGACGACATCGCCCTGGATATTGAGAACCAGGGCCGTGTCGGGCGACAGCCGCGGCGGCTTGTCCGATGACAGCCAGACGAACAGCACCAGTCCGACGATCAGCAGGAACAGCAGGTTGACGAACGAGACGACGCGAGAAGTCGACGGCTGCCCACAGGCCACCGAAGAATCGGCGTATCAGTCCGGGCCGTGCCATACGGTCTCCACGTGCAATGTTGGGGAAGGGACGCGGAGCTTACCGAATCACACCGCGGCACCCGGAGTCAGCGCGGAAACCGCCGCGCCAGTTCGTGCAGCGACGAAATACGCAGGCCGACAGCGGCCGGCGACCTGCGCGCTGGTGAGGTGCCGTGGCGTGTGATCAACACGGTCTTCATGCCGAGCGACCGGGCCGCCTTCAGGTTCAAAACGGAGTCCTCGACCAGTACCGCAGCCGATGGCCGGATGCGCTCGCGCGCCAGCATCGAGCGCAGCATCAACCGGGATGGCTTCGGCCGGTAGGTACCGTGCACGCGCATGCGTTCGATCGAGTAGCGCGTTCCGAAGTGACGGTGCAGGGACAGTTCGCGCAGGACAGACCCGGCGTAGGCGAGCGGCGCATTCGTCAACAACAGCTTGCGACCGGGAAGCCGGGCAAAGAGCCGCACCAACCCGCGTTCGGCACGCAGCAGCTCGGCCACATCGAAGTCATGCGTCTCGCGCAGAAAATGGTGCGGATCGATGCCGTGGTGCCGCACCAGTCCGAGCAGCGTGGCGCCGTAGCGGCGCCAGTAATGCGTGCGCAGGCGATTGGCCTCACCCCGCTCGACTCCGAGCTCGCGCTCGACGTAGTCGGTCATGCGACGATCGATCGCGCCGAAGATGGCGTGCGAAGCATCGTGCAACGTGTTGTCGAGATCGAACAGCCACACCGGCACTGCGCGACGCGCGGCCGGCACATCGCGCTGTATCCGCATGAACTTCCGCATGGCCGACACCGCGACGGGTGTCCGACCGCGACGCGCCGTACCGGGATTCACGCGCGCCGCGCGCCAGCGCGCCGGCACGAGTCGCGTGGCATCGCTCAGTGGCTCTTGATCATCGTGCCCACACCCTGGTCGGTCAGGATCTCGAGCAGCAGGCAGTGATCGACACGGCCGTCGATGATGTGCACGGCATTGACCCCGCTCTTGGCGGCCTCGAGGGCCGATGAGATCTTCGGCAGCATGCCGCCGGAGATCGTGCCGTCGGCGAACAGTTCATCGATCTGGCGCGCCGACAGTCCCGTCAGCAGGGTGCCGTCCTTGTCGAGCACCCCGGGAGTGTTGGTCAGCATCACCAGTTTCTCGGCCTTGAGGATCTCCGCGATCTTGCCGGCGACGACATCGGCATTGATGTTGTACGAGAGCCCGTCCTCGCCGAAGCCGATCGGGGAGATCACCGGAATGAAGGCGTCGTCCTGCAGCGCCTTGACGACCGCCGGGTTGATCGCTTCGATCTCGCCGACCTGGCCGATGTCATGACGCTTCGTCGGATCGTTCCTGTCCTGAATAAGCAGCCGACGTGCGCGGATCAGACCACCGTCCTTACCGGTGAGCCCGACCGCCTGGCCGCCGAAGGCATTGATCAGCATCACCAGTTCGCCCTGGACCTCGCCGGCCAGCACCCACTCGACCACTTCCATGGTTTCAGCATCGGTCACGCGCATGCCCTGGATGAAGGTCGACTTCTTGCCGACGCGTTCGAGCGCCTCGTCGATCTGCGGACCGCCGCCGTGCACGACCACCGGATTCATGCCGACCAGCTTCAGCAGCACCACGTCGTGCGCGAAGGCTTCCTTGAGGTTCTGGTCGACCATCGCGTTGCCGCCGTACTTCACGACGATCGTCTTGCCGTGAAACCGCCGGATGTACGGCAGGGCCTCGGAGAGGATATCGGCCTTCAGCTGTGGAGCGATCTGCGCGGTTTCCATGACTGTCCGTTGGTGTCCTGGCGACGCGCCAGTGTGAAGCCGCATCGGTCGAGAGCGCGCCACTGCGCTCGATCCCGTGCTGGGCGCGGATGTTATACCGACACGATCGAGGCGTACGGCACACCATCAACAACGAACCGCGCCGACGTGCACTGCGACGGTGCAGTTGACCGGCTACGCAGCGCGTCCGATGGCAGGGGTAGGATTCCATTTTCGAGGCATGGCAGCTGGGAGCCCGGATATGCAGCAGACCTTTCGCATCGATGGCATGCATTGCGGCGGGTGTGTGGCGCGCGTGACGCGCGCGCTGAAGCCGCTCGCCGACGACGTCGAAGTCACGCTCGATCCACCGCAGGCGAAGCTCGACGTTCCGGACGCTCTGGCGCTGGTGGACGTCCAGGCCGCGGTTAAAGCCGTCGGCGATTACACCGTCACGCCGGCGTGATCTCCGGCTAGCACCGCAAGCCGCTCCTGCGTGCGGCGACGCGAACTGCTCCTAGTGCTTGTGGGTGCCTGCCGCGCCGGCCGGAGCACGCGCCGCGACTTCGACCTCGATCGGCTGCGACACCAGCCGCTTTTCCCTGGTCTCGATCCGCAGCTCGACCGTCACACGATCGCCCGCCTTCAGCGGACGCTTCAGGTCCATCAACATGACGTGATAGCCGCCGGGCTTGAGTTCGACGCTGCGCCCCGGCGGCAGGTCGAGCCCGGAAATCGCGCGCATCTTCATCACGCTGCCTTCCATCACCATCTCGTGGATTTCGACCACGCCGGCGACCGGACTGGAAGCGCCGACCAGACGCGCCCCGTCGCTCGACATCAGTGACATGAAGGCTCCGGTGGCCGTCTGCCCCTGCAGCGCCGGCCGTGCCCACGCATCCTTGACCTGCACCTGTGCGGCGGCCGCACCGCTGGCGGCGAGCAAGTACGGCCGAGACGACGAAACGGATCATGTGAGCTCCTGGGCGAGGTGCCCGATTCTATCGATCCGGCTTTTGTTCCGCTCCCTGCGGAGCTGCCGGCAGGATGGCCGGCACGTTCGCACCGGCGCGAGCAAGCGCAGGGTCGTCACCGTCGTCGGCGGCGGTGCCCGTACATCACGACCAGCAGCGTGATGATCGTGAGCGGCAGCACGAACGACTGCATGGCCGCCGAAAAGCGCGGCAACGCGGCATGGTGAGTCGTTTCCAGGATCAGGAACGTGGCATAGGCGCAGTAGTAGAAGAAGAACACCGCCCCTTCCCAGCGCGCGATCTCGCGGCCGGTGATGAACACCGGAAAGCAGGCGAACGCGACAGCCAGCAGCACCCACAGGTCGAAGGCGACCAAGGACGATGCCACGGGCAGACCGTCAGGCGCCACCAGGCCGGACACCCCGAGACAGCCAAGAATGTTGAAGGTATTGCTGCCGATGACGTTGCCGACGGCGATATCACGCTCGCCCTTGAGCGCGGCGGTGACGGAGGCGGCGACTTCCGGCATCGATGTTCCGGCGGCGACGATGGTCAGCCCGATGACCGCATCCGATACGCCCAGGATGCGCGCGAAAGCGACGGCGGCCGTCACGAGCCATTCAGAGCCGAGCACCAGCAGCACCAGACCGGCCAGCACCAGCCCCATCTGAACGCTCCAGTGCCGGTCCCAGCCATTCGGACGCGGAACTTCGCGCGCAAGTTCTTCCGCCGCGGCCTGTGACTGGCGTCGCGACTGGATGATCAGGAATACCGTGTAGACGATCAGCAGCCCGGACAGCAGCGCGGCATCCAGGCGACCGATGCGACCGTCGAAGGCGAGCGCGACCAGCAGCAGCGAGCAGCCGATCATTACCGGCACTTCCTGACGTATCAGCTGCTGGTGGACAGCCAGCGGCGCGATCATCGAGGAAATGCCGAGGATGAAGAGAACGTTGAAAATGTTGCTGCCGACGACGTTGCCGACCGCAATGTCGGTCTTGCCCTCGAGTGCCGCACCGACCGACACCGCCATTTCCGGAGCGCTGGTGCCGAAGGCCACGATCGTCAGCCCAACGACCAGCGGCGAGATTCCGAATGACAGCGCGAGCTTTGCAGCCCCGCGCACCAGCAGTGAAGCGCCCGCGACCAGCGCGGCAAGTCCAAGCAGAAACAGCAGCAGGTTCATGGTGCCCGACGCGATGCCGGGCACCGCCCGGCCAGCAGCGCAAGTATAGGAGGCGTCGCTCAGTGCACGGCCAGACCCGCTGCCGGAGTTACTCGGCCAGCAGCGGTCCGCGCCGGCGATCCGGCTCGCATTCGTAACGCGCCCTGCGACGATGCCCTAGAGCACGTAGCGGGCCAGATCCTCATTGCGCGCGAGATCGGCCAGCCGCGTATCGACGTAAGCCGCATCGATGCGGATCGGAGCCGGAGCCACCCGCCACGACACTGCCAACCTCGAACGACACGTCCTCGAGCAGTTTCTCGATCACGGTGTACAGCCGGCGCGCACCGATATTCTCGGTCTTCTCGTTGACCGCAAAGGCGATCTCCGCGATGCGGTGGATACCGTCGTCGGTGAACTCGAGCACACAGCCGTCGGTGCCCAGCAGCGCCTGGTACTGCTGCGTCAGGCTGGCATCGGTGGACTTCAGGATGCGATCGAAGTCATCGATCGTCAGCGAATCGAGCTCGACGCGGATCGGAAAGCGCCCCTGCAGCTCGGGAATCAGGTCCGAAGGCTTGGCCAGGTGGAAGGCTCCGGAAGCGATGAACAGGATGTGGTCGGTCTTGACCATGCCGTACTTGGTATTGACGGTCGTGCCCTCGACCAGCGGCAGCAGGTCGCGCTGGACGCCCTGACGCGACACGTCCGCGCCCTGCAGTTCCGCTCGCGACGCGATCTTGTCGATCTCGTCGATGAAGACGATGCCATTGGATTCGGCATTGGCGACGGCGCGTGACTTCAGATCCTCGTCATTGACGAGCCTGGCCGCTTCCTCGTCGGTCAGCGCCTTCATCGCGTCGGCAATGCGCATGCGCCGCGGCTTGCGGCGCTCCCGGCCCATGTTGGCAAACATCGACTGGATCTGCTGTGTCAGTTCCTCCATGCCCGGCGGCGCCATCACCTCGAGCGACGGCGACACCGCGCTGACCTCGATGTCGATTTCCTTGTCGTCGAGTTCACCTTCGCGCAGCTTCTTGCGGAACTTCTGGCGCGTCGCGTTCTCGTCGTCGCGGCCGGCCGATGCAAAGCCGACATCGCGCGACGGCGGGACCAGAATGTCCAGCACCCGGTCCTCGGCAGCGTCCTGCGCGCGCGTGGTGACCTTGCGCATCTCGGACTCGCGCGTCTGCTTCACCGAGATGTCGACGAGGTCGCGGATGATCGTGTCGACATCGCGACCGACATAGCCCACCTCGGTGAACTTCGTGGCCTCGACTTTGATGAAGGGCGCATCGGCCAGGCGCGCCAGCCGGCGCGCGATCTCGGTCTTGCCCACGCCGGTGGGTCCGATCATCAGGATGTTCTTCGGCGTGATCTCGGTGCGCAGCGGATCGGGCACCTGCTGGCGCCGCCAGCGATTGCGCAGCGCCACGGCGACCGCGCGCTTGGCACGGTCCTGACCGACGATGTGCTTGTTCAGTTCGTGGACGATTTCTCTGGGGGTCATCATAGGTAGTCACTGCTCGTGTACGCGACCGCTACGCGGTCGCACGTGCACTCGCAGTGCTCAGTTAGGCGCGCTCCCTTCGGAGCGGCCGCGCGTACGCGCGCATGACAACGGCAGCATGGAGACATCGCGCCGCGCTGGTTCAGTCCAGCGATTCGATGGTGTGGCTCTGGTTGGTATAGATGCACAGGTCGCCGGCGATCGTGAGGGCTTTCTTGACGATGTCGGCGGGCGCCAGGTCGGTGTGGTCGAGCAGTGCACGGGCGGCGGCCTGGGCGTAGGGCCCACCGGAACCGATGGCGATCATGCCGAGTTCCGGTTCGAGCACGTCACCGTTGCCGGTGATGATCAGCGAGGCCTCGTGATCCGCGACCGCCAGCATCGCCTCGAGACGACGCAGGATGCGATCGGTGCGCCAGTCCTTGGCGAGTTCCACGGCCGAGCGCACCAGGTGACCCTGGTGCTTTTCGAGCTTGCCTTCGAAGCGCTCGAACAGCGTGAATGCATCCGCGGTCGCACCGGCGAAGCCCGCCAGGATGCGGTCGTGATACAGGCGCCGCACCTTGCGTGCCGTCTGCTTGACGACGATGTTGCCGAGCGTGACCTGTCCGTCGCCGCCCATGGCGACGGCAGCGCCGCGGCGTACGGACACGATGGTCGTTCCGTGAAAGGGTTCCATGGAGCAGTATCCGGCCGAAAGTTACGGCCTACATGGGGACGATCAGACCCGACGCAACTGGATGTCGGCGACCATGTCGACGCCGAGCAGCGAAAACAGCGCGGCGATCATGTGATTGAGGTTGACGAACTCCACCGTGACGCCGCCCTGACGCAGCTTGGTCAGCAGCGACAGCAGTGCGGTGGCAGTGGAAAACTCGATGCGCTTGAGGTACGTGCAGTCGATCGCCAGGCGCTTTTCCGTCTTGGCCGCGGTCAAGAGGCGACTGAACTGCGGCTCGCCGTTGGCACGCACGGTGCCTCGCCATTGCATGCCGTCTTCCACCTCCACCGGCTTGTCGGCCGGCGTGGCGGCACGCGTCTTCAGGCTTGGCGGCGGCGGTTCCCAGGAGGGCGGCGAGACTTCATAGGTGATGCAGTACTGGATGCCGGTTTCCTCGAAGTCATGCTGACGCTGCAGCAGGCGGAACACTTCGAGCAGCAGCATCCACGCCGCGTCGCTCTGGTCACGGCGGCCCGGCTCGACGGCGGCGCGCAGCGGCGTGATCAGCTGGTCGGCCCCGAGCACCAGCAGTTCGTGGCTGGCCCGCTTGAATGCGCTGATGACCCGCAGCAGCAGTTCCGCACCGACCAGGTCGATCTCGCGCACGCCGGAGGTATCGAGCGTCAGCGACTGGAACTGCGCTGAATGGTTCTTCAGCTGCTCCAGCACCTTGACCACGTTCGCGTCCACCGCTTCCGGCAAGCGAACGATCGGCGCACCGTCCGCCGTCTTGCCGGCAGCGAGGATGCCTGCATCGTCCTTGTAATCGATCCATGCGGGCGGCGAGCTCTCGAAGCGCAGCACGTACTCGATCGTCAGATTGTCGAAGCTGCCCTTGTCGCCCCGCTGCTGGAACAGTTCGAACAGCATCAGCCACGCGCGCTGGGCGGCATCGCCGAGCGAATCCGAATGAATGGCGGCGCGCAGCCCGGCTTCGGCCGGTTCGATCAGGCCGTTGGCAAACAGGATCGCCGCCTCGTCGATGGCCGAGCCCGAACCTTCGCCGTGAAGTTCAATGGCGTTGGCGTTGCCCTGCCACTCGTCGACGGAAAGATCGAGCAGCTCCATACCGGGATCGCGCTTGACCGCCGTCTGCGGCGGCAGGGGCTGCTCCACCGGTTGCTGCGACAGGCGGCCGAGCGTCGAATTGGCCGCTGAATTCGAGAATACGGGGCCACCTCCGGACGGGCGCATGAAGTCACGCGCCATTTCCGATTCGATCAAGTCGATCTTCGCCGCCGTCTCCATCGCCAGCGTACGGGCGAGATCCTTGTCGGGCAGCGCACTGTCGGTATTCAACGGCTTCGGCTGGGTCGCCGCAGCGTTGCGATTGACCGGGCCGGCGAGCGGACGCGCGGCCGGCTTGGCCGCACGACTCGCGCCGCCCTTGCCGGACGACGCCTCGGCGTCCTTGGGATCTTTCTTGAAGAACGAGAAGACCACGCTGCCTTCTGGTGTTGTTAGTCCGGAACTGTCGCTACTGCGCCCGTGAACCTTGTATCTCAAACTACGGCAGGCACGGCCTCAACACGAGTCAGACCCGATACCCCATACGCGCGAGCATTCGGACAAGCCGCCCGCGGGCAAGGACCGGATTCACGATCGGGCGACCGATAGGCAACGCCGGCACGTCCGAGCCGAAGGTTCGTCCCATAGTAACAACATTCGTTCCCGGGCAAACCGTTGATCTGGGCGGCTATCCCGCCTGTCGGCTACCACGGCACCAGCCGGCCGGATTACTTTTCCGCGGTCGCCAGCTGGGCGTCGCTGAGGCGGTAGTACAGGCCAAAGGGATCCTCGGTCAGCACGTTCAGACGGCCCGCCAGTACCAACGGCTCGTAGGTGTGCTTGATCGCGGCCTTCGACTTCACTTCGACGAGGTACTCGGGCCCGAGCGACAGGCAGAACGGGCAGTGAGGTGGCCGCATCGTCAGCAGGAAGTGAGTATGTTTCTCGCCGGCCGTGATCGGCAGCATGTAGCCCTGCAGTCGGACTTCCTGCTGGTCGAGCTTTCGGATTTCCGGGCTGAACTGCGGGACGACCTTGTTGCCGACCTGGCCGGTCTTCACCTGGCCGAGCACCCGCCAGGGAACGACGCCCTTGAGTTCGGGAAGGTCATTGAGCAGTTGCGGATCAATGGGCAATCCGAGTCCGCCCGGATTGGTCCCCGTCGCGGGAATCTGCGCACCGGCACTTCCCATGGCCAGGCTGAAGACGATGCACACCAGCATCAGCCATCGAGTCCCCGCAGCTTCTCTTTTCATCCCAGCACTCCCCCAGCGCTTTCACCACGCACTGTCGAACCCTTCGGTCCTTGTCGCAGCCGTTCCCTTGGCGTCGGCGCCCGATCACCCGAGCCGTGCGGGCCTCAATGCGCGTGACGCATCCCGCAATATTGACCCACAGCGATGCCTTTGCAAGCCTCGCGCAGCCGCTCCTGACACTGCTTTTCGGAGCCTCCAGTTTCCAGGCACTTTGCTGCCTCTTCGTGCGCCCGCGCCATCTGTCGGTGTTTGGCGATGTCTTCATTGCGATGGGTCTGCTCAGCCGTGGGTTTTGGTGCGGGTTGGCCGGCCACCGGCGCGGCTGCCGCCGCAGCCAGTGGCCATGCAGCGATCGCGGCAAAAGCGACAATGCGAAGACTCATGCTTACCCCTGTGCAAGTGCTTCCGAAACATTCATCCGACTGGCGCGCCACGTCGGAACCGCCGCAGCCAGCGTGGCAACCACAAATGCCACCGCGACGATCATGCCCAGTGCTGGAGCGGTCGCTGACGCTGACAGCGTGAAGGCGCGCGCCTGCGCCAACCATTGGCCAACCACGGCAACGGCACCCAGCCCGAGCGCAAGCCCCAGCACGATGGCCATGAATGCGAGCAGCCAGGCTTCCAGCAGCAGCAACCCCGCCACGCGTGCCTGGCTGGCCCCCAGCAGCCGCATGATCGCGACATCGTAACGCCGCTCTTCGAGCGCGTTGAACAGCGTGACAAACAGCGCCAGCAGCGACATGGCGACCAGTATCCAGGCAAACCCGCGCATCGTCTCGATGCCAACGCCGACCACTGCGAACAGACGCGCTATCTCGTTGGCCGGCGACGCCGCCATCAGCTGATGCTCGGCATTGACCTGGCGTGGCACGATCGCCGCTCCCATGGGCGAGGCATAACGCACCAGCACGGCGGTGACCTCGCGCTCGGCTTCAAGGACCTTGCGCTCGGACTCATCGGTGGTTTCGCCCTCGTGTACGCGCCACACGCTTGACTTGTCGGTCAGCACCAGCCGGTCGATGACGGATCCGCTCGGCGTCAGCACGCCGACGACCTTGTATCTCGCGTCTTCGTGCGTGGCACCGCCCTCGGACAGTCCGTGGGTCCCCAGGAATTCGCTGCCTGGACCAAGCTGGGCCGTGCGAGCCACCTCGGCACCGATCACCGCCTCCATGGGTTCACTCCAGAGTCGGCCCGCCGCGACCGTGGCCTCGTGCAGATCGAGAAACGACGGTTCGGTGCCGACGATGCGAAAACCGCGGAAGCTGTCTCCCATGGACAACGGAATGGCCTGCGCGATCAGACGATTGCCGCGCAGCAGATCGACCGCGGCCAGCGGCACGTTGCCCGTTGGAACATCGACCTGATAGACCGCCGATAGCACGAGTTGCAACGGCGAACCCTTGGCGCCGACCACGAGATCGATGTTGCGCGCGTCGCGCTCGAGCTGGCGAGTCAGTTGCGACTGGACCAGTATCACGAAGACCAGCGTCGCGATGCCGAGGGCCAGGAGTACGACACCGAGGGCCGACTGCAGCGGCCGGCGGCGCAACTGGGCGATGACGAGCCGGAACGCGTTCATTCCGGACGGGCCAGTTCGATCCGGCGCTGGAAGCGCTCGCGTATGCGGGCGTCGTGCGTCGCGACGATCAATAGGGCACCGGCCCGCTGGGCGGCGGCGAACAGCAGATCGAGAGCCCGCTGCGCATTGTCATCGTCCAGGCTCGACGTCGGCTCATCGGCCAGCAACAGGCGAGGTCGGTTGACTACTGCGCGCGCAATTGCAGCACGCTGCTGCTCGCCAACGCTCAACGCGGCCGGCCGCGCCGAGGATCGCTGCGCGAGGCCGAGTTCCGCCAGCAGCGGCGCCACTCCGGCCGGTGACGTCCCGGCGAAGTAACACGCCAGCGCGACATTCTCGAATGCGGTGAGTCCGGCGAGCAGATGCAGCTTTTGCGGCACCATGCCGATGCGCCGACCGCGCCATCGGTCGTCGCGGCCCTGCGATGGATAGAGCTCTTCGCCGTCGAGACGAACCGCGCCAGCGCTCGGCCGCAGGATGCCGGCCAGCACGTTGAGGAGCGTGCTCTTGCCCGAACCGCTCGGCCCCACTAGCGCGCAGTGTTCGTCGGCAGACAGTTCGATCGGCGGCGCACGCAGCACCGTCGAGTCACCGAAGCGATGAACGATGGGATCGGTCGACAGCATCGATCAGTCCCGCAACCACCTTGCCGACTGAGGGAGGAGTTCCAAGAGGGGGAGCCCCCTCTTGCATCCTCAAGAATGGATGGGTGGGGTCAGACGCGAAGGGTCAGTCCCCGTACATCTTCTGCTTGATCTCGCGCCGTTGCTGGGCCTCGAGCGACAGCGTCGCGGTCGGGCGCGCCAGCAGGCGCGGTATCCCGATCGGATCGCCGGTTTCCTCGCAGTAGCCGTAGTCGCCCGACTCGATGCTCGCCAGCGACTGCTGGACCTTCTTCAGCAGCTTGCGTTCGCGGTCACGGGTCCGCAGTTCGAGCGCATGCTCTTCTTCGATGGTCGCGCGATCGGCAGGATCGGGCACGATGACCGTCTCACGCAGATGCTCGGTCGTTTCGTCGGCGTTCTGCAGCAGTTCACGTTCCATCTGCTGAAGCCGGTACTTGAAGAACGCCAGTTGCTGCTCATTCATGTACGCCGACTCGGACATCTTCAGCAGTTCACCCTCCGTTGGCAGGCGCTTGCCGTTCACCAGCACCGGCTCCTCGCTGCGCGTGGCCGAACGGGCCAGCAGGTACTCATGGGCAGCCGCGAGGTCCTTGGGGCTGGGCGCCGGAACGGCCTTGGCCGCAACCGGGGCGAGGGCGATCGGCACGGAGGCCGCGCTCGTCAGGGTTGAAACGCTCGGCGCACGCACGACCTTTGGCTGCCGCAGCGGCGGCCTCGCCGGCGTCGGTTTGACCGCAGCCACCACTGGCGCCTGCTTCGCTGCCGGCACCTTCACCGCAGGCTTCGCCGGTGCCTTGGCGGCCGGCTTCGACGCCTTGACCGGGCGCGCCGGCGTGACCTTCTTCAACGGCTTGCCTTTCGCGGCCGGCGCCTTTTTGGCGACGATCTTTTTCACCGCAACCTTCTTCGCTGCGGGCTTTTTCACTGTGACCTTTTTCACTGCGGGCTTCTTGGCAGCGGTCTTGGCCGCTTTCTTGGCCGGCGCCTTCTTTGCTGCAGCCATCGTGTGTCTACCTCGTTGAGTCTCTGATTCGGGGGCGGGATTCAGCGCGCCAGGCACGCTTCAAGGCCCTTGAGTATGGTGTCCTTCGGGAGATTTCGCCCGATGAACACAATCTTGCTGGAAGGCTTTTCGTCCTTGCCCCAGGGCCGCCCGACGTCCGCCCCCATGAGCATGTGCACGCCCTGGAAGATCATGCGACGGTTGGTCCCGTTCATGAAAAGCACGCCTTTATACCGGAGCATGTCAGGGCCGTAAACCTGAGTCAGCGCGCCCATGTACTCCTCGAACTTGGCCGAGTCGAAGGGCTTGCCCGACTGGAACACGAAGGCCTTGATCGCATCGTCATGGTGATGGTGCGCATGATGATGGTCGTGCTCGTGATCGTGGCCGCAGTGCTCGTCGTGCACATGATCGTCTCCATGCTCATGTGCATGGCCGTTGCCCGGCCGCACCTTGGCCGCGTCGGGATGCTCCGCGGCGAGAAACTGCGGGTCGATGTCGAGGATCGCGTTGAGGTTGAAGCCGCGCAGGTCGAGCACCTCGTTCAGGGGCACCTGTCCGAAGTTCACCGGCTTGATCGGTGCACGCGGGTTCATCCGCACGATCCGTTCACGCAGCGAATCGACTTCGTCGGCGTCGACCAGATCGGTCTTGGACAGCAGGATGCGATCGGCGAAGCCGACCTGGTTCTGCGCCTCGACCTGCGCATCCAGCGTGTCGTGCCCGTGCTTGGCATCGACGACAGTGATCACGCTGTCGAGCAGGTAATACGACGAGATGTCGTCTTCGATGAAGAAGGTCTGCGTGACCGGGCCCGGATTGGCCATGCCGGTCGTTTCGATGATCACGCGCTCGAAGTCGAGTTCCTTCGTCTCGCGCTTGCGCTTGAGGTCGGCGAGGATGCGGACGAGGTCGCCACGCACCGTGCAGCAGATGCAGCCGTTGTTCATTTCGACGATCTGTTCGGTCGTCTCGGTGACCAGCAGTTCGTTGTCCACGCCCTCGGGCCCGAATTCGTTCTCGATCACCGCGATACGGTGTCCGTGCTGCTCGGACAGGATGCGATTGAGCAAGGTCGTCTTGCCCGCGCCGAGAAAGCCCGTCAGCACGGTCACTGGCACCAGATTTGATTCATTCATCGGAATTTCCAGAGCCGTCGGCGCGACGCCAACGGTCCTCAAAAGAGGGGCGGTAGTGTAGTGGATCAGGCATTCCCGGCGCTGCAGTGTTACCGGAACCGCCAGCGACGCTGGAAACGCTAGGCGACGCGAACCAGGTGCAGTCCCTTGAGGTACTCGGATTCGGGCACCGTCATCATCAAGGGATGGTCGATGCTTGACCCCAGCCTGGCCACCATCCAGGTGTCGACGCCGGCATCGATGACCGCTCCGGCGACGATTTTCTGGAACAGATCGACGTCGATCGCTCCGGAACACGAGAAGGTCAGCAGTGACCCGCCCGGGGCCAGCAGCCGCAAGGCGTTAAGGTTGATGTCCTTGTAGGCACGTGCCGCGCGGTCGACGTGATGGTGGCTCGAGGCGAACTTCGGCGGATCGAGGACGATGACGTCGAACTGTGCGCCCTCGGCCTTCAGCGCGCGCAATGCGGTGAAGACATCAGCTTCCTCCCAGCGGGCGCGGCCGGGCTCGAGTTGATTAAGGGCCACGTGTTCGGCGCCAACGCGCAGTGCCTCGGCCGACGAATCGATCGAGTGCACCAATTCGGCACCGCCCGCCAGCATGGCGATCGAGAAGCCGCCGGTGTAGCAAAAACAGTTCAGGCAGCGCGGGCCGCGGCCGGCCCGGGCGGCGCCGCGCGCCACGATGTCGCGCGCCAGGCGGCGGTTATCACGCTGATCGATGTAGTAACCGGTCTTGTGGCCACGCCGGACATCGACCAGGAAACGCAGGCCATGCTCGATCACCTCGATATGCGCCGGGGGCTCGGAGCCTCGCAGCACGCCGCTGATCGCAGGCAGTCCATCGCGCGCCCGGATGGCGCCATCGCTGCGATCGAAGACATCGCGGCAGCCCGTTGCCAGCAGCAATGCCTCGATCAGCGTGTCGCGCCAGGCCTCGACGCCCGCGGACTGGAACTGTGTGACGAGCTGATCCGCATAGCGATCGACGATAAGTCCGGGCAAGCCGTCGGCCTCGCCGAACACCAAACGCAGGGCATTGGTGTCTGCCGCCATGGTCGCGCGCCGCTGGACCGCGGCCTGTACGCGCTGCGCCAGCAGCTCCGCGCTGACCGGCACCGCCTCGACGAAACTCCAGACGCGCGCCCGGATCGCAGACTCCGGTGAGTAGGCTGCCCAGGCGAGAAAGCGGCCGTCGGCAGCGCGGATTTCCACCGCGGCGCCGGAGGCCGGGTCACCCTCGACGCGCGCCACGGCACTGGCGTACACCCACGGATGCCGGCGCAACAAGGACTTCTCCTTGCCCGGCTTCAGCACGATGCGGTGCATCGTCCGACCCGCGCTCGGCGCAGAGGGGGCGGCGTCGCGGGGACGATCCGACGCGCTCATGACCTGCGCTTGGCGCGCGGATGGGCCGCGTCGTAGGCCTTGGCGAGGTGCTGCCAGTCCAGCCGCGTGTACACCTGTGTCGTCGAGATGTTGGCGTGCCCGAGCAACTCTTGCACGGCACGCAGGTCGCCACTCGACTGCAGCAGATGGGAGGCGAACGAGTGACGCAGGACGTGCGGGTGCACGTGGATGCCCAGGCCGAGACGGCGCGCCAGTTGACCCAGCCGCGACTGGACGCTGCGCGCAGTCAGGCGGCCACCGCGCGCCGAGACGAAGAGCGCTCGCGCATCGCAGCCCTTGACTTCAGTGCGACGCTCGAGCCAGCGGGCGAGCGCAGCGCAGGCCGGCGCACCGATGGGCACCGTGCGAGTCTTGCTGCCCTTGCCGAGCACCGTCGCCTCGCCGCTGGCGAGATCTATCCAGCTCGCGGAGCGGCGCGCGACGCCGTCGGCCTCGAAGTGGCGCCAGTCGAGCGACACCAGTTCCGACAGACGCAGGCCGCTGGAGTACATGAGTTCGACCAGCGCGTGGTCGCGCGCCTGCAGCCAGGAGTCATCCCCTGCATGGGCGGCCAGCGTCACCGCCTGGTCGGCGGTCAGGGCCTTGGGCAGCCGCTTCTCGCGTCTCGGCGGCCGAACACCGGTCGCCGGGTTGGCGTCCAGGGCACCGTGATGCGTCAGCCAGTTGAAGTACGAGCGCCAGGCCGACAGCGCGCGAGCGAGCGATGCACCCGACAGTCCGGCGCCATGCAGCCGCGCAATGAAGCCGCGAATGTCGTTGGACGACAGCTGCGCCGGACCGCGGCCGGCGGCGAGTTCGGCCAGCTTGGCCAGATCGCGCCGATAGGCGGCAAGCGTGTGCACCGAAGCCCGCCGCTGCGTCCGCAGATCGTCGAGGAAGCGTTCGATCGACGGCGGCTCGACCACCTCAGTTCCCGCCGGGCCGGCCGCGACCGAGGATCGCGCGGGAGCGCTTCGAATCAGCCACGAAGTCGCGCCAGTGCCGCGCTCGCCAGCTCGGCGATGCGCTCGAGGAACGCCGTCCCCATCGTGATGTGGAAGCGATCCTTGTCCGCCGAACCGAGCACCAGCAGTCCGAAGGTAGCCGGGTCGGCGCCGACGCGCAGCGGCAACATCGCGAGGCTCTGGATCGCTGCGCCTTCGTCGAACCACGTGGCCGCCTCGAAGCCGACGTTCGATCCGCAAAATGGCACGCGCATGCTGTTGGCGAGCGTGATCGTGTCGGCCGATACCGGCCGCGCACAGACCAGCGTCGCGTAAGGCGGCTTGACGGTCCAGAGCCTTACGGCGCAATGCGGAACACTGAAGACTTCCTTCATCGCACTCACCAGCGTCTGCGGCAATGCGGCCGGCTCGTCCTCGATCAGCAGCGCTCGGGTCCAGGCCACGAGTCGCGATGAGATCGCGTCGTTTTCCTGTGCGTGACGCACCATCTCCGCGACGCGCGACTCGAGCGACCTGATGCGCTCACGCAGCATCAGCGACTGCCGCTCCACCAGCGAGATCGCCTGGCCGTTGTGCGGGTGCGGCAGTTGCATGCCGGCGAGCAGCTCCGGATGCTGGTCAAAAAAATCGGGATGACTTGCGAGATAGTTCGCGATGTCCTGAACTTGCATGGGTCTGCCTTCGCTTCTCTTCTAGAGATCGATCTCACCTTCGAAAACGGTCGACGCCGGTCCGGTCATCCAGACCGGCCCGCCGGTCCACTCGATCGTCAGCGTACCGCCTCGTGCTTCGACGTTCACTGGAGAGTCGAGGCGACCGCGCCGCACGCCGGCCACCACCGCAGCACACGCCCCCGTGCCGCACGCCAGCGTCTCGCCTGCGCCACGCTCCCAGACTCGCAGCCGGATGTGGTGCCGATCGATGATCTGCATGTACCCCGCGTTGGTCCGCTGCGGGAAGCGCGCATGGTGTTCGAGCTGCGGACCCTCGGTCGTGACCGGTGCGGCATCGACGTCGCCGACCACCTGCACCGCATGCGGGTTGCCCATCGACAGCACCGAGCACCAGGCCTCGCCCGAAGCGACGGGCAGTGGCCACACCGGGTCGTCCTGTTCCTGCCGCGGAATCAGCCCTTCGGCATCGAACGGCACGCGCGCGGGATCGAAAACCGGCGCGCCCATGTCGACGGTCACTTCGCCTGACTCCGACACCCGTGGCTCGATGATTCCGGACAGCGTCTCGACGCGGATCGCCGACTTGTCCGTGAGCTTCCGGTCGCGTACGAAGCGCACGAAGCAGCGGGCACCGTTGCCGCACTGTTCCACCTCGCCGCCGTCGCTGTTGAAAATGCGGTACCGGAAATCCACATCCGAGCGCGTCGGCGGTTCGACCACCAGGATCTGGTCCGCCCCGACACCGAACCGGCGATCGGCCAGTCGCCGCAGCTGATCCCGCGACAGCTCGATCCGCTGCGTCGTGCCGTCGAGCATCACGAAATCGTTGCCCGCGCCCTGCATCTTGGTGAAGCGCAATTTCATGCGTCGCGATTGTATGCGCCGCTCACGTACGCGACCCCGCGGGTCGCACGTGCACGAGCGGAGTTCAATCAGACTCGCCTCTCCCTCAGGCCGCGTCTTGAAGCGCTTGTGGGTCCAGAAGTACTGTGTCGGCAGGCGCAGCACCCAGCGCTCAAGCTCGCGGTTCATGCGGGCGGTGTCTTCCTCGACCGACTCGCCGGGAAAATTCTCCCAGGGCGGTTCGAAGTGCAGGGTGTAGCCGTCATCGGTCATCTCGGTGACGGCCATCACGACCCTGGCTCCGGTCATGCGCGCAATGCGCGAGACCATCGGTATCGTCGCGGCCTGGATGCCGAAAAACGGCACGAAGATCGAATTCACCGGGCCGAGGTCCATGTCCGGCAGGTAATAGAGCGGCAGGCCGTCCCTGACCGTGCGCACGACGCTGCGCATGTCGATGCCTTGCCGCGCCAGCAGCACGGGGTCGTTGAAGCGCTGCCGCCCCTTGAGCAGCCATGCATCCCACACCGGATTTTTCTGTCGTGAGTAGATCGAGACGCCGCGCGCGAGCGTGTTGAAGCGCACGCCGCCCGCATCGAGCCCGACGAAGTGCGGCGCGATCATGATCAGCGGACGATTGGCGGGATCGTGCACATGCTCCTCGCCCTCGACCTTGATGTAGCTCTCGATCGTTTCCCGGTCGGCGTTCCAGAGCACCGAGTGATCGAGAGCTGCCCGGACGAGGTTGCGGAAGGTCAGTTGCCCGATCCGCTCGCGCTCGTCCTCGGGCATCTCGGGAAAGCACGCACGCAGGTTGGTCAATGTCACGCGGCGCCGCGGCCGGGCCACCCACCAGAACATGTCCGACAGCGCATGGGCCAGGCGCGTGCGCGCGCCCTGCGTCCAGTTGCGCGTCAGGTTGATCAGGAAAACGCCGAGGTTGGCGGCCCAGGCGTTCATGCCGGCAGTTCCAGCGGTGGCGCCTCGGCACCGGCCGGGATCTTGTAGCGGTTGTAGCCCCAGAGGTATTGCGCGGGACACTCGCGGATGAGCGACTCCAGACCGCGGTTCATCAGTGCGGCATCCTGGGCAGGATCTCCGGTGAACGGCTCCTCGAGCCGCCTGAGGTGGATGCGGTAGCCGCGACCTTCCGGCAATCGCTCGCCATAGACGAACAACACGATGGCGTCGAACTGGCGCGCCAGGCGCGCCGGCAGCGTCATCGTGTAGGCCCAGCGCCCGAAAAAGGGTGCCCACGCGCCCTCGCCTTGCGACGGGACCTGATCGGGCAGGATGCCGACCACCTCTCGGGCCTTCATCGCCTTCATCAGCATGCGCACGCCCTTCAAATCGGCGGGGGCGAGCTTAAGGCCTTCGGCCGCACGGCCGGTCGCGACGATGTCGCGCAGAACCGCCTTGCGCGGAATGCGGTACAGCACCGTCATCGGCCGCGTCTTCGCCTCGGGGCGGAAGGCCGCGTAGAACTGTGCCGTGACCTCGAAACATCCCAGATGCGGCGGCAGGAACATCACCGGCCGGCCGTCAGCGAGCGCGGCGTCAACGATGGGCATGTTCGCAACCTCGGTCCGCGTGACGATGTCGGAACGCGGACGCATCCAGATCCACGGCGTCTCCAGGCCCTGCTTGCCGGCCTCGGCGGCGGCTTCCCGGACCAGTTTCGGATCGCTGTAGCCAGCCTGTACGAGGTTCTGGCGCAACCGCCGCCGGTAGGTAGGCGAGAGCCAGAACACCAGAGTTCCCAGGAAACCACCGACCGCGTGCACCGTCGCGAGCGACAGCGCGGCAACGGACCTGAACAGCAGCTTCAGCACAGCAGGGCGACGGCGGAGGTCAACGGGCAGTCGGGAACAGCGGGCGCAGGCGGGGTCGTGGCTTGACCTATAATCCCCGTTCGCCGTGTTAACCGACAACTTGCGGGGCGATCCTCGACAGCATAGCCGAGGCAAATACCGCTAAAGCGTCGCCGCTCCTCGGGAGTGCGCAACGCACCCGATTCATTGCAACAGGAGCGGACCATGTCCAGCGATTTTCTTTTCACGTCCGAATCGGTCTCGGAAGGCCACCCGGACAAGGTCGCCGACCAGATCTCGGACGCCATCCTTGACGCCATTTTGGCGCAGGATCCGCGCTCGCGCGTCGCCGCCGAGACCCTCGTCAACACCGGCCTCGTGGTGCTGGCCGGCGAGATCACGACCAATGCCCACGTCGACTACATCGAGGTCGCGCGCGAGACGATCAAGCGCATCGGCTACGACAACACCGAGTTCGGCATCGACTACAAGGGCTGCGCGGTGCTGGTGGCCTACGACAAGCAGAGCAACGACATTGCACAGGGCGTGGACCGCGCCTCGGACGACTTCCTGAACCAGGGCGCCGGCGACCAGGGCCTGATGTTCGGCTACGCCTGCGACGAAACGCCCGACCTGATGCCCGCACCGATCTACTACGCGCACCGCCTGGTGGAGCGCCAGGCCGACCTGCGCCGCGACGGGCGGCTCCCGTGGCTGCGTCCGGACGCCAAGAGCCAGATCACGATGCGTTACGTCGACGGCAAGCCGCATTCGATCGACACCGTCGTGCTGTCGACGCAGCATGCGCCCGAGATGAGCCTCGGCGACAAGATGAAACCCGAGTTCACCGAGGCGGTGATCGAGAACATCATCAAGCCGGTGCTGCCCAAGGAATGGCTGAAGGACACGAAGTACCTGGTCAATCCCACCGGCCGCTTCGTCATCGGCGGGCCGCAGGGCGACTGCGGACTCACGGGGCGCAAGATCATCGTCGACACCTATGGCGGCGCCTGCCCCCACGGCGGCGGTGCGTTCTCCGGCAAGGACCCGTCCAAGGTCGATCGCTCGGCGGCCTATGCGGCGCGGTACGTCGCCAAGAACGTCGTTGCCGCCGGGATCGCGCGACAGTGCCAGGTCCAGGTCGCCTATGCGATCGGCGTGGCCAAGCCGATGAACATCACCGTTTACACCGAAGGCACCGGAGTGATCCCGGACGAGCAGATCAGCAAGCTCGTCGCCGAACACTTCGACCTGCGTCCGCGCGGCATCGTGCAGATGCTCGACCTGCTGCGTCCGATCTACGAGAAGACCGCCGCTTACGGCCATTTTGGCCGCGACGAGCCCGAATTCACGTGGGAAAAGGTCGACAGAGCCGCGGCGCTCGCCGACGCGGTCGGCGTGAAACGCCGCGCGGCCTGAAGGGCTGCGTCGTCACCTTTCGTCGAGGCTAACTTCGGCGCCAGCCGAAGTTAAGCGTCCGTCACCCGACGGACGCGGCCGGAGACAAAAGTCCGACCGTGCGGCCGCACTAGCGGACGCCGTCGGCGTGAAACGCCGCGCCGCCTGAGCAACGCCGGGTCCCGCCACTGCGGGACCCACACCTTGCTCGTTACTTCAGCGCGCGACGGTGCCGCGCTCGGCCGCGGCGGCCGCATCCGCTTCCTGCGCCGCCTTTTCCGTCTCTTCGCACAGCGCCCGACCTTCGTGCCGCGGTTCGATCAGCGGCGTCGGCTTCCACTTGTTCCCGCGCAGCAGTGGTCGTCCCGCGCGCACGTCGCCTCCTGCGATTTCGAGCTCGAAGCGCGCCGCGTCGCGCTTGCGCACCTCGGCCGCGATCTCCGCGGCCTCGTCGGCCGGCACACCGAGCTCGCGCAGTGCGGTCTCGCCGAAGCGCATTGCCGAGTCGAAGGTCTCGCGTATCTGCACGTCGACGCCGGCCTGGACCAGTTCCAGCGAGTGCTGCCGATCGAACGAGCGCACCAGCAGGCGCGCCTGCGGAAACTCATGCTTTGCCAGCTCGACGATGCGATTGGCCGCGTCCTTGTCGTCGATGCACACCGCAATGGCACGCGCCGTTGTGGCACCTGAAGCACGCAGCACGTCGAGGCGCGAGCCGTCGCCGTAGTAGACCTTGAACCCGAAGTCGTCGGCACTGCGGATCATCTCGACGTCGTTGTCGATGATCGATACATCGACGTCGCGCGCCAGCAGCGACTGACTGACCACCTGCCCGAAGCGGCCAAAGCCGATCATCAGCACGCTGCCGCTCAGGCCGTCGGCCTTCTCAATGCCTTCGGTCGAGGGTTTGGCTTTCGGCAGCACTTTATCCGCGACGATCACCACCAGCGGCGTCAGCGCCATCGACAGCACGACGATCGCCGTGAAGTTGGCGTTGACCTCGCCGTCGATGACGCCGGCGACCACGGCGGCGGCATACAGCACGAAGGCGAACTCGCCCCCCTGGGCCATCAGCACCGCACGTTCGCGCGCCTCGACGTGATCTGAGTTCGTCAGCCGCGCCACGCTGTAGATCGCCAGCGCCTTGACGGACATGAAAGCCACCACCGCAACGGCGATCAGCTGCCAGTTGCGAGCGACCACCGCCAGGTCCAGCGACATGCCGACACCGAGAAAGAACAGCCCCATGAGTACACCGCGGAACGGCTCGATGTCGGCTTCGATCTGGTGGCGGAACGACGACTGCGACAGCAGCACGCCGGCCAGGAACGCGCCCATTGCCATCGACAGGCCGCCCAGCTGCATCAGCAGCGCCGAGCCCAGCACCACGAGCAGCGCCGCGGCCGTCAAGACCTCGCGCGCCTTGGCCGCAGCCAACAGGCGGAACAGCGGATTCAGCAGCCAGATGCCGACAACGATGACCACGGCCAGCGCACCGACACCCATGCCGACCTTCAACCACTGAGAACCGGCGTCGGCATCGGCTATGGCGGGCGACAGCACCGCCACCAGCGCCAGCAGCGGCACGATCAGCAGGTCCTCGAACAGCAGGATCGACACGATCTTCTGGCCGCGCGGCAGCGCGATGTCACCGCGCTCGGCCAGCACCTGCATGACGACCGCCGTCGAGGTCAGTACGAAGCCGGTGGCTCCGATGAAGGCGGGCACCAACGGCAATCCCAGCAGCACCGCCACGCCGGTCAGCAGCGCCGAGCAAACGGCGACCTGCAGCGTGCCCAGCCCGAAGATCTGGCCGCGCAGACTCCACAGGTGCGACGGCCGCATTTCCAGCCCGATCACGAACAGGAACATCACCACGCCGAGTTCGGCGACATGCAGGATCGCCGCCGGGTGCGTGAACCAGCCGAGCCCGAAGGGGCCAATCGCCAGGCCGCCTGCCAGGTAACCGAGCACCGAACCCAGCCCCGCTCGGCGAAACAGCGGCACCGCGATGACGGCCGCGCCCAGCAGGCCCACCACCTTCAGCAGATCACCTGCACTGCCTTCCACCGCCATTGCCGCTCCCCAAGGTCCGGTCCCGCGACTGCCGCGGCGACTGAATAGCACGAAGTGACAAGCGCAGCGAGCCTGCGACTCCGCGCGCGGATCACCACACCTTCTGCGCGGTCACTTCGTCGAGACCGATCCTCGAGGGTCTGATGAAGCGCACGCCGTGGCGCCGGCCGATCGACGCGGGTACAATCCGCGCCTGCTTCGAGGAGCGTTGCGACAGGACTTGTCGTCAGACAAGCGGCCTGCCAGGCTCGAGGCGCCGGCCCCCTTGAGGATTGCCGGCCGTGCCAACGGCGCTCGCCCACTTCTTTGACAGCTAAAGGAGGGCGCGAGATGAGCGCCGTACTCAAACAGACCCCCGCTGGCGCCGATTACGTCGTCGCCGACATCAAGCTTGCGGACTGGGGCCGCAAGGAAATCCGCATCGCCGAAACGGAAATGCCGGGCCTCATCGCAATCCGCGACGAGTTCGCCAGCCAGCAGCCGCTGCGCGGTGCGCGCATTACCGGATCGCTGCACATGACGATCCAGACCGCCGTGCTGATCGAAACGCTGCGGGCGCTCGGCGCGGAAGTGCGCTGGGCCAGCTGCAACATCTACTCGACGCAGGATCACGCCGCCGCCGCCATCGCGGCGACCGGCACGGCGGTGTTTGCCGTCAAGGGCGAGTCCCTCGACGACTACTGGGACTACTCGCACCGCATCTTCGAGTGGCACGATGGCGGCTACTCCAACATGATCCTCGACGACGGCGGCGATGCGACATTGCTGCTGCATCTGGGCAGCAAGGCGGAGAAGGACGCCTCCGTCATCTCGCACCCGACCAGCGAGGAAGAAGAGTCGCTGTTCAGGTCGATCAAGGCCAAGCTCGCCACGAGCCCGTCCTGGTACTCAGTGCGGCTCGCGAAGATCAAGGGCGTGACCGAGGAGACGACCACCGGGGTCAAGCGCCTTTATCAGATGGCCAAGGAAGGTCGCCTGGCGTTCCCGGCGATCAACGTCAACGACTCGGTGACCAAGAGCAAGTTCGACAACCTCTATGGCTGCCGCGAATCCCTGGTCGACGGCATCAAGCGCGCTACCGACGTGATGGTCGCCGGCAAGGTCGCGCTCGTCGCCGGCTACGGCGATGTCGGCAAGGGCTCGGCGCAGGCGCTGCGCGCGCTGTCGGCACAGGTCTGGGTCACGGAAGTGGATCCGATCTGCGCGCTGCAGGCGGCGATGGAGGGCTATCGCGTCGTGACGATGGACTACGCCGCCGACAAGGCCGACATCTTCGTCACCGCAACCGGCAACTTCCATGTGATCACGCACGATCACATGAAGAAGATGAAGGACCAGGCGATCGTCTGCAACATCGGTCACTTCGACAACGAAATCGACGTTGCCTCGCTGAAGCAGTATGCGTGGGAAGAAATCAAGCCGCAGGTCGACCACATCATCTTCCCGGACGGAAAACGCATCATCCTGCTGGCGCAGGGGCGCCTCGTGAACCTCGGCTGCGGCACCGGTCATCCGAGCTACGTGATGTCGAGTTCGTTCGCCAACCAGGTGATCGCGCAGATCGAGCTTTTCACCAATACCGAGAAGTATCCGGTGGGCGTGTACGTGCTGCCCAAGCATCTCGACGAGAAGGTCGCGCGCCTGCAGCTCAGGAAGCTGAATGCGCAGTTGACCGAGCTCACGGACGTGCAGGCGCGCTACATCGGCGTGCAGCCCGAAGGGCCGTACAAGCCGGATCACTACCGGTACTAACCAACAGTGAAAAGTTTCGCATCGGGCGCGCGCGCCCGATGCACGATACTTTTCACTGACTAGATTTGCAGGGCGGGCTTCGGGCGGCCCGGCGCCCGCCGTGAGTTCAACGACACGTTTCCATCCGGAGAACAAACATGCGTCTGCTGCTGGTGTGGGTGCTCAATGCGATCGCGCTGCTGGGCGTCGCGTATATCTATCCGGGCGTGCAGGTCGAGGACTGGAAGTCCGCGGCGATTGCCGCGCTGGTGCTGGGGCTCGTCAATACCCTGGTCAAACCGATCCTGGTACTGCTGACCCTGCCGGTCACGATCCTGACGCTGGGGCTGTTCCTCGTGGTGCTCAATGCCTTGCTGTTCTGGGGCGTGGCCGAAGTGCTGCCCGGCTTCAACGTGAACGGCTTCTGGGCGGCCGTGCTGGGCGCGATCCTGTACAGCCTGATCGGCTGGGCGCTTTCGAAACTGCTGCCGGACGGCAAGTGATCGTGGATCGAACCTACAGCTTCGAGTTCTTTCCGCCCAAGACGCCGGAGGGCGAGGACAAGCTGCGCGCCGTACGGTCGCGCCTGGCCGTGCTGGATCCGGCGTTCTTTTCGGTGACCTTCGGTGCCGGCGGCTCGACCAAGGAAGGCACCTGGAACACCGTGATGGCCATCCACGCCGAAGGCCTGCCGGTGGCCCCTCACATTTCCTGCATCGGCACGACTCGTGCCTCGGTGCAGGAACTCCTGCATGGCTATCGTGACGCGGGAATCCGGCGTCTCGTGGCTCTGCGGGGTGATATGCCCTCGGGCGCCGCCGGGGGTGCCGGCGACTTTGGTCACGCGAACGAGCTTGTCGAGTTCATCCGCAACGAAACGGGCGACTGGTTCCACATCGAGGTGGCCGCGTATCCGGAGTACCACCCGCAATCGAAGTCTCCGGAGGACGATCTCGCCAACTTTGTCCGCAAGATCAAGGCGGGAGCGAGCTCGGCCATTACGCAGTACTTCTACAACTCGGATGCGTACTTCCGGTTCGTCGACTCAGCCGACGCGATGGGCTGCTCGGTGCCCGTCGTCCCGGGCATCATGCCCATCACCAACTACACGCAGCTCGCGCGCTTTTCCGATGCGTGCGGCGCCGAGATTCCGCGTTGGATACGTCGTCGGCTGGAGAGTTTTGGGGACGACCGCGAGTCGATCCGGGCGTTCGGGCTCGACGTGGTCACGGATCTGTGCGAACAGTTGCTGGTCGCAGGCGCACCGGGCCTGCATTTCTACACGATGAATCAGGCCGAGCCGACGCTGGCGCTCTGGCAGCGGCTCGACCTGCAACGCTGACGGCGAGTCACGCCCCGCCGAGATGCATCAGGCCGCCGACTGCGACCGGGCGGGCGTTGCGCGCTGGGCGAGCGGCAGTCGGTGGAACCAGGCTTCGACGGCATCGATTGCCCGGCGTGCGGCGGCGCGCACGGCCTGCCACCCGGCCGGCGCTTCCATGACCTGGACCCGGGCATAGCCCAGACCCTCGACGACGGCCAGCCCGCGCGACTTCAGCGCCACTTCGTCGCCGCTGGCGGCAAACACGTCCTGCTGCAAGCCTTCCTCGGTCAGCCAGACGCCACCGTAGATGACCTTCACGCGCGTCTGCGGGCGCGACTCCAGCAGCAGCATCTGTTCGTAGCCCAGGTCGATCGTCCGTACCAGTGTGGGACCCCAGTCCATGATGTCCTCCTATGCGGAACTTGCATCCATTGAGCAAGTACGAACGCATTTGACGCCTCTGGAGACCACTCGACAAACGAAAAGCTCGCAGGCTATGCATGCAGTAAGCGCATGTATAGTTCCCCCATGCCAGGCCCCGCCGCACGCCCACGCCGACGCCGCCCGATTGCGCTCGCCGCGCTGCGCGGCTTCGACTCGGCGGCTCGTCACCTGTCATTCACGCTGGCAGCGACCGAACTGAACCTGACGCAGTCGTCGATCAGCCGGCAGATCGCCACGCTCGAACGCGAGGTCGGGCGAGCGCTGTTCGAACGCCGTACCCGGGCCCTCGAACTGACGGTGGCCGGGGAGCGGCTGTACGCCGCCGTGCGACAGGCGCTGCTGGCGATCGACCGTACCGTGGACGAAATCCGCGGCGACGGCGGCACGCCGCGCGTGACCGTCACCACCTATGCGTCGTTTGCATCCTTGTGGCTGGTTCCGCGCCTGCCGGACTTCCAGCGGTTGCACCCGGGGATCGACATACGCATCGACGCATCGGATCGCATGGTCGATCTGGAGTCCGACGATGTCGACCTCGCGATTCGCTGGCTGCGGCCCGGCGCACCGGTGCCCACCGACGCCACGCTGCTGCAGACCGAGGAATCCAGCCCGGCGCTCAGCCCGCGCCTGCTGGCGACCCGGACATCGCCGCTGCGGGAGCCGGGTGAGCTCGGAACGCTGCCGATCCTCGCGATGGACGAATCCGTGCCCAGCGCGCCGTACAGCAGCTGGGCACGCTGGTGCGAGTTTGCCGACATTGCGCCGTTCGACGGCGCCGCGCGGCTCTACTTCACTTATGTCGACCAGTCCGTGCAGGCCGCGGTGCGCGGCCAGGGGGTGGCCCTGGTGCGCACACCGTTCCTCGACGATCTCGTCGCGAGTGGTGACCTGGTCATGCCCTTTCCACACCTGCGCATGCCGACCGGATACCGCTACTTCATGATCGTCAATCGCAAGCGCAACGCTGTCCCGCACGTGGCTGCGTTTCGCGACTGGATCGTGACGGAGTTCGAGCGCGGGCCCCATCGGCTCACCTGAACCGGCACGATCATCAAACCCCAGCCGGCAGGCCGAGTCGGCCGGACCCGGCCTCTTGCTCAAGAACTGCGCTAGAAGATCCCGGTGTCGGTAATGACGACATCGAGCTGCATGTCGTGCGGCTGCCGGTCGATCGACTCGAGCCGGCCGCATTCGAAGGCGATCCCGACACACAAGGGCCAGGGCACGGTCTGCGCGAGGGTGCGGTCGTAATAGCCTCCACCGTAGCCCAGCCGATAGCGCTGCGCATCGAAGCCCACGCAGGGAATCAGCAGGGCATCGGGCTGCACCGGGCGGCCATGCGCGGGCACCGGTATGTTGAACTCGGCGGCCCGCATCGATGCGTGGCGCGTCCAGCCAATGAAATTGAGAATCGGGCCACTGACTGCCGGCAACGCCGCGACGCGATGGGTTCCGGCCTCCAGCCAGTCGGCCACGACGTCGCGCAGGTCAGGCTCGGCGCGGATCGGCCAGTAAAACGCCAGCGCTCGCGGGTCGGCCTGCGTGAGCCACTCCGCCACATTCCTCCGCAGCGCCTGCTCGTGTACATCGCGCTCCTTCATGGCAGCGCGCGATGCCAGCAGACGCTCGCGTTGCAACTTTCTCTGCGGCTCGTTCTCCAATGGACACCCGGAATGGTGTGGCACCGTGCCGATATTCGATCGCGCTGTCACGCGTGCATGTTCTAATCCCGACCGATGCGTCTCACAGCAATTCCAGTCTATACGTTCGTCGTTGCAGCTTTGCTGGCCTGCGCGCCCTCGTTCGGGGCCACGACCGAACGACCCGGCACGTCCGCACCGGCGCTCGCGCCGATCGACCAGGCATTCCTCGCCGCGCGCGATGCGGTACGCAATGGCGATCGCGCAAAGCTCGCCCAGCTCGCGCCGCAGCTGGCATCGCATCCGCTGGCCGCCTACGTCGAGTACTGGCAGCTCGTTCCGCGCTTGCGCAGCGATCCGGCGATCAATGTGCAGGTCGAGGAGTTCCTTGCGCGCTATCCGGGGAGCTACATCGGTGACCGATTGCGGCTCGACTGGACCTTCGCGCTCGCCGATCGTGGCGACTTCACCGGATTCGATCGGGAAGCGGCCTTGCTCGTCTGGAACACCGACGACAACCAGTTCCGCTGCTACAGCACGCTGTCGCGATACCGCAATGCGTCCGGTGCGCAGACGGACGTGATCGCGCGTGACGCGCGGCTGCTGCTCGCCAACACGCGCGACTCGGCGGGCGAAGGCTGCCTCGCGCTGACCGAGGCACTGCTTGCCGACGGGCGTATTTCAGTGTGGGAGCGGGTCCGGGCACTGGTCGAACAGAACCAGCTTTCCACGGCCAAGCGCGTCGGCCAGCGTGCGCTCGACGCGCAGGGCAAGCCGGTCGACCAGAAACTGCTGGCCCAGGCCATCGATCGCCCGGCCGCCTTCCTGATCGCGCACGAGCGCCGCCTGACGCAGATCCAGCGCGAACTCGCCATCGTGGCGATCGTGCGCCTCGCCCGTGACAGCCCGAGCGAGGCGGCCGAGCATGCGAACGCGCTCAACCTGCACCTGACGCCCGAGCAGCGTGGCATCGTCTGGGGCCGCATCGGTCACATGGCCGCCCTGCGGCTCGACCCTGAGGCCAATGACTGGTACCGGCGCGGCGGGGAGCACGTCGGCGTCGGACCGGACGCGGTCCGTATCGACGAAGTGCTCGAGTGGCAGGTCCGCGCGGCGCTGCGCGCTGGCGACTGGTCGGCCGTGAAGTCGACCATCGACCGCATGCCGCCCTCGCTGCGTGGCGACCCGGCCTGGATCTACTGGTACGGACGTGCATTGAAGGCCGAGAGCCGGCCTGCGGAGGCCCAGGATCACTTTGCGCAGATCGCGCCTCAGTTCAACTTCTACGGCAAGCTTGCTGCCGAAGAACTCGGCATCCCGATCGTGCTGCCGCCGCGCGCGCTGGCCCCCACCGCCGAGGACATCGCGCCGATGAGCGCCAACGCCGGCTTCGCTCGTGCACAGAAGTTCTACGAGCTGGGCATGCGCCTCGAGGGGCACCGCGAGTGGAACTGGCAGTTGCGCGGCATGAGCGACCGGCAACTTCTGGCTGCAGCCGAGTACGCGCGATCGGTCTCGCTGCTGGACCGCATGATCAATACGTCGGACCGCACGCGGTCCGAGTTCGACTTCACGCAGCGCTTCCCCTCGCCGTTCCGCGACACCATGGTCCAGTACGCGGCCCCGCTCGGTCTGGACGAAACATGGGTGTACGGACTCATCCGGCAGGAGTCCCGCTTCATCATGGACGCCCGTTCGCACGTCGGTGCGTCCGGACTGATGCAGCTGATGCCGGCCACGGCCCGCTACGTGGCGCGCAAGATGAATGTCAGCAATTTCTCGCCCGCGCGCGTGAACGAGCTCGACATGAACCTGATGCTCGGCACGGCTTACCTCAAGCTCGTGCTGGACGATCTCGACGGCAGCCCGATGCTCGCGACCGCAGCCTACAACGCCGGACCGGGCCGCCCGCGCGCCTGGCGTTCGTCACTGGTGCGGCCGGTCGAAGGCGCGATCTTTGCCGAGACGATTCCATTCAACGAGACGCGCGACTATGTGAAGAAGGTCATGTCGAACAGCGTCTACTACGCGGCCCTGTTCGAGAACAAGGCGCAGTCGCTGAAGCAGCGCCTCGGCACCATCGCACCCAAGTCGGCCGGCACGACCGAGTTGCCGTGACCGGGGTTCGCGCCGGCCGCCCGACTCGAGACCCGACCCCGCAGAATAGAATCTCTCCTCGCAGTCACCCTCCTTCCGGTCCCCCGTGCAACATACCGACATCCTGGTCATCGGCGGAGCCGGCTTCATCGGCCGACACATCGTCAGCCGGCTCATCGACCGCGGGCTGAAGGTCACGGTACCGGTGCGCCGGCGGGGGCGAGCGGGCCATCTGATCACGCTGCCGACAATCGACGTGGTCGAAGCCGACATCCATGACGACGCGACGCTTGCAGGGCTGATCACCGGTCGCGACGCGGTGATCAATCTGGTCGGCATCCTGCAGGGTTCGCGCGGATCGCCCTACGGCCCCGAGTTCGCCCGCGCGCATGTCGAGCTGCCGCGCCGCATCGTCAGAAGTTGTGAAACGCTGCGCGTGCGTCGCTATCTCCACATGAGCGCGCTCGGGGCGGATGCGCACGGGCCGTCGATGTACCAGCGCAGCAAAGGCGACGGCGAAGCCGCCGTGCGCGCCTCGTCGCTCGACTGGACCATCTTCCAGCCCTCGGTCGTGTTCGGACCGGAGGACAAGTTCCTCAACACGTTTGCCATGCTCGCGTCGGTCGCCCCGGTCCTTCCGATTGCCAACGCCGGCGCACGCTTCCAGCCCATTTTCGTCGGCGATGTGGCCGATGCGTTTGCCAACGCTCTCGACAATCCGGCCACCTACCGCAAGGCCTACGAACTGGTCGGGCCGCGCATCTACACACTGCGCGAACTCGTTAAGTTCGCGACCCGCGCGGCCGGACATCCGCGGCCCGTGATCGGCCTGCCGGCCGGTCTCGCCAAAGCGCAGGCCATCATGATGGAACTCGCGCCGGGCGAGCCGATGATGTCGCGCGACAACCTGGACTCCATGCAGCGCGACAACGTCGCAGCGCGCCAGCCCTACGTACCGCCGCCGGAACTGGGCATCGAACTGCGGCCGATGGAATCCGAGGCGGCGACCTATCTCGCCGGCCAGAACCTGCGCTCGCGGCTGGGCAGCTTTCGGGCGCGCGCTCGCCGTTGAGGATCCCGATGACACAACGCGACGACATCCGGGGGAATCCGCAGTGAGCCGCGTGCTGGTCATCGGCAACAAGAACTACTCCAGCTGGTCGTTGCGCGCCTGGCTGGCATTGAAAGTGGCCGGAGTGGAATTCGAGGAACGTCGCATTGCACTCGACCAGCCGCAGACCAAGGCGGAGATCCTGCGGCATTCGCCCAGCGGCAAGGTGCCGTGCCTGGTCGACGGTTCGCTGGTCGTGTGGGATTCCCTGGCGATCTGCGAGACAGCGAACGAGCGCTATGCGGGGGGATCGCTGTGGCCGGCCGATCCGGACGCGCGTGCCCACGCGCGTGCCGTCACGGCCGAAATGCATTCCGGGTTCGTCGCCTTGCGGTCCCATATGCCGATGGACATCCGCTCGAACAAACCGGACGCCGGTGCGACAGCCCAGGGCCGCAGCGACGTGGCCGCGGACGTCCAGCGCATTCGTGCGATCTGGGCCGACTGCCTGGCCCGCAGCGGTGGACCGCTGCTGTATTCCACGTTCTCGATCGCCGACGCGTTCTATGCGCCGGTGGTCACGCGCTTCCGGACCTACGGCGTTGCCCTGGAAGCGCCGCTGGCCGCGTACGCCAACGCCGTCGTTCGCGCTGCCGGCGATGCAGCAGTGGGTCGCCGCGGCTCGAGCCGAAACCGAAGTCCTTTACTACTGATGAAGTTCTATCGCGTCGGCGGCTGTGTGCGCGACGCATTGCTCGGCGAGGAACAGCAGCGTCGCGGTGAACTCGACGCCGCGCTCGAAACCGACCGCGACTGGGTCGTCGTCGGCGGCTCACCCGACGATATGACGAAGCTCGGCTACCGGCCGGTCGGTCGCGACTTTCCCGTCTTTCTGCATCCGGAGACGCACGAGGAGTACGCGCTGGCGCGTACCGAGCGCAAGACAGCGCCGGGCTACAAGGGGTTTGTCTTTCACGCTGCGCCCGACGTCACGCTGGAAGCCGATCTCGAACGACGCGATCTGACGATCAACGCGATGGCGCTCGACGAGGACGGCCGCCTGATCGATCCGCACAACGGGGCCCGCGACCTGCGTGCCGGCATCCTGCGCCACGTCAGCCCGGCGTTCGTCGAGGACCCGGTGCGCATCCTGCGACTCGCGCGCTTTGCGGCACGCTTTCCCGACTTCCGGATTGCGCCGGAAACCGCCGAGCTGGTGCGCGAGATGGTCGTCAATGGCGAGGCCGACGCCTTGGTGCCGGAGCGTGTGATGCAGGAAATCTCCCGCGGGCTGATGGAACGCCGGCCGTCGCGCATGCTGAACGTGCTGGTCGCGAGCGGACTGATCGATCGCCTCTACAGTGAACTCGAAGACCTGGGACCGGCCAGTGCCGCGCTCGACCGGGCGGCAGCTAAGGGACTCGTGCTGCCAGCCCGCTTTGCCGTCCTCGCGAGTGCGTGCCGCAGCCCGCGAACGGTGGCCGACCTGATCGGCAAGTTGCGCGTGCCGCAGGAGTCCGCGCAGCTCGCACGGCTGCTGGTCGAATTGCGCGAATCCCTGGAGACGGCGGAGTCTTCCGCCGCCGTCGTTGACGCGCTCGAGCGCGCCGACGCGTTTCGCCGACCAGAACGCTTCGAACTGCTGCTGCAGACCTTCGAGACGGCCTATGAAAAATCGGCCGAGCGGTTCCGGCAGGCGCTGCGCGCTGCGGCCGAGGTGGACGCGGGCGCGCTTGCGAGCCTGCACCGCAATGACTCGGCCGAGATCCCGCGCGCAGTGCGACAGGCCCGGGTTGTTGCGGTCAGCGGCGCCCTGCACGCGGACGAGGGTCCGTCAGAACAGGCGCGCGATCAGCATCAACGCAAGTGACAGCAGCACGGTGCTGGTGAACGGCAGCAGCACTTCCTTCCCATTGATCTTGAAGCGGACGTCGCCCGGCAGCCGGCCTATGCCGAGGCGCTGCAGCCACGGCTGCAATGCGGTCAGCACGAGCAGCGCAAGGAAGGTGGTGAGCAGCCATTTCATGGTGACGCGACGAGTGTACGCGGCGCCCTGCGCTGAACCAGGACCGGCGGCGAGAGCCGTCGTTACGGGTTCACAGTCGTGCCGTTCGATCGCCTCGCGCAAAGCCGAGCAACGGCGCATCCAGTCCACGGCCGACCGCCATCACCTTGAAGAGTTCGCCCATTTCCGCCTCGGACAGCAGGCGATGCGCTTCGCTGCTGCGCGCCGGCGTGTGTTCCGTACCAAGGCTTTCGATCAGTCCGCAATTGAGCAGGAAGTGTGCCTGTGAGGTGTATCCAAGAACCTGCAGACCGCCTTCGTGGGCCGCCTGCGCCATTGCACTGAAGTCGACGTGCGCAGTCAGGTCGTTCAGGCCCGGCAGCCAGAAGACGTCGCTGTGGGCGAAGTGACGGTAGTGGCACATGATCGTGCCCATCAGCCGCTGCGGGTGGTAGTACTCCCGTCGTGGAAAGCCGTAGTCGATGGTGACGAGCGCCCCGCGCGTCAACCACTTTGCCGCAGTGCGCATCCACGCGACTGCGTCGAAGCCGATTTCAGAGCCGTAGCCGTCGGGCAGCTCGCCCACCTCGCGTTCGATCTCGGCCACTGCGGCGACCAGGTCGGGCGGCGCGGCGCGCTCGACGAACCGGAGGCGGTCGTCGAGCGTTCCGACGCCCCGCTCCGCGACCGCTCCCCCGCGCTTGACGAAGAGCCGCACCGGCATCACATCGAGCACTTCATTGGCCAGCATGACACCCGCGAAGTCGACAGGCGCTGACGTCAGCCATACGACCGGCTCGCCCGCAAGCAGCGCCTGCTGACGCTCGCGCAATTCAGCCGAGACTTCGACGATCGCGTAGCGCTGGCACGGTGCTCCGCGCTGTCGCAGTGCCCGCAGCAGTTCGCTCGCGAGGCGGCCCGATCCGGCGCCGAACTCGACGATGCAGGCCGGTGTGTGCTCGAACACCTGGGCCACCTGAGCCGCAAGTGCCTGGCCGAAGAGCGGCGAGATTTCCGGTGCCGTGACGAAATCTCCGCCACTCGCCGAATCGCCGAACTTGCGCGCGCCGGCCGCGTAATAGCCCAGGCCCGGCGCGTACAGCACCTGCTGCATGTAGCGGTCGAAGGGAATCCAGCCACCCCGGTCGACGATCTCCGACGCGATCAACGCGCACAGTTTTTCACTGTGCGCGAGCTGATCGGCCGTGGGTTCCGGCAGCGGGGAGCGCGAGCGGTGCATCGATCGGCATGGTAGCCAAGCCCCGCAGGACACGCCGGCTACACTTGCGCGGTTCCGGAATTGCCATGATGACTCGCCGCAGGACGAAATCTGCCGGCGCTGCGCTCGTCACGGGTGCGGCGCGCCGCATTGGTCGCGAGATCGCGCTCGCGCTTGCCCGCGACGGCTGGGACATCGCGGTGCACTACGCCACGTCGCGCGACGAGGCGCTCGATACCGTGCGCGAGGTCGAGGCACTCGGACGACGGGCCATCGCGGTCAACCGTGACCTCGCCGTCGAGGCCGGTGTGCGCAGCCTGCTGGCCGAATGCGCACATGAACTCGGCGAGATCAGCTGCGTGGTCAACAACGCATCGCTGTTCGAGCACGACAGCGCGGCCACCTTTTCGGCCGAGGCACTGGTCCGCTGCATGCGGACGAACGTTGCAGCGCCGGTCCTGCTCGCGGAGTCCCTGCACGCGACGCTTTCACCGGGCGAGCGCGGCGTCGTGATCAACCTGCTCGACCAGAAACTGTGGAATCCGAATCCGGACTTCCTCTCGTACACGCTGTCCAAGGCCGCCTTGCGTGAGGCCACGGTGCTGCTCGCGCAGGCACTCGCCCCTCGCATTCGCGTGGTCGGCATCGCGCCGGGCATTACGTTGCCATCAGGTGATCAGTCCGAGGCCGGCTTTGCCGTGGCGCACACCGCGACCCCGCTCGGCCGTTCGAGCCAGCCCGAGGACATTGCCAGCGCCGTCGTGTTTGTTGCCAGGGCGGACGCCATCACCGGCACCACACTGCTGGTCGACGGCGGACAGCATCTCGTTCCCAGCGACCGCGACGTCATGTTTCTCACCGAGCCCGCATCGCCGTCGGCGGCCGCATGATGAACGGACTGCTCGACCCGCGCCTGGCCGACTGTCGCCGCCTGTTCCTGCGCAACTACGTGGTGGACGCCAACATCGGCATCCATGCATTCGAGAAGGCGGGCGCGCAGCGCCTCGCGCTCAACGTCGACCTGTATGTCGCGCTGGCGCTATCGACGCCGCGGCATGACCGGATTCATGAAGTGATCGACTACGACTTCATACGGCTGACGATCCGCCATCGCCTCGAACAGGGCCACATCAATCTGCAGGAAACGCTGGTCGATGACATCGCCCGCAGCCTGCTCGCGCACCCGGCCGTGCGCGCCGTGCGCGTCGCGAGCGAGAAGCCAGACGTTTATGCCGACGTCGATGCGGTCGGCGTCGAAGTGCTGCACTTCAAGGACAGGGAATGAGCCTGCCAGGCCCGGCGAAGGGCGACGTTCCGGGCTCTCAGCAGGAAGGCGGCGCTGTCGCAGCGCCGACGGGCGATCGACCCGATCCGCGCCGCGCAGCCAGGCAGGCGCACGAGGACCACAAGCTCGAGAAGCGCCTGCTGCGCCTCGCCGGGCAGGCGATCGGCGACTACAGCATGATCGAGAACGGCGACAAGGTGATGGTGTGCCTTTCAGGTGGCAAGGACAGCTACAGCCTGCTCGAATTGCTGCTGACGCTGCGCAGCCGCGCGCCGATCGACTTCGACATCGTTGCCGTCAACCTCGACCAGAAGCAGCCGGGCTTTCCGGCCGACGTGCTGCCCGAGTACCTGGGTCGCCGCGGCGTGCCCTTTCGCATCGAGACGCAGGACACGTACTCGATCGTCACGCGCATCATTCCCGAGGGCCGGACGATGTGCTCGCTGTGTTCGCGCCTGCGGCGGGGAGTCCTTTATCGCGTGGCCGGTGAACTCGGCGCCACCAAGATCGCGCTCGGCCACCATCGCGACGACATCCTCGGGACTTTTTTCCTGAATCTGTTCTATGGCGGCCGGCTGAAGGGCATGTCGCCCAAGCTCGTGTCGGACGACGGCCGCCATGTCGTGATACGGCCGCTCGCCTACGTGAAGGAAGACGATCTCGCGCGCTATGCGCAGGTGCAGCAGTTTCCGATCATTCCCTGCAACCTGTGCGGCTCGCAGCCCAACCTCAAGCGCCAGGAAGTCAAGCGCATGCTGCAGGAGTGGGAGCGGCGCTTCCCGGGCCGCGTCGAGAATACGTTCAATGCGCTCGCCCGCGTGGTCCCCTCGCATCTGATGGATGCGCAGCTCTTCGACTTCGCCTCGCTGCGTCCCACCGGCCAGCAGGAGCCGGAGGGCGACATCGCGTTTGACGACGACCCGTGCACGTCGGAGTTCGAGCCGATCGTGGAGTCGACCGACGGCGTGATCCGCTTCGCCGAGGCCGAGTAACGCGTCATGGAATGGCGCATCTTCAGGCGGCTCTCGGCGGCGGCCAGCGGTGGAGACCGAGGCCCCCGAACTCGATCAGCTGCTGGCCGCGGCGATGCGTGCCCGGGACGCGATCGACCGCGTCGAGTGGGTGCGTGCCGCGCTGCGCTGGATCGAGAAGGACCTTGCCGACGCCGCCGACAGCGAGGGCATTGCACGTGCCCACACGCGCATGCGATTCCTGCTGCAGGTGTCCGAACGCGACACGGACGGCGGACGTGCGGTGCGCGCCGCACTCACCGGGCTGCTGAATGACCTCGATCTCGAGCAGCTGATGGCGGTCGGCGCGATACCCCGGCGCGCGGGCTTCATGACCGAACTCTACGAGCGCTGCCTCGCGGCGGTGCTGCCGCAGCCCGACTTCCGCAAGGAGCCCGCGCTGCTGATCGGCGCACTGCTCGGCGCACGCAGGACCATTGCGTGGATCGACCTGCTGCCCGCTGAGGACGCGCGTCGGGTCGCCCTGACTCTTTGTCGGACCCGAGTCAGCCGCGAAACTGGATCCGCAACTCGGCTCGGCGATGCTGACGCTGGCTTCCGAAGCCCAGGCGGTCGGCCTTGCGTCCGATATGCGCCGGCGCTTTGCCGACAGCAGCGCGCTTGACAGCCCCTTTGGCCGGTTGGTCGCCGCCGTGGAGGCTTTCCTGGCCGCCCGCGATGAAACATCTCGCAGCGAGCTGGACCACGTCGTCGACGAAAGCCTGGCGCTGCTGGCGACGCTGCATGCCAAGCTGACGGAGACCGGTGTCTCGGTCGATCTGTTCTATCTCAGCGAACGGACGCGGGCACAACTCGTGCGTGTGCAGAGAGTGGCACGCTGGATGTCCGGAGAGGATCCGCTGCACATCCTGCGCGAGGCGATGAACGCCGTGCGCCGGGACGCGCAGTCCCGCGGCGTCGGTGCGCTGTGGCGCGAGAACATGCGGCTGCTGTCGCGCCGGATCGCCGAGCGCAATGCGGAGACTGGAGCGCACTACATCGCAGGCACTCGTGCGCAGTACCGGCACATGCTGGCGATCAGCGCCGGTGGCGGTGCGCTGATGGCCATTGCGGTGTACCTGAAGTTCGCGATCACGGCCGCGCACATGCCGCCGTTCTGGGAGGGCCTCTTCGCTTCGCTGAACTACGCGGGCGTGTTCGTGCTGATCGCGCTGGCGCACTTCACGGTCGCCACCAAACAGCCCGCGATGACGGCCCCGGCGCTCGCCGCACGCATGCGTGACCTCGAACGCCCGGGCCAGGTGGAGGCACTGGTGAGCGAGAGCGCGGCGCTGGTCCGGTCCCAGGTCGCCTCCGTGTTCGGCAACCTGATGGCGGTGATGCCGGCCGTACTCGCCGTCGCCCTGCTCTGGTGGCTGGTCCTCGGCGAGGGCCCGCTTTCCGACGCCAAGGCGCGCGAAGTCCTGCGATCGCACTCGATACTGGGGCCGTCGTTTCTGTTCGCCGCCTACACCGGTGTGCTGCTGTGGCTCTCGGGGCTCTTTGCCGGGTGGGCGGACAACGCCTTCACCGTGCGCCAGCTGCATGCCGCGATTGCGACCAACGCCCGCCGCGTGCACCACCTCGGAGCGGATGGAGCGCGCGAGCGCGCCGACTGGTGGCGCGACAACATCGCCGGACTCGCCGGCAACATCGGCCTCGGCGTCCTGCTCGGACTGACACCCCTGGTGTTCGCCTTCTTCGGACTCCCGATCGAAGTGCGCCACGTGACGCTGTCGACCGGCCAGGCGGCGGTTGCGGCATTCTCGCTCGGGCTCGATGCATTGAAGACGGCACCGTTCTGGATGGCGGTCGCCGGCATCGTCGTCATCGGCGCGCTGAATGTCGGCGTCAGCTTCGGACTGGCCCTGCGGGTCGCGATGCGTGCGGTCGACATTTCGCCGACCAACCGCGCCAAGGTGTACCGCGCGATCCGCGGACGGCTCGTCTCGCACCCCGGCGAGTTCCTGTGGCCGCCTCTCGATACGCCGACCGGCGCCGCCCACGAACAGAGCTCGCATTGAAGTCGGCGCGGCCACCTGCCGAGCCGGCCGAGCACCGTTCGCGCTGGGTTCGAGCCTTCTTCCTGGCCGCCGGGACCGTGGCACTCGTGCTCGGTCTCATCGGGATCTTTCTGCCGCTGCTGCCGACCACTCCGTTCGTGCTGCTGGCCGCCGCCTGCTATGCGCGTGGATCGCGCCGTTTCTACGACTGGCTGCTCGCGCAGCGCACGTTCGGACCGATCATCCACGAGTGGGAGCGCCACCGCAGCATCCCGTACAAGACCAAGATCACCGCCGTCGCGCTGATGTCGCTGACCCTGGGCACGTCGATCGTGTTCTTCGTCGAGCCGCTGTGGCTGAAGGGTCTGCTGGCGGTGATGGGCGTCGGGCTGGCCGTGTGGCTCTACCGCATGCCCTCGCGCGACCGCCCGCCGCGCTAGAGCAGTACAATCGCCGCCATGGCAGCGGCCAGCGCCAGCCAGTAGACCGTGCGTGCGCCAGCGAAGGGAGCCGATTCGTCGTCGCGCGCCATCGGCCGTGGCATCGCCGCGCGATGGGTGGCGGCCGGCTGCAAGCGGCTGCGTGTGGGGTGCCGTGTCACCGGGTATTCGATCAGGGGTCGCGACGGCTGCACGCGCACGGTCGGGATGGGTGCCGGCGAGCGCTCGACCAGCATCACCGCCGCCAGGAAGTCCTGCATCGTCACTTCGGCCACGGTCAGCGCCATGGCTTCGTCGGTCATCTCGTACATGTCGGCCCCCGCCCGGTTAGTTGCCCGGCGAGCACCGGACGGGACGCATGATGAAGATGGATCGCGCCGTCGGCAGCGGCGACTTCGGCAGGCCAGATGCGGAAAATTCGACGAACGCGCCGGCGGCCGCACGGCCGCGGCGGACCTCAGCCCTTGCTGCCCTTGGAAATCGACAGGAAGTAGGTCAGTGCGGCAATCACCAGCGCAATGGCCGCGCCCAGGCGCAGCAGGTCGCGCTCGCCGTTCCAGGCGACGACATGGCCGAGGAACAGCACCGCCAGCACGACGATGACGACGCCGACCAGCTTGAGCTTCAGGTCGTCGAAGTTGCGGAAGTGCAGCCACTCCGGCAAATCGAGATTGGAGCGGATGAACAAGCTCATAGAAGCCGAGGCTGATCATCAACAGCACGGTGCCGAGCAGAAACAGATCGACGATCTCGATGAACTCGAGCGCCATCGCCTTCGCACCCTTGCTGCTGATCTCGGCCTTCTCGATGGCCCGCACGATCACGACAACGGTCTCGGCAAGGCCATAGACATAAAGCGCCAGCGACGCGGCCAGGGCGCCGATCACGGCGGCCACGACCAGGTAGCGGCTGGAGTTGAGTATCAGTCGCAACATCGGTGGGGAGGGGCCAGCACGGCGCCGGCATGGGAGGCTGCCGCAGCTTGCCGGGACCTACGGCGGGCGGTCAAGTCCAGCGCGCGTCGATCTCGCTGCGACACCATGCAGGCCCGACGCTGCCGGCCCGCAGCCCGCTCGGATCAATGACTGGCTGACGCAAACGTGTTCGGGCGCGGCAAACGCGTGCTACACGCCAGCGCCCTGAATCGGCTCGTCCGAGCAGCAGACCAGGCCTTCGTCGCGCAGTACATCGAGAAATGGACCGGGCGAGATCGCAGGACCGAGAGCGACTTCCTGGTACGGATCGCCGCCAGTACCGGCCAGCGGCAACGCGTTGCCCTCCTGCCGATGCCGCAGTAAGAGCCGCACAAAGAGCGCCCGTTCGCCGGCCGTCAGGTCGGTGCGCAGTCGGCACACGTTGCGGAACTCGACGGTGCCGACGATTTTCTCGACCACGTCGCGCAGCCACCAGCACTTGCCCGGCACCGGCGGATCGAAGTCGCGCAGCAGTTCACGAAACGTCTCACCGTCGCCGGCCAGCAGGCTGGCGAGCACGGTGCGCGCAAGCGCCGGACGGCGCCAGCGCTGCAGCAGATCGGCCAGCGCGCCAGCGCGAGCGGCAAAGTCGGCGGCCGCCAGATCGAGGGCGGCCTCCGGACTCAGCGCTGACTCAGAAGCCGGGTCGAGCGCACGCTCGATCGCGAGCAGCGGCACGTTCATCGCGTGGCCCGCAGCGTCCAGTTCGCACTGGTCGTCGCGTCCTGGGCCAGCCGACAGGTCCAGCTGCCGACAATCTGGTGTCGCTCCGCCTCGAGCGGCGGCGCCTCGCAGGTCGCCGTCAGGCCGACCACGACCGAGGTCGCGAACGGTCCGGTGACCGTACCGAACTTGCAGTTGAACGTCAGCGTCGGAACGGCCCAGAGCGTGAGCTGGTAGGTGTTGGCGATTGGGCTGGAGCCGCCTTCAGTGGTGATCAGCGAAGTCAGGTTCGGGTCGAGGAACGCCGTGCCGGTCGCCCAGTCGCAGTCGGGCATCCGCGCGCGAATTGCGGCGCTGCCGGTGGCAATGCCGTACATCGTCTGACCTCTCGCCTCGGCGGCCGGGTCAGGCAGATGAAACACGGCCAGGTTGGCGCTGAATTCGACCTCCGCTTGAGAAGTTGACGTCCTCGCGAAAAATGCACCGCTGTAGGCGCGGACCGCATCGACGATCGTGACTCCGGCGACCAAGCGTGACGGTGCCGCCGTCGCGTGGGTGAAAGTAGCGGGCGCTGACGTCGACCTGGGTCTGCTTGAAACTGCAGCGGGCGCCTTGTAGCGTGCACCGGGAACAGGATCCAGCCCTTGCACGGTGCCGACGCTGGCGTTGCCGCCCGGCAATGCCGTTGACGGCCCAGACATCGATCTCGAGGCCCATGAAGGTGGGGCGCCAGACACTCGCGCAACAGGGGTGGTGCGTTCGGATTCGCGGGGTTCGGCGCATCGCCGCAAATGATCACCCGCAGGCTCACCTCCTTGCCGACCCGCACGACCGAGTCCTCGGGCCGAGCAACAGACCGCTGACGTTCGCCCAGTCGCTGAAGTGCGTCGTTGCCACGGTCAACGTGCGTTGCGTCGCATCGTGCGTCGTCGCGGGCGAACGTCCACGTGCCCTGCGCGGTCTGCGTCGCCACGCGCAGCAGATCGGACCGCTGGCACGGGCCTCCGCAGCCGAATATTTGAACGTCAGCGACACCGGCTGCGCGAAGTTCTGCGCTTCGGGCGTGAGCCGGTACGCGTGCCCGAGCGCTCCCGGAGCGGTGGCCGTGATCGGCTGGATGCCGATCACGGTATCGGCGGCGAGCGCACCCGCCGGCACGGAGACGGTCAGACGACCGTCGTCGCTGGTCAACGTTCCGCCCGTCGAGCCGATCGTCGCGCTGACCGGCAGGCCCTCAGGGATGCCGGCGGCGGTCACTGCGATCGGCGGCGGGGGCGGTGGAGGAGGAGGAGGCGCCGCCGCGGGGGGCGGTGACGGCGCGGGCGCAGGCGGCGAGCCCGGCGGCGGCGTGGGCGAAGGCGTGGGCGCCGGCGTCGGCGCGGGCGTGAGCGAGGCTCCAGCCATCGTGCTGTCGTCACTGCCGCCGCAGGCAGCGAGCACCAGGGTGGTTGCAGCTGCCGCGAAGAGCAGCCGTGTCCTGTCGATTCGTTCGTTCCGCTCGGTCATGTCTGCCTCCGCTCTGTGGACACGGATGCAGGTGTAGCGGGAACAGCGTTACGGCAGCATCACCGTTGGCGATCGCGCCTATTCGCGCAGGCTCTCGGCCAGTCGCTGGGTCTGCGCCGACGGAGCCTGGCCCAGCACGACCGAAAGGCGCTGCCGCAGCGCGCGATACACCTCGAGCGCAGCGCTCGTCTCGCCGCCATCGCGCAGCAGAACCATCAGGCGCCGGGCGGTTTCCTCATGCAGCGGGTCGATCTCGATCGCCTGCATGTAAAGCGCGCGAGCTTGCACGGTTTCACCGCCGCGTTCCAGATGTTCGCCCAGCATCGAGGTCAGACGCGCAAAGCGGCTGCGCAGGCGCTGTTGCGGCGCCAGCACCCAGGCACTCTCGGGTTGATCGGCGAGAAAGTGTCCGGCGTACAAGGCGGCCGCCTCGGCGCCTTCAAATCGACCGCGCGGGCCCTCGCCGCGCAGCAGGTGCGACTCGGCCGAGACGGCAAGCCGCTCGAACGCGAGCGCATCGACCCAGACGTGCGTCGGATCGAGTCGGACGCTGGCACCGTCGAACTCGACCGCGTGTGTGTCCTCGAGCAGCTTGCGCAGTCGGTGCAGCGCAGTACGAAACGCTCCGCGCGCGAGGTCGCCTTCGAGCTCGGGCCAGAGGGTTGCCGTCAGACGGTCGACGGCAACCGTCAGGCCCGGGCTGCCGGCGAGGTACTGCAGCAACTCCAGGGTCTTGCGCGGAAGCTTGCCGTCGGAAGCCAGCGGAGCGTCATTGACCGTCAAATGAAAACTGCCGAGCGTCGTGATACGCACGGCACGCGGCCAGGCCGCCGAGTATCCCGGCGGCGTGAGTTTGCGCAGCGCGATCAGCTTGCGCGCGAAGGACGCAGACTCGATGCCAAGCTGCAGCGCGGCCTCGACCAGGTGTGCGGCCACGTCAGGGCACCGGACGGAAGCCGAACCATTGCATGCGATCGGCCTCGGCAAACGCCTGCTGCAGCAGACTCGCCGCATGCGTTGCAGGCTCCTTCAACAGCATGGCGTAGGCCCGCAGGAACAGGCCGATCGATTCCTGCTGGCGCCGCTGCTCGCCGGCGGATTCCGCCGTCACCTTCTCGATGGCCGCGAGTCCCGCCGGCACGTCGCCGCGCCGCGCGCAGGCATAGGCATAGGTGGCATAGAGCATCGCGGCGTCGTGAATCGGATAGCCGCTGCGCTCGACGAGTTCGATCGACGTCTTCGCGTAGTAGAACGCCGGCCCGCTCTCGGTCGGCCGATGCAGGCATTGGCGAGCCAGCAGGTGATAGCGACGCGCAACGTCGTACAGCCGCGTGGCATCCAGTGTCCTTTCCATCTGCTCGAACAACGGCTCGAGGCCGTCGGGACCTTCACGACCGAGACGAACGAACGCCTCGTCGTGACTCAGCTCGAACAGCACGGACCGCATGCCGAGACGCGCGGCATGTTCGCGCGCCACACCCAGCAGCTGCAGACCGCGATCCCCGGGCACGGAAAACGTCAGCGCAGTGCCGACGGCCTGCAACCAGTGCACCTGAGCCGCTGGATCGGCCTCGTCATAGCGCGCTGTCGCGCGCGCAATCGTCGCTTCGATTCCGGCAATGTGATCCCGGTGGCCATGCGCACGAACCGCGGCCGCCGCGGCAAGCAGGTGAAGTTCGGGTCCGACGGCCCCGGGGTCGGCGAGCGACTCGTCGAGCAATGCGTCGATCCGCTCGGCGAGCTGGCTGCTGCTGACGTCCGAGACAGGCTTGATCTGCGCTGCCCAGGACGATCCGATCAGCAGACGCAACTGATGCGCGCGTTCCAGGTCGGGCAGGATCCTATCGGCCAGGCCGCTGAAGCCGGCCTCCAGCCGTGCCCGCCAGCACGCATAGTCGCGGAAGTCGCGCCGCTGTACATGCATCCACTCGCACATCGCAGCCGCGACACAAAGACAGCCGGCATGGTCGCCGGCAGCGTTCATCGCCTCCCATGAGCGCTGCAGTTCTTCAGCACAGCGCGGGTCATCGCGCGCGATGCCCGCGTGCGCCCGGGCGTATCGTTCCCTGGCGTCGACGCGTCCGCGCTGCACCGCGCGACCTCCTCAACCGAGGAACAACCGGTAGGCCGGGTTGCCGGTCTCGTTCCAGTGACGAAACCCGAGCTCGGCGAGGAAATGCGCAAACTCACGCCGCTCGGATGTCGGCACCTGCAGCCCGACCAGCACGCGCGAATAATCGGCCCCCTGATTGCGATAGTGGAACATCGAGATGTTCCAGCCCGGCGCCATGCTGGTCAGGAACTTCATCAGCGCACCGGGACGTTCGGGAAACTCGAAGCGGTAGATCAGCTCGCCGGCCGCCAGGTCGCTGCGACCGCCGACCATGTAGCGCACGTGCTCGGCCGCCAGTTCGTCATGGGTCAGGTCGACCGTGGCATAGCCGTGCTGGCGGAAGCTGCGCGCCAGTTTCTCGTTGTCACCGGCACTGGACGTGCTGATGCCGACGAAGACCTGCGCCGACGCGGCGTCGCTGATGCGGTAGTTGAACTCGGTCACGCTGCGGCTGCCGACCAGTTCGCAGAAGCGCTTGAAGCTGCCGCGCTCCTCGGGAATCGTCACCGCGAACAGCGCTTCGCGCGCCTCACCCACTTCCGTGCGTTCGGCGACAAAGCGCAGGCGGTCGAAGTTCATGTTCGCCCCGCCAGCGATCGCCACCATCGTTTTGCCCTTGAGCCGCTCGCGCGCCGCGTAGAACTTCATGCCGGCAATCGCCAGCGCGCCCGCGGGCTCGAGGATCGAGCGCGTATCGGCAAAGACATCCTTGATGGCCGCGCAGATCGCGTCGGTGTCCACCAGGACGATCTCGTCGACGTACTTGCGACAGAGCCGGAACGTTTCTTCGCCGACCTGCCGGACCGCAGTGCCATCCGAAAACAGGCCGACGTCGTGCAACTGGACACGCCGACCTGCCGCGAGCGAGCGCGCCATCGCGTCCGAATCAATGGTCTGAACACCGATCACGCGGATCTCGGGTGCCAGCGCCTTGAGGAAGGCGCCGACCCCGGCGGCGAGCCCGCCCCCTCCGATCGCGACGAACACCGCGTGGATCGGCCCGTGCTCGACCGGGTGGTGCTGGCGCAGGATCTCCATCGCGATCGTGCCCTGGCCGGCGATGACATCGGGGTCATCGAACGGATGCACGAAGGTGAGCTTTTTCTTCGCCTGCACTTCGAGTGCGTGCGCGTAGGCGTCGGAATACGAATCGCCGAACAGGACCACGTCGGCGCCGCGCGCCCGCACCGCCTCGACCTTGACCTGCGGCGTCGTCACCGGCATGACGATGACGGCCCGGCAGCCGAGCTTCTGCGCCGCCAGCGCGACGCCCTGCGCGTGATTGCCGGCCGATGCCGCAATGACGCCGCGCTTCAGCTGCGCCCGGTCGAGCCGGGCCATCTTGTTGTAAGCGCCGCGCAGCTTGAAGCTCTTGACCGGCTGCAGGTCTTCGCGCTTGAGCAGCACGCGGTTGCCGAGTCGACTGGAAAGCTTCGGTGCGTCTTCCAGCGGAGATTCGATCGCAACGTCGTAAACGCGCGCAGTCAGTATGCGGCGCAGGTATTCCTGTGCAGGCATCGTGCCCCAGCCTCCTCGATCTGTGCGAAGGTACCACGCGAGAGCGACGGTTCCACTGGCCTACCATGGTGGCCATGGAAGACTCACTCGCGAGCACCGATCTGCCCTACTCCGGCCTGACGCCGGACGTGGTCCTGAATGCACTCGACAGTGCGGGGCTGGCAACGACGGGGTCCCTGCTGGCACTCAACAGTTACGAGAACCGGGTATTCCAGGTCGGCATCGACACCGACGACGGACCTCCCGGCTTCGTCGTGGCCAAGTTCTATCGGCCGGGGCGCTGGACCGATGCGCAGATTCTCGAGGAGCACGATTTCGTCGCCGAGCTGGCCGCCGCCGAAATCTCGGCAGTGCCACCGCTGCGGCTGCGCGACCGTACGCTCAACACCTTCGAGGGCTTTCGCTTTGCAGTCTTCAAGCGCCGCGGCGGACGGGCACCGCTGCTCGACGACCCCAAGGTTCTCGAATGGATCGGCCGCTTCCTCGGACGACTGCACGCCGTCGGACGCACGCGCGCGTTCGAGGCGCGTCCCGGGCTCGACATCGAAAGCTTCGGCCGTGAGCCGCGCGCCTGGCTGCTCGCGCAGGGCTGGCTGCCGCCCGAACTGCGCACGGTGTACGAGGGCGTCTCGCAGCAGGCTCTCGACGAAGTGCAGCGTGCTTTCGATCGCGCCGGCGATGTTGCGCGGATCCGCCTGCACGGTGACGTGCACGAGGGCAATGTCCTCTGGTACGACGGCCTTACCGACCATGGGCCGCACTTCGTCGACTTCGACGATGCGCGCACCGGCCCGGCCGTGCAGGACCTGTGGATGCTGCTCGGGGCGGACCGCATCGAGCAGACACAGCGGCTCGCCGACCTGCTGGCGGGCTACGAGGACTTCAGCGAGTTCGACCGGCGCGAACTGCACCTGGTTGAAGCCCTGCGGACCCTGCGCCTGATGCATTACGCCGCGTGGATTGCGCGGCGCTGGAGCGATCCGGCCTTTCCTGCTGCGTTTCCGTGGTTCGACACACCGCGCTACTGGGAGGAGCGCATCCTCGAGCTGCGCGAACAGACGGCCGCCATGCAGGAGGCGCCGCTCGTCGCCTGAACTGCTGGCCGGTCCGTCGCGAAGCGGCGCTCAGAGCGACCGGCGACTGCCGGGGAACAGTGCCGACGTGACCGATTTCAAGCTCGGCCAACGGGCAAAGGTCGACCCGCGCGGAGCGACAGCGGGATCGATCTACTTGGGAACTTCCTTGCCGCCCCCCTTGAACGCCGGGCTTGAATGGTCGTTCGCCTGGCCGGGCTTGGGGCCGGCCGATGCATCGCCCTTGGGCACATCAGGCGGCGGCATCGGCGCGGTCGGCGTCGACGGAGCCTCCTGTACCGGCGGCGCAGACGGTGCCGTCGTTACGGGCGGCGCCGTGTTGGTGGGCGGTGCTGCGGTCGGCGCCGGCGGAGTGTCGGTCCTGTTACATCCGGCGGTGAAAACAAGCGCACCGACGCACGCTGCAAGGATGGAAGTCAGTTGCTTCATCGCATATCTCCAGTTGCAAAGCTGGCCAGCAAGACTAGGCCCGTGTACTGAACGTAGACGACACGGACCTGTGACGTAGGTGCGACGCCGAACGCCCGCACGCCCCGAACCGCAACGGCGGCATCGTGGCGACGACACAGACCGAAGGGTTCGGCGCTCCACGGGCGGGCGCCGGCGTTAGACACTGGGCAACTGGCGTGCCCACCGGTGCGACAAGCCCTCCTCATGCGAGGGTGAGCCTGAGCCTTCGCTTGACCCGACTACGGGCGGCGCGACTCGATGTCGGAGGTCAGGTCCTTCTGCGCTCAACCAGCAATGCGATGGCAATGGAGCAGAAGAAGAAGAACGCCTGCAGCTCAAGGCCATAACCCCCGGTTCTGCCGATCGTGAACAGTTGGGTCGGATGAGCCAATCCGACGGCAACGACCATGGTGAACGCCATGACCAGCGCGGCGGGCCGAACCCAGACGCCGGCAAGGACGAGCAAGGGTGCAAGGACTTCGCCGACCAAAGCGCCATAAGAGAACCAGGTCGGCAGCCCGACATTCGCGAGCAGTGACTCGATCCCCTCCAGACCGTTGCGCAACTTCGCAACGCCGTGGAACAGCATGAGTCCGGCGACCGTGAAGCGCAGGAGCAGAACGCCCGGGCGTTGACTGGAGATGTCCGAAGTGAGGCGCATGGAAGTGGGCTGGATTCGACGGGTGGATCGGATTCTGCCTTGGAAGTCGATAGGGTCCGGGGTCGACTCGGGAGGACCTCCGCGCCGCGGCGAGTTCAATCGACAGTCCGGATTGCGGGGTCATCGCTCTTCGCTGCATCGCAAAAGTTACAATTACCACCCAAGCGTCCACTTGGACCAATGGCCGGTCCACACCTCATGAACGCTCCCGTCCCGCCCCAGGGATTGCGCTCCGCGCCCGCCGTACTCGAACCGCCGGTTCGACTGCGCGAGATTCCGTACAACTACACCTCATTCTCGGATCGCGAGATCGTGATCCGGCTGCTCGGCGCCGACGCGTGGCGCGTGCTCGACGAACTGCGCAGCGAACGCCGCACCGGCCGCTCGGCGCGAATGCTCTACGAAGTGCTGGGCGACATCTGGGTCGTACGACGGAACCCATACCTGCAGGACGACCTGCTCGACAATCCCAAGCGTCGCGCGTTGCTGATCGAGGCGCTGCATCACCGGCTCGGCGAGATCGAGAAGCGCCGCGAGACGGCCCCCGCCACCGACAGCGACCGCGAGCGCGACGCCAAGGTCGGCCAGCTGCTCGCGGCAGCGCGTAAGGCCGTGCAGAGCTTCGAAGACGAGTTTCGCTCGACCTGGGACCTGCGCAAGGCGGCGCGCCGCGAACTCGCGCGCCACACGCGCGACGACAACGTCCGGTTCGACGGCTTCGCGCGCGTGTCGCACGTGACCGACGCCACCGACTGGCGCGTCGAATACCCGTTCGTTGTGCTGCAGCCGGACTCCGAGGATGAGATCCCGGGCCTGGTACGTGCGTGCATCTCGCTCGGACTGACCATCATCCCGCGCGGCGGCGGCACCGGCTACACCGGCGGCGCCATTCCGCTCACCCCGCTGTCGGCCGTCATCAACACGGAAAAACTGGAGGCGCTCTCCGAGGTCGAGTCGATCGCCCAGCCGGGACTCGACGCGCCGGTACCGACGGTGTTTTCCGAAGCAGGCGTGGTCACCAAGCGCGTCGCCGATGCCGCCGAGCGGGGCGGGTACGTGTTTGCCGTCGATCCGACATCAGCCGACTCATCGTGCGTTGGCGGCAATGTCGCGATGAACGCCGGCGGCAAGAAGGCGGTGCTCTGGGGCACCGCAGTCGACAATCTCGCGTGGTGGCGCATGGTCGACCCCGAGGGCCACTGGCTCGAGGTGCAGCGCATCGGCCACAACCTCGGCAAGATCCACGACGCCACCGAGGCCGTCTTCGAGCTGACGTGGAAGGACGGCCGCCAGCCCGCCGCAAAGGCACGGACGCTACGCAGCGAGCGCCTCGCGATTCCGGGCGCACAGTTTCGCAAGGTCGGTCTTGGCAAGGACGTCACCGACAAGTTCCTCGGCGGCGTACCGGGCGTTCAGAAGGAAGGCTGCGACGGGCTGATCACGTCGGCGCGCTGGATCGTGCACCGGATGCCCCGGCACATCCGCACCGTCTGCCTGGAATTCTTCGGCCGTGCCCGTGAAGCGGTGCCGTCGATGGTCGAGATCACCGATTACCTCGAGCGTCGTCCGGGAGGAGCGGTGCTCGCCGGGCTCGAACACCTCGACGAGCGCTACCTGCGCGCGGTCGGCTATGCGACCAAGTCGCGGCGCGGCGGACTGCCGAAAATGGTGCTGATCGGGGACATCGTCGGTGACGACGATACCGCCGTCGCGCATGCCGCCTCGGAGGTCGTGCGGATGGCCAACAGCCGCACCGGCGAAGGCTTCGTCGCCGTCAGTGCCGAGGCCCGCAAGAAGTTCTGGCTCGACCGCGCCAAGACCGCCGCGATCTCCCGCCACACCAATGCATTCAAGCTCAACGAGGACGTCGTCATCCCGCTGCCGCGAATGGGCGAGTACACCGATGCGATCGAACGCATCAACATCGAGCTGTCGATCGAGAACAAGCTCGAGTTGCTCGACGCGCTCGATGGCTACCTGGCCTCGCCGTTCGCGATCGGCAAGACCGACGATGTCGAGATCGATCGCCTGCCGCGTTCCGAGATCCTCGGCGACCGCGTCGAGCAGGCACGCGAGCTGATCGCCTACACACGCAAGCGCTGGCAGTGGCTGCTGACGCACTTCGACGCATCGCTCGCCGCTGCGGCTCCGGAGTTGACGCAGCTCGGACTCACGCACCTGACGAGCACTCATTCGCCGGACGACGGTGACCGGCGACCGGCAGTCCTGGTCATCGATCTGCTGCAGGACCACACGATTCGCGTGTCATGGAAGTCCGAAGTGCGGGCGCCGCTCGAGCGGATCTTTGCCGGGGCGGCCTTTGCTCCGGTGCTGGCCGAGTGCGAGGCGATCCACGCCCGCGTGCTGCGCGGGCGCGTGTTCGTTGCCTTGCACATGCATGCCGGCGACGGCAACGTGCACACGAACATTCCGGTCAACTCCGACAACTACGCGATGTTGCAGCGGGCCAATGCCGCGGTCGCCCGCATCATGCAGATTGCCCGCGACCTCGACGGCGTGATTTCGGGTGAGCACGGCATCGGCATCACCAAGCTCGAGTTCCTGACCGACGCCGAGACGGCGGACTTCCGGCGCTACAAGAACACCGTCGATCCCGAGGGTCGCTTCAACAAGGGCAAGCTGCTGCCCGGCGCCGACCTCAGGAACGCCTACACGCCGAGCTTCGGCCTGATGGGGCACGAGTCGCTGATCATGCAGCAGAGCGACATCAAGTCGATCTCCGATGCGATCAAGGACTGCCTGCGCTGTGGCAAGTGCAAGCCGGTCTGCTCGACCCACGTGCCCGGCGCCAACCTGCTCTACTCGCCACGCAACAAGATCCTCGCGACCTCGCTGCTGGTCGAGGCGTTTCTCTATGAGGAGCAGACGCGACGCGGCGTCTCGATCAAGCACTGGGACGAGTTCGGCGACGTGGCCGACCACTGCACCGTTTGCCACAAGTGCCTTGCACCGTGCCCGGTCGATATCGACTTCGGCGACGTCAGCATGGCGATGCGCGACCTGCTGCGGCGCATGGGCAAGAAGAAGTTCAATCCGGGCACCGCGGCTTCCATGTTCTTCCTGAACGTCAAGGATCCGCAGACGATCAAGGTCGCGCGCACGCTGATGCTCGAGTGGGGCTACCAGGCGCAGCGCATCGGCGTCGACCTTTTCAAACGGCTGGGCCGGCAGCAGACGCGCCGGCCGCCGGCCACGACGGGCGGCCGGCCGCCGGTCACCACGCAGGTGATCCACTTCGTCAACAAGAAGATGCCGGGCGACCTGCCGAAAAAGACCGCGCGCGCGCTGCTCGACATCGAGGATGCCCGCTACGTGCCGATCATCCGCGATCCGCAGCGCACGACCAGCGAGTCCGAAGCGGTGTTCTACTTCCCGGGCTGCGGATCTGAGCGGCTCTTCTCGCAGGTCGGCCTCGCCACGCAGGCGATGCTGTGGCACGCCGGAGTGCAGACGGTGCTGCCGCCGGGGTACCTGTGCTGTGGCTATCCGCAGCGGGGTTCAGGCCAGTTCGACAAGGCGGAGAAGATCATCACCGACAACCGGGTGCTCTTTCACCGTGTCGCCAACACGCTGAATTACCTCGACATCAAGACAGTCGTGGTGAGCTGTGGTACCTGCTACGACCAGTTGCAGGACTACAAATTCGAGGAGATTTTCCCGCAGTGCCGGATCGTCGACATCCACGAGTACCTGCTCGAAAAAGGTGTCCGTATCGAGGGTGTCAGCGGCGTGCGCTACATGTACCACGATCCCTGCCACAGCCCGATGAAGCAGCAGGATCCGCTGATTACGGTCAATGCGCTGGTGGCAACCGCCGACGGCATGACGATCGAGAAGAACGATCGCTGCTGCGGGGAATCCGGCACGTTTGCGATCTCGCGTCCCGATATCGCGACCCAGGTGCGATTCCGCAAGGAGCGCGAGGTCACTGCCGCCGCCGGGCGGCTGCGCGCCGACGGCTTCAATGGTGCGGTCAAGGTCCTGACGTCCTGTCCGTCGTGCCTGCAGGGGCTGAAGCGCTACAACGACGATGCCGACATCGACGCCGACTACATCGTCGTGGAGCTCGCTCGCCATGTGCTCGGTGCGGACTGGATGCCGGAATATGTCGCCCGCGCCAACGCCGGCGGCATCGAGCGCGTGCTGGTCTAGCACGGTAGCGGCGGTCGCGCCTAAGATCGCGCCGCATGAATCGGCAGATCACGGTCCGCCCGGCCCATGCCACGGCAGACAATGACGAGATTGCACGCATCATCACCGCCGTGCATCCGGACTGGCCGCGCACGGGCGCCGAGATCGCCGCAGCGGCCCGTCGTCGCGGTGAGCGCTTTCACCTGAAGTTCGTCGCCGAAGACGCTCCGGGGCAGCTTGCCGGGTTCGGTTTCCTCGAAGTTCCGGACGTGGCCGCGACCGAGGGGCGGCTGCGCATGCGCGTCACTCTGGACCCGGCACGAGTCGGGCACGGCATCGGCGCCGCGCTGTACGAAGCCCTCGAGTCGGAAGCGCGGCAACGCGGCGCGATCGAACTCTGTACCGAGGTGCTCGCCTCGAATCCGCGCGCCGAACGCTTCGCGCTCGGGCGCGGCTACGCCGTTTACAACCGTCGCATCGAAAGCCGGCTGTCGCTCGGCACGGTCGTGCCCGAGCGCGTCGCCCGCGGCATCGATTCACTTACCGACCAGCTCTTCAGCACCGGCATACGCATCGCCAACTACCGGCAGCTCGCGCTCGCCGTCGCGACCGCACCGCGGCACCTGTATGACCTGATCGTGGACCTGTGGCGCGACGTGCCATTTGGCATCAGCGGAGCGGATCCCACATTCGAAAGCTTTTTGAGCGAAGAGCTCGGCGACCCGGCCTTCAGTTCCGCAGGAACCTTTGTCGCTCTCGACGGCGCGAGCTGGATCGGTCTGTGTGCACAGACGTCGGCCGAGGGCCGCCTGATGACCTCGATGACCGGCGTCGTGCGCGCGTGGCGCCGGCATGGGCTGGCGCGCTGGCTGAAGCTGCACTCGATCCGCTATGCGCTCGAGGTCGACGCCCGGGAGATCCGCACTTTCAACGATGCGGCGAACGAGGGCATGCTCACCCTGAATCGCGCGCTGGGATTCGTTCCGGTGGAAACCGATCTGCGAATGAAAAAGGAACTGCGATGACTGCGCTGCCATGCGAACTGTGCGGAGGCGCTGGAGGGCGCGTGATCCACGACGATGGGCGGCTGCGCGTCGTGGCCGTCGACGATCCGGACTATCCGGGTTTCATGCGCGTCATCTGGAATGCGCACGTGCGCGAGATGACCGACCTGTCAGCGGCCGAGCGCGATCACTTCATGCACGCCGTGTTCGCCGTCGAACAGTCGCAGCGGACCGTCATGCGTCCGCACAAGATGAACATCGCGAGTCTCGGGAACATGACGCCCCACCTTCACTGGCACCTCATCCCGCGCTTTGAGGACGACGCACACTTCCCGAAACCGATCTGGGCCGAACGTCAACGCAGTCCGACCGCGGCGTCGCTCGCGGCGCGCACGGGTCAACTGCCGGCACTCGAGCGGGCCGCGGTACGCGCACTGACGACGTCCGCCTGAATCACCGCGGCGAGCACGCCTAGGGGGTACCGGGCTTGGGCGACAGAGACTGCTGCGACACGTTGCGCATGTCGTTCAGCACCGCGTCCTGAGTGTCCTTGTCGGACACGGTATCCACTCGTCCGCGCCCGTCGGTACGAGCAATGTTGGTGCCGGTCTGCACATTGCGATCGCGGCGCTGCTGCTGGACCGCAAGTTCCTCGGGCGTTGCACATCCGAGCAAGGGAACTGCCACGGCAGTGGCGGCCAGAAGCATGAGGGGCATGCAACGCATCAAGGGTCTCCGGGGAAAATCGTTGCGGTCGAATTTCAGCGGGTGCGATTGTCCCGACGCAGCGGACCGCGCGCAAGTGCCGCGACCACCCCAGGTCAACCGTTGCCGCACGGGCGCACTGACTGCGCCGGGAATTCCTTGCGGATCGCAGCCAGTTGCTGGGCCGTACCGGCATCGAGTTCGCGCAACTGGTAGCGCGTCGCGCTGACCGAGGTCGGCTTGTCCGCAACACGCGCGTTCTTGACGCCGAGCTTGTCCAGCGCTGCGACATGCGCCTTGGCAAGCTCGGGATCCTTGAACGATCCCAGGCTGATCCCGAGCCGCAAGGGACCGTCGGTCAGCACCAGCAGATCCTTGACGCCCCGCTTCGTGAAGTCCGTCGCGGCGCGATCGGCTTCCACGCGCGTCTTGAACGGCGGCACGTAGACCAGGTACCAGCCCGGCATGTCCACGCTGCGCGTGGTCTGGCGCGACCCGAGGCCGAGCTTCACCAGCGCGGTCTCGACGCGCGTCACGTCTGCCGCCAGAAAGTCACCGAACTCGACACAAGCCTGTGCCACCGACAGATCAGGCGCCGCGGCGGTGGACGGCGCCGAGGCGACCGTCGCCGATGCACGAGCCTGGCTGGCGCGCTCGCGCAGGACCTGCACATCCTTTTCGCTGAGAACGCGGATGCGATCGGGTTCGATCTGCCGGGCGATGCGCTCGGGCTCGCGCCCGCTCTCCGCATAGCGACCAAAAACCCCCTGCTGCCACGCGAAGAGCGCGACATTCACCAGCAGCAGGAAAAGAAACGCAAGTTTCATCGGTCGGTCGTCGTGTTGGATGCCCGCGCACGAAGCGCCAGGCCGGCCAGGACGAGATTATGTTCGATCACGGCACCGAGTCCGCTGGTCCGCAGACGATCGGCAACGGGTCCGGCGTCGCCGCCACTGACCAGAACGGCCGGCGCATGTCCCAGTCGGCGCGCAAAGCGCTGCACGATCTGCACAGCCAGCCCGGCCTGTGCGTCCAGGACGCCCGTCGTGATCGCGTCATCGGTGTTGTCCGGGAAATCCGTCGCCGCGCCGCTGGCCTGCGGCAAGCCCGCCGTGCGCCGCGCCAGTGCCTCGAACATCATCCGTGCCCCCGGCGCAATGCAGCCACCGATGAAGTGCGCCGCGTCGGAGCTGCGCTGCACGCAGTCGACCGTGGTGGCCGTCCCTGCCGCCACCAGCACGAACGATCCGGGGCAGCGAAGACAGGCGCCCAGCATGCCGTGCCAGCGATCGGCTCCGAGTTGGGCGGGATTGCGATAGCCGTTGACCAGCACGACCTCGCCGTCGTGACGCGGCTCGGCACCGAGCCACTGCACCGTCACTCCGCGCGCCTCGGCTGCACGCTCGACCGCTGCACGGACCGGCGATGCGGCCACGCTGCAGCCCACCGCCGCCAGTCCCGAGGGCATCGACGTCCACGCCGAAGCCAATTGCGCCGCCAGGTGGTCGGCATCGTGGTGCAGTTCGACGTGCACTTCGGCGGGCTCGCTGCGGGCATCCGTGAACGCCCATTTCAGCGCGGTGTTGCCGATGTCAATCAGCAGCGTCATCGGAAGGTGCAACGCGCAGGGAAACATCGCCGACATTGATACTGCGACTACCGTTCGGAGTAGCCAGCATCAGGCGCCCGATCGTATCGACTTCGACGACGCGACCGCTGGCGACGATGCGACCATCGTCGACGATGTCGACCCGTTGTCCACGGGCGTCCAGCAGTTCGTTGAAGCGCATGCGCCACGGCGTGAAGCCCTCGCCCACGAAACGCCGCACCGTGCGCAGCACGACACCGGCAAGGGCGGCAATCCAGGCCTCGCGCTCGGCGGCAAGCAGCGGCCATGGGACGCGCTCATCCAGGGCCGCGGCCGGTTGGCCGATGGCGGCGCGATCCGCATCGCCAAGACAGCCGTTGATGCCCACGCCGACGACCAGGGTGGCATGTCCGTCGGCGTCGACGGCCAGTTCACAGAGGATGCCCGCCAATTTGCGTCCGTCCAGCAGCAGATCGTTCGGCCATTTCAGCGCGACCGGCACACCGCGGCCGATAAGGTAGTCTGCCAGCGCCACTCCGCACGCAAGCGTCACGGCGGGAAGGGCTGCCGGTAGCCCCGCGAGTGGTACCGAGAGCGAAAACAGCAGCGCGGTGCGCGGCCGGGCGACCCAGCGGCGTTGCTGCCGACCGCGTCCAGCCGTCTGCTCATCCGCGGCGAGCAGCAGCGGCCCGTCGGGTCGGCGACGCCGGGCGCGAACCAGCAGGTCCTCGTTGGTCGAACCGGTTCTCGCCACGACTTCGACCTGCAGGGTCTCCGCCAAGGCAGCATCGGCGACCCAGCGCTCGATGACGGCGGTGACCAGGGGCGGCGCTTCAGGACGGCTGGCCTGTGCGGCAGGCGCGGAGACAGGAACGGGGTGAGTCATGCACACCGACCCGAGTGCCGACCGGATGCCACCGAGTGTGTCACTGTATGGAGCACTGAATGTGCGACCGTGTGCGACCGACTTCAACGCGAGTCACTGTAGCATCGGCCAGCCGCTGCGGTGACTTGGGGTCCATCATCCCCGAAGCACCGCGCCGGGCAACGAAACGATGGAACGCCCCAGCCTGATTCCGACACTGCGAACCCAGGCCTCGCCGATCGCACGCGCAGCCTGTGCGATCTATGGAATGTTGCTGCTGTACTCCGGCCTGGCCCCGTGGGCCGGCTGGCGCGATCTCGGCATCCATGCCCTTGCGTTCCTGACGGCACCCTTTCCGCGTTACACGACGACCTTTGACCTGGTCGTCAATGTCGTCGCTTACCTGCCCTTCGGCGCATTGATCGTGCTCGCGCTGTATCCGCGCGTGCGTGGCGTATCAGCCATCGGGATAGGCGCACTGGGGGGCGCACTGCTGGCGGGGTTGGTCGAAGCTGTGCAGACGTACCTGCCAACGCGTGTCGCGTCGAATGTCGACCTGATGAGCAACTCGATTGGTGCACTGGCGGGGGCCGCACTGACGGCGCCGTTTGCCGCCGCGCTGATCGACCGCGGCCGGCTCGTCGAGTGGCGCCGCCGCTGGTTCGAGCACGGCGCCACAGCGGTGCTGATGGCCGTCGCGCTGTGGCCGCTTGCGCAGATCTATCCCGAACCGATGCTGTTCGGCAACGGCGGCCTGCGCGACATGCTCGAGCCCGCCATCACGGCGCTCGGCGGCGAATGGTGGCAGTTCGGCGCCGAACTCTTCGGCCCCGCCGAGTTCGTGCTGGCCGAGGCCTTCGTGGTTGCATCGGCGATACTCGCGGCCGGACTGGCGCTCACCTCGGTGCTGCGCACGAATGCCCCGCGATACCGATTGCTGGCCGCGCTGATGGCGGCGGCGCTGATGGCAAAGTCGCTCTCCAACGCGGTCCAGTTCGGCCCGGAACGCGCGCTGGCGTGGTTGACGCCGGGAGTCTTCGGCGGCATTTCACTGGGCGTGCTTTCACTGGCCGCGGCCACGGGCGGTCCGCGCGCGTGGCAGGGTCGCTTCGCCGGGATCGCCGTCCTTGCACTGCTGGTGGCCGTCAATGCCACTCCGGACAACCCCTATCACCTGGCGCAGATGCAGGAGTGGCGACAGGGGCGGTTACTCAATTTCAATGCGCTCGCGCAGTGGCTGTCGGCGTTATGGCCCCTGTTCCTCGCGGCGGCTTTGCTGCTGCAGCAGCGAAGCCGCCGCTGAATTGGCCCTTGAACCGACAGTTGAACTCGCAGTTGAACCCGCACCGCTTCCTATAATCGCTCTTTTGGCGTCGACCCCATGAGTCATTACAAGCATCACGTCTTCTTCTGCCTGAACGAGCGCGAGGAAGGTGCGGCCTGCTGCAATCGTCATCACGCGACCGAGATGCAGCAGTACGCCAAAGCGCGCGTCAAGGAACTCGGCCTCAGCGGTGAAGGCAAGGTCCGCATCAACAAGTCCGGTTGCCTGGACCGCTGCGACGAAGGTCCATGCATCGTCGTCTACCCCGACGCGGTCTGGTACACGTACGTCGATCGCCAGGACATTGACGAGATCATCGATTCGCACCTGATCAATGGGCGGGTGGTCGACCGACTGCGCATCTGATGACTCCGCGCGCCGAGAAGCGACTGATCGCAGGCCCGGCGGGTCGGATCGACGTGGCGCTGGACTGGCCGCTCGCGTCGCCGGTCGCCGGTGTTGCCTGTGTCGGACATCCGCATCCGCTGTACGGCGGAACGATGGACAACAAGGTCGCGGCCACGATCGCGCGCACGTTTGCAGCGTTGGGCTGGCTTGCAGTGCGATTCAATTTTCGCGGGGTCGGCGAATCGGACGGCACGCACGATGCCGGCCACGGCGAAACCGAAGACTTCCTGCACGTCCTGCGCATCGTGCCCACGCTGCCGGACGTCAAGGAGCGCCTGCCCGCAACGTATCCATTGGCACTCGCCGGTTTTTCCTTTGGCAGCTTCGTCGCTGCACGCGCGGCCGAGATACTGGCCGACAGCGCGCGACCGGTCGACTACCTCGTCCTGGTGGGCGCAGCCGCCGGCAAGTGGCCCATGCCGGAGGTGCGCACGGACACGCTGGTGATCCACGGCGAAAACGACGAGACGATCGCGCTGCCGGCCGTGCTCGACTGGGCCCGCCCGCAGGGATTGCCGGTGCTCGTGATCCCGGGTGCCGATCACTTCTTTCATCGGAAACTTCCGGTGCTCAAAGCGCGGATAAGCGCGCACATTCGAGGCATGTCTCAATTTGACGCGGCCGAGCAAAGCCATTAAAAGGTTTGGGCTTGGTGCCTGCTGCAGCAAAGCCGGCGCCGAAAAGGAGAATCGCCGCTGACGGCGACTGGGACACATGGACGGCTCACTCGTCTACTCAAAGACCCCGAAAGGTGTCGCGGAAGTCGCCGCCCGCAGCGCACAGCTGCCGATGACGACGCGCCGCGTGCTCATCATGGTCGATGGCAAGCGCACGGTCGATGAACTGGCGGTGCTGCTGCGCCCCGGCGAGATCGATGCAGTGATGACCCAGCTCGAAGGTGCCGGACTGATCCATCGCAGTTCATCGAGCCATTCACTCGATGTGCCGACCGTTGCAGGGCGCGAGATCGACGCCATGCCGCCCACCACGCAGGGCGCCCCGGGCGGCGACGATCCGAACCCGATGACGCTCGAGGAGGCCAAGCGCCGCGCGGTGCGCGAACTCACCGACCGGCTCGGGCCGGACGCCGAAGGGCTGTCGATCCGTATCGAGAACTGCCGCACGATCGAGGACTTTCGCGAGCGCGTGCGCGACGCGGAGCGCCTCGTGACCTCCGCGCTGGGCCAGGCCGCCGCCGCCGACTACCTGCGGGCTCTGCGCAAGCGCTAGGGCCTGTTCACGCCCAAGCCAGGAGCCGTCGACCGGGAACGCTGCGCGGGAACTCTCCGGTCACCGCGCTATCGTACGGAACCCGGCCACATGCGTGGCCACTTCCTTTCCTGAAGTGAAACGCACGCTCCTCATCAGCGGACGCGTCACTGCGCTGGTGATCGCCCTGCTTTGCACCGGCCCTGCGCATGCGCAGGGACCAGCGCTGTCCGCCCGCGCGTGGCTGTTGCTCGATGTCGCCAGCGGCACGACGCTCGCCGCCCACGCGTCGGCGAATCGGGTCGAGCCGGCGTCGCTGGTGAAGCTGATGACCGCGTACGTCGTGTTCATCGCGCTCGCCGAAAAGCGCATCGCGCTCGACGATGCCGTGGACGTCTCGCGCTCGGCATTTGCTGCTCCGGGACGCGCCGGGGCGCGCATGTTCATCGAGCCGGGCCGGTCCGTCACTGTGCAGGAGCTGCTGCGCGGAATGATCGTGGCATCGGGCAACGATGCCGCGGTGGCGCTCGCCGAACACGCCTCCGCAACGCAGGCCGCGTTTGTCGAACGCATGAATGACGAGGCCCGGCGGCTCGGACTCGTCGACACGAGGTTCGCCAACGCGACGGGGCAGTCGGATCCGCAGCAGTACTCGACGGCACGCGACCTCGCACGCCTGGCGCTGCGCATAGGCAGTGACTTCCCGCAGCACCTGGCTCTGTTCGCCGAACGTGAAGTGACCTACAACGGCATCACGCAGGCCAACCGCAATCGACTGCTGTGGAGCGACCCGACGGTCGATGGCATGAAGACCGGTCACCTCGAGGCCAGCGGCTGGTCGATCGTGGCCACCGCGAAGCGACCGCGCGGCCAAGGCGACGGAGCCTTCGAGAGGCGACTGATCGCCGTCGTCCTGGGAGCGCCCAGCGACACCGTGCGTGCGCAGGACGCACTGCGCCTGCTCAACTACGGCTACGCCGCGTACGACACGGTTCGCCTCTACCGCGGCGGTGCGACGCTCGTCCGGGCTGAGGTCTGGAAGGGTGACAGCGCCGAAGTACCGCTCGGGCCGGAGCGCGACGTGTTTGTCACCCTGCCGACGGACGAACTGCAGCGGCTCGGCGAGAAGGGTCTGCGTTCCTCGATCGAACGTCCGGACCCGCTGATCGCCCCGCTGACACGGGGCGAAACCGTGGGCCGCCTGAAGATCACCGCGAACGGACAAGCGCTCACCGATGCGCCGATCGTCGCCCTCGAGGGCGTCGCGCCGGCAGGGCTGCTGGGTCGCGCGTACGATGCAGTCAGATTGTGGTGGCGGAGGCGCAACTGATGGAATGGAACGAATCGACCTGTTTCATTAACGGTGGGTGGCGGCCGCTGGCCGACGCGACGGTTTCCGTGCTCGATCGCGGTTTCATCTTCGGTGACGGCGTGTATGAACTGGTGCCCGTCGATACCCTCGATGGCGTGCGCGCGCCGTTCCGTGCACGCGAGCATTGCGAGCGACTGCAGCGCAGCTGCGACGGCATCCGGCTCGCCAACCCGTACTCGACCGACCAGTGGCTCGACCTGATCGACGAGATCGTGGAGCGGCACCCCTGGCCGCGGCAGGCGGTGTACTTCCAGGTCACGCGCGGCGTGGCCAAGCGCGACCACGCGTTCCCGGCCGGTGTGGCGCCGACGGTGTTCATCACCACTTCGCCTTGGCCGGCCGTCCCCATCGAACAGATCGAGCGGGGCATTGCGGTCGTCACGCATGCCGACGAGCGCTGGCTGCACTGTGACATCAAGAGCATTTCGCTGCTCGGCAATGTGCTGATGAAACAGCACGCCGTCGAGCATGGCGCCTTCGAGACCGTGATGTTGCGTGACGGGTTTCTCACGGAAGCCTCGAGTGCCAACGTGATGGTGGTGAAGAACGGAACGCTGCTGGCACCGCGTCCCTCGGTGCAGATCCTGCCGGGCATCACATGCGATGCCAGCTACGACCTGGCTAAACAGCATGACTTGCCGCTCGAACTGCGCCCGGTTTCCGAGGCCGAGTTGCGCAGCGCCGATGAGCTGTGGCTCAGTTCATCGGGCCGCGAAGTCCTGCCGATCACGACTCTCGACGGCCGGCCCGTCGGCGAGGGTCGTCCCGGGCCGCTGTACGCACGGATGCGGGAGTGGTTCCAGGCGGCCAAGCGCGCCGACGCCCAGCGCTGGCAGGAGCGCAAGGCACGTCAGGCTCGCGGAACTCTCGCGGCATGATCGAGGCTGTGCCGCCGCGCACGCAGGGCAGCGCTGCTGAGTGACGCCAATGAGAGCCTCCGACAAGCGACGCAGATAAGCGACGCAGATAAATGCCGCCGATGAACGACGCCGCTGACCGCACCGAGCCGAAGGGGCTCGAGTTCCCCACCGACTTCCCGATCAAGATCATGGGACGTCGCGACGACGCCTTTGCACAGTCCATCGTCGAGGTCGTGCTCCAGCATGCGCCCGACTTCGACGCATCGACGCTAGAGATGCGCGCGTCGCGGGACGGCAACTACATCTCGCTGACGGCCACGATCCGCGCGGTGTCGCGCGATCAGCTCGATGCGCTGTACCGCGCATTGACCAGCCACCCGATGGTCAAGATCGTCCTCTGAAGCTCACCTCTTGTGCCCCTGAGTGTCCGACTGAGCTCCCAGCGGGAGCGCTGTCGCGATGATCGTGCGCGACCTCGGCCGCTCCGAGTATCTGCCGACCTGGCACGCGATGCGCGACTTCACCGCGCGCCGGTCCGAAACGTCCGACGACGAACTCTGGCTCGTCGAGCATCCGCCCGTGTTCACGCTCGGCCAGGCCGGGCGCCGCGAACACCTGCTGACTGACACCCCCATTCCAGTCGTGTCCACCGACCGCGGCGGCCAGATTACCTATCACGGCCCGGGGCAGGTGGTGGCCTATCCACTCGTCGACCTGCGTCGCCTCGGCATCTTCGTCAAGGAACTCGTGTTTCGCATCGAGCAGTCCGTGATCCAGACGCTCGCCGCACTCGACATCGACGCACGCCGCGTGTCGGGGGCACCGGGAGTGTTCGTGCCCTGGGGCGGCGGCCTGACGTCAGGAGAGTTCGCCGGGCTGGCCAAGATCGCGGCGCTCGGCATCAAGGTCTCGCACGGTCGCAGCTATCACGGAGTCGCGCTGAACGTGGCGATGGACCTGGCGCCGTTTTCGTTGATCAATCCATGCGGATACGCTGGACTGCCGGCGATAGACCTTGCAACGCTCGGGGTTTCGGCGCGCCCGGAAACAGTCTCGGCCCAGCTGGCCGAGCGCCTGGTCGCGCACCTTTCGCCCTGAACTGCATCAGCTTGAACGGCTGTCCTGGCTATACCAGGGCCTTAGCTACACTTGTCGCCTTCCCACCGCAGCGCTGCCCAGCACAGGATCGGGGCGGCAGCTTCCATCCGCCATGTCAGATCAACCTCCCACCGTGCGCGATCCCTACGCCAAGCTCAAAGGCGAAGCCAAGACCGGCAAGGTGTTCAAGAAGTTCGATATCAAGCCGGTCCCCGCGAATGAGGCGCTGAGGAAGCCGGAGTGGATCCGCGTCAAGGCCGGGTCGCCGACAACACGGTTCTACGAGATCAAGGCCATCTTGCGCGAGCACAAGCTGCACACGGTGTGCGAGGAAGCCACCTGCCCCAACATCGGCGAGTGCTTCGGCAAAGGCACCGCCACGTTCATGATCATGGGCGACAAGTGCACGCGCCGCTGCCCGTTTTGCGATGTCGGCCACGGCCGGCCCGATCCGCTCGACGCCGACGAGCCGATGAACCTGGCACGGACGATCGCGGCGCTCAAGCTCAATTACGTGGTCATCACCTCGGTCGATCGCGATGACCTGAAGGACGGTGGCGCCCAGCACTTCGTCGACTGCATCCGCGCCACGCGCGAGTTGTCGCCCGCCACGCGGATCGAAGTCCTGGTGCCTGACTTCCGCGGCCGGCTCGAGCGTGCAATGGCAATTCTGGAGGCCGCTCCACCCGACGTGATGAATCACAACCTCGAGACCGTGCCGCGCCTGTATCGCGAGTCGCGGCCGGGGTCCGACTACCTGCACTCGCTGACGCTGCTGCAGGAGTTCAAGCGGCGCGTGCCAGGAGTACCGACCAAGAGCGGCCTGATGGTCGGGCTCGGCGAAACCGACGACGAGATCCTGCAGGTGATGCGCGACCTGCGCACGCATGGGGTCGACATGCTCACTGTCGGCCAGTATCTCGCACCGACAAGCCATCACCTGCCCGTGCGCCGCTATGTGCACCCGGACGTGTTCCGCATGTTCGAGTCCGAAGCGGCAGGCATGGGTTTCTCACACGCCGCCTGCGGCGCGATGGTGCGCTCGAGCTACCACGCGGACCAGCAGGCCCACGCAGCCGGGGTGGGTGGCATGTCCGTTGCCAAGGGCAACTGATCACAGCTCAGCGCGTGGTTCGACATTGTCGGGATCTGAGTGGATGATCACCTTGCCACGTCTCCGCAAACCAGGGTGCCTTTAGCCGATGATCAGGGTTCAACGCATCGGCGGGCACTCGAACAATCCTCTCAGGGCAAGCGCTGAACTTCTACCGATATCTGTCGAACTGGTTTTTTGCTCTGTCGAGGCCTCAGCGCTGGGGCGCGCGCGACGAGCCTCTGTGGGCCGAAGTATTCAGCCCGGAGCGACTCGAGCAACACGCCGAGAGCCTTGCGGAAGCACAGACAACCGGGGATCTCCGCCTGCCGTGGTTCGGCTTCGCCCGGCGCAGCGCCGACAACGCGCGGGTACTCATCGGCGCCTACGAGGCAATTGCTGCTGCCGTCGACAAGCAGAGCTCGATCACGCCGGCCGCCGAATGGCTGCTCAACAACTTTCACATCGTTGAAGAGCAGATCCGCGACATCCGCTCGTTGCTGCCGTCCAGTTTCTTTGGGGAACTTCCGGCACTGGACAGCGGCCCACTGATCGGACTGCCTCGCATCTACGGCATCGCGTGGGCGTTCACCGCGCACACCGACAGCCGCTTCGATTCCGGCCTCCTGCATCGTTTCGTCGTCGCGTACCAGCGCGTCCAGCCGTTGACTCTGGCCGAGCTATGGGCGCTGCCGATCATGCTGCGCATCGTGATGATCGAGAATCTGCGGCGCCTGGCGGCCCGCATTGTCGAATCGATCAATGGTCGCGAGCTGGCCGACCACTTTGTCGATCAGCTGCTCGGTCTCGGCCCCAGCGGCACGTCGAACGAACCGGACTGGCCGTTTGCAGAGGACGTGCCACTGCCGCGCGCCTCTGCGGCACAGCTTTATCAGCGCTTGCGTTACTCCGATGCGGTGGCAGCGCCCATTCTCAGGACGCTGACCGAACGGCTGAGCAAGGAGGGCACCCATCCGGAAGAGGTCGTTCGACTCGAGGTCGATCGACAGACAGCGGCCGATCTTTCCGTGCGCAATCTGATCACCAGCCTGCGGCAAATCTCCTCGTTCGAGTGGCAGAAGTTCGTCGAGGCAGCCAGCCAGGTGCACCTGGCCCTGTGCGCCGCGCCGCTGTACTCCAGCATGGACTTCATTACGCGGGACCGCTATCGGCACGCCGTCGAAGAACTTGCGCGAAGGTCTCCGCTGACGGAACTTGAAGTTGCAGGCGTGGCAGTCAGGCGCGCCGCGGAGGCCGACGCTGCAACGAGCGCGCGCTTGCTCGACCCGGGGTACTACCTGATCGATGACGGGCGGGTCGACATCGAGCGAGAGATCCGCTACCGGGTTCCGCTTGCGCGCCAGCTCTTCCGGGCCGCGCTCCGGATAGCGTTGCCGATCTTCCTCGGCGCTGTCTTTTTTCTGACGTTCGGCATGGTCGCCATCGTGATCGCCGCGAGCGCCGATGCGGGCATCGAGGCCGCTGTCCTGTTGCTGCTCGGAGCGCTGGCGATCTTTCCTGCCTCCGACATCGCTGTCACGATCGTCAACCGGCTGGTCGGCGTAGCCGTTGCCCCTCGCCATCTGCCGCGACTGGAACTCGCCGGCGGAATCCCGGCATCGATGCGCACCTTTGTAGTCGTGCCGACGATGCTCGGCAGTGACGAATCCATCGACGAACAGGTTCATCAGCTCGAAACGCGACACTTGTCGAGCGGACCGGGTGAACTCTACTTCGCGCTGCTTACCGACTGGCCCGATGCCGAGCAGGAGAACATGCCGGACGACCGCGCGCAGTATGACTACGCGGTGGCGGCCATCCAACGGCTGAACAGCCGTTATCCCTCCAGAGCGGACGCCAGTTCAGATGGCTACCAGCGCTTCTACCTCTTTCATCGTCGACGCTTGTGGAATGCCTCGGAGTCCCGCTGGATGGGGTGGGAGCGCAAGCGCGGCAAGCTGCAGGAGTTCAATCGCCTGTTGCGCGGCGCGCACGACACGACTTTCCTTACTGATCAGCACTATGTGCCGCCGCCCGACGAGGTGCGCTTTGTCCTGACACTCGACGCCGACACGATCCTGCCGATCGGCGCGGCGGCTGAACTGGTGGGCACTCTCGTACACCCGCTGAACCGGCCGCAGCCTGACGCGAGCGGCCGGGTCGTGCAGGGCTACGGGATCCTGCAGCCGCGCATCACGCCGGCGCTGCCCACACGCGTCGGCGCCACGCGCTTTCAGCAGCTGTTTTCCGGAAACGCCGGCGTCGATCCGTACACGTTCCAGGTCTCGGACGTCAACCAGGACCTGTTCGGTGAAGGCACTTTCACCGGCAAGGGCCTGTATGACGTGGATGCGTTCGAGACCTCACTCGCCGGGCGGACGCCAGAGAACGCGATCCTGAGTCATGACCTCTTCGAAGGAAGCTTCGCGCGCTGCGGCTTTGTAAGCGACGTCGAGTTGTTCGAGGAGTTTCCATCGCACACCGGTGTCGCGGACATGCGCTCGCACCGCTGGGTGCGCGGTGACTGGCAACTGCTGCCCTGGATCTGCGGTCGGTACTGGCACACGATTCCAGCGCTGGCGCGATGGAAGATGCTCGAGAACCTGCGGCGCTCTCTGTCGGCGCCGGCCATGTTCCTGATGCTGGTGGCCAGCTGGCTGATCCCGGCAATGGCGCCCGGACCCTGGATCGGCCTGGTGGTGGTCGCGCTGCTGCTTCCGCAGATGCTGCCGCTGGTAGAACGTCTTGTGCCGCGGCCCAATCTCGACCGCAGCCATTGGCTGCGTAGCCTGGCGGCGGATTTCGTGTCGGGCGGAACGCGTGCCGGGGTCAACCTGGCTCTGCTCGCACACCGGGCCTGGCTGACGGGCGATGCGATTGTTCGCACCCTGGCGCGGCTGGCGAAGCGCCGCAGATTGCTCGAGTGGAACACGAGCGCGCAAGTTCAGTCAGCGGCGCGTCTGTCCGCTCGGAGCTTCGTCAAAAGCATGCTGCCCAGCATGGTGATCGTCATCGCCGTGGCCATCGCGGTGTTCGCCACTCAGCCCGACCGCATCTGGATGGCGTTGCCGCTTGTCGCTCTGTGGTTGCTGGCGCCATTCATTGCACGGAGGATCAGCACACCGACGGAGCACGGAGCGGCCGGATCAGTCGCGTCTGCCGATATCGTTGCGCTTCGACTGATCGCTCGTCGCACGTGGCTTTACTTCGCGACCTTTGTGACCAAGGCGAATCACTTCCTGCCCCCGGACAATTTCCAGGAGGATCCGTCACCGGTCATTGCCCATCGCAGTTCGCCGACCAACGTCGGGCTGTACCTGCTGTCCGTCGTGGCCGCACGCGATCTGGGCTGGATCAGCCTGCACGAAATGACGAGCCGCCTGGAAGCGACGCTGGATGGCATGGATGCCCTGCCGCGGCATCGTGGCCATTTTCTGAACTGGATCGACACGCTTGACCTGCGTCCTCTCGAACCCAGGTACGTATCGACGGTCGACAGTGGCAACCTGGCCGCAATGCTGCTGGTCCTCTCGCAGGCCTGCAAGGAGGCCCTCGATCGACCACTGAGCTACGTGCGTGCCCTGGCAGGGATCGGCGATGAGGTGGAGCTGCTGAGACGCTCGCTCGCCCGGGCCGATGAAAGTCGTGGCGCCGCCGGTGTTGGCTTCGACCAGTTGCATGAGGCACTGCAGCGCGTCGACCAGTTGCTCGAGTCGATGCCACTGGCGCCGCGTGACCGTGATCAGCACATGGAAGCGCTCGAGTCCGCTGTCTCGGACGTGCACGACATCGTCAGCACACTGGCCAGCGAAGGCAACACGGGCCAATTGCAGGAGGCCTTGCTGTGGGCCGAAGCGATGCATCTGAACATCACCGGGCAGCGACGCGAACGGCTCGAACTGGCGCCCTGGCTGGAAGCGATCGAGCGCGAGCTACCGGACACCGGGATCACCGATAGCGCCCCTTCGACCGTGATCAATTCCATGCAGCAGGAAGTCGTGGTCGACATCGAACGATCACGACACGCTGTCGAGGAACTCGCCGACCGCCTGAACACCCTCTCGCGGCGTGCCCGCCTGATGTTCGATGAGATGGATTTCAGCTTTCTTTACGACGAGACGCGCGATCTGTTTTCGATCGGCTATCTGGTTGAGGATGCGCGGCTCGACCTCGGCTGTTACGACCTGCTTGCGTCGGAAGCGAGGCTGACGAGCTTCATCACGATCGCGAAGCGCGACGTTCCCGCGTCGCATTGGTTCCGGCTCGGCCGCACACTCGTTCCGGTCGACGGCGGCGCAGCTCTGGTTTCATGGTCTGGATCGATGTTCGAATACCTGATGCCGTCGCTGCTGATGGATACACCGCACGGCAGTCTGCTCGAGGCGACCGTGCGCCGTGTCATCGACCGGCACATCAATTTCGGTCGCGAGCGCAGGGTGCCCTGGGGAATTTCCGAGTCGGCCTACAACGCACGCGATATTCACCTCACTTACCAGTACTCGAATTTCGGCGTCCCGGGCCTGGGACTGAAGCGGGGCCTGTCGAAGGACACCGTCGTCGCGCCCTATGCGACGGCCCTCGCGGCGATGTACGACGCCAAGGCCGCCGTGTCGAACTTCGAGCATCTGACCGCAGTCGGCGCCTTGGGCCGCTACGGTTTCTATGAAGCGCTCGACTTCACGGCCAGCCGATTGCCGAAGTCGAAGGAGGTAGCGATCGTCCGGGCGTACATGGCGCATCACCAGGGAATGACACTGGTGGCTTTGGCGAACGTGGTTCTCAAAGGCGAGATGCGACATCGTTTCCATCGCATACCGATGGTGCAGGCAACCGAGTTGCTGTTGCAGGAAACCGCGCAACGGGATGTAACACTCGCCCTGCCCCGCTCAGATCGGGCGACACCGGCCATCGCAAGCTCCGCGGCCGTGCCGATCGATCGCAGGGTCAATTCACCACACGCGGTACCGCCGGCCACGCAATTGCTTTCCAACGGCCGCTACAGCGTGATGGTCACGGCGGCCGGATCGGGCTATAGCCGCTGGCGCGAGCTGGCCGTGACGCGCTGGCGAGAGGACGCGACGCGCGATTGCTGGGGTACTTACCTCTATCTGCGAGATCCGGCGAGCGGGTACCTATGGTCAGCCGGCTATCAGCCGGTGTGCGTCCAGCCGGTCTATTACGCGGCCGAGTTCGCCGAGGACCGGGTGCGCATCCTGCGTGCGGACGCCGGCATCGAGTCGTCGATGGAGATCATGGTTTCGGCCGAAGACGACGTGGAGATCCGCCGGTTGACGTTGAAGAACACCGGGTCGCGGCGGCGCGAGATCGAGATCACTTCGTACGCGGAGATCGTGCTCGCCTCGCCTGCAGCCGACGAGGCCCATCCCGCTTTCTCGAATCTCTTTGTACAGACCGAGTATGTGCCGGCGGTCAACGGACTGATCGCAACCCGTCGGCCGCGCTCGGCCGAGGACGAAGCGCTGTGGGCTGCGCACGTGGTGGCCTATGACAGCAAGGACGACAGCAGCTCCGGTATCGAGTTTGAAACGGACCGAGTGAAGTTCCTCGGACGCGGCCGTTCGGTTCGTGCGCCCTTGTCGTTGATGGAAGGACGGCGGTTGTCGAATACGGTCGGCGCAGTGCTGGATCCGGTCGCCAGCCTGCGCATACGCCTCGCCGTCGCTCCGGGGGCGACGGTGCACGCATCGTTTGCAACGATGACGGCCACCAGTCGCGAATCGATTCTCAATCTGGCCGACAAGTACCACGATCCGGGCGCATTCGACCGTGCATCGACGCTGGCCTGGACCCATGCCCAGGTCAAACTGCACTACCTCGGCATCGATCCCGGCGAGGCCCAGGTCTTTCAGCAACTCGCGAGTCGCATCCTGTACTCGGACGCGCTGCTGCGGGCTCCGCGCGATGTGCTTCAGGGAAATCGGCTTCCGGTTTCGGGCCTTTGGAAGTTCGGAATTTCAGGCGACCGCCCGATCCTGCTTGCGCGAATCGAGGATGGCGCTGACATCGGCGTCATCCGTCAATTGCTGACTGCGCATGAGTATCTTCATGTGAAGCGACTGGGGATCGACCTCGTCATCCTGAACGAACAGGCGACCTCGTACGCGGAGGGCCTGCAACATGATCTCGAGATGCGGGTTCGCGAGAGCGATGCTCGCAAGGGCGGCGACGATCTGGGAGGGCGTGGCGCGATCTACGTTCTCCGCGGCGATCTTCTCAGCGAGGACGAACGGGCGTTGCTGCTGACGGCCGCGCGCGTCGTCGTTGTCTGCGGCCAGGGCAACTTGTCTGCGCACCTGGCGATGCGGCACCGCGAGCCTGTCCTGCAAGTCCAGCCGCGCGTACACGCGGCTCCAAGCACGTCGAAACTGCTACATCCGCCTCCCCTGCAGTTTCCGAACGGGCTGGGCGGCTTTACCGACAGCGGGCGCGAGTACGCCGTCGTCCTGAATCGCGGACAACGCACGCCTCTTCCGTGGATCAACATCATCGCCAACGACGGATTCGGTTTCCAGGTATCCGAGTCCGGTGCTGGCTATACGTGGGCGGGCAACAGTCGGGAAAACCAGTTGACACCCTGGTCCAACGATCCGGTGTCCGACCCCGTTGGCGAAGCGTTCTACCTTCTTGATCGCGATTCCGGCATCCTGTGGACACCGACTGCCCTGCCGATCCGCGTCGAGGACTCGAGCTATATCACCCGATTCGGCCACGGCTATGCGCGCTTTCAGCATCGGTCGAACGGCATCGAGAGCGAACTGGTCCAGTTCGTCGCCTCCGAGGATCCGGTCAAGATCTCGCGGATCCGGCTCATCAATCACTCGAGCCAGACACGCCGCATTTCGATCACCGCCTATGTCGAGTGGGTGCTTGGATTCTCGCGCACCGTCAATGCACCGTTCATCGTCACCGAGGTCGACCCCGAGACAGGCGGAGTATTCGCACTCAATCCGTGGCATCGCGAGTTCGGCAGCCGGATTGCCTTTGCGGCATGGGACGCGCCGGCCGATGGTCTTACCTGCGATCGGCAGGAGTTTGTCGGACGCAACGGCCATCTTGAAGCACCGGTTGCGCTCACCGCCGACGTTTCGCTTTCGGGACGGTGCGGCGCCGGATTCGATCCATGCGTGGCGCTGCAGCGGGAAGTGCAAATCGAGCCTGAGGGCCAGATCGAACTGACCTTCGTGCTGGGCCAGGCGGCCGGTGCCGACGCCGCGCGCGCATTGATTCGGCGCTTTCGGACGGTGAAAGATGCCGACGCCGAGTTACTTCATGTGAAGCAGCAGTGGCGCGAGATCCTCGACCGCGTGCAGGTCGAGACGCCGGACCCGCAGATGAATCTGATCCTCAATCACTGGTTGCTGTACCAGACGATTGTCTGCCGGCTGTACGCCCGAAGCGCGTTCTACCAGGCCGGTGGTGCGTATGGATTCCGCGACCAGCTGCAGGACGTCATGGCTTTGACGATCGCACGCCCGGATCTGACCCGCAGGCAGATCGTCAACGCCTCATCGCATCAGTTCCGCGAAGGTGACGTACAGCACTGGTGGCACCCGCCTTTCGGGCGCGGCGTGCGAACGCATTTTTCAGACGATCGCGTCTGGTTGCCCTACTGCGTCAGCCATTATCTGACCACCACCGGCGATACGGGCGTGCTGGATGAACTGGTGCCATTCGTCGAGGGCGCTCTCCTGCCGCCAGAGAGCGAAGCGATGTATTTCGAGCCCGCCATCTCGGATGAGAAGGTCACGGTGTATGAGCACTGCGCCCGCGCGCTCGACGTCAGCATGGCGATCGGGCAGCACGGCCTGCCGCTGATGGGCGGCGGAGACTGGAACGACGGCATGAACCGCGTGGGTGCCGAAGGCCGTGGCGAGAGCATCTGGCTGGCCTGGTTCCTGTGTGCGGCGTTGCGCGAGTTCGCGCCGGTGGCCGCACAGCGCGGCGAGCTCGAGCGCTCACGCGCGTGGTCCGACCACGCAGACCGCCTTCAAACTGCCGTCGAACACGAAGGCTGGGACGGCGCCTGGTATCGCCGCGCGTACTTCGACGACGGCACCCCGCTAGGTGCGTCGGGCAACGCCGAATGCCGCATCGATTCCATCGCGCAAAGCTGGGCGCTGATATCCGGCGCGGGCGATCCCGAACGTGCGCGCCGAGCAATGGAATCCGTTGGCGAGCATCTGGTCAAGCCCGGCGACAACATGGTGCTGCTGTTCGCTCCGCCCTTTGACCGATCGACACAGGAGCCCGGCTACATCAAGGGCTACTTGCCGGGCGTGCGTGAAAACGGCGCGCAGTACACGCAGGCCGCGGTCTGGTGCGTGATCGCCCACGCGCTGCTGGGCGACGGCGAGCGTGCGGCGGAGCTGTTCGAGATGTTGAATCCCATCAACCACAGCTCGACGCGCGCCGGCATCCATCGTTACAAGGCCGAACCCTTCGTCATCGCCGCCGACGTGTACAGCGAACCGCCGCATACCGGACGGGGCGGCTGGAGCTGGTACACCGGCGCCGCGGGATGGTTGTATCGCGCCGGGATCGAATTCATCCTCGGGTTCAAGCTGCGCGGCCAAGAGATCCTGATTGATCCCTGCATTCCCGAACAGTGGCGCAGCTTCAAGATTCGCTATCGTGCGCAGCGGTCCACGTACGAGTTCGTGATCGACAACCCGCAGGGCGTCACACGCGGCGTCCTGCGAGTGGAACTCGATGGCAAGGAACTCCCAGGACCGGCCGTGCCGCTGCTGGACGATGGCGGCGTGCACAGCGTGCGCGTGACATTGGGGACGGTTGACTGACCTATCCCAGACGCTCTGGCGGCGGCCCTGGACTCACCCCAGTGAGTCCTCCAGCGACGGGACGTACTTCCCTTCGCGCGCGGCTCCGTTGAGCCGGGCGCGTTTGAGCAGTGCTCGCTGGGTCTCGTCCGCATTGGCAGCCTGCCCCTTCCAGGCTTTCAACGCAGGATCCTGCAACGCCCGACCGTACGAGAAGCTCAACTGCCACGGCTGCGCGCCGAGCCGGTTCATCGCGTCGAGATTCGCGGTCGCTTCTGCGGGCGTCTGGCCTCCCGACAGAAAGAATATGCCCGGCACGGCAGCCGGCACTGTGCGCTTCAGGATGCGGATCGTGTATGCGGCAACTTCGGGCGGAGTTGCCTGCTGCGTGTGCTCCTTGCCGGGCACCACCATACTTGGCTTAAGCAGCGTGTACTCGAGAACTACTCCGTGTCGATGCAGCGCGTGAAACACTTCGTGCAAAACAGCCTCGGTGACCTCGGCACAGCGGTCGATGCTGTGGTTGCCGTCGATCAGGACCTCGGGTTCAACGATCGGCACGATGCCACGCTCCTGGCAGATCGCGGCATAGCGGGCAAGCGCTTCGGCGTTGGCCTCAATCGCAACCCGACTCGGAAGGGTGTCGGACACGTTGTAGACGGCGCGCCATTTCGCGAAGCGTGCGCCCTGCTGCTTATAACCATCAAGGCGCTTCGCCAGTCCGTCCAGCCCCTGGGTGATTTCGTCACCGGGTGCGTGGGCCAGAGGAATCTTGCCGGCATCGACCTTGATCCCCGGCACGATGCCCTGGTGTGTCGCCAACTGAGGTATCGGAGACCCGTCGTCGGCCCGCTGACCCAGTGTTTCCTCATACAGGATGACGCCACTGATGAATTCACCGAGCCCCGGCGTTGCCAGCAACATGAGGCGATAGATTCGTCGATTCTCCTCCGTCGACTCGACGCCTATCGACTTGAATCGCTTGGCGATCGTGGGGCTGCTTTCATCGGCGGCCAGTATCCCTTTGCCCTTTTGTACCAGCGCCGCTACCGTTGCCTGAAGTTGACTTTGATCGTCCATCGGTTGTCCTTTCCTGCAAAAGGTCAAGTGTGAATCGTTACCGAGTCCGGCGCACCCGCTGGAGTCGAGTTGATTCCGGGACGGGGGTTCGGACGTGGGCGAAACGTGCTGTCCGAGTGCGGAGCTCCGTTACGTCGATCATTCCGTTACGTCGATCAATATCATCCGTCATGCCAATCTGCGGCGTAAGCTGAGCGTGAGTATCACCCCATGAGCCAGAATCAGCATCTCGCCATCCTCGTCGGCGGAGGACCTGCCCCCGGGATCAACAGTGTCATCGCGTCCGCGACGATCCGCGCGGTTCTGGAAGGGGTCGAAGTCATCGGCATCCGCGACGGCTTCGAGTGGATCATGAAGGGCGACATAACCCACATCACGCCACTCACGACCGACGAAGTCTCACGCATCCACTTTCGCGGCGGCTCGCATATCGGCATCTCGCGCGCGAACCCCACGAAAGACCCGAAGCACCTCGAGAACGCCGTCGAATCTCTGCTGCGGCTCAATGTCACCCGGCTCGTCACGATCGGCGGTGATGACACAGCCTACTCGGCAATGAGGCTCGAGCAGACGGCCGCCGGCCGTCTGCAAATCGTCCATGTCCCCAAGACGATCGATAACGACCTCGACCTGCCGGCCTACGTCGACACGTTTGGCTTCCAGACCGCGCGCCATCACGGCGTCGAGATCGTCAAGAATCTCATGGTCGACGCGAAGACGACGTCGCGGTGGTACTTTGTCATCGCAATGGGGCGAACGGCGGGGCACCTCGCCCTCGGCATCGGCAAAGCCGCCGGTGCCACGCTGACCCTGATCCGGGAAGAGTTTCAGGCGCAGCAGATACGCTTCGAGGCGATCGTCGACACGCTCGCAGGCGCCATCATCAAGCGCCTTTCCGAAGGACGGCGCGATGGACTTGCCGTTATCGCGGAGGGACTCGTCCTCGGCCTCGATCCTGAGTTTCTTGGGAGCCTCCCGGAGATCGAGCGTGACGCGCACGGCAACGTCCGGATCTCAGAGGTAAAAATTGGCGATCTACTAAAGGCTGCCGTCCAGGAGCGTCTGAAAAAGCTCGATATCGACATGACGATCGTCGCGAAGGATATCGGCTACGAGCTCAGATGCGCCGATCCGATTCCCTTCGACCTGGAGTACACGCGCGACCTCGGCTATTGCGCAACGAAGTACCTCCTCTCGGGCGGGAATGCCGCAATGATTTCGATGCAGGCGGGCAACTTCGTCCCGGTTCCATTCCGTGAACTCCTCGACCCGGCGACGGGCCGCGCAAGGATCCGTCTGGTCGATATTCGTTCCACGCGCTACGCGATTGCCCGTCGTTACATGATTCGGTTACGGCGGGACGACTTCGATGATCCGATCAAGCTAGCGAAGATCGCCGCAACCGCCGGAATGCCGGTTGCCCAGTTCCGAAAGGAATTTGAGTACCTGATTGCTACCGAGTT
>CAVYNB010000010.1:0-65507 GCA_963769745.1 uncultured beta proteobacterium
GCGCGGTCAACAGCGGACGCTTCTGGATGATGGACGAAATCAAGTTCCTCGTCGGCGAAACGCAGAACTTCCACGGCGTCGAGTTGCGCTGGGGCGGGGACATGACCGGGGCGGAGATGATCTCGCAGATGCAGAACGCCTACGTGCCCTCGCTGATCCGGCGCAGCACGGTCTGGACCTTTCACGCGGGCAAGCCCGTGCATCTGCTGCGCGAGCCGGACGGCACCGTCTGGGTCCTGCAGGAATACACCAAGGCGGTCGATCCAACCCTGACCCCTGACAACCTCGACGGGCTGGGCAAGAAATACAAGACCCTGCCGAAAGGCTGGACCTTCGAGACCAAGGTGCTGACCAAGGATCTGGTGCTCGATACCAGCCGCGCCGGCGGATGGGCGGCGATCATTCGCGACGACCTTCACTGCACCTACCAGGGCTGCGGTTACGGCGCAGACACGAGCGCGAACTACGTCCTGTAGTTAGCGGGAGCGAGCCCGCAGCAGGGGGGTCTGGCAATGTCGGCCCTGCTGCCCGCATAAAGCGTCGTGCCCTTTGCCGGGCACGACGCGCTCTGGCACGAAAAGGTGAGTCGCAATGGGAATGTTCTGGTGGTTGCCCTTTGGCAAGGTGCCGGCCGTTTCGGCGCAGCAACTCGACACGATGCGCAAGGATGGAACCCAGGCAGCACAGCTCATCGATGTGCGCAGTGGCGACGAGTGGCGAGCGGGGCACATTGCCGGCGCGCTGAACGTGCCGGTCACCCAACTCGGCGCGCGCATCGCCGCGCTGCGCCTTGACGGGACGCGCCCGATCGTCGCGATGTGCCGCTCCGGCGGCCGCAGCAAGGTGGCGGTGCGCCTGTTGCAAAGGCACGGCTTCGGAAACGCCTGCGAGCTGCAGGGTGGAATGCGGGCCTGGCAGCAGGCCGGGCTGCCTCTTGAGGTCGACTCCACCGGGAAGAAACAGGAGAGCTGACTTGATTCGGACGACTCTCCGGGGCGTGGAACTGAGCACGGTGGTCCGGGCTCAGGTCAATTGGCAGAGGGACATGGAGGCTGCAATGAAGAAGTTCCTGTTGATGGTTGCGCTGGCGCTGGCTGCCAGCGCGGCGATGGCGCAGTCGATCGTCGACCTCGATATCGTGCGCCAGGCGGTCGCGCGCGGCGCGCTGCTGTGGGATGTGCGCGACGCAGAGTCCTACGCGAAGGGCCATATCCCCGGCGCCGTCAACGTCGACGATCCGAGCGTGACTCTGCGCAACGAGTACACCGAGGACTACCTGCCGATCGCCGACATCGAGAAGGCGCTCGGCGCCGCCGGCATCGATCCGGCGCGCGAGATCGTCGTCTACGGCGACCGCGGCGTGCCGTCGGCCTACTTTGCGCTGGTGACGCTGCGCTACTTCGGCGCGACCAATGCGCGCGTGTTCCACGACGGCATCGACGCGTGGCGGGCGGCCAAGCAGCCGGTCTCGACCAAGCCGGACAAGGCGAAGCCGGTGGCGCTCAAGCTCGTGCCGCAGCCCGGCGTGATCGTCGAATCCAAGGCGGTCGTCGCGGCCCTCAAACGCAGCGACGTGCAGATTCTCGACGTGCGCTCTGCGAAGGAATACCGCGGCGAGGACATCCGCGCGATCCGCGGCGGCCACGTTCCGGGCGCGATCAACGTGCCGTTCGAGCAGAACTGGGTCGATCCGGAAACGCGCGCCAAGCTGAAGAGCGGCGCGGTCAAGGACTCCGCGGGCATGGCGCTGAAGCCCCGCGACCAGCTCGCCGCGCTCTACGCGAAGCTCGATCCCGCCAAGGAGACCTACGTCTACTGCCAGAGCGGCGGCCGGGCGGCGCATACCGCCGTGGTGCTGGGCGAGCTCGGCTTCAAGAACGTCAGGGTGTATGACTCGTCGTGGCTTGGCTATTCGAGCTGGCTCTCCGCGCCCGCGGACGACGAGGTCTGGCGCAACTTCGGCGCGCTCCTTACCGCGCTGAAGGTGCTGGAGAACCAGTACGGCGAACTGCTGGAGGCGCAGGCCGCCAGGAAGGCGAAGTAGAGGGCATGCGAATGGGACTGGTCTGGCGGTTGCCGTTCGGCAAGGTGGCGGCAGTTTCAGCGCAGCAGCTTCGGCCAGGGAGTCGGACATGATTGCGGATAACAGATCCCAAATCGAACTCGAGCAGCGGATCGCTTCTCGCGTCATGGACGCCTTCGTCCGCATCGGCCTGGTGCTCGTCCTGGCCTTCTTCTGCTACCGGGCGCTCTCGCCGTTCCTGACCTTGCTGATCTGGTCGCTGATCCTCGCGGTGACGCTGTATCCGCTGCACGATGCCGTGGCCCGCAAGCTCGGTGGCCGCCACGGGCTGGCGGCGACGCTGATCGCGATCCTGGGCCTGGCACTGATCGTCGCGCCGTCTGCCGTGTTGATGACTTCGCTGGGCGATTCGGTGCATCAGTTCATTCGCAACGTTCAGTCGAACTCACTCGTAGTCCCGGCGCCGAGTGAGTCCGTGGCCACCTGGCCGGTCGTTGGCCCGCGGCTGCATGCCATGTGGTCCCAGGCGCACACCGATCTGCCGGCGCTGGTGCAAAGCCTGCAGCCGCAGCTCGGCGACGTCGCGAAGGCGGCGCTCGGCTTCGTGGGGGGCATCGGCGTCGGCCTGCTGCTGTTTCTCGCGGCCTTCATCATCGCCGGCATCATCATGGCTTTCGGCGAGGAAGGTGCGCGCGCGAGCGTCGCGATCTTCCAGCGCATCGTCGGCCCGGCGCGCGGAGAGGAACTCGCCAAGCTGTCCACCGCGACGATTCGCGCCGTCGCCCAGGGCGTCATCGGCGTCGCGTTCATCCAGGCCATCATCGTCGGCCTCTGCCTGCTGGTCGCCGGCATCCCCTGGCCGGGCTTGCTGGCACTCATCGTGCTGGTGCTCGGCATTGCCCAGATACCGGCGCTGATCGTCACCATTCCGGCGATCGGCTACATCTGGTGGACCGGAACCTACGGCAACGTCGAGGCCATCGCCTTCACTGTGCTGCTGCTCGTCGCGGGGATGGCCGACAACGTCCTCAAGCCGCTGATGCTCGGCCGCGGAGTCAAGGCGCCGATGGTGGTGATCCTGCTCGGCGCGCTCGGCGGCATGGCGACCGCGGGAATTCTCGGCATGTTCGTCGGCGCCACCTTGTTGACGCTCGGCTACAAGATCTTCATGGGCTGGGTGGCCGATAACCCGGACGCGGATGAATCCAGACGCGAGGGCGACACGCCCTCGGCGAGCTGAATCGCACAGGCAGTCGTGAATATGAAATCCGAAGAGCTGAAGCAAAAGGCCAAGCACGAACTGATCGAGTACGCGGTGAACGTCGTGTACCTGGCGATCGTGTTCGCCGCCTTCACGTGGTACCGGCGCCTGATCCTCGCCTCGTACGACATCACCTACACGAACTACTGGGTTGCGCTGATCGAGGCGCTGATCCTCGGCAAGGTGATCATGATCGGGGGCCTCTTCCGCCTCGGCCGCAGCCTCGAGGACAAGCCGCTGATCTACAGCAGTCTGTACAAGACGGCCGTGTTCTGCCTGTTCTGCGCCGCCTTCACCGTCGCCGAGCATACGGTCGTCGGCCTGTGGAAGGGCGGAGGCCTTGCGGCGGGGCTGCACGAGATCGCCGAGAAGGGAGGCCACGAAGTCCTGGCCAACACGCTGATGCTGTTCGTGTCGCTGTTTCCGTTCTTCGCGTTCAGGGAACTGGGACGCGTCTTCGGGCGCGACCGGCTCAAGGAAATCTTCTTCCTGAGACGACACGACCTCGTGAATCGAGCGGAGGCGAAGTCGTGAAGTCCGAAAGCGGCCTTGCTGGCCTGCTGCGCCGCCGACTCCCGATCCTGGAGTGGGGCGCGGAGTATTCGGGCCAGACGCTGGTCGGCGATCTCGTCGCCGCCGCGATCGTCTCGATGATGCTGATCCCGCAGTCGCTCGCGTATGCGCTGCTGGTCGGACTGCCGCCGCAGCTCGGGCTCTACGCCTCGATGGCGCCGCTGCTGCTCTACGCGATCTTCGGCACGTCGCGCGCGCTGGCCGTGGGGCCGGTCGCCGTGGCGAGCCTGATGACCGGCGCGGCGGCCGCCCAGATCGCGACGCAGGGGACGCCGGAGCACCTCGGCGCGGCCGTCGCCATCGCGCTGCTGACCGGCCTCCTGATGGTCGCCATGGGGTTGCTGCGGCTCGGCTTCCTTGCGAACTTCCTGAGCCACCCCGTCGTCTCGGGGTTCATCACGGCGGCCGCGGTGCAGATCGCGGCCGGGCAGATTGGGCCACTGCTCGGCATCAAGACGCACGGCGAGAGCCTGCTGGAAATCCTCGAGTCACTGCTGCCCCATCTCGGCGACGTGAAGCCCGTCACGGCCGCGGTGGGCATCGCTACGGTGGTCTTCCTGCTGTGGGCGAAGCGAGGCCTGAAGCCGCTGATGGTCCGCTTCGGCCTCGGCGACAGGCCCGCGGACATCGTCGCGAAGGCCGCCCCCGCGATGGCGATCGTCGCCTGCACCGCCGCCGTGTGGGTCGTCGGTCTCGACGCGCGCGGCGTGGGCATCCTCGGCGAGGTGCCGGCCGGCCTGCCGAAGCTGGCGCTGCCGCCGTTCGACGCGACGCTGTGGACCAAGCTGCTGGTGCCGTCGCTGCTGATCTGCATCGTCGGCTACGTGGAGTCGATCTCGGTCGCGCTCACGCTGGCCGCCAAGCGCCGCCAGCGCGTCGACCCGGACCAGGAACTCATCGCGCTCGGCGTGGCCGACATCGGCTCGGCCGTCTCCGGTGGCTTTCCCGTTACCGGCGCGCTGTCGCGCTCGGTGGTGAACTTCGAGGCCGGCGCGCAGACGCCGGCCGCGGGCGCATTCGCGGCGATCGGCGTGGGGCTCGCGACGCTGTTCCTCACGCCCCTGCTCTTCTACATGCCGAAGACAGCGCTCGCGGCCATCATCATCGTCGCGGTGCTGTCCCTCGTGGACTTCGGCGCGCTGAAGCACACCTGGGAATATTCCCGCGCCGAGTTTGCGGCGATGGTGGCGACGATCCTCGTGACCTGGCTGGACGGCGTCGAGTCGGGGCTGATCGCGGGCGTCGGGCTTTCGATCTTCCTGCATCTGTACGCCACGTCGCGTCCGCACGTCGCCGTCATCGGGCAGATTCCCGGGACTTCGCACTTCCGCAACGTCGAGCGCCACGAGGCGGTGACGGACCCGGAGATCCTGTCGTTGCGGGTGGACGCGAGTCTCTACTTTCCGAACGCCCGCTTCATCGAGGAACTGGTCAACGAATCGGTGGCGGCCAACCCGGCGGTCCGCCACGTCATTCTCGAGTGCATTGCCGTGAATACGATCGACCTGTCGGCGCTCGAAAGCCTGTCGGCCGTCAACAAGCGGCTCGCGGATGGCGGCATCACCTTGCACCTGGCCGCGGTGAAGGGGCCGGTGATGGACCGGCTGAAGCGATCGCACTTCCTGCAGGAACTGACCGGGAAGGTGCATCTGTCGCATTTCGATGCGGTCTCCAGCATCAAGCCCGAACTCGCGAAGAGCGCACTCCAGTCGGCGCGCGCGCCCGCCGCTGGCGCTTCGGCAGAGCCGCTTCCGGATCACCGATAGGCCGCCCGCATCCACATGAAGACAGTCGAGATCGCCTACCGCTACGACGGCGCCGAAGCTTCACTGCGCGAGCGGCCCGACGACGCCGATGCGGCGCGACTGCGGCTGAATGACGGCAACCGGGCCTTTGCGGAACTCTTCACCCGTCTCGAGGAAGGAACGGGGACGTCGCGTCGAGTCGTCCCGATCGATCCGCGCGATCTGGGCCTGCTGCCGACCGGGCGATTCGCTGCAGCAGCGACCGTTTGCCGCGGTCCTCGGCTGCGCCGATGCGCGCGTTCCGATCGAACTGATCTTCAACGAAGGTCCCAACGATCTTTTCGTCGTGCGCGTCGCCGGCAACACGCTGGGCGACGATGTGCGCGGCAGCCTGAACTACGCCCTTGACCATCTTGGCGAGAGCCTCAAGCTGATCGTCGTGCTGGGGCACAGTGCCTGCGGGGCCGTGACCGCCGCGGCCGATGTCTTCCTCGATCCCGCCGGCTACCTCGCGCTCGCGTCGAAGCACTCGATTCGATCGATGGTCGACCGCCTGCTGGTCATCGTCGAGGCATCGGCCAGGAAGATGGCCGAGGTGTTCGGTGCCGACATCTCGCGCCACGCCAGGTACCGCGAGGCGCTGATCGAAGTGGCCGTGGTGTCGAACGCGGCGCTGTCCGCTCACGCACTGCAGCGCGAGATCGAAAAGCGCGCTGCACATGGCGTGCGCACCGCCTACGGCGTCTACCTGTTGGCGGAGCGCACGGTCTGGGCGCCGCGTCGCGGAACGGACGACGTGATAGGCCTCGCCACGCCGCCTGACGATGCGCAGGGATTCGTCGAGTTCGGCGACGCGGTGCTGCGCTCGAAACGGATCACCGGACTGCTTGGACCTTGAGCCAGACATCCGCACTCATAGCGATCACGGAATGCATTCGTTACTCAGGTAAAGCAGAAAGAGGAGCACACATGAAAGTCATCATCGTCGGCGGAGTGGCCGGAGGAGCGTCCTGCGCAGCGCGCCTGCGACGGCTCGATGAAAAGGCCGAGATCCTGATGGTGGAACGCGGGCCGTACATCTCCTACGCGAACTGCGGTTTGCCGTACCACGTCGGCGGAGTCATTGAAAACGAATCGAGCCTGCTCGTGGCGAATGCAGAGATGTTCCGTGGATTCTTCAATGTCGAGACGAGAACGGGATGCGAGGCGATCAGTATCTCGGCGGGCAAGAAGACCATCGATCTGCGCAATGTCGCGACCGGCGAGGTGAAGACCGAGTCCTACGACAAGCTCGTGCTGTCACCCGGCGCAAAGTCGATTCGGCCGCCACTGCCCGGCATCGACCTGCCGGGGATCTTCCAGCTGCGGACCGTGCCCGATGCGCGCGCGATCCGCGAGTGGCTCGAAAAGGGTTCGGAGTTTCTCGCCGGGATGTACCGGTACTCGGGTTTCCAGACGGTCCGCCCGAAGACCCGTGCGGTGGTCGTCGGCGGCGGCTTCATCGGCGTAGAGACCGCCGAGAACCTGATCCACCGCGGGTTCGAGGTGACCCTCGTCGAGATGGCCGACCAGATCCTGGCGCCGCTCGATGCGGAAATGGCGCGCGTGGTCGAAGGTCACCTGGAGCGGCACGGCGTCAAGCTCGCGCTCAACGATGGCGTGGCCGCCTTCGAGAAGGCCGATGGCGGGCTGAAGGTGCGCACGAAGTCCGGCAAGGAGTATCCGGCCGACGTCGTGATCCTCGCGCTGGGCGTGCGGCCGGACACCGATCTGGCGAAGACCGCCGGCCTGCAGCTCGGCGAACGCGGCGGCATCCGCGTGGACGAGCAGATGCGCACCAGCAATCCGGACATCTTCGCGGTCGGCGATGCGGTCGAAGTGAAGGACACCGTCACCGGCGAGGCGAGCCTCGTCGCACTGGCGGGGCCGGCGAACCGGCAGGGCCGCATCGCCGCCGATGTGATCGCCGGGCGCGACTCGCGCTTTCGCGGCACCCAGGGCACCGCCATCATCGGCATGTTCGGTGCGGCAGCGGCCTGGACCGGTGTCAACGAGAAGACGCTCAAGCGCCGCGGCGACGCCGACTACGAAAAGGTCTACCTGTATCCGAACTCGCACGCGGGCTACTACCCCGGTGCCCGGCCGATCGCTCTGAAGGTCATCTTCCGGAAGTCGGACGGCCGCGTGCTCGGCGCGCAGGGGCTCGGCGAAGACGGCGTCGACAAGCGCATCAGCACGATCGCGATGGCGATCCAGATGGGCGCCACGGTGTACGACCTGGAGGAAGCGGAGCTCTGCTACGCACCGCAGTTCGGCAGCGCCAAGGATCCGGTCAATTTCGCCGGCATGGTCGCCGCCGGTGTGCTGCGCGACGACATGCCGGTCAGTCACTGGGATCTGTCGATGGCGCATTCCTGCTCGACGTGCGCGGACCGATCGAACTCGCCGTCGAAAGCGTGCCGGGTGCGGTTAATATCCCGCTCCCTCAACTCCGGGCGCGCCTGGGAGAGTTGCCACGCGACCGGGAGATCCTGACGATCTGTCGTTCCGGTGGGCGCGCCTACTTTGCGGCGCGCATCCTGCAGCAGAACGGGTTCAAGGCTCGTGTGCTTTCCGGCGGCATGCTGTCGCGCACGTTCTTCCACTTGATCGAAAGCTGACCCAAGAGAATGAGAAGAATCGTCGTCGACAGGAACGACGCGGACTCGCCCGAAGCGAACGCAGCTCGCTCAAGCCAACTAAACCACGAGGACACATGAAACCATCGAACACGACTCTCGCTGCCACTTGCGCGTGCGCTGCGTTGCTCGCAGGCGGCGCACTTGCTCAGCAGTTCGTTTACCCCGCCAAGGGACAGTCTGCCGATCTGCAGAAGAAGGACGAGTCGGCCTGCCACCAGTGGGCCGTGCAGCAGACGGGGTTCGATCCGGCCAAACCGCCCCCTCCGCCTGCGGCCGCGAAGCCAGCGACGACCGCGACCGGCACGACGCCCGGCGCGGGCGCACGTGGCGCGGCGCGCGGTGCGATCGTCGGCGAGGCTGTGTCCGGCGACGCGAGCACCGGCGCCGCAGTTGGCGCCGCGGCCGCGCGTGGCCAGAGCCGTCGCCAGAACGCTGCCCAGGCGCAACAGCAGCAGGCGGCCGCGCAGCAGGCGACCTCGTCCCAGCAGGCCGCGTACGGCAAGGCGCGTGCAGCCTGCCTCGAGGGCCGCGGGTATACGGTCAAGTGAGCGTCCAGTCAGGATGTCGCCACGGATGCAGGCAATGGAGAGCACTATGAACCCAAGTCGAATCAAGTTCGTCGAACGTCACATGAAGGCCGTCTGGTCCGCCTTCATGGCCGTCGTGATGGCGATACGTTTTTTCCGCGACGTCGTTCGCGCAGGCGCCTGCGGCGGCGGGCGGCGCGGCCCCGGCGCTGCCGGCCGCGGAACTCGCGAAGCTCGTCGGGCCGATCGCGCTCTATCCGGACGACCTGGTCGCGATCATCCTGCCGGCCTCGACCAGCCCGCTGCAGATCGTGCAGGCTGATCGTTATCTGGACAAGCGCAAGTCCGACCCGAAGCTGCCGATCGACGACAAGTGGGACGACCCGGTGAAGTCGCTGCTCAACTACCCCGATGTCGTGAAGAAGATGAGCAACGATCTCGACTGGACCAGCGCACTCGGCGAAGCCGTCGTCGCCGACCAGGGCGCCGTGATCGAGGCGGTCCAGGTCTTTCGCCGCAAGGCGAAGGCAGCGGGCAACTTGAAGACCGACGACAAGCAGGTGGTGAAGACCCAGCAGGAGGTCATCATCATCGAGCCGGCCAATCCGCAGGTGATCTACGTGCCGCAGTACAACCCGTCCACGGTCGTTGTCTACAGCGCGGCGCCGGTGTACGGCTACTACCCGACCGCGTATCCGTCTTATTACTACCCGTACGCGCCGGGGGCCGCCTTGGCGGCCGGGGTCGTCTGGGGCGCCGCGATCGGCGCGGCGTGGAGTGGCAATCGCTACGGCTACGGTGGCGGCGAAGCCAACATCAACGTCAACAACACCACCAACGTCAGTCGCGGCGGCAACACGGTGAACACCGGTGGTAACACGGCCAATCGCGGGAGTGGACAGGGCGGTGGCAGCTCGCAGTGGAAGTCGAACAAGCAGCCGGGGCAGGTCAGCAGTTCGGTCGGCAAGTCGTCGCCGTCCAATCGCGCGGGTGATGCGCGCGGCGGGGCGAGTGCTTCGGCTGGCGGTGGGGCGCGTGCGTCGACGCAGCCGGCAGGCGGAGCCGACCGCGGCGGCGCAGGCGGTGCGGGAGGTGGCCGTGATAGCGCAGGCGCTGGCGGAGCCGGCGGGGGCCGCGATGGTGCCGGCGGTGGAAGTGCTGGCGGTGGCCGCGACAGTGCAGGCGGTGGCGCCGGTGGTTCAGCGCGGCCGTCCACGCAACCTGCGGGGGGCGGCGGTCGCGGCGACAGTGCCATGGGCGGATACGACTCGGGCCGTCAGACGCAGATGGACAGTTCGCGTGGTGCATCGAGCCGCAGTTCGTCGTACGGCGGCAGGGTGGCGGGTACGCGGCAGCGGTGGCGGGTCGCGTTCGAGCGCGAGCAGTGGGGCGTCGCGTGGCGGTGGCGGCGGAGCGTCGCGTGGGGGCGGCGGCGGTGGTCGCGGCGGCGGCGGTCGGCGTTGATCAAGGAGCGATGCCATGTCCGCATTTCCCTCAATCGCAAACGGGACTTCATCCATGAAGAGCAATTCGATCTGGTCGAACCTGACGCGGGCCATGCTCGCGTTGCTGCTCGCCGCACCGCTGGCGGCGACCGCAGTTCCCCCGCAGACCTTTGCCACGCCCGAAGCGGCAGTCGATGCGCTGGAGGCGGCGATGAAGGCCGACTCCGACCCACAACTGCTCGCGATCTTCGGCGACGCGCACAAGGACACACTCATCGAGCCGGACCGGACAACGGCGAGTGCGAACCGCGCGAAGATCGTCGAAGCGATGCAGACGTTGCGCGTTCTCAAGGAACCGAGCCCGGACCGTCGCGTGCTCGTCATCGGCGACCTGGCGTGGCCGTTCCCGATTCCGCTCGTGAAGACCGGCGACCGCTGGAGCTTCGCGACCGAACTGGGCGTCGAGGAACTGGCCAACCGTCGCATCGGCGGCCAAGAGCGCAATGCCATCTACGTACTGCGAGCTTTCGTCGATGCGCAACGTGCGTTTGCGTCCGGGATCGCGATGGCGACGGCGTGCTGCAGTACGCGCAGAAGGTGATGAGCACGCCGGGCAAACAGGATGGTCTGTACTGGGCGTCGGACCCCGCCAAGGACGACGATGCGAGTCCGTTCGGGCCGCTGATCGCGGAAGCGTCGCCGTACATCAAGGGCAAGGTGGCGGGCGATCCTTACCGCGGCTACTACTTCCGCATCCTGACGCAGCAGGGCACGAATGCGCCGGGCGGCGCCTACAACTACGTGATCAACGGCCGCATGATCGCCGGCTTCGCTATGATCGCGTACCCCGCGGAATACGGCGAAAGCGGCGTGATGACCTTCATCGTCAATCAGAACGGCGTCGTCTATGAGCGTGATCTCGGGCCGCAGACGGCGAAACTCGCGCCAGCGATCAAGTCGTTCGACCCGGGCAAAGGCTGGAATCCGGTCAAGCCCGAATGAATCTTCAACCTCTCTCAACAGCAGAACGGAGCAACACCATGCGTATTTCGATTCTTCTTGCAGCCATCCTTTCAACCTTCGCGCTGGTCCAGCCGACCTGCGCTCAGACCAGCGGCGCCACGGTGACGAGTGCGCCGGGCAGAGTCGAAATGGCTCAGGCCATGGAAGCCAGTGCGGTCCATCACTGCGATCGACAAGGCGACGCGGACGATCACCTTGAAACGGACGAAGGGTGACGAGGTGAAGATCGTGGCCGGCCCCGAGGTCAGGAACTTCGATCAGTTGAAGGTGGGCGACACCGTCAACGTCACGTTCGTCGAGTCCTTGGTGCTCGAACTGAAAAAGGGCGGCGGCATGAAGGTTGAAAAGACCGAGAAAGCCGGCGTCGTGGGCGCGAAGCCCGGCGAAACTCCGAAGGGCGTGGCCGGACGGCAGGTCACCGTTGTCGGTGACGTCATCAAGCTCGATGCGGCGACGCAGACCATCACAGTCAAAGGACCGGAGCGCACTGTTGAACTGAAGTCACGCGATCCCGAGCAATTCAAACGGATCGCCGTCGGCGACCAGATCCAGGCGACCTATACGGAAGCGATCGCGGTATCGGTGACTCCGGCAGCCACGGCGACAACGCCGAAGAAATAGATCCGGCCCGTGCACCGAACCGGAAAGCGGCAATTCCTGCGGCGCTCGGGCTGTCGCGTTCGCTATGCCCTCGTAATGCCAATTGAGGACGTAATGATGAAAGCGTTCAAATCCATTGTTGCCGGCGTCCCGGCTCTCGCGCTGCTGCTGCCCGGAACGGCTGTCGCACAGACGGCCGACGTCTGGAGGTTCGAGGCCAGCGTGTACTTGTTCATGTCCGATATCGGCGGCAAGGTCACGTTTCCGCCGACCGGAGCCAGCAAGGACCTGACAGTCGACTTCGGCGAGGTCCTCGAAGACCTGAAGTTTGGCTTCATGGGTTCCTTCGAGGCGCGCCGCGGCCGGTGGGGTGTCTACACGGACCTCGCCTACATGGACGTCGGAGACACCCAGGAGAAGTCGAAGGCACTGAGCATTGGACGCGTGGGTATCCCCGCCGACGTGAACGTCAATCTCAGCTTCGATCTCAAGCTGTGGGCCTGGTCGTTGGCCGGGACGTACGCGCTGATCGACGATCCGGGCTTCAGGCTCGATGTTCTTGCGGGCACCCGCGTGCTCGATATACGGCCGAAGGTGGATTACGCGCTGACTGGCAACATTGGCCAGTTTGCCCTGCCCGACCGCTCGGGCAGGCGCGAACTGAAGGAGCAGAACTGGGACGCCATCGTCGGCGTCAAGGGTCGGGCCGGACTCGATGCGAACGGCAAGTGGTTCGCTCCCTTTTACCTGGACATCGGCACCGGCGAATCGAAGCTCACGTTTCAGGCATCGGCTGGTGTCGGCTACCAGTTCGGCTGGGGGGACGTGATCGCTTCGTGGCGCTACCTCGAGTACGACATGAAGTCAGGCAAGCCCATAGAGCAGCTGGATTTCAACGGTCCGCAGATTGCGGCGGCATTCCGTTGGTGAATTTGTACGTTGTTTGCGCCTCCGAAGATTTGTAAGGCGAACTGTCGAGAGTCAGCCCACGTCAGCCTAGGCACGTCGTGGCATCGCCCGCAGGCATCTCCAGGACTTCGCTGCGTGTGCGTTCGAGCGTTGGCCGTAAACGGTGCGTCGCCGGGGCGACCGCGAGCGCGCGGTCGATCGTCGCCAGCGCCTGCGTCCGGCACCCGGACCGGCGCAGCACATCGGCCAGATTGTTGAGCGGCGCGAGGTCGTCCGGGTTTCGTTCCAGCAGAGCGCGATACTCACGCTCGGCCGCCGCGAGCTGTCCGTCGGCGTCGAGCGCGTTCGCCAGGCCAAAGCGCGCGACCCGGTCGTCAGGCCACTTCACCAGCGCCGCGCGATAGGCCGGGGCCAGCCCGGCCGCGCCGTTCACTGCTTCGACATCAGCCACGCTTGCGAGGTAACGCGACGCGTCGTTGCCGGCGGGCAACTCGCCGGGCTTCAGCACCACCATGGCCCATTGCTTGCCGAGCGCCCAGCGCCGTCCGAAGTCGGTCGATTGCTCCTGCTTGCGTCGCTCTGCTCCCGATCTCAGTACGAAGGTCTCCTCAGGAACCGAGTAACCGACGACGACCGCGAAATGCCAGACCGGCACCGATTCCAGGCCGAGGTTCTGCAGCACGACCACTGGTCGGCCGGCCTGCAGTTCGCCAAGCAATGCATCCATCGTCGGCGGCAGGACATAGGGGATCCGCTGATGCGAGCGCGCGGTTGCGACCAGCTCGACCTGCAGGCTGCCCTTGCGCTCCGGCAAGTACATGCGGGGCGCAAGCGTCTCCGGAGTTGTCGCGCGTCCGGAGTAGGTGAGGACCGTGGCGAGTGCCGCAGGCCCGCACTGAAAATCGTCCTGCGGAAAGAACGGAACCTCTGCAAGCTCGATGCGTGGCGTGATCGCGCCGGTCGCGGCGCGTTGCGCGAGCACAGGCTCGCGCGTGGCACAGCCCGCTGCAAGAAGCAGTGCAGCGGCGACCGCGAGCGCCGCTGCCAGTGGCTGCATACGACGCGTCAGTTGAGCTTCAGCTTGCCGGTCGCGAACAACCAGATCAGGATGCCGAGAACGACGACGAGCAGGATCCAGCCGCCATCTCCACCGGCCGGAAGCTGGGCCAGCTCGCGATCGAGCAGCGCCACCTCGGCGTCGGTGAGTGCCGCGACCCGCGTCGTCGCCTGTGCCGGATCCACGCCCAGGCCGATCATCGCGTCTCGGACATCCGCGCGGCCAAGCTGCGCATGGATCCGCGCAAGAGCGTCGGTGCGCTCCTCGCTGCGGGCAGCCGTTGCGGTGTCGATCCCGGCAGCGGTTGCCGACTGGACAAAGCCCAGGTTGAGCAGGGCGACGATGATCATCGAGGACATCAGGCGAGCGAACAGCAGGTTGCGCATGGGTGCAATTCTCCGGGATGCTGATTGCGATCGAGCCGGCTGCAGGAGTTCGGCGGCGATCGGGGGCGACAGGTCGTTCACAGGCGAGACGCACCGCCCCGGTGAGGAAAAATACCGAAAACGCGGAAGCCGCGCATCGTGCCTGCACTCATCCGTGCTCCCGCAAATGCGGACCTCAAGCTCATGCGCCGGCGATCCGTCCACGCGGCGGGTCGCAGCGGGAAACGGCGGTGCTCGTTGGCTGCCGCCTGAGGTTCGATACACATCAAGCGGGCCCGCGTCCCGCGTGCAAGAATTCCGTCTTTCGGCCATCCGGCCGGCGCGCCAATTCCAGAGAGATCACCGAGGGAGAACCCAATGCGCGAAGTCGTCGTAGTCAGCGGAGCCCGAACCGCTATCGGGACGTTTGGTGGCAGCCTCAAGGATGTGCCTCCGACCCAGCTGGGTGCCACGGTCGTGGCCGAAGTGTTGAAGCGATCGGGCGTCAAAGGTGACGAAGTCGGCCATGTCGTCTTTGGCCATGTGCTCAATACCGAGCCCAAGGACATGTACCTCGGACGCGTCGCCGCGCTCGATGGCGGGGTGGCGAAGGAAGCGCCGTGCCTGACGCTCAATCGCCTCTGCGGCAGTGGCCTGCAGGCGATCGTCTCTGCGGCCCAGACCATCATGCTCGGGGATGCCGACATCGCCATCGGTGGCGGCGCCGAATGCATGTCGCGCGGTCCGTACATCGTTCCCGCGGGGCGCTGGGGCCAGCGCATGGGCGACATGAAGGCGATCGACATGATGGTCGGTGCGCTGCACGATCCGTTCGACGTGATCCACATGGGCGTGACCGCCGAGAACGTCGCCACGAAGTGGGGCATCACGCGGCAGGAGCAGGATGCGCTGGCGGTCGAGAGCCATCGCCGAGCCGCGGCCGCGACCAAGGCCGGTCACTTCAAGAGCCAGATCGTGCCGATCGAGATCAAGGGCAAGAAGGGCCCGACGGTGTTCGATACGGATGAACACTTCCGCGAGGGCACGTCGATGGACGACATGGCCAAGCTGAGGCCCGTGTTCGCGAAGGAAAACGGCACCGTCACGGCAGGCAATGCCTCGGGCATCAACGATGGCGCAGGCGCCGTCGTGCTGATGGAACGCAGCATGGCCGAGAAGCGCGGCCTGAAGCCGCTGGCGCGCCTGGTCAGCTACGGCCACGCCGGTGTCGATCCGAAGTACATGGGCATCGGCCCGGTACCGGCGACGCGCAAGGCGCTCGAACGCGCCGGGCTGAAGGTGGCCGATCTCGACGTGATCGAGGCCAACGAGGCCTTTGCCGCGCAGGCCTGTGCCGTGGCCAAGGACCTCGGCTTCCCGCCCGCAAAGGTCAATCCGAACGGCAGTGGAATTTCATTGGGTCACCCGATCGGTGCGACCGGCGCGATCATCACGGTCAAGGCGCTGTACGAGCTGCAACGGGTCGGCGGCCGCTACGCGCTCGTGACGATGTGCATCGGCGGCGGGCAGGGGATCGCGGCGATCTTCGAACGGGTCTGATACTGGATTCGGTCTGGATGGGTGTCGACGCAACTCTCTGCGAGCACGGACCCAGCGCGCGGCGACGCCTGCTGGTCGCGGCGGGGTGCGCGCTGTGCGGCACCGTTTCCCTGGTGCGCGCGGCACCGGCGCCGCCGCAGCCGATGGACCCGCGGCTGGCGGAGTTGCTGAAGGAGCGCCGGTCGCTCTGGGTACGTCGCGGCAAGGAGGAACTGCGTGCGACTTACTGGACCGCAGCGCAGGGGCGCAACCAGGACGAGTATCTGCAGCTGTGCTGGATCATGCGTGACGTCCAGGCCGACCGCGTGTTCGCGATGGACCGGTCATTGCTCGATACGCTGGCTGGCATGCAGGCGTGGCTGCAGCGTTCCGGCGTCAACCAGCCGTTCGAACTGCATTCCGGCTATCGCACGGGACGGACGAACAACGCCACCGAAGGGGCTGCGTTGAACTCGCGGCACGTCGTTGGACAGGCCGCCGATATCTCGGTGGCGGGCGTGTCGAGCGTCAAGCTTGCCGGGCTGTCGAGTGTGCTGGGTCGCGGGGGCACCGGTTTCTATGTCGGCCGCGGCTTCGTGCATGTCGACACCGGCAACGAGCGCGTCTGGATCGACCAGAAGCGCAAGCCCGCGGCGCCGACCGGCTGAGTCACCGCGGTTCGGCTTTCTTGCTGCAGTCTGTTCAGCGCGGACCGGGTGCGGTGGACCCCGGCCGACCCATGCGTGCGGTCGAGTTCGATGTCCTGATAGGAGGACGGATCCTCGCGCGGCTCGATGTGGGTGATCACCGAGGCGCCGGGCAAGGCGGCGGCGATCTCACGCTCGACCTGTTCGGCGACGTCGTGCGCCTGCTGCACCGTCCAGGCGCCCGGGACCAGCATGTGCATCGACACGAACGAGCGGCCGGCCGCGGCGCGCGTGCGCAGCGCATGGAACTCGATCTGTTGCGCGCGATGCGGCTGCAGCACGGCTTCGATCGCTGCACGCTGGTCGCCGGGCAGCGCGCGATCGAGCAGCCCGAGCGCGGAGCGCCGCACCAGCGAGAAGCCGGTGAAGACAATGTTGCCGGCGACCGCCAGTGCGATGAGCGGATCGAGCCAGTTCCACTGGGTGACGGCCACCGCGCCGACGGCGACGACCACGCCAACCGAGGTCCAGACATCGGTCATCAGGTGATGGGCATCGGCCTCGAGCGCGATTGACCGATAGCGCCGCGCGGCGCCGAGCAGCACACGGGCCACGGCGAAGTTGATGGCCGATGCCACCAGCGAGAGGCCGAGTCCGAGCCCAACGCGCTCGATTGGCTGGGGGTGCAGCAATCGATCGATGGCGGCCCACGCGATGGCCAGTGCGGCAGCAAAGATCAGCGCCCCTTCGAGACCGCTGGCGAAGTACTCGGCCTTCGAGTATCCGTAGGCGTGCTCTTCGGTCGGCGGACGCGCCGACAGCGCGAGCATCCACAAGGTCATGCCGGCCGCCACCAGGTTCACGATCGACTCGAGCGCATCCGACAGCAGGCCGACGGAACCGGTCAGCCACCAGGCCCCGGTCTTGATCGCAATCGTTGCGAGGGCGGCGGCGATCGACAGCCACGCAAACCGGGTCAGGTGCTCCCGGCTCATCGGCGCGGCGCTGCTGCGCTTGGAGCGTCCGCTGTGTGCATCGCTACGGCGAGGCCGCGTTGCCGAACCACGCCAGCACGCCGTCGAGTGGCGCGTGGCTCAGTGCAAACGTCGCTTTCTCGCGCACGACGGGCTTGGCGCGCCACGCGACCGAGATGCCGGCCAGCGCCATCATCTTCAGGTCGTTGGCGCCATCGCCGATCACGATCGCGCGGTCGGTTGCGCAGGCGAGTTCGGTGCACTGGTCTCGCACGGCCTGTGCCTTGCCTTCCGCATCGAGAATGTCACCGCCCCCCGGTCCGGTCACCTTGCCGGTCAGGCGGCCATCGATGATTTCGAGCTCGTTCGAGCGCGTGGCATCGAAACCCAGCCGGCGCTGCATGCGTTCGGTGAAGAAAGTGAACCCGCCGGTGACCAGCAGCGTGTGCAGGCCGGCGGCGCGACAGGTCGCGACGAGGCGCTCGGCGCCATCGTTGAGCGCAAGCTTCTCGTCGTAGACACGCTGCAGCAGCGCTGCATCGACTCCGGCCAGCATCGCGACGCGCCGGCGCAGGCTCTCCTTGTAGTCGGCGATTTCACCGCGCATGGCCGCTTCGGTGATCGCAGCGACCTCCTCGCCCTTGCCGGCAAAGGCTGCCACTTCGTCGAGACTCTCGATCGTGATCAGGGTCGAGTCCATGTCCAGCGCCAGCAGGCGGAACTCCGCGAGGCGCCACGCGGGATCGACGAACGCGACGTCGAGCTTCCAGTAGTCGCCCAGCCCGCGCACGGCCTTGCGGGACTCGAGATCGTCATGCACGGATACGCAGCGCGCGGAACGGCCCGTGACCGTGATGCGCTCCGGCATGCACACGACCTTGAACGTATCGAGCGCTTCGGGCGACAGCGACGGTCCCTGGATGACGAGGTCTTTCATGCGGCACGAAGTGTACGAGGCAGCGTCCGAGTCACACGAGCGCCTTGAAGACTTCGCGCAGCCGCTGCAGGCGTGCCTCGAGGTGGGGTGTCTTTTCCTCGATGCGCAGGCGCTCGGGTCCCGTCAGCCTCATGGTCCTTGAACGCTGCATCAGCGCGATCAGGCGGGCGGTGTCGAACGGCGGATTGGGCACGAATTGCAGCACCAGGGCATCGCCCGACGCATCGATCTTCTTCACTCCGAGGCGCTCGGCGACGAGTCGCAGGCGATGGGTCTCGATCAAGGCGCGGGCCGGCTCCGGCAATTTGCCGTAACGATCCACGAGTTCCTCCTGCAGGTGGATCAGGCCGTCCTCGTCGTCGCAGCTCGCCAGTTTCTTGTACATCGACAGACGCTGGTGGACGTCGTTGACGTAGTCCGGTGGCAGCAGGGCGGGCACGTGCAGGTTGATCTCGGTCACGGCGGCCAGCGGCGACAGCAGGTCGGGCTCGCGCCCCGAGCGCAGTGCCCGCACCGCGGCATTGAGCATCTGTGTGTACAGGTCGAAGCCGACCTCCTGCATGTTGCCGCTCTGGTTCTCTCCGAGCACTTCGCCGGCGCCGCGGATTTCGAGGTCGTGCATCGCGAGGTAGAAACCGCTGCCCAGTTCTTCGAGGTTCTGGATCGCCTCGAGCCGCTTTTCTGCATTCTTCGTGAGGCCGCCTTCGTCGGGCACCATCAGGTAGGCATAGGCCTGGTGGTGCGATCGGCCGACGCGTCCGCGCAACTGGTGCAGTTGCGCCAGCCCGAACTTGTCGGCGCGGTGGATGACGATGGTGTTGGCCGTCGGCACGTCGATGCCGGTCTCGATGATCGTCGAGCACAGCAGCACGTTGAAGCGCTGCTGGTAAAAGTCGCGCATGACGCGCTCCAGGTCACGCTCCGGCATCTGGCCGTGCGCGATCTCGATGCGTGCCTCCGGCAGGAGTTCCGCCAATCGCGCGCGCCGGTTCTCGATCGTCTCGACCTCGTTGTGCAGGAAGTAGACCTGGCCGCCGCGCTTGAGCTCGCGCAGCACGGCCTCGCGCATCAGGCTGGCCGACTCCTTGCGCACGAAGGTCTTGATCGCCAGTCGCCGTTGCGGCGCGGTGGCAATCACCGAGAAATCGCGGATGCCTTCGAGCGACATGGCCAGCGTGCGCGGGATCGGCGTTGCCGTGAGAGTCAGGACGTCCACTTCGGCGCGCAGTGCCTTGAACCGTTCCTTCTGCCGCACACCGAAGCGGTGCTCCTCGTCGATGATCACCAGCCCGAGCCGCTCGAACCGGACGTCCTCGGACAGCAGCTTGTGCGTACCGATGACGATGTCGACCGTGCCGGCGTTCATGCCGGCAATCGCGTCGGCGACCTCCTTGGTCGAGCGGAACCGTGACAACTCGACGATGTTCACGGGCCACTGGGAAAAGCGGTCGCTGAAGGTCTGAAAGTGCTGCTCGGCCAGCAGCGTCGTCGGGCACAGCACGGCCACCTGCTTGCCACCGGCCACCGCTGCAAACGCCGCCCGCAGTGCCACTTCGGTCTTGCCGAAGCCGACGTCGCCGCAGACCAGCCGGTCCATCGGAAAGCCGGCTGACAGATCCTTCAACACCGCATCGATGGCCGCCTGCTGGTCGGGCGTTTCCTCGAAGCCGAATCCTTCGGCGAAGGCCTCGTAGTCGTGCTGCCGGAACTCGAAGGCGTGGCCCTTGCGCGCAGCGCGCAGCGCGTACAGGTTGAGCAGTTCCGCAGCGGTATCGCGCACCTGCTTCGCGGCCTTGCGGCGCGCCTTGTCCCAGTCGCCGCTGCCGAGCTGGTGCAAGGGCGCGGCGGCCGGATCGGCGCCGCTGTAGCGTCCAATCAGATGCAGCTGCGCAACCGGGACATAGAGCGTTGCCTCGTTTGCATACTCGAGCTGCAGGAACTCGGTCGGCCCCGACGTTTGGCCATCGAGATCCATGGTCTGCAGGCCGAGGTAACGGCCGATGCCATGCTCGACATGCACGACCGGATCGCCGATGCGCAGCTCGGCGAGGTCGCGGATCATCGCCTCGACGTTCGAGGCGCGTTCGCGTTGCTTGCCCCGCAGGCGGCGCGGGCTGGCCGCGTAAAGCTCGGTTTCAGTGAGGATCGCGACCCGCGGTTCGCGCAGCGCAAATCCCTCGTGCAGGGGCGCGACGCCGAGGGCGATGCGGGCTCCGCCGCGCAGGAAGGCATCGAAGTCGGTGCAGTCGCCGAACGGCACGCCGTACTCGGCGAGCATCTGGCCGATCGTCTCGCGGCGACCCGCGGAGTCGGAGACGATCAGGATGCGTCCCGCGTAGTCCTCGGCGTAGCGTCGCAGGCGGCCAACCGGATCCTCGGCGCGTCGCTCGACCGCCAGTGGCGGCAGTCGTTCGAACGGCGTGTCGGTCAGGTCTGCGGCGCAGTCGCCGAGCGTGATCCGTGCGTGGTCCTTCGCGCGCGTGAAGAAATCCTCGGCATTCAGGAAGAGCGCGCTGGGCGGCAGGATCGGACGTGCCGGATCGCGCGCGAGAAAGCGATGGCGTTCGCTCGTCTCTGTCCAGAACCGCGTGATGGCCGCCTCGACTGGTCCGTGCAGCGCAACCAGCGCGTGGGCGGGAAGGTAGTCGAAGAGCGTCGCAGTCTCGTCGAAGAACAGCGGCAGGTAATACTCGATGCCGGCCGATGCGATGCCGCTGCCGATGTCCTTGTAGACGCTGGACCGGCTCGGATCGCCTTCGATGCGATCGCGCCAGCGCCGGCGGAACGCCTGGCGCGCGGCCTCGTCGATCGGGAATTCGCGGCCCGGCAGCAGCCGCACCTCCGGCACCGGATACAGCCCGCGCTGCGTGTCCGGGTCGAAGGCGCGAATGGTCTCGAGCTGGGCATCGAGCAGATCGAGCCGGTAGGGCAGGGCCGAGCCCATCGGGAAGAGGTCGATCAGCCCGCCCCGGATCGCGAACTCACCCGGTGCGACCACCTGCGTGACGTGCTGGTATCCCGCGAACACCAGCTGTGCACGCAGCTGCTCGGCATCGACGGACTGACCCTGGCGGAAGAAGAAGGTATGACCGGCGACGTACTGCGGTGGCGCGAGGCGGTACAGCGCGGTGGTCGCGGGCACGACCAGCACATCGATCGTGCTCGCAGCCTGGCTCAGGCGGAACAGGGTTTCGAGCCGGTCGGAGACCAGGTCCTGGTGCGGAGACAGCGTGTCGTAGGGGAGCGTTTCCCAGTCGGGCAGGGGTCGCACCGCAAGCGACGGCTCGAAGTAGGGGATCTCGTCGACCAGGCGTTGCGCATCGAGTGCGTCGGCCGCCACCACGACGAGCGGGCGCTGCTCGGTGCGGGCCTGCACGGCAGTTTGTGCCAGCAAAAGGGCGTCGGCTGATCCTGGCGGCCGTGCGATGGCAATACGGGCCCCTGCCACCGGAAGGGAGCGCGGGGCAAGGCCTGCGGAGACCGCTGCAGGCTCGGCGTGATGGACGTCGATGTTCACGAGAAAAAAGACGGCAGCACCGAACCCTTCGATGCGAGGGCTCAAGGGCTGCCGAACTCGGTCGTTATTATACGAATGCCACCTTTCTCACGATTGACACCTTTCCTTCGACATCTCAACGAGCTTGCCTTGCGGATACCCTGCACGTGCCACGACCACTTCGCTACATTGCGTTGATCCCGGCTGCCGGAGTCGGTGCCCGGATGGGCGCTGGCGACGTACCGAAGCAGTACTTGAAGCTGGGCGAGCGCAGCATGCTCGAGCACTCGATCGATGCGCTGCTCAGCGACGGCCGCATCGATCGTGTCTTCGTCGTCGTCGCGCCGACCGATACGCACTGGCAGGAGATTGCGGTTGACGAGGAGCGTGTCGAATTCCTGCCCGTGGGCGGCGCATCGCGTGCGGAAAGCGTGCGCAACGGACTGATCGCGATCGCGGCCCGCACGGGAGACGACGACCGCGTGCTGGTGCACGATGCCGCGCGCCCGTGCCTGACCGAGGAGCAACTGGGCCGGCTGATCGACGAGGTCGGTGACGATGGCAGCGGTGGGCTGCTCGCCATCCCGCTCGCCGATACCCTCAAGCGCGGCGAAGACGGGCGCGTGGGCATCACGCTCGAGCGCACGGGCTTGTGGTGCGCGCAGACGCCGCAGCTGTTTCGCGTGGCATCGCTGCGAGCGGCACTGGGCGGAAATTTGCTCGACTCGATCACTGACGAGGCCGGCGCAATGGAGCGCGCCGGCCACGCGCCGCGACTCGTACTGGGCGGTGTGGCCAATCTAAAGGTAACGACCGCCGAGGACCTGGTGCTGGCGCGGGCCATACTCGCGGAACAGGGGCGGCTATGATCGCTCGCCTTTTCGCTCATCGCGTTCGCTGCTCTGCCTTCAAGCGTTCATGGCCGTTCGGGCGGCCGCTCAGGCATTGACATGACAACCTTTCGCGTCGGACAGGGTTTCGACGTTCATGCGCTGGTGCCGGGACGTCGATTGGTCATCGGCGGCGTCGAGATCCCATTCGAGCGCGGACTCCTCGGACACTCCGACGCCGATGTGCTGCTGCACGCGATCACCGACGCAATTCTCGGCGCGGCCGGACTCGGCGACATCGGTCAGCTCTTTCCGGACAGCGATGAGCGTCACCGCGATGCTGACAGCCGCGAGTTGCTGCGCCTGGCGACGCAGCGTGTCCGCGATGCCGGCTGGCGGATCGAAAACGTCGACGCGACCGTGATTGCCGAACGTCCCAGGATCGCGCCGCATGTGCCAGCAATGCGCGCGGCGATCGCCGACTGCACCGGGCTCGATCCTCTGGCCGTCAGCGTCAAGGGCAAGACAACGGAGAAGCTCGGCAGCCACCGGGCGGGGTGAAGGTATCGCCGCGCAGGCGGTGGCGCTGCTCGTCAGGTCGTGACCGGGGGCTCCTCCTCGAGGCCCGCCCAATCGAGCAGGTCGAAGTCCATCACCAGGGATACGAGGGTGCCGCTGGCGTCCTTGCCCCAGTAGGAAGCGTAGAAACCTTTGCCCAGGCCCGACGTAAAGAGGTAGCCGGAACCTCCGGCGACGCGCACGCGGGCCCAGGTCCAGGATGGCCGCCGGTTCTCGCGCAGGACCTGTTCGAGTCCGCGGAACATCGCCTCGTTGCGTCCGAGTTCAGTGCGCCATGCCGACAGCGCTAGCGCATCGAACAGGCAGGCGACGCCCGATTCGACGTCGAAGCCCGGAGAGTTCATCGCCCTGGAACTGGGCGGGATCGTCACCTTCGATCGTTGCATTGGTCCAGGTCGAGGCCGCGCGGTCGACCAGCTTCACGACCGCAAAGGCGATGCGTTCGTCGCCGTTGGCGAGCCGCGCGAGCACGACCTGCAGTGGGTAGCGGCCGGGTTCGATGGCCTGGATGAACGGAGCGCCCTCGAGCAGCAATCCATCCGTGCCAACGAGGCGACCACTCGGGACCTCGATCGCTCCCAGCGTGAGTACGGCCAGATCGATCGGTCCGTCTTCTGCCAGCTCCGGAACTTCGATTTCGAGTTCGGCTACCGCTGGCCAGGGGCAACTGATGCGGCGTACCGCCTTCGACAATCACGTTGCCCGACTGCGCCGGGCGGCCGAGCGCCACGCCGAGCTAGCCCAGGCCGAGCGCCGCAAGCAGCGCCCGCCGCGTAAGGCGGAGCGGCGCGGCGCTCATGTACTGCTCACGTGCCGCGCTCCAGCGGAAGCGTCAGTTCGGCGCGCAGTCCGTGCGGTGCATTGGCCAGCAGTCGAAGGCTGCCGCCGTGCAGACGCGCAATCCGTTGCACGATCGGCAGCCCCAGCCCCGCGCCGCCGCTGCCGCTGCGTGCTTCCTCGCCGCGCTCGAACGGGCGCAGCAGGCGATCGATCTGCGCGGCCGGCACACCAGGCCCCCGATCGGCGACGGCCAGGACGGCGTCCTGTCCGTCGGTCGACAGCGAAACGGTGAGGTCGAGCCGACCCGAGGCCGGATCGCGCCCGTAGCGCACCGCATTCACGAGTAGGTTGTCGAGCGCGCGGTCAAGCTCGGTGCGGTATCCGGTGATGCTCACGTCGTGCGCAACCAGCAGATTGACGGAAGCGTGCGCCTGCCCGTCGATGCGCGCGCGATCGACCGCGGCTTCGACCAGCGCCGACAGGTCGATCGCCTCCGCCGGCTGCTGCGGCGTGCGGCGCGCGTAGTCGAGGAACTGACGCACGATGGCGTCCATCTGCTCGAGATCACCGACCATCGCACCGCGCGTTTCCGTTTGCAGGTCCGCCATCTCGATTTCCAGGCGCAGCCGCGTCAACGGCGTGCGCAGGTCGTGCGAAATGCCTGCCAGCAGCACGGCCCTATCCTCCTCGAGCTTGCCGAGGTCCGTCACCATGCGATTGAAGCTTTCGTTGACCGTGCGGATCTCGGCCGGCCCGACCGCGGGCAGTGGCGCGGGCGTGCGACCTTCACCGAGCTCCTGTGCCGCATTCGACAGGCGCGCCAGCGGCCGGTTGATGACGCGTGTGATCAGGATCGCACCGAGCACGGACAGCGCCACGGCGACGGCGGCCCAGCCGATCCACTGCGTTCCGATATTGCGTGCGACCGGGTCGCGGTCGATGAAGAGCCAGTACCTGTCCTCGTCGATCGTCAGCGACACCCACATTCCGGTGACTCCGTTGACCGCAGCGGCCACCTGCGTGCCGGCGCCCAGCTTGTCGATGATCGACGCCGACGCCATGCGCAGGATCGGACGGTCCGGCAGCGGGACGATCTTGTCCGTGCTCTCGAGCGGAAAGATGCGGATGCCTTCGTTGCTCGCGAGTTCGGCGAGCAGGTCACGCCGGACATAGGGATCCGCATACAGCAGCGCGGCACGGGTCAATTGTGCGATCGACACCACCTGCTGCGCGATGGTCTCGGCGCGCGGGGCGCGCTCGAAGACACGAAAGCTCTGCAGCCAGGCCGCGAGGCTCGCGATGATCAGCAGCAGGACCAGCAGCAGCGTCCGCCAGAACAGTGGCGGCGAGCGCAGCGTCATGGCGTGCGCTGCCGGCTCACGCGCTTCACGACTGTCCCTCCGGGATGAAGACGTAGCCCAGCCCCCACACGGTCTGGATGTAGCGCGGCTTGGCGGGATCGGGTTCGATCAGTTTGCGTAGCCGCGAAATCTGCACGTCGAGGCTGCGGTCGAAGGCCTCGTACTCGCGGCCGCGGGCCATTTCCATCAGCTTCTCGCGCGACAGGGGGATGCGCGGATGGCGGGCAAAGGCCTTGAGCACGGCGAATTCGCCGGTCGTCAGCGCTATCGGCTCGCCGGCACGGGACAGCGTGCGCGTGACCAGGTCCAGCACGAACTCGCCGAACACGACCGGCTCGCCCTCGGCCGTAGGCGCCCCGGGGGCTTCCTCGGCGGCGCGACGGCGGAGCACCGCATTGATGCGTGCCAGCAGTTCGCGCGGATTGAACGGCTTGGGCAGGTAGTCATCGGCGCCCATTTCAAGGCCGATGATCCGGTCGACGTCCTCACCCTTGGCGGTGAGCATCACGATCGGGGTCCGGTCGTTGCCGCCGCGCAACCGGCGCAGGATCGACAGCCCGTCCTCGCCGGGCATCATCAGGTCGAGCACCAGCACATCGAAGCGTTCGCGCAGCCAGATGCGGTTCATCGCCTGTGCGTTTTCCGCGACGAAGACATTGAAACCGTTGTCGCCGAGGTAGCGGCGCAGCAGGTCGCGCAGGCGCTGGTCATCGTCGACCACCAGGACTTTGTGCGGGGAGTTGCGAGTCATTCTGTGAATTGAACTCTTGTCGGCCAAACCGTGTCCATCGTACGGGCTGTGCACACGCCCGCGCCGTGGCGATTCACAAACTGTTACAGACTTTACCGCGGCACGCGCGCGCCGGCGGCGAAAATACACGGTGCGGGCCGAAGCGCGGCCTACGATGTCTGTCATGCGAGCGGAAAATCCATGGACTTGCCTGTTGCGTGCACTGGCTTTGCTGCTGCTGGGCCTGCACGTCGGGTCGGTATTGGCGCTCGGTGTCCCGGGCGACCCCGGACGCGCCCGGCTGACACCCGAGCAGCGCCAGCAGATGTGGCAGCAGATGTCCCCGGAACAGCGCGAGGCGTTTCGCAATGCCCGCACGCCCGAGGACCGGCAGCGCGCCTGGCAGGGCCTTAGCCCGGAACAGCGTCGTGACATGTGGCAGGGGCTTACGCCGGAGCAGCGTGAACTGCTGCTGCGACGGATTCCGCGCGAGGAGCGCCGTCAGATGTGGGAAAAGATGTCGCCCGAGCAGCGCGAGGCCATGCGCCAGCGTTTCCTGCAGCAGCGCGAAGAGCGCCACGGCACGTCACCGGCGGAGCGGCCGCGCCTGACGCCCGAGGAGCGGCAACGACTGCGAGACCAGATCCGCGAGTCGCAGGGCAACTGGAAGGGCGGAGCCAGAAAGGGCGACGGGCGCTAACGCGGCCGGGCCGCCAGCGCGCCGAGTACTACGCGCGTTCGACGTACGAACCGTCGTCGGTATTGACCCGGATTTTCTCGCCGTTGTTGACGAAGGGCGGCACCTGCACCGAGATTCCGGTCTCGAGCTTCGCCGGCTTGAACGACGTCGTCGCCGTCGCGTTCTTGATGCCGGGTTCCGTGTCCACCACCTCGAGCACCACGGTCGTGGGCAACTGGATGCCGATCTGGCGGCCATTGTGGAAGTTGATTTCGACTTCCATGTTCGGCATCAGGTAGCCGGCCTGGCCTTCAAGGAAGTCGGCGCCGAGCGTCAACTGCTCATAGGTCTCGTTGTCCATGAAGACATAGTTGTCGCCGTCATGGTACGAGTAGGTCATCGTGCGGCGATCGATGAACGGCCGCTCGACCTTTTCGTCGGTCGACAGGCGCTCGTTGCGCTTCTGCCCGCTCTCGATGTCCTTGATCTCGATCTGCATGTACGCGCCGCCGCGGCCGCCGACGTGCACGTGGTAGCTCTTGAGGACGCGCCAGACGCGCTTGTCGAATTCCAGCAGGTTGCCGGCACGGATTTCTGTGGCAAGGATCTTGGCCATGATGGTGACTCGCGGGTTTGCGCTGACTCGTGGTTTGCGCTGAGGACTCAGCGTGCTCTGCGACCGGTGTTGCTGGTCGCTGCTGGCTAGAGCGTGGAAAGCCCGCCATTATATGCTGCGACGCGACTTCGATCATGTCTGACACCTCCGCTGCCTTCGATCCGCGCGCCGTCGTTGACGGCCTGCCGCACCTGCCCGGCGTCTATCGCATGTTCGACGCCGAGGGTGCTGCGCTGTACGTCGGCAAGGCGCGCGACCTCAGGAAGCGGGTGGCGTCGTACTTCAACAAAGGGGTCGGGCCGCGCACGGCGCACATGCTGGCGCGCGTGACCCGGATCGACACGACGGTGACCCGGTCCGAGGCCGAGGCGCTGCTGCTCGAGAACAACCTGATCAAGTCGCTCGCGCCGCGATACAACATCGTGTTCCGCGACGACAAGTCGTATCCGTACCTGAAGTTCACGGCTCACGCCTTTCCGCGTGTGGCGTACTACCGCGGCGCCGTCGATCGACGCGCGCAGTACTTCGGGCCCTTCCCGAATGCCTGGGCGGTCAAGGACAGCATCCAGCTGCTGCAGAAGGTTTTCCGGCTGCGGACCTGCGAAGACACCGTCTACGCGAATCGTTCGCGTCCCTGCCTGCTGCACCAGATCCAGCGTTGCAGTGCCCCGTGCGTCGGCCTGATCGATGAGGCCGCGTATGCGCAGGATGTCGATCGCGCGGTGCGGTTCCTGCGGGGCGAGACCGACGAAGTGATGCGCGAACTCGAAGGGCGCATGCAGCAGCTCGCGACGGACCTCAAGTTCGAGGAGGCTGCGGCCGTGCGCGACCAGCTGGGCGCGCTGTCACGCGTTCTGCACCAGCAGGCCGTGGATACCACCGGCTCGGATGCCGATGTCGACGTGCTGGCCGTGGTCACGGATGGCGGGCTCGCCTGCGTGAACCTCGCGATGATCCGCGGCGGCCGGCATCTGGGCGACAAGGCCATCTTTCCTGCGCGCAGCGGCGACGCCGTCGAACGCGGCGAGATTCTCGAAGCGTTCATCTCGCAGCACTACGCAGCCCAGCCGTGCCCGCCGACCATCGTCGTGAATGCCGACATCGATGCCGAAGACGTGGGCGCCTTCCTGTCGGAGGCCAGCGGCCGACGGGTTCAACTGGTGCGTCATCCGCAGGAAAGCCGGCGGCGCTGGCTGGAAATGGCCGAGGCCAATGCCCGGCTGGCCCTGGCGCGGCGCCTGGCGGAAGAGGGTTCGCAGATGGCCCGCACGCGCGCGCTGATCGAAGCACTCGGCCTCGACATCGGTGATGACGATGCGGACAAGCTGCGCGTCGAATGCTTCGACATCAGCCACACCGCCGGCGAGGCGACGCAGGCCTCCTGTGTCGTCTTTGCGAATCACCAGATGCGACCGTCCGAGTACCGGCGCTACAACATCGAGGGCATCGAGGCCGGAGACGACTACGCGGCAATGCGCCAGGTCCTGTCGCGACGGTTCGCGGCGATCGCGCGCGGCGAGGGTGTGCTGCCCCAGCTGGTCCTGATCGACGGCGGCAAGGGCCAGGTCATGGTTGCGCGCCAGGTGTTCGAGGAACTCGGGCTGGACACCGGCGTGCTGGTCGGCGTTGCCAAGGGTGAGGAGCGCAAGGTCGGGCTCGAGGAACTCGTGTATCCCGACGATCGGCCATCGCTCGTCCTGGGGCGTGAATCGCAGGCCCTGATGCTGGTCGCGCAGATCCGCGACGAGGCACACCGCTTTGCGATCACGGGTATGCGCGCTCGCCGTGCCAAGTCGCGCCAGAACTCCCAGCTCGAGACCATGGACGGTATCGGCCCCAAGCGGCGGCAGCGCCTGCTCGCACGTTTCGGTGGACTGCGCGGACTGGCAGCAGCGTCCGTCGACGACATTGCGACCGTCGAAGGCGTTTCGCGTAAGCTGGCGGAGAGGATCTACGCGCAACTGCATGGCCAGCCCACCGAATAGTCCACCGAGCAGCCCAGCGCTGGCCTTCAATGTCCCGATGGCGCTCACCTGGGCGCGCATCGCGATGATCCCGGTCATCGTCGGCATCTTCTACGTCCCGGACAGCTGGTTTCCCTCGCACTGGAAGAACGCGACCGCGTGCTGGCTGTTCGTGCTGGCCGCGATCACCGATGCGATCGACGGTTATGTGGCGCGCAAGTACGGCATGGTCAGCCGCCTGGGTGCGTTCCTGGATCCCGTGGCGGACAAGCTGATGGTCAGCGCGGCGCTGATCGTGCTGCTGTCCCTCGGCCGCATCGACGAGTTCGTGGCCCTGGTGATCATCGGCCGCGAGATCGCAGTGTCCGCGTTGCGCGAGTGGATGGCACAGATCGGGAAATCCGCCAGCGTTGCCGTCAACTCGCTCGGCAAGATCAAGACCATCGCGCAGATGGTCGCGATCCCGATGCTGCTCTTCCACGACAAGCTCTTCGGCATCATCGACGTGCACCTGATCGGCACGTTGCTGATCTACATTGCGGCCGCGCTCACCGTGTATTCCATGTTCGTCTATCTGCGCATGGCGTGGCCGCATCTCGATAACGAGAGCTGAAAGTTAGTGCGTGGTTTGACACCCCTTCGTCCGCCGATATAATTCCGTGCTTCGAGCGGGCGTAGCTCAGTTGGTAGAGCGCAACCTTGCCAAGGTTGAGGTCGAGAGTTCGAGACTCTTCGCCCGCTCCAGAATTCCGGGGGGAGCCACGCGCTTCCCCCTTTTGGTTTGAGCCCCCTCTGGCGGGGTGGCAGAGTGGCCATGCAGCGGACTGCAAATCCGCGTACGCCGGTTCGATTCCGACCCCCGCCTCCAACCTTGCTCTTTCGAGACGTACGCGCCGCTGCACGGCATGCGTACGTCTCGGGTGCCTGATCAGCGGCCAGGCCCTGGGGCGGCACGGCCGAGCCTGAAGGCCTTGAACTGATAGGCTGTGCCAGGCCAATTCCATCGCCGCGGTGGTGAAACTGGTAGACACAGCGGACTTAAAATCCGCCGCAAGCGAAAGCAAGCATGCCGGTTCGATTCCGGCCCGCGGCACCAACACGACCAATGAAAGTATTCAACCTCAGCTGTGACAACGAACATCCGTTCGAGGGCTGGTTCGCCTCGGCCGATGAATTCGATCGGCAGCTGGAAGTGAAACTGGTCGAGTGCCCGGTCTGCGGCAGCCATGCGGTACGCAAGTTGCTGTCGGCGCCGCGCCTGAATCTGGGTGCCGAGGCGCCTGAGTCGAATGCGAAGCAGGCGGTCGCGATGCCGAACGACGCGACGATGCAGGCCATGCTGCTGCAAATGGCACGCCATATTCATGCGAATACCGAGGATGTCGGCGAGCGCTTCCCCGAGGAGGCGCGCCGCATTCACTACGAAGAAGCGCCGAAGCGCTCGATCCGCGGTCTCGCATCACGTGACGATGCGGCACAGCTCGCGGACGAAGGCATCGAGGTGATGCCGGTGCCCTTCGGCAGCCTGCTCAAGAATCCGGTTCAGTAAACGGCGCTAGTGTTTCGCGTACTGCTGCGCGCCGAACAAGGCCTCGCGTGACTTGGCATCGGTGATCGGCTTGCGCCGATCGGCCAGTACCTTGACGCCCCGCTGCACCGCCGGACGCGCATCGACCGCGTCAAACCAGCGCTTCACGTTCGGAAACTCGGCCAGATCCACGCCCTGGTTCGCGTGCGAGCGCGTCCATGGAAAGATCGCGATGTCGGCGATCGAGTAGCTGCCGGCGAAGTATTCGGCCTGGCCCAGCCGGCGGTCCATCACGCCGTACAGCCGCTTTGCCTCGTTCGTGTAGCGATTGATCGCGTATTCGATCTTCACTGGCGCGTAGAGCCGGAAGTGGTGCGCCTGACCGAGCATCGGTCCGATGCCGCCCATCTGGAACATCAGCCATTCGAGCGCAACGTATTTGCCGCGAACATCCACGGGCAGGAAGCGCCCGGTCTTGCCGGCGAGATAGAGCAGAATCGCGCCCGACTCGAAGAGCGATATCGGCCTGCCGTCGGGTCCATCGGTGTCGACGATGGCGGGAATCTTGTTGTTCGGGCTGATCTGCAGGAACTCCGGCTTGAACTGGTCGCCGGCGCCGATGTCGACGGCATGCACCTTGTAGGGCAGTCCGCACTCCTCCAGCATGATGTGAATCTTGTGGCCATTCGGCGTCGGCCAGCTGTAGGCGTCAATCATGTTTGCCTCAGTGTCGCGGGGGCAGGGGAACGTGCTTCGCGATCTCGACCTTGGCGATCGCGTTGCGGTGGACTTCGTCGGGTCCGTCCGCCAGACGCAGCGTCCGCGCCAGCGTGTAGGCGTACGCGACCGGAAAATCGTCACACATGCCGCCACCGCCGTGGGCCTGGATGGACCAGTCGAGCACGGTGCAGGCGACGTTGGGTGCGACGACCTTGATCATCGCGATCTCGGCCTTGGCGGCCTTGTTGCCGACGGTATCCATCATCCAAGCGGCCTTGAGTGTCAGCAGACGCGCCTGGTCGATCATGCAGCGCGCCTCGGCAATGCGCTCCTGCCAGACGCCCTGACGGGACACCGGGCCACCAAAGGCAACGCGGCTGGTGAGTCGCTTGCACATCAGCTCCAGTGCGCGCTCGGCCAGCCCGAGCGAGCGCATGCAGTGATGGATGCGGCCGGGTCCGAGGCGACCCTGCGCGATCTCGAAGCCGCGTCCTTCGCCCAGCAGGATGTTCGATGCCGGCACGCGTACGTTTTCGAACAGGGTCTCCATGTGTCCGTGCGGTGCATCGTCGTAACCGAAGACGTTCAGCGGCCGTACGACCGTCATTCCCGCGGCGTCGGCCGGCACCAGGATCATCGACTGCTGCTGGTGCTTCGGGGCGTCGGGGTCGGTCTTGCCCATGACGATGTAGATCTTGCAGCGCGGATCGCCGGCGCCGGAGGTCCACCACTTGCGTCCATTGACGACATAGCTGTCGCCGTCGCGCTTGATCGACGTCTGGATGTTGGTCGCGTCGGACGAGGCCACCTCGGGCTCGGTCATCGCGAAGGCCGACCGGATGCTGCCTTCCAGCAGTGGCTTGAGCCAGCGCTCCTTCTGCTCCGGGCTGCCGTAGCGCTCGATCGTTTCCATGTTGCCGGTGTCCGGCGCCGAGCAGTTGAAGACTTCCGACGCCCATGGAACGCGTCCCATGAGTTCGGCGAGCGGCGCGTACTCGAGGTTGGTCAGGCCTGCGCCATGCGACGAGTCCGGCAGAAAGAGGTTCCAGAGCCCGGCGGCACGCGCCTTGGGCTTAAGCTCTTCGATCAGCTTGGTGGGCGTCCAGCGGGCGCCGCGTCGCGTGTTTTCCTCGACCTCCTCGTGGAAGCGCCGTTCGACGGGGTACACGTGCTGCTGCATGAACGCATCCACCCGCTCCCGCAGCGCCTGAGTCTTGTTCGAGTAAGCAAATTCCATGATTCGTCCCTCCTGCAACTGAGAATAGCGCAGCGTTGTTGTTCGCGTCGGCGGCCGCGGGTAGAGTCGGCCCGGGAGGAGCGATGAAAGCAATTCAGTGCGTCGAGTGGGGGACTCCGGAGCGTCTGGTGCTCGCGGACGTGGCGCTGCCCGAGCCGGGCGCGGACGAGGTGCGCGTGCGGGTCGAGGCCGCCGGCGTCAACTTTCCGGACGCGCTGATCGTGCAGAAAAAGTACCAGGTGCAACCGCCGTTGCCGTTCATTCCCGGCACCGAGGTGGCTGGCACGGTCGATGCGGTCGGCTCGAACGTGAAGCACCTCAAGCTTGGTGAACGGGTCGGCGCGTTTGTCGGACTCGGGGGATTCGCCGAGTTCGTCTGTGCACCGGCGGCGATGGTGGCACCGTTGCCGCCGGGGGTGTCGACCGAGGCTGCGGCCGCGTTCACGCTGACCTATGCCACCTCGCACCACGCGCTCTTCGACCGCGGCCAGTTGAAGGCAGGAGAGACCCTTGCGGTGCTCGGCGCCGGAGGAGGCGTCGGGCTGGCGGCCGTCGAGCTGGGCAAGATCGCCGGCGCCCGCGTCATCGCCGTCGCTTCGAGCGAGGACAAGCTCACGGCAGCACGTGCGCATGGCGCCGACGCGACCATCAACTACGGCAGCGACGATCTGCGCGAGGCGCTGAAGGCGGCCACCGCGGGCAAAGGCGCCGATGTCATCTACGACCCGGTTGGCGGCCGGCACACGGAGGCGGCGTTGCGCAGCCTGGCCTGGCGTGGACGACTGCTGGTCGTCGGCTTTGCCGACGGGAACATTCCGCAGATCCCGGCCAACCTCCTGCTGATCAAGGGGGCTTCGGCCGTGGGCGTGTTCTGGGGTGAGTTTGCCCGGCGCGAGCCGCAGGCGAATCGGGCGATGCTGACGGAACTCTTCGGCTGGCTGGCGCAAGGAAAGCTCAAGCCACACATTTCACAGACCTACGCGCTGGCGGACACACCTCGCGCGCTCGAGGCGCTGCTGGCGCGACGCGCGGTCGGCAAGCTCGTGATCAAGCCCTGGAATTGAAGACGTTCAAGGAGGAATTGATGATCCGAACTTTGTTGGCGGCGCTGCTGGTGGTCGTGCCGGCCGCGACTGTGTTGGCCGCCGAGCGTGCGATCGAGAAGTCCGTCGTGGTCGACGCGACGCTCGACCAGGCCTGGGACAGCTGGACGACGCGTGAGGGCATCGTCAGCTTCTTCGCGCCGGACGCGAAGATCGAGCCGCGCGTTGGCGGTGCATTCCAGATCTACATCGACCCGCTGGCCGAACCCGGGATGAAAGGCGCAGACGACATGCGCTACATGGCGCTGCAGCCGAAGTCGATGATCTCCTTCGACTGGAATGCGCCGCCGCACCTGCCCGAAGTGCGCAAGCAGCGCACCTTCGTCACCGTGCGCTTCGAGCCTGTGGGCGACAAGCAGACGCGCGTGACCCTGCACCACACGGGCTGGGGCGAGGGCGGCGAATGGGACAAGACGTACGCTTACTTCGACCGCGCGTGGGGCAATGTGCTCGCCAACCTGCAGAAGCGCTGGACCCAGGGGCCGCAGGACTGGACCGAATGGATGAACCAGCTGAAGAAGTTTCGCGAGCAGGCGGCGCAGAAGAAGTAGGCCGCGATGAGCACGTGGACGAAACGCCCGATCCCGCTGCATCGATAGAAATCGAGATTCCCGCGCGCCAGCGCGATCTCGGTGGATTTCATGTCGGCCGGGTCCTGCCGTCTGCGAAGCGGCGGATGGTCGGACCGTTCATCTTCTTCGATCACCTCGGGCCGCTGGTACTGACGGCCCCGGTGCCACGCACTGCCGATGTTCGCCCACATCCGCACATCGGCCTGTCGACAGTCACGTACCTCTTCGATGGTGAGATGACTCACCGGGACTCGCTGGGAATCGAGCAGGTGATCCGTCCGGGAGAAGTGAACTGGATGACATCGGGCAGGGGCATCAGCCACTCGGAGCGCTTCGACGGCATGCGCGACCGCGGCGGGAACTTGCACGGCCTGCAGGCCTGGGTGGCGCTGCCCGCGGCGCACGAGGAAGACGAGCCGACGTTCGAGCACTACGGTCGCGGGGAACTCGAAGTAGTCGAGGCGCCAGGCCTGCGTGCGCGCCTGATCGCCGGTTCCGCGTTCGGCGCGACCAGCAGCGTCCGCACGCATTCGCCGCTGTTCTACGCGCACCTTGAACTGGAGGCCGGGGCGAGGACCGAGCTACCCGGCGGGTACTCGGAGCGAGCGGCCTATGTCGTCACTGGATCGGTCGAAGCCGCAGGTCGTGTGGTCAGCGCCAGGACCATGGTCGTGTTTCTCCGCGGGAGCGGCTCCCGTGTTGTCGGCGCTCGAGCCGACCACCGTCATGGTGCTGGGTGGCGAACCGGTCGGTCCGCGCCATGTCTGGTGGAACTTCGTGTCGTCACGCAAGGAGCGCATCGAGCAGGCCAAGCGCGACTGGGCCGAGGGCCGTTTCGTCCTGCCTCCGGGTGACAGCGTCGAGCGGATTCCCTTGCCCGAGGGCGCGTAGAAGTTCATCGTGGGCCTGGAGTCTGCCGCTGGCGTTGCTGACCGGCGTCCTGACGGCCGCTGGCTCCTGGCCCGCGATGCTCACACCTTGTCTCCAGCGGCGAGCTGAGGTCTTGAAGTCGAGTCCGCCGAACGTGAACTGTCTTCACGACCGATGCAATAGCGGACAGAATCGGTAGTCCGATCCATAGCCTGCCGAGGCCAAATGATCCGTTACCGCGATGCCAACGCGGATGACTTAAGAGCGATTTGTAGGCTCGGACAAGAGGTCAACGCGGCGCACCAGGCTGCCTGGCCAGACGTGTTCGCTCCGCCTGGCGACACGGAGAGTCAAGAGGCACTGTGGCGACAGGGAATCGGCGCGCCCGACGCCACGACGTTCGTTGCGGAAAGGGATGGAGAAGTCATCGGCTTCGTCAGCGTGTTTGTAGTAAATGACAAGAACCCTCTGCTGTTGCCGGTTACGCTGCGCGCTCGGATCGGTCGGGTTGCCGAAGCGCACCGAGGGCAAGGAATCGGGACGGAGCTCATGCGTCGGGCGAGGATGGGCTGCGAGCAAAGGCGCCGTTCGAATCACCTTGAATGTGTGGGCCTTCAATGAGCGGGCGGTCGAGCTCTATCGAGAACTGGGGTATGAGATTCGATCGCACGCGATGGGGAAGCGGCTGCTCGCGCAGTCGTAACCGACCAAGAGCCGCCGTTGGCAGACTGTTGAGGGTCGGGTAAAAGCAGACCTTCGCTCGCCTGACTTCTCCTCCTGCCGTACTCTCGATGTCCCAGCTCTCGCGCCGCGACCTGATGCTGTTGCTGCTGCTCACGCTGTTCTGGGGCGTGAACTGGCCGGTGATGAAGCTCGGTGTTGCGCAACTGCCGCCGCTATTCTTCCGCTCGATCTGCATCGCCGGCGGCCTGGTCGTGATCTGGGCGTGGGCCGTTGCGCGCGGGATCTCGCTGCGGGTTCCGCACGGTGCGTGGCCGACGATCGTCAAGCTCGCACTGCCGAACGTGATTGTCTGGCACCTGCTCGCGATCCTCGCGATCAAGATGCTGCCGTCCGGGCGCGCAGCGATCCTCGGCTACACGATGCCGGTCTGGGCCGTCGTGTTCGGGCTGCTGCTGTTCAACGAACGTCCGCTGCCGCGGCACTGGCTTGGCGTGCTCGCCGCAGCGATCGGTATCGTGCTGCTGCTCGCCTCCGAGCTGACCTCGCTCGCGGGCGCCCCGCTCGGAACGCTCCTGATGCTGACCGCTGCGGCAGCCTGGGGCTACGGCACGCACCTGATTCGCAGGCACCTGACCGGGATGCCGATCATCGCGCTGACTTTCTGGATGCTCGTGCTCACGCTTGCCGTGATGATGGTCGCAACGACGATGTTCGAACTCCCGCGCTGGCGCATGCCGAGGACGATCGAATGGGCATCGATCGTCTACAACATGGTGCTGGCGATCGCGTTCTGCCACGTCGTGTGGTCGATGCTCGCGCGCAAGCTGCCGCCCGCGGCGAGCGGGTTGTCAGTGATGATGATCCCGGTGCTCGGAGTGTTCTCCGGCATGTGGATACTCGGCGAACGGCCGTCGTGGCAGGACTACGTTGCGCTCGCGCTGATCCTGGTCGCGCTGTCGACCGTGCTTCTGCCGTCCAGCTCGCCGCCCGCGCCTGAGCGCTGATGCCAATTGAAGTCGAGCCCGGACTCGGCCAATTGCGGAAGTTCAACAACATCGCCAGAATCGTTCGATAGCGGCCGCTCAGCGGCACAGCAGTGGAGCACCGTATCCCAGCCGGTGTAATCGTGGAGAAAGATGCCAGGAACCTGCGGTCAATGAAGAGCTTCAATTCATGCCTCCTGAAACAGGGCGTCCTTGCTCTGTTTATGGCGCTCGCGCTATGTACACAGATCGCGGCCCGAGCCAATGAAGCAGACATGACGGCCGCCTCGCCGCCGTGGAAGGCGCAATCGAGTGCGATGGTCGAAGCACAGGAGCGCACGTTTCAAAGTGGCGAAGTAACGCTCAGCGGGACACTTTACGTACCGAAAATTGGGGGTCGCGTTCCGGCAGTGATCGTCTTCCACGCCGCCTCGTCCCCAACGCGCAACAACCCGCTATACGCGCACCTGGCCGAGATGCTGCCACCGCTGGGAATCGCAGTGTTTGTCTTCGACCGGCGCGGCAGTGGGAAGTCCGGAGGGAAGCTCGAGAACGCCGACTACACGATGCTGGCGGATGACGGAATCAGCGCTCAGCGCATGCTGGCGCAGGACCACAGGATCGATCCGCGACGGATCGGCTTCTGGGGCCTCAGCCAGGGTGGCTGGCTTTCACTGCTCGCGGCTTCGCGCAGCCCACAGGCGGCATTCGCGATCTCCGTTTCCGCTCCGATGACGACGCCCGATGTGCAGATGAACTTCGCCGTTGCCAACATTCTGCAGATCAGAGGCTTTTCTCAGGCGGACATCGACGCAGCGATTGCTGCCCGGGCCGCGGTGGATGACTTCCAGCGCGGGAAGCGGGACCGCGCAAGTGCACAACGCATTCTCGATGCGGCTACGGCAAAGCCGTGGTTCGTGCATACCTACCTGGAGAAGTCCTTCAAGGATCCGGACCAGTCAGGATGGGCGAAGGAGATGCGCCACGACCCCTTGGCGACGCTGGACGCTGTCAAGCAGCCTACGTTCATCATCTATGGATCAGCGGATCCGTGGGTGCCTGTGCAGACTTCAATCGAACGCTTGCGCGCGAGTTCCGCACGGCATCCCAATGTCGAGGTCGCCTTAGTTGCCGGTGCCGACCATGCAATGGCGACGTCAGTCTCGCTTGCCGACCAGATTGATCCCGTTCTCTCGGCGAGACAAGCGCCACAGTCCGCAGCGTACTTTGGCCTGCTCGGCGCCTGGCTCGCCAAGCAAGGGCTCGCGCGTATCCAGTAAGTTGCGCCGGCTCGCACTGCAGCGAACCCCTTGCTGAGTGCTTTCAGCGACCGCCAGCGGTGACTCAGGGTCGACCTCGACGCTGGCTCAGCGAGGTCGCCGGGCCGCCGGTACCAGGGTCGCGAGAAGCGCGATCGCGGCTGCGCCCGACAGCACCAGCAGTCCGCGGTCCCAGGCGGCCAGCGTATCGCCCGTGAGCGTGCCGCGGTCCAGGACCCAGCCCACGAGCGGCTGCAGGATTCCGGCGCCGAGAAAGATGCCGGTGTTGACGACCGATGTGGCGATGCCGGAGTACTGCGGCGGGTTGGCCTCCTTCGCGATGGTCCACGACAGCGTGAAGCCGGGAATCAGCAGGCCCATCAGCAGGAACCACGCCAGCGTCGCCCACATCGGCCACTGCACGTGCAACAGCCACGGCGCCCATGACAGTGTGTAGAGCAGCACGGCCACGCGCATGACGCCGCGCCGGCTGCCGAGCCGATCCGACAGCAGGCCGATGCCCATGGAGCCGAAGGCCACGCCGAGCAGCATCAGGCTCGAGTGCTGTGCGGCGTCGACGCGCGTCATGCCGTGCACCTGCTGCAGGTAGGGCACGGCCCAGAGTCCGGCGAATGCGAGAAAGCTGCCGGCGACGCCGAAATTGACCACGAACGGAGGCCACGTGGCGGGGTTCGCCAGCACACGCGCGATGGCGGTTCGCCACGGCACGTGCGCTGCCGATGGCAGCGGCGGATGGGCCGCGGGCAGTCCAAGGTCCTCGGGTCGGTCGCGGACCTTCAGCCATGTCGCCACGGCCAGCAGCGCCGACAGGATCGCGAGCGCGACAAACACCGCGCGCCAGGAGGTCTGCGTCACGATCCACGCAAGCGGGGCACCGGCGATGACGGCGCCGAGATTGCCGGCGAACATCGTCACGCCGGCGAGGGTGGCAAAGCGCTCCGGCGCGAACCAGACGGCCGACAGCTTCAGTATCGAGATGAAGGCGACCGAGACGCCGATGCCGACCAGCGTGCGGCCGACGGCGGCAATTTCCCACGCGGGCGCGAGCGCGAACAGCAGCGAACCGGCCGCTGCGATTGCCGAACCCGTTGCAAGGATCTTGCGCGGTCCGAGCGTATCGGCGAGCACACCGACCGGGATCTGCAGGACCGTGTAGACGTAGAAATAGGTCGCGGCGAGCGTTCCGAGCACGGTGCTGCTGATATCGAACGCGCGCGTCAGTTCGCCGGCGATCGCCGCCGGAGCGGTGCGATGGAAGAACGACAGCACGAAGCTGGCGAGCGCCAGTCCGAAGACAACGCGGCGGGCGCCGGCGAGCGAACTCATGTCGGATTCCGGCGCAAAGGGAGACTAGGGGGCCGGGGGACTGCGAAAGTATCGCGGCTCGACGAACAGCGATGCGATCTCCACGCGCCTGATTTCAGGGTGATCGGGCACGGCAAAGAGGACCGGTCGGATCACTTCCTCGAACAGCCCGCGCAGGCTGCGCGCGCCCGACTTGTACTCGATCGCGAGGTCGGCGATCTCCTCGAAGGCCCGTTGCGCGACCACGAGCTCGACGCCTTCGTTCTTCAGGATCGCCTGGAACTGCCGGTAGATGCAGTTGCGCGGCTCCGTCATGATGCGCACCAGCATGTCGCGCGTGAGGTCCTGGAAGCGCGCGACGATCGCGAGCCGACCGGTGAACTCCGGGATCAGCCCGAATTCGACCAGGTCGGTAGGCTTCACGCGTGCGTTCAGGCGCGTCAGGATCTTCTGGTTGTCGTCGGTGGACGTCGCGACGAAGCCATAGCCGTGGCTGTGGGACATGATCTCGTCGAGCCCGACGAACGCGCCACCACAGATGAAAAGCACATTGGTGGTGTCGAGATACTGGCCGCTGCGCAGCCGCACCGGCGCGCCCTCCATGATCTTCAGCAATGCGTGCTGAACGCTCTCGCCGGACGCACCGCCCCCCGGGGTCGCGGTCGCCGCACGCAGCTTGTCGATCTCGTCGATGAACACGATGCCCTGCTGGGTGCGGGCCAGGTCGCCCTCGGCCTTGTCGTGCAGCCGCTCGAGGATCGCTTCGATCTCGTCGTTGACGAAGCGCGATTGCGCCAGCGAGGTCGCATCGGCGGTGACGAACGGTACTTTCAGCAATCGGGCCAGCGACTCGCACACCAGCGTCTTGCCCGTTCCGGTCGGGCCCACCAGCAGCACGTTGCTCTTGGTGATCTCGAGGCCGTCCGCTTGCGAGCGCGCGATCTTCTTGTAATGAGCGTAAACGGCGACTGCCAGCACCTTCTTGGCGTCGTCCTGCCCGACGACGTACTGGTCGAGGTGCTGCACGATCGCGCTCGGTGTCAGTCGACTGTCGAGTAGTGTCATGGTCGTGATCCGTCTGCCTCAGGCGCGCTCGGCAAAGCGCCAGCCCAGTTCGGCGAGTGCTCTTGCGTTCTGTCCGGCCTGCACCGCGTTGTTGGATGACGCCAGACCTTCGGTCGCCCGTTTGTACACGCCCTGCAGGATGGCAGCGATACGGAACAGGTTGTAGGCCAGGTAGAAGTTCCAGTGTTCGACTGCGCCGCGCCCGGTGCGCTCGGCGTAACGCCGGATGTACTCGGCCTCGACGGGAATCCCGAGCGCGGCGTGGTCGATGCCGCCGATGCCGCGAAATCCTCCGGGCGGAATGTGCCACGGCATGCAGTGATACGAGAAATCGGCGAGCGGATGCCCGAGCGTGGACAGTTCCCAGTCGAGGATCGCGATGATGCGTCCCTCGGTGGGGTGAAAGATCAGGTTGTCCATGCGGTAGTCGCCGTGCACGACCGTGGTCTCGTCACTCGGCGGTATGTGCGACGGCAGCCATTCGATCAGCCGGTTCATGGCATCGATGGGCTCGGTCTCCGAGGCCCGGTACTGCTTGCTCCAGCGTCCGATCTGGCGCTGGAAGTAGTTGCCCGCCTTGCCGTAGTCCGACAATCCGGCGCGTTCGATGTCGACCGTGTGCAGCCTGGCGATCACCCGGTTCATTTCATCGTAGATCGTGGCGCGCTCGTGATTGGACAAACCGGGCAGGGTGGCGTCCCAGAAGATGCGGCCTTCAACGTGCTGCATCACGTAGAACGCACGCCCGATCACGCTCTCGTCCTCGACCAGCAGCAGCGTCCAGGGCACCGGGATACCCTGCGCGGCCAGCGCGCGCATGACGTGGAACTCGCGCTCGATTGCGTGGGCCGAAGGCAGCAGTTTTGCAGCCGGCCCCGGCTTGCTGCGCATCACGTACTTTGCCGTCGATGTCGACAGCAGGTAGGTCGGATTCGATTGACCGCCCTGAAACTGCTGCACGTCGACCGGTCCGCGGAACTCGGGCAGGTGACGCTCGAGGTGGGTGGTCAGGCTGTCGATGTCGAAGGCATGTCGACCGGTTACCGCACCGAGCTGGCTCATTTGATGACCCTCCGCGCTGCGCGCTGCGGGATGAATGCTTCGGAACGGCCGTGCGCATTCATGCGAATTCTCCGAGATCGCCGCGCTGCTGGCGCAGCTTCAGGTACTTCTCGAGCAGGTGCTCCATCGTCGACAGCCGAGTAGTCGTCTGCAGTGTATCGAGCGCGCAGAAATTCACGACACGCACGACACTGGTGGACGGACCGGCACCGACGTCGATGATGTTCAGGCACCCTGTGTCCTGCGCCAGTCCGCCGAGGAAGACGGGCTGGCCTGTCAGGAACCACGACAGCAGCCCGCGGTTGACGCCTCCGTGCAGCACCATCAGTGCGGTGTCCCAGCCGTCGTCGGCCAGCAGCCGCTGCAAGGCGGGCAACGTGCGGTCGAGCAGCGCGCCGATGGTCTCGCCGTTCAGGAAACGAGACTCGCGCGGCACCGGACCCTCGAAGGCTCCGATGAAAGCCGCGCGCAGTTCCGCGTCCGGAATGCTCGGAAGATGGCCCGGGCGGATTTCCTGCAGATCCGGCCAGTGTTCGATCGGAGGCGCGGTACCGGCCGCTGCAAGGACGTGCTGGGCCGTCTGTCGCGTGCGCAGGAGTCCGCTGGTGACTGCGCGATCGATGCGCACGTCGGCAGCTCCTATCGCCATTCCCATCGCCCGTGCCTGTTCGATACCCGCGGGCGTCAGCGGCACATCGTCCGGAGGATAGGGGCGACCCTGCGGGTCGAAGTAGTCGACCGCACCGTGCCGCATCAGCAGCAGGCGGCGGCGCTCCGTCATGTCGATGCCTTCACGACCTTGCCCGCGATGAGCTCGTCGATCGCCGGTGCAGACAGTCCGAGTTCGGTCAGCAGTTCGCGCGTGTGCTGTCCTGCACGCGGGGCCGGAGCGGGCTGCAATGCGTGATCGGACACCTGCGCCAGCGGCCCGACCTCGGTCACCGCACCTTGGCGGAACACGACGCCGCGTGCGACCGCCTGCTCGTGGTGGAGCGCCTCGGATGGCGTCAGTACCGGCGTTACGCACGCATCAACGGCGTCGAATGTCGCAACCCAGTCGGCCAGGCGGCGGCTGCGGATTCGATCCGCCACGCGCGCAACGGTGTCGTTCGCGGCGGCCGATCCCGGCACCTCGCCGTGCGCCCAGTGCCGCGATCGCAGTTCACCCAGCCCGGCCGCGTCGCAGAAAGGCCTGCCAGAACTTGAGTTCGAGCGCCCCAACGGCGAGATGGCGGCCATCTGCCGTTTCGTAGACGCCGTAACAGGCCGCGCCACCGGTCAGCAACGTCGATCCGGCCTTCGGGGATCTGGCCCAGATCGAGCTCGGCGTGGGGGAAGAAGTGGTGCACGAGCAAGGCTTCGGTCATCGCCACGTCGATCCAGCGACCCTGGCCGGTGCGCTGAGCCGCCAGCAGAGCGATCAGCAACGAGGAAAGCCCGGCCAATGCGCCGCCGAGCAGATCTCCCAGCTGAAGATTGGGCACGGCCGGGCGACCCTCGGTGCGGATCTGGTCCAGCACGCCGCTCGTGGCGATGTAGTTGATGTCGTGGCCGGCTCGCTGTGCCAGCGGCCCGGTCTGCCCGTAGCCGGAGATCGAGCACAGCACCAGGCGCGGATTACGGGCGTGCAGTGCGTCCCATCCGAGGCCCAGCCGCGCCAGCACGCCCGGCCGGAAGCTCTCGATCAGCGCATCGGCCGCGTCGGCGAGGTCTAGCAGCAATTCGCGGCCGCGCGGGTTCTTCAGGTCGATGCATATCGAACGCTTGCCGCGGTTGGTCGCCTCAAACGCCGGGTTGACCGGTGTCCCGGCCGCATTGGGTACCTGCGGGGCGAAGTCACGCATGTAGTCGCCATCGCCGGTGTCCTCGATCTTGATGACGTCCGCACCAAAGTCCGCCAGGTGCATCGTTGCGGCCGGCCCGGGCAGCAACCGCGTCAGGTCGAGGATGCGCAGTCCGGCGAGCGGCGCGGAGTTGGGACGGCTCATGTTGCCCTCTCGCCCTGCGGGGGACGCGAGCGCCTTCGGAGCGGCCGGGCGTCGCTCATGCGATGGCCTCGAGTTCCGAGGTGAGGGCGATCCAGTTCGCTTCGAGCTCCTCGACACGGCCGGCGAGTTCCCCGCGACGCTTCAAGGTCGTCGCGACTGCGTCGTCATTGCCGGAGTGATAGAAGTCCGGGTCGGCCAGCTGCGCATCGAGTTCGCGCAGTTCGTCGGAGACGCGCGCAAGCTCGTCCTCGAGACGTTTCAACTTCGACTGCAGCGGACGGCGGCTGGCGGCGAGGCGCTGGCGCGCCGCGGCTTCCTGCTTGCGTTGTTCGCGCCGGTTGAGACCATCGGCATCGGTTGTTGCATCCGAGCGGTCGCGGCGACTGGCCAGCACGAGGGCGCTGTAATCGTCGAGATCACCATCGAACGGCGCGACGCGGCCGTCGTGCACCAGCCACAGCTGGTCGCAGGTGGCGCGCAGCAAATGGCGGTCATGCGACACGAGCAGCAGCGCACCGTCGTACGACGACAGCGCCATGGTCAGCGCCTCGCGCGTCTCCATGTCGAGGTGATTGGTCGGCTCGTCGAGCAGCAGCAGGTTGGGGCGCTGCCATGCGATCAGCGCCAGTGCGCAGCGCGCCTTTTCGCCGCCGGACATCGGGCCGAGCAGCGACGTAGCCATCTCGGCAGAAAAACGGTAGTTGCCGAGAAAGTTGCGCAGCTCCTGTTCACGCGCCGCGGGCGCGAGGCGGCGCAGGTGCGCCAGCGGGGTTTCGTCTGGGCGCAGCTGGTCGAGCTGGTGCTGCGCAAAGTAGCCGATCGCCAGGCCCTGGCCGCGCCGCAGTTCACCGGCAACGGGAGCGAGTTCCTGTGCAATCGCCTTGACCAGCGTCGACTTGCCGGCGCCGTTGACGCCAAGGATGCCGATGCGGTCACCCGCGCGGACGGTCAGCGTGACATCGCCCAGCACCGTGCGGTCGCCATAGCCGAGCGACATGTCTTCGGCGTCGAGCAGGCGCTCGGGGACGCGAACGGGTTCGGGAAACTCGAAGCGCCACTCGCGCCGCGCACGCGTCGGCTCGATCACCGTCAGCCGCTCCAGCATCTTCAACCGACTCTGCGCCTGGCGCGCCTTGGTGGCCTGGGCGCGGAAGCGATCGACGAACTGCTGCAGATGTGCCGCCGTGCGGGAGTAGGCCTTGGCCGCGGCATCCTGCTGTTTCTGCTGCTCGAGCCAGGCCAGTTCGAATGCCGAGTAGTCGCCGGAGTAGCGTCGAATGCTTTCGTTGTCGACGTGCCAGATCGTCTCGGCGATGCGATCGAGGAACTCGCGGTCGTGCGAAATCACCAGCACGGTCGCCGGCTGGCGGCGTAGCCAGGATTCGAGCCAGACCACGGAGTCCAGGTCGAGGTGATTGGTCGGCTCGTCGAGCAGCAGCAGGTCGGCCGGCCGCAGCAATGCGCGCGCCAGCGCCAGTCGGTTGCGCCAGCCCCCGGAGAATGCCGTCACCGGCCGGTCGCCATCGGAGGTCGCAAAGCCCAGGCCGTGCATCACGGTGGCGGCCTTCGCGACGATCGCCCCTTCGTTGAGTTCGGCCAGCGCCGCGTGCGCATGCGCCAGTCGCATCTCGTCGTGACTTGTCTCGGCGGCGGCGAGTTCGGACGCGTCGCCGCCGTCAGCGGCGCATGGCCCGCCAGCACGTAGTCGATCGCGCGCTGGCCGCTGACATCGATGTCCTGTGCCACGTGCGCGATGCGTTCGGGCGGTGGCGCCTCCATGGAGCCGGCTTCGAGGCCCAGCTCGCCGAGGATCGCCGCGAACAGCGTCGACTTGCCGCAACCATTGGCGCCGACCAGGCCGACGCGCTCACCGGGGCGCGCGATCAGCGAGACGCCCCGGTACAGCGTGCGAGCGCCGCGGGCGAGCGCGACGTCGATCAGGCGAAGCATGTCAGTCGCAGCGTTGCGTGGCGAGCGAAGCTCCGGATCACCGTGCCCTCATTCTGCGCGCGCACGCGCGGCCGCTCCGAAGGGAGCGCGCCTGACTAGTCAGCTGCGAGGCACGTGCGACCGCAATGCGGTCGCGTACACGAGCAGCGTGCCGGTCACGGAAGTTCTTCCTGGCGGACCAGGAACACCATGTCGTCGCCGGCGCTGGTTGTGAGCCAGGTCAGCGGAAGATCGCTGAATACCTTGTCCGCCGCCGGACGTCCGTCGCCGACTTCCACGATCAGCACGCCGCCGCGCTTCAGATGGCCGCGGGCCTGTCGCACGAGTGTCTTCACCAGGTTCATGCCGTCGGCCCCGCCGGCCAGCGCCAGCTTGGGCTCATGCGTGTACTCCACGGGCAGCTTGGCCATGGCGCTGTCGGTGACGTACGGCGGATTGCACAGGATGATGTCGTAGCGCTTGGTGCCGAGCGCGGCGAACAGATCCGACTTGACCGGCGTGACGCGTTGCTCGAGCTGGTAGTCAGCGACGTTGCGTCGCGCCACCTGCAGCGCGTCGGCCGAGGTGTCGGCCGCATCGACCTTGGCATTCGGGAAGACATCGGCGGCCATGATCGCGAGGCAGCCCGAGCCGGTGCACATGTCGAGCACCTCGGTGACGGCAGCGCGATCCTGCACCCAGGGTGACAGGCCCTCGTCGAGCAGTTCGCCGATGAAAGAACGCGGCACGATCACGCGCTCGTCGACGTAGAACTTGTAGCCGCGCAGCCAGGCTTCGTTGAGCAGGTACGCCGCCGGCAACCGCTTCTTCACGCGCCGGTCGATGACCTGCAGCAGCTCGTGGATCTCGGCGTGGGTCAGGTAGGCATCGGCAAAGAACTCCAGCCGCTCGGTCGGCAGCTTGAGCGTGCGCATCACGATGAAGGCCGCTTCCTCGAAGGCATCCGCCTGGCCGTGGCCGAACGAAAGCTGCGCCTCGTTGAAGCGCGTCACCGCGTAGCGGAGCACGTCGCGCAGCGTGCGCAGATTGGCCTGCGCGTCGATCAGCGTGGTCATTGTTTTCCTGTTGGTGCAAGCAGGCGCGCGAGCGTGCCGAAGTAGATGTTCTTGAGGGGTTCGAGATCGGCGACTGCGATCTGCTCGTTGATCTGGTGAATGGTCGCATTTGGCGGACCGAATTCGATCACCTGCGGGCAGAAGGTCGCGATGAACCGGCCATCGGACGTGCCGCCGGTCGTCGAGAGTTCGGGTTGTGCGCCCGTGACCTGCTCGATCGCAGCGCTGATCGCCTGTGACAGCGAGCCGCGTGGCGTCAGGAAAGGCGCTGCCCCGAGCGTCCAGTCGATGATGTAGTCAACCCCGTGACGCGCCAGCACCGCGTCGACGCGCTGCTGCAGCGAGGTGGCTGTTGAAGCAGGGGCGAAGCGGAAGTTGAAGTCGACGACGCAGTTGCCGGGAATCACGTTGCCGACTCCGGTGCCCGCGTGGATGTTCGAGACCTGGAACGTCGTCGGCGGGAAGAACTCGTCGCCGCGATCCCATTCGACCACGGCCAGTTCCGCCAGGGCCGGCGCCAGCATGTGCACCGGGTTGCGCGCCAGCTGCGGATAGGCGACGTGCCCCTGGACGCCGCGCACCGTCAGTCGGCCGGACAGCGATCCGCGGCGTCCGTTCTTGATCGTGTCGCCGAGCCTTGCGACCGAGGTCGGCTCGCCGACGATGCAGTAGTCGATTGTTTCACCGCGAGTCCGAAGAGCCTCGACGACGAGCGTGGTGCCGTGGGTGGCCGGACCCTCCTCGTCGGAGGTCAGCAGCAGGGCGATCGAGCCGTGATGGCCAGGGTGTGCACGCACGAATTCTTCAGCCGCAACGACGAAGGCGGCGATCGAACTCTTCATGTCGGACGCACCGCGCCCGACCAGTACGCCGTCGCGCAGCGTCGGCGTGAACGGGTCCGAGAGCCACTGGTCGAGCAGGCCCGGTCGGCACGACATCGGTGTGGCCGGCGAACACGAACACCGGAGCGGCCGTGCCGCGCCGCAGCCAGGTGTTCGTCACGCCGTTGCCGGCAATCGTCTCGGCGGCGAAGCCCGAGGCGGCGAGCCGCGCTGCCAGCAGTGACTGACAGCCGCCGTCCTCCGGCGTGACGGATCGGCGGGCGATCAGGTCCTGGACAAGTTCAAGAGTGGGATTCACGGGCGGCCTTGGTGCTGCGCGCTCCGTGACTCGCCCATGCGGCGACCCAGCGGTCTGATGCGCGCGCCTTGCGCGCCAGGGGAGGCAGGCTAGGCGCGCAGATTGTAGCGGCAGCGCCGAGCGGCGCGGCCTAGATGTTCAGCGTGAACTCGGAAAAGGAGGCGTCCGAGCCTTCTTCCTTGCGCTCCTTGGGCAACTGGGAGCGGGACTTGCCGGCATTGTTGATGAACCAGAGCAGGTTGTTCTGCGAGTCGGCCGCGGCGAGCGCGTCCTCGCGCGTGATCTGGTCGCCCTGGATCAGCGAGTACAGGCTCTGCTCGAAAGAAATGCTCTCGGGCGCCAGGCTCTGCTCCATCGCTTCCTTGATCCCCTGCACGTCGCCGCGCTCGATCAGGTCGGCGATGTGCCGCGTGTTCATCAGCACCTCGACCGAGGGGACGCGACCGCCGCGCTTGGAACGTACCAGCCGCTGCGAGACGATCGCCTTCACAGCCACCGACATGTCCTGGAACAGCGCCTGGCGGGTTTCGGGCGGGTAGAAGCTGATCACGCGGTTCAGCGCGTGCGAGCTGTTGGTCGCATGCAGTGTTGCCACGACCAGGTGGCCGGACATCGCATACGCGAGTGCCGCGCTCATCGTGTCGCGGTCGCGGATCTCACCGATGAAGATGACGTCCGGGGCCTGCCGCATCGCGCTGCGCAGGGCCGCCTGCAGCGTGCGGGCATCGGAACCGATTTCGCGCTGATTGATGATCGACTTCTTGTTGCGGAACAGGAATTCGATCGGGTCCTCGAAGGTCAGACACGTGCCCGGTCGTCAGTTCGTTGCGGTGGTCGAGCATCGAAGCGATCGTCGTCGACTTGCCGGAACCGGCCGCGCCCACGACGAGGATCAGCCCGCGCCGCTCCATGACGAGGTCCTTCAGGACCTCGGGCAGGTGCAGCGCATCGAGCTTGGGAATGTCGTGCGGGATAAAGCGGACCACCGCGGAGATCGAGCCCCGCTGCAGAAACGCCGACAGGCGGAAGCTGCCGATGCCCTGCACCGGCAGGCCGATATTGAGCTCGCGCGAGTCCTCGAGTTCACGGAAGTGCGCATCGGTCAGGCGCTCGGCCAGCAGCGAGACGATCGACTGCGGCGCGAGCCGTTCCTGGTTGATCGGCACGCATACGCCGTTGATCTTGATCGTGATCGGCGAGCCAACCGAAAGGAACAGGTCCGAGGCCTGCTTTTCGGCCATCAGGCCGAACAGGCGCTCGAGCGACATGGGCGTAGCCGACATGGAATGCGACCTCGTGCAGCAGAGGTGCACAGCATACGACCGGCAGGCATCCCTTGCGAACCTGTCCGATCGGATGAAAAGAGGTGTGAAGTCGCCTCTGGCGAGTACTGCGCCGCCGAGAGGGTGGCTACTTCTCCGTTTCACGACCGAGCCGGGAGTCGCCCGGCGGCGAGTGACTTTCTTTGCTTCGCCAAAGAAAGTCACCAAAGAAAGGCGACCGCACGAGGCCGGCCTGCGCTGTCGCTCCGGCTGCCCTTGCGCTGCAGGGCATCAGCGGGCCGGGCGCGAAACTCGCTCCCTGCGGTCGCTCAGACACGCACCCGGCACGGCCCCGCTGCCGCCCCGCACCGCTGCGGCGTCCCCGAGCGGACAACCCCCTGCGTCGTGCCAGTGCCGCAGCCCTGCAGCGCGACGTGGAAGGAAGGAGCACGCATAAGCGTGCCGCGCCTTAGGTCCTCAGCAGCTCGTTGATGCTGGTCTTGGAGCGCGTCCGGGCATCCACCTGCTTCACGATGACCGCGCAGTAGAGGTTGCACTCGCGCGACGGCAGTGAGCCGGCGACGACGACCGAACCGGCCGGTACCCGGCCGTAGAGGATCTCGCCCGTTTCGCGATTGAAGATCTTGGTGCTCTGCCCGATGAAGACACCCATGCCGAGCACGGCGTTCTCCTCGACGATGACGCCCTCGACGACTTCCGAGCGCGCGCCGATGAAGCAGTTGTCCTCGATGATGGTCGGATTCGCCTGCAGCGGCTCGAGCACGCCACCGATGCCGACGCCGCCGGACAGGTGGACGTTCTTGCCTATCTGGGCGCACGACCCGACCGTGGCCCAGGTGTCCACCATCGTTCCCTCGTCCACGTAGGCGCCGATGTTGACGTACGACGGCATCAGCACCACGTTCTTCGCGATGTAGCTGCCGCGCCGCGCCACGGCGGGCGGCACCACCCGCACGCCGGTGGCGCGCATGTGTTCGGCGTCGAGATGCGAGAACTTCGGCTGCACCTTGTCGTAGAAACCCAGCTCGCCGGCATGGATCGGAACGTTGTCATTGAGCCGGAACGACAGCAGGACGGCCTTCTTCAGCCATTGGTGCGTGATCCACTCGCCACCGACCTTCTCGGCCACCCGCACGCGGCCGGCGTTGAGGTCTGAGATGGCGTGATCCACCGCATCGCGCACGGTCGCGGGCGCAGCAGCGGGCGAAAGGTCGGCGCGATGTTCCCATGCGTCATTGATTGTCTGTTCGAGCGACATCGGTCGTCCTTGCTGGCGTCAGAGTTGAAGGGAGGCAATGCGCGCCGCTGCCTCGGCCACTTCGGCCGGTTCGGCGACGAGCGCGATGCGCACGAAGTTCGTGCCGGGGTTCGTGCCAGCGGCCTCACGCGACAGGTAGCTGCCCGGCAGCACCGTGACATTCTTCTCGGCATACAGCCGCCGCGCATACTCGGTGTCGGCAACGGGTGTCCGCGCCCACAGGTAGAACGCAGCGTCCGGCCGCGTGCAGGCGAGGTGACCGGCGATGACCGGCGTGGCCTGCTCGAACTTCTGCGCATAGAGCCGGCGGTTCTCGACCACGTGGGCCTCGTCGGACCAGGCCGCGATGCTCGCCGCCTGCACCGGGGGACTCATCGCGGTGCCGTGATAGGTGCGATAGAGGTGGAACTTGCGCAATGCCTCGGCATCGCCGGCAACAAAACCGGACCTCATTCCGGGCACATTCGAGCGCTTCGACAGGCTGGAGAACATGACCACGCGCTCGTAGCGGTCGCGTCCGAGCTGCGCCGCGGCCGCGAGCGCGCCCAGCGGCGGGGTCGCCTCGTCGAAGTAGATCTCGGAATAGCACTCGTCGGACGCGATGATGAAGTCATGCCGGTCGGCCAGTTCGAACAGGCGGGCCCATTCGTCCAGCGTCATCACGCGGCCGGTGGGATTGCCGGGCGTACAGACGTAGACCAGCTGGACGCCGTTCCAGTCGGCCGGCGTCAAGCGCTCGAGCTCCATGCGAAAGCCGTTGGCCGGCGTGGTCGGCAGGTAGAGCGGCTCGGCGCCAGCGAGCAGCGCCGCGCCCTCGTAGATCTGATAAAAGGGATTCGGCGAGATCACCCGTGCCGTTCGCGTGCGGTCGATCACGGTTTGCGCGAACGCGAACAGCGCCTCGCGCGAACCGGCGACGGGCAGCACCTGCGTGCCGGGATCGAGTTTCGCCAGGCTATACCGGCGCATCGCCCAGGCCGCGATCGCCTCGCGCAGTGCCGGCGTGCCCGCGGTCAGCGGATAGCTCGCCACGCTCGGCAGCGCCTGCGCGTACGCGTCCAGGATGAAGCGCGGCGTCGCATGCTTCGGCTCGCCGATCGACAGGTTGATCGGTGAAAAGCCGGTCGGCGGCGTGAGGTCGGCGAACAGCTGGCGCAGCTGCTCGAACGGGTACGGATGCAGTCGAGCGAGATCGGGATTCATCTGCGGTCAGGGCGCAGTCAGGGCCGCGTCGGACTTCCCTCGGCGTCGGCGCGTACCAGCTCGATATGCGGCAACGGCTTCCAGCCCTTCTTGCGATGCTCGGCGACGACGGTCGTGAACAGGCCGCCACGCACATACCACCGAGCCGTGAGCCGCATGAAGCGCGGAGCCAGGGCCTGGACCAGGTCGTCGAGGATGCGGTTGGTGACGGCCTCGTGGAATGCACCCTCGTTGCGGTATGACCAGACGTACAGCTTCAGCGCCTTCAGTTCGACGTTGCGCTTGTCGGGCACGTAGTCGAGCACCAGGGTGGCAAAGTCCGGCTGTCCGGTCAGCGGACACAGGCACGTGAACTCGGGCACCTCGATGTGCACGAGGTAGTCGCGTTGCGGCGCCGGATTCGCGAAGGTCTCGAGAGTCTTGCTGGGGCGTGTGGCCATGATCGTCGCTTGCGGTCGCGTGCGCGCGGGATGCCGCAGCGAGGAGGAAGTGCGCTGTTATTATACGAAGGCGATCACTCATCCCCTCGCATTCATCGGGCCACGCTTTCGGTCAGCGCATCCCGGTCCGCGCCCGGGGCTTTTTCCAAACACTTCCCGCCCAATTTCACGTGCGTCTTCGGCAGATCAAGCTCGCCGGCTTCAAGTCGTTCATCGATCCCACTCCGATCGATGTTCCCGGAAGTCTCGTCGGTGTCGTCGGCCCCAACGGCTGCGGCAAGTCCAATGTCATCGATGCCGTGCGCTGGGTGCTCGGCGAGAGCAAGGCCGCCGAGTTGCGCGGCGAGTCGATGCAGGACGTCATTTTCAACGGCTCGGTCAACCGGAAGCCAGCAGGCCGGGCGAGCGTCGAACTGGTGTTCGACAACACCGATGGCCGCATCGGCGGCGCGTGGGGCCAGTACGCCGAGATCTCGGTCAAGCGCGTACTCACGCGCGACGGCACCTCGGGCTACTACATCAACAACCAGACCGTGCGTCGCCGGGACGTGCACGACATGTTCCTCGGCACCGGCCTCGGCCCGCGCGCCTACGCGATCATCGGCCAGGGCATGATTTCGCGCATCGTCGAGGCACGTCCCGAGGAACTGCGCATCTTCCTGGAGGAAGCGGCCGGAATCAGCAAGTACAAGGAACGCCGGCGCGAAACCGAGAACCGGCTGGCCGACACGCGCGACAACCTGACGCGCGTCGAAGACATCCTGCGCGAGCTCGACAGCCAGATCGGGCGGCTCGAGCAGCAGGCTGAAGTGGCGGCGCGTTATCGCGACATGGTGACGGCGCACGACGAGCAGCAGCAGCTGCTGTGGCTCATGCGCAAGCGCGAGGCCGACATCGAGCGCGACAAGGTGGCGCGCGACATCGTCGTCCGCACGACGGCGCTCGAAGGGCACGTCGCCGAACTCCGCGCCGCGGAGCGATCGCTGGAGGACGTGCGTGCGGGCCACTACAGTGCCAGCGACGCCGTGCACGAGGCCCAGGGCGCGCTCCTGCAGGTGAACGCCGAGATCGCACGGCTCGAATCCGAGATCCGCATGATCGTCGACGGACGCAACCGCCTGATCTCGCAAATCGAGACACTGAAATCAACGCGGGTGCGCCGTCTGGACGAACACGGTGAGCTGCTCGCGCGCGCCGGCAGCCTGCTGCAGGCGATCGAAGACGCCACGCTGCGCCTGACCGAGTCGCAGTCCGCCTGTGTCGCGCACGAAGCCAGCATCCCTTCGCTTGAGGAGGCCTACCAGGCGGCGCGCGAGGCAATGACCGCGGCGCGAGCCCAGGCCGCGCTGTCCGAACAGGCAATCGAGGCCGCCGGTGTCGAGCAGCGCAACGTCGACCGTCAATTGGAAGTTCTGCAGCAACGGCGCGAACGACTCGCCGAAGAGCGCGCCTCCATCGGTTCGCCCGACGAAGCGCGGCTTGCCGGCATTCGGGCTGAGGTCGTTCAGTTCGAAAGTCAGCTGGCCGAGCACAGCGCGGCCCAAACGACGGCTGACGAGCGGGTCAGTGTGAGCACGGCAGAGCGGCAGCGGCAGTTCGAAGCGCGCGCCAGTGCACAGGAGAACCTGACGCGCCTGGAAGCACGCCTGGGCGCCTTGCGGCAGGTGCAGGCGAATGTCGAAGCCGACACCCGACTGGACCCATGGCTGGCTGCGCAGGGGCTCGATCGACTGCCTCGTCTGTTTCGAAAGCTGACCGTTGAAAACGGCTGGGAAACGGCATTCGAAGCGGTCCTGCGCGAACGCATCGAGGGCGTTGAAGTCGGACGGCTCGATGCGGTCGGCGGACTGGCAGGAAGCACTCCGCCGGCGCGCGTGGCGTTCTATTCGACCACCGGCGCCATCACTCGTGAAGGTGGACACATGCCCGGATTCGGCCGCCTGTCCGACCGGGTCCAGGGTCATGACGCTGCGCTGTCGGCGGTTCTGGTCGACTGGCTGGCCAATGTCTTCGTTGCACCGGACCTCGCGACGGCCATGTCGGCGCGAGAGCAGTTGCCCGTCGGCGGGCAGTTCGTCGTCAGGGACGGGCATCTCGTCTCGCGCTATGGCGTGCGCTTCTTCGCCGCGGACGATGAGAAGTCCGGATTGCTGGCGCGCCGACTGGAAATCGAGAACCTGGACAAGGAAATACGCGCGCAGCGGTTGATCGTCGAGGAACGGACCGCCACGCTGGCCCGGACCGAGGCCGCGCTGCGCGAAGCCCAGGAGCAGCTCGCGGCCAGCCGGCGCGAAGCGGATCGTGTGCGCGCGACGCTGCATACGGCACAGCTCGAGGCGGTTCGACTCGGCGAGCTGATCGACCGTGTCAGGCACCGCAGCGGCCAGATCGAGACCGAGGTGGCCGAGATCGAAGCCCACGAGAACGAGCTGCGGGCGACTCGCGACGACGTCGACGGACGCTTCCAGCTGCTCGACGGCGAACTGTCTACGCGTCAGGAAGCGGTCGAAAGCGCGCGACTGCAGTACGAGCAGGCCGACCAGGTCCTGCGCGCAGCGCGCGACCAGCAACGTGCGCTGGAGACGGCGCGGCAGCAGGTCGAGTTCGCGCTGGCGTCGAACCGCGAGCGCGAGCGCGACGTGGCGCATGCCGCCGAGGTGGCCGCGGCGGATGCCGAGCGACTTGCCGCCGACGTGTCGGCGGCGGGCGAGGACCTTGCGCGTCTCGACGATGGCGCGGCGCGCGCGGGTCTCGATGGCTGGCTGGGCAAGCGCGCGGCCGCCGAAGAGGCGCTGCGGCAGGCGCGCAGCCGGCTCGACGAACTGGCCCAGGAACTGCGCGCAACCGACGAACGCCGATTGACGCTCGAGCGGGACCTGGAGCCGCGCCGGCAGAAGATCACCGAGTTGCAGCTCAAGGAACAGGCGGCGAGGCTGGCGACCGAGCAGTTCGCCACCCAGCTGGTCGAGGCCAAGGCCGATGAAGCCGCGCTGGTGGAGAAGCTCACGCCGCAACTCAAGGCCGCTGGACTGCAGGCCGAGATTGCGCGGCTCGCGCAGGAGATCGAAGCACTGGGCGCGGTCAATCTTGCCGCGCTGGAAGAACTCACGACCTCGCGCGAGCGCAAGTCCTTCCTCGATGCGCAGTCGGCCGACCTCGTGGCCGCCATCACCACGCTCGAGGACGCGATTCGGAAGATCGACCGCGAGTCCCGCGAGCTGCTGCAGCAGACCTTCGACCAGGTGAATGCCCATTTCGGGCTGCTGTTCCCGAAGCTCTTCGGCGGGGGCGAGGCGCGGCTCATCATGACCGGCGAGGAGATCCTCGATGCCGGCGTGCAGGTGATGGCGCAACCTCCGGGCAAGCGCAACAGCACGATTCACCTGCTGTCGGGCGGTGAGAAGGCCCTGACGGCCACTGCGCTGGTGTTCGCGCTGTTCAAGCTCAATCCGGCGCCGTTCTGCCTGCTGGACGAGGTCGACGCGCCGCTCGACGACGCGAACACCGAGCGCTTCTGCCGGCTGGTCGAGTCGATGACCGTCAATACGCAGTTCCTGTTCATCACGCACAACAAGATTGCGATGGAAATGGCGCAGCAGCTGATCGGCGTGACGATGCAGGAGCAGGGAGTGTCCCGCATCGTCGCTGTGGACATCGAAGGCGCGGTGCGCCTCACGGCCGAGGCGGCCTAGACCTCGATGACCGACTTGCACTGGGCGCTGCTTACGATCGCCGGCGTCCTGCTGCTGGCGATCTGGATTTACAGCAAGTGGCAGGAGCGGCGCGCGCTGGCGCGGCTGGATGCGGCCATGCGCCAGGGTGTCGGCGATCCGCTGCTCGGCACCCCTCCGATGGCGCCGCCGGCAGTTTCGTCCCGGCGTATCGAGCCTCGCCTCGACGTCGACAGCGGCGACGGCAACGACGTGACCACCGGTCTGGAGGGTTCAACTCCGGGGGCCGACCAGGCGGCCGACGTGGCGGCTGATCCGAGCGCCAGCGAGAGCGCCGAGGGCACGGGCGAACGCAGCGAGCCGTCGGCGTATGCACTTCCCGACGGCTGGATCGAGGATCCGCTGCTGGACTTCGTGATCGAGCTGAGATGCACCCACGCGATCGACGGTGTGGCCGCGCTGGAAGCGAAGGGTCAGCTCGAGCGCCTGCAGTTGCCATTGCCGACGCATCTGGCGGTCTGGGATGCCAAGGCGCAGCAGTGGACCGGGCCTGATCGCTTCGGCTTCTATTCCGAGCTCCTGGTCGCTGTTCAGATGGCTCATCGCAACGGGGTGCTCGGCGAGATCGATGCGGCGCGCTTCGTGGCGGCGACCCAGCAGATCGCGCTCGGTATCGATGCTGACTTCGACGCGCCCGACGTGCCGCGCCTGGTGGCGCAGGCCGCCGAGCTCGATCGCCTGTGCGCGCGGTTCGACGTGCAGGTGACGCTGACCCTGGAGACGGGCGAAACGCCCTGGACGGCTGACGTGATCCAGGCCGCGGCAGGCCCGGTGGGATTCACCGCGGTCGGTTCCGGGCGCTGGGAAATGCGTGAGGCGACCGGAGAACTCGCACTGACCATGACCGCGGGGGCATTGCCTGCGAATCGGCTGGCCATTTACATCGACGTACCGCTGGTTCGGCCCGAAGGTTCTCCGCTGGCCCGGCAGTTCACGGTCGCCGACCAGCTCGCCACGCGCCTGAATGCGCGTGTCGTCGATGACAACGGCAGGCCGGTCCAGCGCGAAGCGCATTTCGCGATCGCTGCGCAGCTGGCCGGGTTGTACGAGCAGATGCAGGCGGCCGGCGTTGCGGCGGGCTCCGAGCGTGCCCGCCGGCTCTACGCCGTCTAGGAAGACGCGCGGATGAGGAGCCACGCTCACCGGGTTCGTTCCGCCTCGACGGGCCGACCGGTGTCCTGCAAACAGGCGATCGGGCACTGATCGATGCCGTCGGCACGGCATGACTCCGCCAGTCAGCGCGCGCGCCGACTGCGCGACCAGATCGCCCGGGCAGATCACGATTACTACGTTCTCGACGCCCCGAGCATTCCGGACGCGGAGTACGACCGCTTGTTCCGGGAACTGCAGGAACTCGAAGCCGCGCATCCGGAGCTGGTGGTGCCCGACTCGCCGACGCAGCGGGTCGGCGGCGCGGTGCGATCCGACCTTCCGAAGGTGCGCCATGCCGTCCCGATGCTGTCGATCCGCACTGAAACCGATGCCGGACCCGACGGCGCGCGTGCGTTCGATGCGCGGGTGCGGCGGGAACTGGGCCTGGCGGCGGGCGATCCGCCGATCGAGTACTGCACCGAACTCAAGTTCGACGGACTGGCTGTCAGTCTGCGTTACGAACACGGAGTGCTGGTGCGGGCGGCCACACGCGGCGACGGCGAGGTGGGCGAGGATGTCACCCCCAATGCGCGCACGATTCGTGCGATCCCGTTGCGCCTGAGCGATGTCGATGCGCCGGTTCTTGAAGTGCGAGGCGAGATCTTCCTGCGCCGGCGCGACTTCGAACTGATCAACGAGCGGCAGCGTGAAGCCGGCGACAAGGTGTTCGTGAATCCACGCAATGCCGCCGCCGGTTTCCTGCGCCAGCTCGATGCCGGGGTGACGGCCAGCCGGCCCCTGTCCTTCTACGCCTATGGGGTGGGCGAGGTGGCCGGGTGGACATTGCCGCCCACTCACAGTGCGATGCTGGACGCACTGGCGAACATGGGAGTACCGGTCGCCGCAGAGCGACGCGTGGCCAGTGGCGCCGACGAGCTGGTGGCGTTTCACGCCGGCATCGCGGAGCGCCGCGACCAACTGCCGTTCGACATCGATGGCGTCGTCTACAAGGTCAATTCGCTCGAACTGCAGCGCCGGCTGGGATTCGTCTCGCGCGAGCCGCGCTGGGCCGTGGCGCACAAGTACCCTGCGCAGGAGGAACTGACGCAGGTGACCGGCATCGACGTGCAGGTCGGGCGGACCGGAAAGATCACGCCGGTGGCACGCCTGGCGCCGGTCTTCGTCGGCGGGGTCACGGTCAGCAACGCGACGCTGCACAACGAGGACTACATCCGCAGTCTCGGGCTGATGATCGGCGACACAGTGATCGTGCGCCGCGCCGGCGACGTAATTCCTCAGGTGGTTTCCGTGCTGCCCGACCGCCGTCCGAAGAACGCACGCATGTTCTCGATGCCGGATGCCTGCCCGGTGTGCGGTTCGAACGTCGCCCGGGAGGAAGGGGAGAAGGACCTTCGCTGCACCGGGGGTCTGTTCTGCCCGGCGCAACGCAAGCAGGCGCTGCTGCACTTCGCCGGCCGGCGCGCGCTCGACATCGAAGGTCTTGGCGACAAGCTGGTCGAACAGCTCGTCGACGCCGAACTTGTGCAGACGCCGGCCGACCTTTTCAAGCTCGGCCTTGGGGCGCTGGCGGGGCTCGATCGCATGGCAGACAAGTCGGCCGCCAATGTGCTGGCCGCACTGGAACGTGCGCGCTCGACCACGCTCGAGCGATTCATCTATGCGCTCGGCATCCGCCATGTCGGCGAGTCGACCGCGCGCGACCTGGCGCGCCACTTCGGGTCGCTCGATGCGGTGATGGACGCTTCGGAGGAGGCACTGCTGCAGGTCACGGATGTGGGGCCGGTGGTTGCCGCGTCGATCGCGCGCTTCTTCGCCGAGCCGCACAATCGCGAGGTGGTCGAGCAGTTGCGCGCGGCGGGCGTGCACTGGCCGGAAGCCGCGCCGCATCGTGCCCCCGCCGGTGCGCTTGCCGGCCTGACCTTCGTTTTGACCGGTACGCTAGTGCACTGGACGCGCGACGAGGCCAAGGATCGCATCGAAGCCGCTGGCGGCAAGGTCGCCGGCTCCGTGTCCAAGAAGACCGACTTCGTCGTCGCGGGCGAGGAGGCCGGCAGCAAGCTCGACAAGGCAATGCAACTCGGTGTCCCTGTCATTGACGAGGCCCGCCTGAAAACCATGCTGGAAGGCTGATGTACGCGATCATTGGTGGAAGTGGACTGGCAAAGCTCTCGGCGCTGGAGGACCTGCGGCGGAAGGTGATGCGCACTCCGTACGGCGAGCCGTCGGGTGCGCTGACCTTCGGGCGCTTCGCCGGAGCGGAGGTGGTCTTCCTGGCACGCCACGGTTACGGCCACACGCTCGCTCCGCACGAGATCAACTACCGCGCCAACCTGTGGGCGCTGCGCGAGCTGAAGGTCGAAGGCGTGATCTCGGTGGCAACCGTCGGCGGCATCCGCGCCGATCTCGGACCCGGCGCCCTGGTGGTGCCCGACCAGATCATCGACTACACGCACAGCCGCAAGGGCACCTTCTTCGAGGGCTCGGAGATGCCGGTCATGCACGTCGATTTCACGCAGCCGTATACGCCGGCATTGCGGGCACGACTGCTGGCGGCGGCCGCGACCTGCGGCGAATCGGTGGCTCGGACGGCGGCGTCTATGCGTGCACGCAGGGACCGCGGCTGGAAACCGCCGCCGAAATCGAACGCATCGCGCGCGATGGCGGCGATATGGTCGGCATGACCGGGATGCCGGAGGCCGCGCTCGCGCGCGAGGCGGAACTCGCCTATGCCACGCTCGCCGTGGTCGTGAACCATGCGGCCGGCCGTGGCGACAGCAAGCTCGAAGTCAAGCTCGAGGAACTGGAAGCGGTCATGCGCGCCACGATGACGCGCGCGGTCCGGATCATGGCGGCGTTTTTCGCAGGGTCGCGATGATCCGCGAGATCCTTCGCATGGGGGACCCGCGCCTGCTACGTGTGTCCGAGCCCGTGCGGGATTTCGGCACGCCCGAGTTGCGTACGCTGGTGGCAGACATGTTCGACACGATGCATGCAGCGAACGGCGCCGGACTGGCTGCACCGCAGATCGGAGTGCTGCAGCGAGTGGTCATCTTCGGCTATGCCGATCCGGCGATGCGCAATCCGCGCTACCCGGACGCGGACCCGGTGCCTCAGACGATCCTGGTCAACCCGGTCCTCGAACCGTTGTCCGAGTCGACCGAGGAGGGATGGGAAGGGTGCCTGTCCGTGCCGGGCCTGCGCGGGGTCGTCGACCGGTATGTGCGCCTGCGCTACCGCGGGTTCGACCTCGAAGGCCGGCCGATCGAGCGCGTGGCCGAGGGCTTCCACGCGCGCGTGGTTCAGCATGAGTGCGATCACCTCGACGGCATCCTGTATCCGATGCGCATGCGCGACATCACACGCTTCGGCTACACCGACGTCCTGTTTCCGGAAATGGCCGAACAGCCGGACGACTAGAAGGAATGCCGGCCGCCCGCATTCCGGCAGGGCGGGGCGGGATTCTGGCCGTGTGCTTCGGCGGAGCGCGCGGCCGCTCCGGAGCGCAGCCGACTGACTAGTCTTGAGCGGCGGGCATAGCCCGTCGTACCGCCGCGAGCGCACGTGCGAGCGCGAAGCGGTCGCGTACGTGAGCGGCGCCGTCAGGGCGCCAGCGCTTCCAGCAGGTCCTTCTCGATCTCGAGCTGGCTGCGCGCCTGGTCGAGTTCCGCGCCCGAGACGAGGAACACGTCCTCGGCCCGTTCGCCCAGCGTCAGCACCTTCGCCGTGTGCACGTTCAGGTGGTGCTGAGTCAGCACGCGGGCAATCGAGTAGAGCAGTCCCAGGCGGTCGGTCGCCGTGACCGACAGCAGGTAGCGCGACCCCCGCTCGTCGGGCTGCAGTCGTACTTCGGGAGTCACCGGGAAGTGGCGCGACTGGCGTGACATGCGGCCTTTGACCGGCGTCGGCAGCTTGTGCTGCCTGGCAATCCATTCGCCCAGTTCGTGCTCGACCTGCGCCAGCAGCTCACGGTAGTGGGGCGCGTGGCCGTTGTCGGTGACGAGGAACGTGTCCAGCGCATAGCCGTGGCGGGTCGTGTGGATGCGCGCATCGAGAATGCTCAGGTTGCGGCTTTCGAAGTAGCCGCAGACGCGGGCAAACAGGTCCTTCTGGTCCTTCACGTAGATCAGGACTTCGGCGCCTTCGCCAATGCGCGCCAGGCGCGCGCGCACCACCGGCGGCTCAGTGTGCACGCGGGAAAAGAGCGAGCGCGTGTGCCAGGCGATGTCCTGCGCGCTGTGGCGCAGGAAGTACACGACGTCGAGCTGCTCCCAGAGCGCTTCGCGCGCGCTGTCGGACAGGCCGTACAGCCTCAGGATGCGCAAGGCCTCCTCCTTGCGGCCATCGAGCACGGCGGTCGGCGATACGCTGCCGCCTCCGAGCAGCCGTCGGGTCGACTGGAACAGATCCTCGAGCAGCTTGCCCTTCCATGCGTTCCAGACCTTGGGGCTGGTCCCGCGGATATCCGCGACGGTGAGCAGGTACAGCGCGATCAGCCGGCGCTCGGTCTGCACATGGCTGGCGAAGCGCCCGATCACCTCCTCGTCGGCGAGGTCCTGCTTCTGCGCCACCTGCGACATCGACAGATGGTGTTCGACCAGGAACACGACCAGCGCCGTGTCGTCGGCCGACAGGCCATGCTCGCGGCAGAAGCGCCGCGCGTCGCGCGCTCCCAGGTCGCTGTGATCGCCGCCTCGCCCCTTGGCGATGTCATGGAAGAGCGCCGCGATGTACAGCAGCCAGGGTTTGTCGAAGTCCGCGATCAGCTGGCTGCACAAAGGGAACTCATGCGCATGCTCGGCGAGCGCAAAGCGGCGCAGCTTCCGGAGCACCTGCAGGATGTGCTGGTCAACCGTGTAGACATGGAAAAGGTCATGCTGCATCTGCCCGACGATGCGGCGGAATACCGGCAGATAGCGTCCGAGCACGGACAGCTGGTTCATGCGGCGAAGTTCGTGCAGCACTCCCCTCGGCTGCTGCAGGATCGCGAGGAAGGTCGCGCGATTGGTTGGATCGCGCCGGTAGCGCGCGTCGATGCGCACGCGCGCATGCCAGAGCGCGCGCATCAGCGGCGCGGACATGCCGCGCAGCTCCTGGTGCTGCGCCATCAGCAGGAAGGCGCGCAGGATGCCGTTGGGGTCGGCATCCAGGGCGTCGGGCGACCGCAGGTCGAGCAGTTCACTGCGCGTGACGAAAGTCTCATCGAGTGGCTGCGCCGGGTCGTCCGCACGGTGAAACAGGCGCAGCTCGATGTTCTGCAGCACGATCGTGTTCATCTGGGTGACCGCCTTGGCCGCCCAGTAATAGCGCTGCATCAGCACTTCGCTCGCGCGGCGCGCGGCGGTCGCCTGGAAGCCGGCGCGCTGCGCGACGGCCTGCTGCACATCGAAGACGAGCCGGTCCTCGCGTCGGCCAGTAATCAGGTGCAGCCAGGCACGGACCTGCTTCAGCCGGCGCTCGCTCAGGCGGATCAGGCCTGCCTCCTCCGGCGTGATCAGTCCGCGCCGGGCGAGCTCGGTCCAGGTCGTTCCGAAGCCGCCGGCGCGGGCGATCCACAGAAGCACGTGCAGGTCGCGCAGACCGCCCGGGCTTTCCTTGACGTTGGGCTCCAGGCTGTACGGGGATTCGTTGAACTTGATGTAGCGCTGGCGCTGTTCGAGCACCTTGGCGCGAAAGTAGGACGGCGGATCGAGCACGTCCAGCACCGCGCGGTGGAACCGGTCGAACAACCGGCGCGGACCGGCGATCAGCCGGGCTTCCAGCAACGAGGTCAGCACCGTGACATCACCGCGCGCCTCGGACTGGCACTCATCGACCGTCCGAACACTGTGGCCAAGCGCCAGGCCGAGGTCCCAGAGCAGGCTGATCAGGTTTTCGATCGTGGCGCGTTCCGCCGCGCTGGGCGCGGCTTCAAGCAGGATCAGCACGTCCACGTCGGAATGCGGGAACAGTTCGCCGCGCCCGTAGCCACCGACCGCCACCAGCGCAACGTGGCGTTCCAGCCCGGTCGTGCGTGCAAGTTCGCGCAACAGGGCATCGGTCGAGCGTGACAAGCCCTTGAGCAGGGCCTCGACCGGCCCGCCGCCTTCAAAGCGTGCGATCAGTGCATCGCGTTCCAGTCGCAGGCGATCCCGCAGCTGGAAACTGACATCGTTCATGCCGTCACGCGGTGGCGGTCTCGGGCACCGGAGTACCGCGCCATCCGCCGACGACGAACTGCGGGGGCGCAGGCGTTGCCTCGGAGCGGGTGAGGATCTCGTAGCCGCTTTCGGTCACGAGCACCGTGTGCTCCCACTGGGCAGACAGGCTGTGGTCCTTGGTCACGATGGTCCAGCCGTCGGCCAGTTCCTTGATCTCGCGCCGGCCTGCGTTGATCATCGGCTCGATGGTGAACGTCATGCCGGCCACGAGTTTCTCCAGGGAGCCCGGCTTGCCGTAGTGCAGGATCTGCGGCTCTTCGTGGAACTTGCGGCCGATGCCGTGGCCGCAGAACTCACGCACGACGCTGTAACCGTGCTTTTCCGCGTGGCTCTGGATTGCGTGCCCGATGTCGCCGATGGTGGCTCCCGGGCGAACCTGCTCGATACCCAGCCACATGCAGTCGTAGGTCACCTCGCACAGCCGGCGCGACGCTATCGACGGTTCGCCGACGAAGTACATACGGCTGGTGTCGCCGTGGTAGCCGTCCTTGATGACAGTCACGTCGAGGTTGACGACATCGCCGTTTTTCAGCACGCGGTCGCCGGGAATGCCGTGGCAGACCTGGTGGTTGACGGAGGTGCAGATCGCCTTGGGGAAGGGCCGATAACCCGGTGGCGCGTAATTCAGGGGTGCCGGAGTGGTCCCCTGGACGTTCACCATGTGCTCGTGGCACAGGCGGTCGAGTTCGCCGGTCGTGACTCCAGCCTTGACGAAAGGCGCGATGTAATCGAGGACCTCCGCGGCGAGCCGGCCGGCCAGCCGCATCCCGGCGATGTCGGTAGGCGTCTTGATCACGATGGGCATGTTTGGGGCAGGCCGGGCGGCTTGAGCGGAGCTGTCAGAGGTGGCTATAATATCGGGCTGCACAGCGCTTTGAAAATCAAAAGCTTAGGCAGGTGCCTCAGAGGCATCGGAATCCGGCGGCAGCGCCAATCCGGTGCCCGTGCGGTATCTCCCGGGTTTTTGACGGGCAGACGGGCAAGACCGGCCAGCCGACCTCGGCCCCGGTTCCGGTCCGCTCGGAGCGCTGGAGACAGAAATCGCGCGCACCGCCACCAAGGTGCGGTTCGGGTCGCAAGCGGCCCAGGACTGCGTCGGCGACTGCGCTGGACCCAACCTTGGAGAGAGTTGTCATGTCTGTGACCATGCGTCAAATGCTGGAGGCCGGAGTTCATTTCGGTCACCAGACCCGCTTCTGGAACCCGAAGATGGCACCGTACATCTTCGGTCACCGCAACAAGATCCACATCATCAATCTCGAGCGCACGCTCGAGCAGTTCAACGACGCTACGCGCTTCGTGCGCCAGCTCGCGGCCAATCGGGGCACGATGCTGTTCGTCGGCACCAAGCGCCAGGCGCGCGAGATCATCGTCGAAGAGGCCAACCGCGCCAGCATGCCTTTCGTCGACCAGCGCTGGCTCGGCGGCATGCTGACCAACTTCAAGACCGTCAAGGTCTCGATCAAGCGCCTCAAGGAGATGGAACAGATCATTGCCGACAACGGCACCGAGCGCATGTCCAAGAAGGAAGCGCTGGACTTCGCGCGTGAGGTCGAGAAGCTGAACAAATCGATCGGCGGCATCAAGGACATGAATGCGCTGCCGGATGCGCTCTTCGTCATCGATGTCGGCTATCACAAGATTGCCGTGCAGGAAGCGACCAAGCTGGGCATCCCGGTAGTGGCGGTGGTCGACACCAACCATTCGCCCCAGGGCGTTGCCTATGTGATTCCTGGCAATGACGACTCGAGCCGGGCGGTGCGTCTTTACGCGCGCGGTATTGCTGACGCCGTTCTCGAAGGCAAGGCCGCGGCACTGCAAGGGGTAGTGCAGGCCGTAACGGGCGGCGGCGAGGAGTTTGTCGAGGTCAGCGAAGGGCAGGAATAGCTTTGCGCTGAATCGTGCGGCGAAAAGGGGGCGCGAGCCCCTTTTTTGCAGTGAGAAAGTTCAACGAAATTGCGGGAGCACGGAATGGCGGAAATCACCGCATCCATGGTGAAAGAACTGCGCGAAAAGACCGACGCGCCGATGATGGAATGCAAGAAGGCGCTGGCCGAGGCGGGCGGTGACCTGGCCAAGGCCGAGGAGATCCTGCGGGTCAAGCTCGGCAACAAGGCCAGCAAGGCGGCGGCCCGCGTGGCCGCCGAAGGGGTCGTCGCGGTGACTATCGCCGGCAAGGTCGGCGCAATCGTCGAAGTGAACTCGGAGACCGACTTCGTCGCCAAGAACGAGGACTTCCTCAAGTTTGCGAAGGATCTCGCGGCCATCGTGGCGGCGAGCAACCCGGCCGACGTTGCCGCACTATCCGGCCGGCCTCTCGGTGGCGGCACGGTCGAAACCACGCGCACGGCCCTGGTCGGCAAGATTGGCGAGAACATGGCGATTCGCCGCTTTGCGCG
>CAVYNB010000011.1:0-110132 GCA_963769745.1 uncultured beta proteobacterium
CGCTGTGCGCCGGGCCAGGCGGTCCGGCGGGTTGCTTGGGTAGAAGTTGGCAATGAGGAGAGAAACGTGATGAAGTTCGGCAAGACAGTCAGCACCGCCCTGATCATGGGCGTGTTGGTCGGAGCGCTCGGGCTGTCAGAAGAAGGAAGGCCCGGCCGAGCAGGCCGGCAAGGTCGTCGATCAGACGGTCGAGAAGGCTGGACAGCAGGTGGAGAAGGCCGGCGAAAGTATTCAGGACGCTGCCAAGGGCGACACCAAGAAGTAGTCGCTGTAACGCGCGGTTCGTCTGTTGCCTGACACCAGGCGGCTGGCGAAGGGGACTAGATCACGCTGGCGATGATATTGATGCTGAGCGCCAGCACCGCGATGTTGAACACGAAGGCCAGTACGCTGTGAACCAGCGTGAGCCTTCGCATATCTCGCGCTGTCACCGCGACGTCGGAAACCTGCGAGGTCATGCCGACCACGAACGCGTAGTAGGCGAAGTCCAGGTAGTCGGGCTCCTTACCGCCCGGGAACAGCAGTTCCGGTGTTGCCGTGTGTTCCCGGTGCAGGATCGCGTAGTAGCGTCGAGCGTAGTGAAACGCAAAGACGGTCTGAATGAGCAGCCATGATGAGATCAAGGCGCCGATAGTCAGGGCGAGATGCCACGCCTTGGGCCAGGTATCGAGTTCCCGAATGGTGCTGACGACAAAGCCGATCGCTACGACACTGGCGAAGGCGGCAACGACGACGAACAGGAAGATGACGAAGCCGCTCTGATCCTGTCCCAACGCGTGGTCGCGCGTCATGGCGGCGTCAGTGCTCGCGATGAGCCACCACGCTAGACCAAGATAGATCAAAACGCTGAGATCCCAGCTCACCACCGCGCGCGTGTGCCACGAGATGGAACTCGGTTGCGCGAGGTAAGCGGCTAAGCCGACGGCGATCACCACCGCGAGGCGCTGCATCGCGCCGATGCGGATGATCCACGCCGCATTGCCGATATTCGATCTGCTCATTGGGGCAGCGAAAGCGTACCCGCATTGGTTCGGGCAAGGGTGCACCTCCAAGATTCACTGGGCCATCGCCGCATGGCCGGCGATCATTACGTAGCTGGCGCGACCAATATCGTGAGCAATAGGCCTTTCTGGCGTTACCTGAGTCATTTCCCCAAGAGTTCGGCCAGGGGGTGCAACGGTTCAACATGCTGCGACACGACTTTGACGATGACGATGATTGGAATGCTTAACAGCATGCCCCAGATGCCCCACAGCCAGCCCCAGAACAGGAGGGAAACGAACACGGCTGCTGAGTTCATGTGGGCAATTCGTCCGGTCATCCAGGTGGTGACAAAGGTTCCGACGAAAGTGGCGACCGCCAGCACGGTGCCGCCGGTCAGCAAACGCCATGGCAAACGAGTCGAACTGCATGAAGGCGGCCATCGAGGTAGCAACGGCGGCAATCGCGGGACCAAGATAGGGAACGATGTGGAAGATGCCGGCCGCCACGGCCCAGGCTCCGGCATTCTCGAGTCCGATGAAGATGAACGCGATCCAGCTCAGCAGGACGACCAACAGATTCGTCGCCAGCAACATCAGCATGTACTTCTGGATCGAGCCGTTGATGTCGTCGAGGATATGGACCGTGATCTTTCTCTTCGACAGCGATGGCCCCGTAATCCGCACTAGCTTTCGCTTGAAGGTGTCGCCACCGAGCAGCAGGAAGAACACCAGGAAGACGACCATCGCCGCCTGTCCAATGGCTCCGACCGCGCCCATCGAACCCGCCCACACGTAGTCGCCGAGTCTGAACTTGGGCGCCTCCACGATGACGCGAGTGGCAGGCTGGCGCGGAGCCACGGCGCCACCGGCAGCATGAGTCGTCGCGGTTTCCACCTCGGTGGCAGCGTTCTGGATCTTCTGCAGGGTGTCGTTCTGGCTTTTGCGAACACGAGCCAGTGCAGTCGAGAACTTGGTCGCCGCTTCGGGCAACTGCTCGATGATGGTCTGCATCTGGCCGCGCAGCGAGTAGGCGCAGAGAACCATTGCAGCGGTCACGGCTGCCATGACGACGACAGTCCCGGCAGCGCGCGGGATCCTGACCCCTTCGAGCCAGGCGACGACAGGGTTCAGCGTGTAGGCGATGACGATGCCCAGCAGGAGCGGCACCAGAAAGGCTTGCGCCCAGGACAAGGCAAACACGGTTGCGAGTGTCGCCAGTATCCCCAGGGCCAGGCCGCGCGCCTCCACCGGCAAGTCGCGTTGCCGGCAGAGTCACGTGAGACTCGGCGACTTCGTGGCCGACGTGCTCCACTGAAATTGGCGTCTCAGCGCTGGCGATATGGACGGGGGCGACAGCATTAGGCATGGTGCGTCGTCAAACGACTTTTGACTTGAGGGTTATCACAGCGCGCCTGCGGCGCGTTGGCGATATCCGATAAGTAGGTTCTCGTTGGGAAAATGTTCGACTACTTGAAGGCGACACCCGTCCTGCAACGTTGTAGCAGTGCTTCGTTGAAGATGCAGGGCGCTGCGGCCACGAGGTCTCACGTTTTGTGCTCGCCGCCTTGCTATCCACCCTTGCCGCCGCCCTTGTCCTGCCCCTGGCTGGACTGTGAAGCAGACCCCTTGCCCTGGGATCCTTTGTCCTGGCCAGTTGGTTTCGGTGGCTGCTGGTCGGGACCGCGCGCCCCTTGCTGCTGTGCCTGCTGCTGGCGCTGTGCGTTCGGTCCGCCTTGCTGCGCATTCGAAGGAGCGCCCTGCGTCCGCTGCATTTGATAGTGCTGCTGCACTACCGGGTCATGCGGCCGGTACTTGTACTTCTGTCCTTGAAGTACGGGCTGCTGCTCCGGGGGCGGATATCGATTTCCGGAGTACGGCTTCTGATAGGTGGGCAGCGGCGCACGAGGGGGGCTGACCGACGATCCCAGTGGTCCCAATCGCCTCGACGCTGCTTCCATTCCTTGCCCCAGTGATCATCCCAGCGTGGGGGTGCATCTGCCTTCCATCCATGGAAGTACGGAGGCGGTCGGCGGTAGTAGCGAACCGGGACACGCAGTACGTAAAGCGGAACGACTTCCGGGGCGACGTGGCCCCACGGTCCGTTGTACCAGGAGCTCGCGTACCAGTTGTCCGACTGGTAGACCCAGTACATGCCGTCGTAGAAGAAGTAGTTGGATTCCACTCGTGGCGCGTAGTAGACGGGGTATCCCGGCACAGGAACGAGTTGCGGGTAAACCGGCAGGTTGATCCCGATGGAGACGCCTGGCAGTCCGATGCCGATGCTCACTTGGGCCGTCGCCGCGGTGATCGATCCGATCACCAAACCCAGCACCATCAATCCGTTACGCAGTCCGTGTCTCATATTCATGCTCTCGGTTGGATCACCGGGATCGAGACATCTCTGACTCAAGGCGAAGGGAAGCGGTGTGGCAGGCTGCCAGGAACCGATTTCTAGGCGCGACCGGTGAACTCTGAGTTCGCACGCTAGGCGCAGCATTCATTGTCGTCGGTGCGACAGCGCACACATCGCTTCAGATTGAGCACGCAGCGGCGTGATCGAAAGGTCACGCCGTTTTGTACGCATGTGCAACGGAAGCTACGATCGATACAGCGTCGACCGACAGCACGGATGTCTACGGCATGTACCACGGCGAAAAATTCAACGCGGTGTCCCACTTGGTTGGGACGGTACTGGCGCTCGCGGGCGCGATCGTGCTGATGGTGCTGGCTGCGAGTGGGGGAGATCCGTGGAAAGTGGTCAGCGTCTGCGATCTACGGCGTGACCCTCGTGGTCATGTACAGCTCATCGACGCTGTATCACAGCGTGCGAGGGCGGGCCAAAGACGTCCTGCGCAAGATGGATCATCAGAGCATCTACCTGCTCATTGCCGGCAGTTACACGCCGTTCTGTCTGGTGACACTGCGTGGCCCCTGGGGCTGGTCATTGTTCGGGGTCGTGTGGGGGCTTGCGCTGCTCGGTGGATTGCAGGAATTTCGGCCACGGAATGACGCGCGCGATCCTCTCGGTGGTGATCTACCTGCTGATGGGCTGGGTCGCTCTCGTGGCCCTGGTCCCGCTGGTGCATGCACTGGGCCGCGCCGGTTTCGCCTGGGTCGCGGCGGGCGGGCTGTTCTACACCATTGGCATCGTCTTCTATGCCCTCGACACTCGCCTGACCCATGCACACGGTGTCTGGCACCTGTTTGTGCTCGCCGGCAGCGCGACGCACTACGTTGCGATCATCAAGTACGTCATTTGAAGTTCCGACCGTGGGGCCAACGCTGCGTGCGGTAACGCACAGACACCGTTCAAACCCAACGGCCACAATGACTTACTTCGTGCGCCTACGCCGCTGCCGCGTAGTGGTGTTGAACTCAGTCGCTGCAAGCGCCTCGACAGCGGTCGCTCCAGATCGCGGAGACGGCCAAGGCGCTTTGCCACCACTCCAGGCCACGCCGTGGCTCGCGGACTCAATCAGAATTCAAGGAAAGCCAATGAAAACGATTCCTACATCAGCACTGGCCCTTACGGTTTTGCTCTCGGCAGGCGCAGCCTCAGGCCAAGTTGCCAAGGCAACACCCACGGTGGTTCCTGCAGCGCAACCCACGTCCGTGAACTCCGCACATATGGGCCAGATGGACGCGCACATGAAACGCATGCAAGAACTGCAGTCAAACTGACCGACGCCAAAACGCCGAAGCGCGTCAGAAGCTGATGGATGAACAGCGCCGGAAATGCACCAGGGAATGGCGATGATGCAGGCGATGCCACACGATGGCTCGGCGATGGGTGGCGCTGGCGCAGGCATGAAGGGGCATACGGGCAAGCCTGCCGATCAGAAAGTGCAGATGCAGATGATGGAGCGACGCATGGACATGATGCAGGCAATGATGCAGACCATGATGGATCAGCAAAGCGCTCAGCGAGCGGCCCGATGCCGGCGCCACTGAAGTAAGGTGCCTTGCAGGAGGACGTCCGCTGAAGCAAGCCGAGCGGGTTGCGCAGGCCGCGCCATCGAACTGTGCGCGCAAGGTTTCGCCGTTGACGAGTCCGAAACGGCTTCGGACAGGGCCGACACCAAGCCCCGATCAAAACGATAGTCGCGGGCTCACTTCATTTGGACGAGCCGGACAAGTCGCGCCGCCCCGGAGGCGGCGTTTTCCTTTCGTCGACACGCTCGACTGACGCCAGGACACCCAATGACTTCCAACACTATCAATCTCTGAGGCACAGCAGCGCCGAGCTATTCACGGCGTCGTTTTGGAGCTCGCTTCAATTGACCCCGACAGCGATGCTTACGAAATCAAGCTCGCTGAGCTCGAAAGCCACCTTGCGCGAGAGGCTGACCGAGCGCCTCGGGCTAAGCCGCCGCTACCACTTGGCCAGACCGTCCTTGCAACGCCTGGCGCGGGGGCGGCCCTTTGGCGCGCTCGCTGGACGAAGCAGAAAGCGCGAATTGCGCAGGCAGGCGGTGCGTTGCTGCGAGCTCTGCGCCAAACCGCTTCAAGGAGCAAGAAACATCCCGCGCTGGCCGTGCCCTTGAGCCATGCGGATCGGGCCGCTGCTGCGAAGACCGGACGTTTCGTCGAAGGCACTCTCGTTGACGGACAGTCTGGCGAGCACCACCCGCGAAGGTACATGCTTTATGAGCCGGCCAGTCGCGGCCACGCTCCAGCGCCGCTGCTCGTGCTCCTGCACGGATGCAAGCAGGGTGCCGCCGAGTTCGCGGCCGGCACTCGTATGAACGAAGCTGCGGAAGCCGCGGGTGTGGTCGTGTTGTATCCCCAGCAATCGCTCGCGGCCAATCTCTTGCGCTGCTGGAACTGGTATGCGCTCCACGATCGCTCGAACAAGGACGGCGACGCTGCAGTGATCGCTGCCATGACCCGCCAGGTGATGCGAGACCATGACATCGACGCGACGCGCGTCTACGTGGCGGGGATGTCGGCGGGCGGCGGCATGGCCGCCGTGCTGGTGCGGGACTATCCGGAACTGTATGCCGCGCTGGGCGTTCATTCGGGAGTCCCTGCAGGACTCGCACATGACGTTTACTCGGCCATGCGCCTGATGTCGACCGGACCGGTTCCTACCGAGGCGGAAGCGGCGCCAGGCGCTGGTGATGTCGCTGGCGCCAACGCGGCCAGCATCGTCTTTCACGGCGATGAAGACACGGTCGTTCATCTTTCCAACGGAGTGGCCATACACGAGGCTGCAGGCGGTTCACAGGTTCCTCCTCTCCTCGAACACGCAGCAGTCGACGACGCAGCCGCGCCCGGGACATCGTGGATTCACCCGATCGGTCGAGTACGGTCCGGGTGGCGTGACGGAGCGCGAGCTGTGGATCGTTCACGGCGCCGGACACGCCTGGGCAGGCGGCAGCAGCACGCAACCCGACACGGATTCCAGTGGTCCGGACGCATCGCGCGAGATGTTGCGGTTCTTCCTGCAACATCAACTCAGCGCATAGGTCGAGCACCATGGAGCTGCAGCAGTGACATTGGCCGAATGGTCCCTGGTCGTCGGCGCGCTGCTGGTCACGATGGTGCTGGCAGGGAGTCTGCTGGGGCGGCTGCCGCTGAGCAGCGCGATGGTCTACCTGGCGCTGGGCTGGCTCCTGGGTCCGGATGTGGCAAACGTTCTGCGCCCCGATCCGTATCTGCATGCCGGCGTTCTCGAACGACTCGCCGAAGTTGCATTGCTGATTTCACTCTTTGCTGTCGGCCTGCGGCTTGGCGTGCCCCTGCGCGACCGTCGCTGGCGGCTACCGTTGCGCCTGGCGTTCGTCTCGATGGCGATCATGGTGGCGCTGGTCGCCTCCATCGGTGTCTGGGTGCTCGGCCTGCCGGTCGGTGCGGCCGTGCTGCTGGGCGCGGTGCTGGCGCCCACCGATCCGGTGCTGGCGTCGGGCGTGCAGTCCGACCCAGGCTCGCAACCGGAGCGGCTCGGATTCAGCCTGGCCGGTGAAGGCGGGCTGAATGACGGCGCTGCGTTCCCGTTCGTCTTGCTTGGCTTCGGATTGCTCGGCATCCATGAACTGGGTCCCGGTCTCGCCCGCTGGTGGAGCGTCGACCTCGTGTGGGCGACCCTCGGAGGCCTCGGTATCGGCGGACTTGCTGGGCGCGGCGACCGGACGGCTGGTCGTCTACCTGCGCAGTCGTCATGATGAAGCGGTGGGTCTGGACGAATTCCTCGGACTCGGATTGGTCGCCATGGCCTACGGGATCGCGCAGCTCGCACTCGCCTCCGGGTTCCTCGCGGTGTTCGCCGCCGGCCTTGCGCTGCAGCGCGTGCGTGAGCGGCCACAATCACACACCCGCCCGCTTGCTGCGGCTGCGAGTTCGGAAGGGCACTCCTACGAAACGCTGGCGACACACTCCCACCATGCGAGCGCCACCATGCGGGATTCCGTCCAGGGCTTCAACGAGCAACTGGAACGCCTGGCCGAGATGGCGGTGGTACTGATGGTGGGAGCCATGCTGGCTTACGCCAAACCATTGCCGGCGGTGTGGTGGTTCGTTCCGCTGCTGCTTCTGGTGTTGCGCCCCCTGTCGGTCGTCGCTTCGACGTTGGGGGAGCGTCTGACCGCGCCGCAGTTCGCGATGATCGGCTGGTTCGGAATCCGCGGCATCGGGTCGGTCTTTTACCTCTTGCTTGCGCTGCGCCATGGTGTCGACGGAAACATCGCCGATACCCTGGTGTCACTGACGCTCTGGACCGTCGCCGCCTCGATCATTGCCCACGGCCTGACCGCCCAGCCGCTGATGCAGCGCTACCTCGTGTGGCGAAGGCAGGCATCGAGTCGAACGGCGCTTCGAAATCCACGATCCTGAATGCCATTCGACGGACGTCTGCTGCGGTGGATCGAACCGGACATCAGATCGTTGCCACCTCGCGCTGCTTGGCGCGAGAAGTTCGCGGCTTCGCGCTCGGCGTCGTGCATTCTTTGACTACAGCAGCCGGGGCGACGGTCATGACCGTCGCATCGTCAGACGCAAGAACGTTTCCGCCTTCGGCTACCAGATCGCTCACGGCCGGGGGGAGAACCTTGGGTGCACGTTTGCGCGAAATGGTTTTCATCGTTGCCTCGCTGTCCTGCTGAAGTTCCCGCGCGCTTTGCGCGGAAAGTGTGATGCCAAGAGTGTCTCGCCGTCGGCAGGGGCGAAATAGACCCGCCTGCGCGGCGGCATTCATGGATGCTGCGCGCAGCAGCGCTTGGACGTCCGTGCGGTGGCGCACCAAGCGAGTAAACTTGATGCTCACAAGGCGCCTGTGCCGACGATCCCCCAAAGGCCCAGTCCCGCCGGCCGACCCTTTGAGGAGAGGCGCTTGGTTCAGTCTGCTGACCCTCGTCAAAACCGACTACTCGCGGCGTTGCCTGACGCCGAGTGGGCACGCTGGCAACCCCACCTTGAGCTGGTCAACATGCCGCTCGGCAAGGTGCTGTACGAGTCCGGCGGCAAGCTGGGTCACGTGTACTTCCCGACGACAGCGATCGTGTCGCTGCTCTACGTCATGGAAGACGGAGCGTCGGCCGAAATCGCGGTGGTCGGACATGACGGCGTGGTTGGCGTATCGCTCTTCATGGGGGGCGAGTCGACGACGAGCCGCGCCGTCGTGCAAAGTGCCGGCCATGGGTATCGCTTGAAGTCCAGCCTGATGATGCTGGAGTTCAACCGGGGAGGGCCGGCCCTGCACCTGCTGCTGCGCTACACCCAGGCCCTCATTACTCAGATGGCTCAGACGGCAGTGTGCAACCGCCACCACTCGCTGGATCAGCAACTGTGCCGCTGGCTCTTGCTGAGCCTCGATCGCCTGCATACCGACGAACTTGTGATGACCCAGGAGCTGATTGCCAACATGCTCGGTGTTCGCCGGGAAGGCGTGACCGAGGCGGCTGGCAACCTGCAGAAGGACGGTCTCATCCGTTATCGACGTGGACGCATCGCGGTGCTCGACCGCGCACGTCTCGAGCAGCGCACGTGCGAGTGCTATGCCGTCGTCAAGACGGAATACGAGCGGCTGCTGCCCGCGACGATGGCAACTTGACTACGCTCGCTATCGACGACGAAGTCGGTTGCCTGAGTTCACGAGTTGCGCTACGGGATGGTGGCCGTGGCGTCGACCGAGGACTCGGCCTCCCGCGCCGCGACCTTGGCTGGACGCACTCGGATTCCTGCTGGCCATGAACTCCGCCAGCGCGCGCGCCGTGGGCGTTGACTTTGCGGTCAGCGCTTCGGGCGGGCACTGCGCCACGATCAGGCCGCCGCCGGCGCCACCTTCGGGCCCAAGGTCCATGATCCAGTCGGCCTCGGCAATGACATCGAGGTTGTGCTCGATGACGACCACCGTGTTGCCGGCATCGACGAGCCGGTGCAGCACATGGATCAGCTTCTCGACGTCGGCCATGTGCAGGCCCACGGTCGGCTCGTCGAGCACATACAGGGTCTTCGGCGGAACCTGGCCGCGCCGCGTGACGTCGTCGCGCACCTTCGACAGTTCGGTGACGAGCTTGATGCGCTGGGCTTCGCCGCCGGACAGCGTCGGCGACGGCTGCCCCAGTGTCAGGTAGCCGAGTCCGACGTCCTGCAGCAGCTTCAGCGGGTGTGCGATCGAACGATGCTGTTCGAAGAAAGCGGCGGCGTCGTCGATGTCCATTCGCAGCACGTCACCGATGGAGCGTTCGCGCCAGCGCACCGCCAGCGTCTCCTCGTTGAAGCGCGCGCCGCCACAGACGTCGCACAGCACCTTCACGTCCGGCAGGAAGCTCATCTCGATCGTCCGCACGCCCTGGCCCTCGCAGGCATCGCAGCGGCCGCCCGCGGTGTTGAAGGAGAAGCGGCTGGCGCCGTAGCCACGCGTGCGCGCTTCCAGCGTCTCCGCGAAGAGCCGCCGGACGGCATCCCAGAATCCGACATACGTGGCCGGGCACGACCGCGGCGTCTTGCCGATCGGCGTCTGGTCGACTTCGAGCACGCGGTCGAGCGCCTGCCAGCCTTCGATCGCCGCGCAGCCCGACCACTGCTCTTTCGGCTTGCGCTGACCGACGACTCCCTGCAGGTTGGCAAGCAGCACGTCACGCGCGAGCGTGGATTTGCCGCTGCCGGACACGCCCGTCACGACCGTCAGGCGGCCGAGCGGAAAGCCGGCATCGACGCGCCGCAGGTTATGCATGCGCGCATCGCTCACGGTGAGCCGGGGTGTCGCGCGTGATACCGGGCGGCGGGCGTGCAGCGGATGCGCGAGCGGCGTCCTGAGAAACGCGCCGGTCGCGGACTCCGGGGCCGCCATCAGGTCATCGACGCTGCCCTGGGCGACGACGCGGCCACCGCGCACGCCGGCGGCCGGGCCGATGTCGATCAGGTGCGCCGCACGCCGGATCGTGTCTTCGTCATGCTCGACGACCACCAGCGTGTTGCCCTTGGCTTCGAGCTTCTGCAGCGCGTCGAGCAGGATCCGGTTGTCACGCGGATGCAGTCCGATCGTCGGCTCGTCGAGAATGTAGGCGACGCCCTGCAGGTTGGATCCGAGTTGCGCCGCCAGCCGGATGCGCTGCGCTTCGCCACCCGACAGCGTTGGCGCCGCACGATCCAGCGCCAGGTAGCCGAGCCCGACTTCTTCCAGGAACGACAGCCGCGAGCGGATCTCCGCCAGTGCATCGCGCGCGATCTCCGCCTCGCGGCCGTTCAGCGCGAGCGTGTCGAAGAATGCGCGGGCATCGGCGACCGCGCCGCGGGTGAGTTCGGCGATCGACTGTCCGCGGAAGCGCACGGCCAGCGCGATCGGATTGAGGCGCGCACCGTGACACGATTCGCAAGGGGCCGCTTCACCTTCGAACCATGCGTTCCACCACACTTCTTCGCCGCTCTGCTCGGCGTCGAAGCCGCTCAGCTTGAGTCCGGTCCCGAAGCACGACGCGCACCAGCCGTGCTTGCTGTTGTAGGAGAACAGTCGCGGGTCCGGTTCGGGAAAGCTCGTGCCGCACGACGGACAGGCGCGCTTGGTCGAGAAGCTCTTCTGTCCGAGCGTCGGACCCCAGTTGCCGCGCGCGATGGCCTCCTGCAGCGATTGCAGCGGTGCAATGACGGTTACCACGCCGTGGCCGTGCTCGAGCGCCGTCGCCAGGGCTCCGCGCAACCGGGCTTCGTTGTCCGGCGCGACGACCAGGTCGGCCACCGGCAGTTCGATCGTGTGTTCCTTGAAGCGTTCGATGCGCGGAAACTTTGCGGTCGGCAGGAACACGCCGTCGACGCGCAGGTGCGAGTGCCCGCGCGCTGCTGCCCACTTGGCCATGTCGGTGTAGACACCCTTGCGATTGACGACCAGCGGAGCGAGCACGCCGATGTGCTGACCCTTCGACTCGCGCATGACCTGCGCGACGATGGCGTCGAATGACTGCGGCGTCACCGGCACGCCGCAATCCGGGCAGTGCTGCACGCCGAGCTTCACGTAGATCAGCCGCAGGAAGTGATAGACCTCGGTGAGCGTTGCCACGGTCGACTTGCGGCCGCCGCGCGACGTGCGCTGTTCGATCGCGACCGTTGGCGGAATGCCGTAGATCGCATCGACGTCGGGACGCCCCGCCGGCTGCACGATCGAGCGTGCATAGGCGTTCAGCGATTCGAGATAGCGGCGCTGGCCTTCGTTGAACAGGATGTCGAAAGCCAGCGTCGACTTGCCGGAACCCGACACGCCGGTGATCACCGTGAACGTGTCGCGCGGGATGTCGACATTGATCGACTTGAGGTTGTGTTCACGTGCATTGCGCACTTCGATGACGTCGCGCTGGCCGCGACGCCGTTCGCTCATCAGCGTCTGCAGCGGCCGGCCGACGGCGTAGTCAGCGCGCGGCTCGTTCACGCGCGTGGCGTGGCGAACCAGCGCATCGCGGTAGGCCTTCAGTTCACGGCCGGTATGCGAGCGGGATTCTGCGATCAGCGCATCCGGCGGACCGGCCGCCACGAGTTCGCCGCCGCCGTCGCCGCCCTCGGGCCCGAGGTCGATCAGCCAGTCGGCCGCCGAGATCACGTCGAGATTGTGTTCGATGACGACCAGCGAGTGTCCGGCCGCCAGCAGCTTGCGGAAGGCCCGCATCAGCTTGGCCACGTCGTCGAAGTGCAGGCCGGTGGTCGGCTCGTCGAACATGAAGAGCGTGCCCCGGGTCGGCGGCTTGCCGCGTGCCGCCTCGGCCAGGAAGCCCGCGAGCTTCAGCCGCTGCGCCTCGCCGCCGGACAGCGTCGGCACCGGCTGACCGAGCTTCACGTATTCGAGCCCGACATCGACGAGCGGTGTCAGCACACGCGTGACATCCGCGTCGTCACGGAAAAACGCCAGCGCCTCGCTGACCGTCATGGCGAGCACGTCGGCGATGCTGGCGCTTCGCCCGCCTCTGGCCACCGTCACTTCGAGCGTTTCGGGTCGGAAGCGTTTGCCGTCGCAGTCGGCACAGCGCAGGTACACGTCAGAAAGGAATTGCATTTCGACGTGCTCGAAGCCGTTGCCGCCGCAGGTGGGACAGCGCCCGTCGCCCGAGTTGAACGAGAACGTGCCGGCGGTGTAGTTGCGCTCCTTCGCCAGGCGCGACCTCGCGAAGATGGCACGGATGGCATCAAAGGCGCCGACGTAGCTGGCCGGGTTCGAGCGCGTCGTCTTGCCGATCGGCGACTGGTCGACGAAGGCGACGTCGTCGAGCCAGTCGTCACCGAGCAGCCGGTCGTGTGCGCCCGGAGTTTCCGTGCTCTTGCCCTTGGCTTTCGCCAGCGCCGGATACAGCACGTCCTGGATCAGCGTCGACTTGCCGCTGCCCGACACGCCGGTCACGCAGACCAGCCGCTTCAGCGGAATCTCGATATCGATCGACTTCAGGTTGTGTTCGCGCGCGCCCTGCAGGATCAGGCGCGGCGCATTCGACGGCACGGGCAGCGGTGCCGTCGCATCGACCGACTGCCGCCCGCCGAGATAGCGCCCGGTCAGCGTTTCCGCGTGCGTCAGTTCGCCGGGTGTGCCGTTGAAGACGATGCGGCCGCCGCGTTCTCCCGGCCCAGGCCCCATGTCGATCACGCGGTCGGCAGCGAGCATCACCTGGGGATCGTGCTCGACCACCACCAGTGAATTTCCCGCGCTGCGCAGCCGGTGCATCACTTCGACTACGCGGTGCATGTCGCGCGGGTGCAGTCCGATCGACGGTTCGTCGAGCACGAACAGCGTATTGACCAGCGAGGTGCCGAGCGCCGTGGTCAGGTTGATGCGCTGGACCTCGCCGCCCGACAGCGTGCGGCTTTGCCGGTCGAGCGTCAGGTAGCCGAGCCCCACATCGACCAGGAAGGCGAGCCTCGCCCGCAGTTCGTCGAGCAGCATCTCGGTCGCCTCGTCGAGCGGGGGCGGAAGGGTGATCACCGCGAAGAACCCCTTTACGCGCTCGATCGGCAGCAGCATCAGGTCGTGCAGCGACAGGCCGGGAAGGTCACCGAGTTGCTGCTGTGTCCATGCGGCGTTCACCGGCCGGAAGCGGAGATAGCGGCCGTCGGCGGGCATCGCGCGTTCGGCATCGTCCTTTGCGCCCACTCTCCACAGCGTCGCGTCCGCACGCAGCCGGCTGCCCGCGCACGCGGGGCACGGTGTGTACGAGCGATAGCGCGAGAGCAGCACCCGGATGTGCATCTTGTAGGCCTTGCTCTCGAGCCACTCGAAGAAACGCTTGACGCCGTACCAGGTGCCCGGCCAGCTCTTCTTCCAGCTCTTCCATCCGGCGCCGCCGTCGATGACCCACTTCCTCTGGTCATCGTTCATCTCGCGAAACGGCACGTCGAGCGGGATGCCATCCTTCACCGCGCACTTTTCGAGATCGCGCTGACTCTCGATGAAGGACTTGGTCTGGAACGGCTTGATCGCACCGCCGCGCAGCGTCTTGCGCTCGTCGGGAATCACCAGGCCGTAGTCGACTCCGATCACGCGGCCGAAGCCGCGGCAGGTTTCGCAGGCGCCGAGCGGGGAGTTGAACGAGAAGGTCGACGGGTGCGGCGTCTCGTAGTGGATGTCACAGTCGGCACAGTGCAGGTCGGTCGAGAAGCGCCAGGTCGCTGCTGCTGCGCCCGCATCGTCGAGCGCGCGGACATCGACGCGGCCTCCGCCCAGCCGCAGCGAACGCTCGACCGCGTCGGCGATGCGCGAACGCTCGGTCGTTGCGCGGAACCGGTCGGCAATGACGTCAAGCACTTTGGCGTCGGCCTGCACGCGCTCGCCGTGGACCTGGGTGTAGCCCTGGGCCTCGAGGTGCGCGCGGACTTCGTCCTCGCTGAAATTCTTCGGCACGCGCACCGGGAAAGTGACCAGCAGGCGCGGATTACCGGCCGCCGCTGCCCGCTCGGTGATCGTTGCGACGATCGACTCGGCCGCGTCGCGTCGGACCGGCTGCGCACAGCCGCGGCAGTAGAGCCGGGCCGCGCGTGCAAACAGCAGTTTCAGGTGATCGTTCAGCTCGGTCATCGTGCCGACCGTGCTGCGCGAGGTGCGTACCGGATTGGTCTGATCGATCGCGATCGCAGGCGGCACGCCCTCGATCCGGTCCACCGCGGGCCGGTCCATGCGGTCGAGGAACTGGCGTGCATAGGGCGAAAACGTCTCGACGTAGCGCCGCTGGCCTTCGGCATAAAGGGTGTCGAACACCAGCGAGCTCTTGCCGGAGCCGGACACGCCAGTGACCACGACCAGCTCACCCGTCGGGATGTCGAGATCGAGATTGGCGAGGTTGTTCTGGCGCGCGCCGCGAATGCGGATCGCGCGCCGCGTGTCAGCGGACACGGGCTTGGAGTCTTCGGCCATGGGTGGGATGGGCGCGGGCAGGGGAGCGCCGTTGTCGGTTGATGTTACTCGGGCCTCGCGGTGCGCCGGTTGCGCCACGGGTGGTCGGGGAAGGCCTGAAGGAAGAAAGCTCGGATGCTGGCCGGATACTGTACATATACACAGTATATCGCCCGTTCATGTTGGCAGTCGGCGTTCGTGAATGCGCAGCGCCGGCGCAGGGCCTTGACCTGAGTCGCGTGTGCCTGCTCCACACGACCCAGTCGTTGATACGGGTCAGGGCGGCGCGGCGAGAGGCGCGCAGGCTGCAAGCGAAGTCCTTTCGACCGTTCTGCAAAGGGCGCAGGGCGGTGTCCGATGACGAACTCTGCGATTGCCACCCGACCGGAGCATGAGACGGTCTTCACCGCGCGCGGACTGACCAAGGTCTACCGCATGGGCGAAGTCGAGGTGCACGCGCTGCGCGGAGTCGATCTCGACATTTACGCGTCCGAATTCGTCGTGCTGCTCGGGCCGTCCGGCAGCGGCAAGTCGACCTTGCTCAACATCCTCGGCGGGCTGGATACGCCCACCGCCGGCACGGCGCGCTGGCGCGACCATGACCTCGGGAATTCGAACGAGACCGAACTGACGCGCTACCGGCGCGAGCACGTCGGCTTCGTCTTCCAGTTCTACAACCTGATCCCGAGCCTGACGGCACGCGAGAACGTGGCGCTGGTGACCGAACTGGTGCAGCAGCCCATGGCACCCGAGGAGGCGTTGACGCTCGTGGGACTGGGCGACCGGCTCGACCACTTTCCCTCGCAGTTGTCCGGTGGCGAACAGCAGCGCGTCGCGATCGCGCGCGCGATCGCCAAGCGTCCGGACGTGCTGCTGTGCGACGAGCCGACCGGGGCGCTCGACTATGCGACCGGCAAGGTCGTGCTGCAGGCCATCGTGCGCATCAATCGCGAACTGGGCACGACGGCGGCGGTCATCACGCACAACGCGGCGATCGCGGCCATCGCCGACCGCGTGCTGCGTCTGGCGGACGGCCGCATTGCCGAGGTCACCGTCAACGCGAAGCGGCTCACGCCGGAGGAGATCCGCTGGTGAGCATGCTCGATCGCAAACTGTGGCGGGATCTGTGGCATGCGCGCGGCCAGGTCGTGACGATCGCGCTGGTGGTGGCGAGCGGCATCGCGGCCTTTTCCGCGTCGCTGTCCACCTACGAGTCGCTAAAGCGCATGCAGGCCGAGTACTACGAGAGCGCTCGCTTCGCGCATGTGTTTGCCGTGGCGCGTCGCGTGCCGTCGAGCGTCGCGCCGCGCATGCTCGAGCTGCCGGGCGTGGCCGAAGTGGCCGCGACACTCAGCTACGACGTGCTGCTGGATCTGCCGGGCGTGGTCGAGCCGATGATCGGCCGCATCATCGCGCTGCCCGAGCATGGCCTGCCGGCGATGAATCGCCTGGCGCTGATGGCGGGCCGCTGGATCGACGCACCCGAATCCAACCAGGTGCTGGTGAACCAGACTTTCGCCGACAAGCGCGGGTTGAAGCCGGGCTCGACTCTGCAGGCGCTCCTCAACGGCAAGCGCGAGCGGCTCGAGGTGGTCGGCATCGTGCTGTCGCCCGAGTACATCTTCCCGGCCGCCCATGGCGTCGGCGATGACGCGAGCTTCGGGATTCTCTGGATAGGACGCAAGCGGCTGGCAGCCGCCTTCAACATGGAAGGTGCGTTCAATCGCGTCGCGCTGCGCCTGGCCCATGGCGCATCGGAAGAGGCCACGATCGATCAGCTCGACCGGCTGCTCGAGACCTATGGTTCGACCGGTGCGTACGGACGCGCGGAACAGCCGTCGCACAAGGCGATCACGCAGGAAATTGCGGAGCAGCGCGTGTTCGGACTGGTGCTGCCCAGCGTGTTTCTCGGCGTGGCGATGTTCCTGCTGAACGTCGTGCTGACACGGCAGATTGGAACTCAGCGGGGGCAGATCGCCGTGTTGAAGGCGCTGGGCTACGGCAACGCGCGCATCGGCCTGCACTACCTGCAGTTCGTGCTGGTCATCGTTGCTGCTGGGGATCGTCGTTGGACTGGCGGCGGGGGCGTGGCTGGGTCGACTTCTGACCGAGCTTTATGCCGAATTCTTCCACTTTCCGTCGCTGGACTTCGCGATGCCGGCCTGGATCGTGCTCGGGGGAACGCTGGCCGCGCTGGTCGCCGCCGTCGCGGGCGCGTTGCAGGCGCTGAGGCGCGTCGTGCGGCTGGCCCCGGCCGCGGCGATGCTGCCGCCAACGCCACCGACATTCCGTTCTACGCTCGGCGAGCGGCTGGGTTTCGGCCGCCTGTACTCTCCGGGCGTGATGGAAAGCGGCGGACATGGGTGCGAAGCGCTGCGCCGTGGTCCTGTGCGCCGGCGTGGCCAGCGCACTGGTCGTGCGACGCCAGGTCGACCGCCTCGATCTGGTGGCCGTGCTGAAGACGCGGGAGTGATGTGAGACAGTCGGGAGACGGGAAGTGGCGAGGTCAGACATGAAGCGCACTCACTGGGTTCTCGTGGCGGTCGCACTGCTGGTGCTGGCCGGGGTGCTCTTCTGGGCCTTCCGCCCGCAGCCGGTGCGGGTGGAGGTCGCGGAGGTGCGCACGGCGCTGTTCGAAAACCTGGTCGAGGAAGACGGCAAGACGCGTGTGCGTGAGCGCTACGTCGTGTCGGCGCCGCTCGCCGGGCGGCTTGCACGCGTGCAGCTGAAGGCGGGCGATGTCGTGCAGGCGGGCACGGTCGTCGCCGTGCTGTGGCCCTCGGCACCGGCGATGATCGACGCCCGGTCGCATCGTGAACTGAGCGAGCGCGTGGGAGCTGCGGAGGCCGCGGTCGATCAGGCCCGCGCCAACATTGCGCGCGACGAGGCTGCGCTCGAGAAAGCGCAGTTGGACCTGGCCCGGCACAAGAAGCTGCAGGGCGAGGGATTCCTGTCGCCCTCGGCGCTCGATCAGGCCGAACTGGCAGTGCGCGTGCAGGCGAAATCGCTGGAGGCGGCCCGCTTCGCGCGCGAAGGCGCCGCGCACGACCTGGCGCAGGCGCGCGCAGCGCTGATGCGCGCCCAGGAGGGCGCCGCCGTCAAACGGCCCGAAGCCGCCTGGCCGATCACGTCGCCTGTGCATGGGCGCGTGCTGCGGGTGCTGCAGGAGAGCGAGGCCGCGGTGGCCGTCGGCACGCCGCTCATGGAAGTGGCCAACGCCGACGACCTCGAGATCGTGGTGGACGTGCTGTCGACCGAGGCCACGCGAATTCACGTGGGTGCACCGGTTCGGATCGACGCAGGTTCAGGTGTACTGGTGCCGGGCCGTGTACGCCGCGTAGAGCCAGCCGCATTCACCAAAGTCTCGGCCCTGGGCGTTGAGGAGCAGCGGGTGAACGTCGTGATCGACTTCGATGGCGCGTCCGGCAAGGTTCCCGGGCTCGGCGACGGCTATCGCGTCGATGTGCGCATCGTCACTTTCGGGCGTGCCGATGCCACGGTCGTTCCGGTGGCCGCACTGTTTCGCCGCGGCAATGACTGGGCCGTGTTCGCGCTGGAGGGTGATCAGGCGCGGCTGCGGACGGTCGGGATCGGCGGCCGCAACGCCGAACTGGCGTGGGTTGATCAGGGGCTGCAGGTCGGCGAGCGCGTGATCATCTACCCGAGCGACAGTTTGCAGGATGGTCGGCGCGTGCGCGTGGTGCGCGGCGGCTGAGTGGTGCACGAGTGACGGGTCCATCGGGTGGCCCCGTCGGTCCCGCCCCGCGCTATGGAGTCGATGCGAAGCGGACGAAGTCGTCGAACTGGCGGGTGATCAGGCCCGGCGTCGGCCCGCGATCGACCTCGTCGCGGCGGTCGAACACCATGTCGGTGCCGACCTGCAGCCGCACCCAGCGCGGATACGCGTACATGTAGCCGGTCAGGTGGTCGACCACCATCAGGCTGGAGCCGCCGGGCAGCAGCATCTGCAACAGCTGCATGTTGACGGCCCGCGAAACCACGACCGCGCGCGACAGCGGGTAGCCGTCACGACGGCATTCGACGACCAGCGCCGACGACGAGCGGCGCACCTGCATGTCGAACATCGGCGTGACGCCGACGTACTTTGCCGACGAGTTGCTGGCGCGGCAGCTCATGCCATCGATCGTCTTGCCTTCGGCGTCGACGGTCTGGATGTTGACCTTCTGCGTCGGCTCGCCGCTGAGCGTCGCGCAGCCCGACAGCAGGCCGAGCACCAGCGCGGCGAGCAGTGGACGGCAAAGGAGACGGATCATCGGTAAGTGCCTGTCAATCGGTACGGGTACGGCGGTTGCAGGGGACAGTGCGGGCCAGCGTACCGGGGGCACAAGGCCGACACCCTCCGGCGAACGGATTAGCCGGCAGCCGGCTTCAGCACCCCCTTTCGGGGTAGGCGAGGGTCGTCCCTGATACGAATCAAGCGCCTGGCGGCCCGGATCGCGGACCATCCGCGCCGGAGACGCCACCTTGAACGCCCTTCGCTTGCTTGCCCCTGCGATCGCCCTGCTGGTGCTGGCAGCGCACTTCTGGCGCGCCCAGTGGTGGCCGCTCGCCGCGCTCTGCGTCGCCCTGGTGGGCCTGCTCGCGCTACGCCGGCCGTGGGTCGCACGACTGGTGCAGACCGCACTGATGCTCGGGACGATCGAATGGCTGCGCACGCTGGCTGCGCTGGCGGCGACCCGGATGGCGCTGGGTCAGCCCTATACCCGGATGAGCCTGATCCTCGGCGCAGTCGCGCTGGCCACGCTGGCGAGCGCGCTGGTGTTCCGTGCGCGTGCGCTGCGGGAGCGCTACGGCCTCGGCCGATGAATGTGACGGCCTAGCGGCCGAGATACTTCTCGACCAGCCGGATCCAGTAGGTCGCGCCCAGGGGAATCAGCTCGTCGTTGAAGTCGTAGCTGGGGTTATGCAGCATGCACGGCCCGAGCCCGTGACCGGATGCGCGGTGCGTGCCATCGCCGTTGCCGATGAACACGTAGGCGCCGGGCCGGACCTTGAGCATGAAGGCGAAGTCCTCCGAGCCCATCGTCGGCTCGATCCCCCGCACGACGTTGTCGGCCCCGACGATGTCGTCCATCACCGTGGCGGCGAACTCGGCCTCGGCCGCGTGGTTGACCGTCGGCGGGTAGTTCCATTTGAAGTCGACATGCGACTCCGCTCCGTGCGCCGCCGCGGTCATCTGCACGATGCGACGCATGTGCTCCTCGACCTGCGCCGTCACCGCATCGCTGAAGGTGCGCACGGTGCCGGAAATGAAGGCGCTGTCCGGCACCACATTGGTGGCGTCGCCGGCACGAATGATCGTCACGGACAGCACCGCGGCATCGATCGGTTTCTTGACGCGGGTGATGATGGCCTGCAGACCGTTGACCACCTGCACGGCGACGAACACCGGGTCGACGCCGAGGTGCGGCATCGCTGCGTGCGCGCCCTTGCCCTTGATCGTGATCTCGAACTCGTTGGCTGACGCCATCGCCGGGCCGGGCGCAACGCCAAACTGACCGACCTTCAGGTTCGGCCAGTTGTGCATGCCGAACACCGCATCGCACGGGAAGCGCTCGAACAGGCCGTCGTCGATCATGCGCTGGGCCCCCGCGCCGCCTTCCTCGGCCGGCTGGAAGATCAGGTGCACGGTTCCGTCGAAGGGCCGGGTCTCGGCCAGGTAACGGGCGGCCGCCAGCAGCATCGCCGTATGGCCGTCGTGGCCGCAGGCGTGCATTTTTCCCGCGTGGGTCGAACGATGCGCGAAATCGTTGAGTTCCTGGATCGGCAGCGCGTCCATGTCGGCGCGCAGTCCGATCGAGCGCGTGGACGTGCCGTGGCGCAGGGTCCCGACCACGCCCGTGCCGCCCAGCCCGCGGGTCACGGTGATGCCCCATTCGGTGAGCTTGGCGGCCACCAGGTCCGCCGTACGATTTTCCTCGAAGCGAAGTTCGGGATGGGCGTGGATGTCGCGGCGGATCTGCTGGATCTCGGCGCGGAACTGGACAACTCGGTCGATTAGATTCATCGTCGGGTCACGGTCGGCGGAGGGACAGGGAGCTTACGCCGCACCGACAGTCGGATCGGGAGCCGAGCATGGTATCCACGACGGGCGGAACGCTCAATCCGGTGCGCGACGGTCCGCCGAGGCTGCGGCTGCTGGGTGCGGTCGAACTCGATGGCCCGGTCAGCCTGCGTTTCCTGCCCGAGCGCCGCTTTCGCCTGCTGGCGTACCTCGCACTGAACGAGGCATGGGTCGCGCGCGACCAACTGGCCCATCTGTTCTGGCCGGACCGAACCCAGGAAGCAGCCCGCAACAACCTGCGCAAGCTGCTGCTCGAGGTCCGCGCACTCGGCGTGCCCGCGCTCGACGACTCGCGCCACGCGACTGCGCTGGCAGGTCGACCACGATGCGGCGGATCTTGCGAAGTCCCATGCGCAGAACGACCATCGATCCGTACTGAATCTGTACCGCGGCACGCCGCTGCACGGACTGGATGGTGGCGACAGTCCGGCCTTCGCGGCCTGGCTGCGCAGCGAGCGGCTGCGATTGCGAACAATGTGGCGCGAATCGGTGCTCGCCACCGTGCGCGACGTGGCCCCGCAAATCGCGGTCGATCTCTCCCAGCGCTTGCTGGACGACGATCCCTACGACGAAGACGCCGTGCGCATGCAGATGCGAGCGTTCGCAGCGCTCGGGCGCACTGCCGATGTCGCGCGGACCTACCGGACGTTTGCCGAACGTGTGACCGAAGAACTCGGTGTCGATGTTGCAATCGAGACGCGCAATCTTGCCCGCGAGCTACAGCTCGACAAGCCGTTGGCACAAACGGGGGCGCCGGCAGCGACGTCGAACGAGGGCTCGGATGGTTTCATCGGCCGCGGCGCCGAGCTGGCCGAGTTGCAGGGGCTGCTGGCGGATCCGCAATGCCGGTTGATCACCGTGACGGGTCCGGGAGGCATGGGCAAGAGCCGACTGGTCAAGGAGTTGATTCACCGACGGTCGTCAGCGTGCTGACGAGACGGTCTGCTGGATCGCGCTCGACGACCTGACCGACATCGCCCAAGTGGCACCGCGCGTCGCGCGTGAACTCGGTCTTGAAACGACGGCACTGCAGAACCCGATCGACGTGGTGGCGCGACGCACCTTGCGCCGTTGACGCGCATCCTGGTGTTCGACAACTCCGAACACCTCGCGAGCCTCAGCGATCTGATCGAGCGGATGGCTGGCGGGTGCTCGCCGAGCTCAAGATTCTCGCGACCTCGCGCGCGCGCATCGGCGTCAAGAGTGAATGGCTCGTGAACTTACGCGGCCTCGAGGTTCCGTCGGCCGACACGGGCGATGTCGTGCTGCAGTCGGACGCAGCGCGCCTGTTCATCGCACAGGCGCAGTTGGCGCAGCCGCGCTTCGACCCTGCCGGCAATGCCCGCAGCGTGGCCGGTCTGGTTCGCGCGCTGGGTGGCATGCCGCTCGCGATCCTGTTGGCGGCGAGCTGGGTCCGACTGCTGCCGGTGGGCGACATGGTGTCGGACCTAACGCACTTGCTCGATGTGCTCGAGCAAGCGGACGAGGGGGATGAGCGGCCGGAGCATCGCAGCGTGCGCGCGACCTTTGAGCAATCGTGGCGCCTGCTGTCGCCGGCGGAGCAGCAGCTGCTGAAGACGCTTTCGGTGTTTGCCGGCACCTTTACGCGCGCTGCGGTTCACGATGTCTCACAGGCTCCCTTGCCGGTGCTGGGGTCATTGATCGACAAGTCACTGGTGCAGATCGACGGCGACGCGCGGTGCTCCCTGCACCCGCTGATCCAGCAGTTCGCGGCACAGAAGCTCGGCGCGGATTCGCTGCAGCGAGCCGAGGCACGCGATCTGCACGCGGCGTCGTATGCGCGCCTGATGGACCAGTTTGGGCACTTCAACTCGATCGACCAGACGGCCGCGCTGCGCACCATAGGGACCGAACTCTCGAACGTTCTCGTCGGTTGGGAGTGGGCCATCGTCCAGCGACGCGGCGATTGGCTGCAGCAATGCACGAGCGGCCTGTCGAACTACTTTCAGGCGCGTGGTCCGATCAATCTCGGCATCCAGCTCTTTGTGCGCGCGGAAGGCGCACTCTTGGGTTCAGGAACTACTTCAAGCGACAGCGCGTGGGGAGTGCCGCTGGAACTTGCCGCGCTCCACTACTGGAGTGGCAACTACCGCGAAGTCGAAGCGGCAGGCCGACGGGCGCTCGCCGCAGCGCGGGCACGAGGGAGCGCCTATGCGATCCGCTTCAGCCTGAACACGGTGGGCCTCGCGCTCCAGCGCCAGGGTCATCTGCGCGAGGCCGATCGCTTTCTTTCGGAAGCGCTCAAACGGGCCCGTTCAGGGCACGTGCCCGACGAGGTGGCGTCATTCGCTGGCAATCTTGTCGGCATCAAGCGCGAACTGGGAGACGAAGTGTCCGCACTCGCTCTGGCGAAAGAGGCACTCGAGAGCCATCGGACGAATGGGCATCGGATCGGCGAAATCAGCATGCACAATGAACTCGGCTTGCTCCTGCACGCGGCCGACAAACCGCGGCTCGCCGTTGATGCCTTTGAAAGCGGCTTGCGGCTGGCCGAGGGCAGCGGCCTCGAAGCTCGCAGAAGCATCCTGCTCACCCATTGCGCCTCTGCGTTGCTCGACCACGGCGACATCCATCGCGCCCGCGAACTGTGTCGCGAGGCGCTGCAGACGCTGGTGGACTCAGGCTTCGTAGGTGCGCAACCGACGTGCCGCCGTACGCTGGCGGCCATCGAGTCGGCCGCCGGCAACATGAATGCAGCACAAGAACAGCTGATCGAGACAGTTGCAGTCAGCCGAAAAGTCGCGACGGTCGTGGCGATTGCACCCGCCCTGCGCGAGGGAGCTAACTTTCTGGAACGACACGGCGATCCGTTCGTCGCGCTGCGCTTGATTGCCTGCGCCGACGCGCATCGGGTATCTCAGGCAACGCTGCTGGCGCGCTACCGCGACACCGCGGATCGATTGCGAAAGCGCCTCGATCCTTCAGCGGTGCTCGCAGCGGAAGCCTCTGGCGCAGCGCTCTCCCTCGACGCCGGATTGGACGAGCTGGCCCAAGCTCTAGGCACGCACGGCTGAGGTTCGAGCCCACGGCACTTGCTGCCGCTGCCGGCGCTCCTTGATCTCCTGGAAACCGCGAAACGGTCGCGAAACGGTCGCGCGCCTAGCTTGTGTCCACGACGGACATGAACGAGGCGACCGATGAACGACCCCGAGATCTTCATTGTGCGCATCTGGCGCCAGCTGGCCGGCGGCTTTCGCGCCAGCGTTCGGCGGGTCGATGAGGAACAACCCCACCTTTTCACCGCCGCCACTCAGGTGGCGCGGTATCTGGAGCAAGTCGAGCCGCCTGCGCAGAACAGCTCGAACCCACTGCAGGCTCCGTTGAAGGAAGCGCCATGAACTCACGACGTACGTCCGTCATGGGCTTCGGCAGTCGAGCGCAAATCGTCTGGACCGCAGCTTCCTTTGGCGCGCTGGGGTTCGGCGTGCTGATCTACGCGCTCATGCGGACGCAGGCTGCCGCATTTCTTCCTTCGGGGTGGCATCACCCCATACTCGTGAGTTCGGAGCTGCCGCTCGCGTCTGCGCTCATCGATGGGGCGCCGACGTTTCTGCACGCGCTCGCCATGTCGCTTCTGGTGGTGGTTGCGACCCAGGCGGCAACTCCGCGCGGCCGCGGCGCCTGCTGTGCCGCCGTGTGTGCGGTCGAGTTCGCATTCGAATTTGCGCAGCACACAGTTGTCGCGGCCCTGCTTCTCGGCTCTGTGACCGCTTTGCCAATGGTGGGCGGCATCGGCGGTCTGTGGCGCTCGTACGTAACGCACGGAACGTTCGATCCGCTCGATCTTGTCGCGGCATGCGCCGGCTGTCTTGCCGCTTTTGCCGTATGTGCGCGCGCCGTACGTGACCGACCGATCACATTGGGAGCACACCATGCAACGGATTGAACAGTGGAAGCGAATCACGGCGGTGGTGCCGGTTGTAGTGTTTGGCGTGGCGTCGCTCGTTGCCAGCGGGGGTGGCGATGTCACCTACGATCCAGATTGTGGGTACTTCGCCCTTACTGAAAACAGTTGCTTTCGGGCTGCACCGCCGGGTCCCTCCGCACCGCCGGTAGCGCAGTCCAAGCGCTTTCCCGTCGTAGCGGTTCCCAGCGTCGGCGCGCGCGCTGCGATCATGTCCACCGAACGCGAGAACGACGATCCGCAGCGTCCCGTGCAGAAGTTCGGCAGTCTGTTCACGTTTGTGCCGCCGGCGCTGGGTCAAGCGGCCGCACTGGCCGGCCCCACGGATCAGACTTTCATCGCTTCGCGCCGCCCTGATCTGGCGGGCCACAACACAACGCTCGCGACGGATGCCTCGGGAGATGCGACGGCCATCTGGGAGGCGAGCAATGCCGGCACGCCCGAGCTGTATGCCAGCCAGTTCTCGGCCGTCTTGGGCGGCTGGGGACCGCGCTTTCTGCTTGCCACGCTCGGTCGGCTAGGTGTGTCCGCGGAGCGCGTCGCGATGGATGGTCGGGGAGGCGCTCTGGTCGCCTGGTCCGAGAGCGAGGACCTGATACGCACCCGCATCTACCTTCCCGCGCAGGGGTGGCTGCCGCCGCTGGCCCCGATCAGCGCGGCCGCGGGCGGGTTGTACGACGTGGCGATGCGACCGCAATCAGGCGTTCGTCTTGTACAGCGATGCGGCCTTCAACCTCGTCGTTGCACCACTCGAAAGCTACACCTGGGGTACGCCAATCCGCCTGGTATCCAACTTTGGAGGCGGTGTCGGCCTGCCGCGGCTCGCGGTCCACCGCGATGCGCCTCTCGGCAGCACGGTGGTCGTCTGGGACCAGCCCGACGGCATCTATTTCAATCGCATCACCTTGAACGGGCCGGAGTTTCCCACTGGCCAGAAGGTTCCGGGCAGCGACAACGGGATCGAACCCCAAGTGGTGATGGCAGCGAACGAAGAGACCACTGTCATCTGGAAAGTAAGGCTCGGCGGTACGTTGGCCAATCGCGCCATCGGCCGCGTCTGGGGCGCCGCGGAAAGTATCGCGGGCGGCAGCCCCAATGCGCGACTGGTCGGAGACTCGCTGGGCAATGCGCTCATGGTCTGCGAGCGGCGACGGCAAGGTGTTCGCGACGCGCTTCATCCGCGGCAGCGGCTGGCAACCGCAGCAGGAAATCGGCGCCGACCTGGTTCAGCAGGGTGTGGCCGACGTGGCCATGGATGACAACGGCCGCGCTCTGGCGGTGTGGGAGCAGGTGATCACGGCGACACCCGATCCGCTCGACACGCGCATCGCGACCGCCGTGATCGGCGCGCCCGTCGCACGCTTCAGCAGCAGTCCCGATCCGGCGCAGGTGAACGTGACGGTCGTCTTCGACGCCACCGCCAGCAGCGATCCCGGCGGTTCGATCGCCCGCTACGACTGGGCACATGGGCGATGGTATGCGCCGTGTCGTCAACGAGAGTTCGATTCTCAACCATGTGTACGCCCAGGCCGGCACCTACCGGGCGAAGCTGGTGGTGACCGACAACTCAGGGCTCGTGTCCGAGGCGTTCAAGGACGTGGTCGTCGGTGCGAGCTCGCTCTACGGCATCAACCTGCTGGTCAATCCGGCCTTCGAGTCGCCGGTGTCGGTGGGCTTTCTGCCGACCGCGCCCGGCAACTGGCGGGGCGATGTCGCGGTGTCGGTCGGCGCAGAGCGCGGGATCACGCCGCGCAGCGCACCGAACATGCTGCGCTTCGACGCCACCGGCGACGTCGGCAGCACCAACACGCTTCGCGAGCCAGCAGTGGCAGATCGTCGACGTCAGCGCATTGGCGGCCGACATCGCCGCCGGCCGTGTGCGCGCTGACGCCAGTGCCTGGTTCAACCGCGTGGTCGGCGACTCCACGACCGACCGACGCTTCGACATCCGCCTGCTGGCGTTCAACGTGGCCGCTGTCGATCTGCCCGCGGCCTACGTCGCCGGCACGCAGCTCGCGGTGCAGGCCGCCAGCATCCAGACCGTCGGGCAACGTCGTGGCAACAGGCGGCGCTGAACATGATCTTGCCAGCCGGCACGCGCTTGCTGCTGGTGGAGATCTACGCGTTCGAAGACGTGGTCAACGACGCCACGACCGCCGGAGTTCGCGGGGCACTACGCCGATGACATTTCACTGGTGCTGACCCGCAACTGAGCCGCAACCGAGCCGAACTGAGGAGCACGACATGAAGAAGTCGGCCTGAAGTCCTTTGAAAATCATTGTCCGCACTGGGGCGTCGCTCGGCATCGTGCTTGCCCTCGCCGGGTGCGGCGGCTCGGCCGATGTTCCGGAATCAATGACCGCCGCGTGGCCGAGCCGGAGCCCGGCAGCCTCCGAACCGCGGCCGAAGAGGCCGACGGATCAACTGGCAGCGCGCGGGCGACCGCGAGCGGCCCGGTCGTGCTCAGGATCCTGGTGCAGCCGACCGGCGCGACGGTCGCCAGCGGCAGCGGGGTCAGCTTCAGCGTCAGCGCGGCCGCCGCCACGAACGGTGGGCCACTGCGTTACCGCTGGAACGGACCCAATGGATTGATTGGGAGCGCAACGACCGCCACCCTGTCGATCTCCGCCGCGACGACTTCGGACGTTGGCAACTATGCCGTCACGGTGTCCGACCGCACGGGCTCGATCACCAGCAACAAGGTCGCTTTGAACGTGATCAGTGCCGGTTGGGCACAGGTCGGCGGCCGTGCGTTGGTCACATCGCCCAGCTCGCAACAGCCGTCACTGGCGCTGTGTGGCCAACCGACGGTGGCGTGGATCGAGACGCTCTCGGCAGGTGGCGCAGGACGCCTTTCCGTATGGCGTTTCAATGGCACCGCGTGGTCTGCACTCGGCGGGGTGCTCAATCAGATTCTCGGGGCGAACGCGGCCGAACCGACGCTCGATTGCGTTGATGGCCAACCGGTGGTCGCATGGACGGAAGGGCCTGGAGCCGCGCGCAACTTGTATGTGAAGCGCTGGAACGGCAGCGCCTGGGTGGCCGTGTCTGCAGCCGGGGCAGCAGGTGTCGCGCTGAATCAGAACAGCCGGCAGCACCGCCAGCAAGCCGGTCCTGCGAGTGAACAGCGCACTGCCGACGACTGATCCCAAGCGGCCAACGATCGGACAGCTGCCGCAGTACTCCGCGCTCGCATGGATCGAGGACGGGCAAGTAAAGGCCAAGCGCTGGAACGGCTCCGCATGGGAGTTTTACGGCGGTGGGACAGGTCCCGGGAGCAATGGAGTCACTGAGATTTCGCTGACTATCGACAACATGGATGTGGATGATCCGAGCACGACATCGTTCCCGGTGATCGCGATGAATGTGCCAGCGCCGGCGAGTCGCCGCGCGGTGAGCGCGTCGACCAATCGCGGCGGGTGGCGCTCGATCGGTGCGGCGCCCTCGCCGCTGATCCCGAACGGCACGGCGCTGATGCTCGGCGGCATCGGCATGGGCGAAGACCGCGTCGGCCGCCTCCCGGTCACGGCGTGGATCACCGGGTCGGTGAGCTACTCGATCGATTCCACCCGCTTTGCGTCGGCGGACTTCACGAACGGGCAACTCGGACTGATCGCCCCAACGCCAGCCTGGAGTACCTATGCGCCGAGCTTCGCCGTCGGCACTCCAAAGGCCACTTCGTTCGACCCGCGCGAGTTCCGTGTCACTTGTGGAACCGACATCGTTCCGAGCTTTGGATACGCGATCAGGGAAAGCACGGGCTTCCAGGTGCTGCGCGGGCAATGCAACAACGCTCCGTTCGGCTGGGCACGTGTCGTACCGCGAGCCACCGGCGTTGCGCTCGAGGCCTTGTCGCTGCGCATGGCGTCGGAACGCGACCCCGTGGTGGCGGGCGTGCAGCTTGTCAACGGGCAGTATCAGCTGTCGGTCTGGCGCTACACGCCTTGACCAAGACGCGGGGGACGGAGTTCACTGGAAGTTCCGCTCGGTCGTTTTGAACCCGGCGCGTGCTCGAACGCTCGCTGTCGCCAGCAGCGATCCTCGTCGGTGAACGCTAGACTGCGGGCGTGGATATCTCGGCGTCCGCAGCATCGATCGCATCGTCGGGTCCGGTGAAGGATTCCGGACCCGCGCCGTCGCCCGTCGCGCTGGCGATGATCGACCGGCTGATCGCATTTCCGACGGTCAGCCGCGATTCCAACCTCGGACTGATCGAATTCGCGCGCGATGAGCTGGCGCGGCTCGGCGTCCGCTCGCAACTGATCTACGACGTCTCGAAGAAGAAGGCGAATCTCTTTGCGACGCTGTCATCCGAACCGGACCGTCTGAAAACCGGTGGACTCGTGCTGTCCGGGCACACCGACACGGTGCCGGTCGATGGTCAGGACTGGACGAGCGACCCGTTCGTGGCCACCCATCGCGACGGCCGCATCCACGGTCGCGGCACGGCCGACATGAAGGGCTTCATCGCGATTGCGCTGGCCTGGGCGCCGCGCTTCCTGGCGGCGCAGGATCGCTTGCCGGTGCACCTGTCGCTGACCTACGACGAGGAGACCACCTTTCTCGGCGTGCGCGGACTGGTGGCGGATCTGGCCGAGCGCCGCATCCGGCCGGCGGGTTGCCTGATCGGCGAGCCGACCGATATGCAGGCGATCGTGGCGCACAAGGGCAAGCGCGATTACTGTTGTCGTGTGCGCGGGCGCGAGTCGCACTCGGCGCTGACGCCGGAGGGCGTCAATGCGATCGAGTTCGCGGCGCGGCTGATCGCCTTTATCCGCAACCTGGCCGATCGCCTGTCGCGCGACGAGCCGCGCGATGCGCGCTTCGCGGTGCCGTACAGCACGCTGCAGACCGGTGTGATCAACGGCGGCATTGCAGTCAACGTGGTGCCGCGCGATTGCGAGTTCAAATTCGAGATGCGCAATCTGCCGGCAACGTCGCAGGACACACTGAGCCGGGAAATCATGGGATTTGCCGAGCGCCACCTCGTTCCCGAGATGCGCGCCGTGGCGGCCGATTCAGGCATCGACTTCGAACTCGGCATGAACGTGCCGGCGTTCGGCATCGCGCCCGATGCGCCGCTGGTCCGGTGGGCGCAGCAGGTGGCGCGCACCGCCGAACGTGGGGCTGGTGCGGTCAGCTTCGGCACCGAGGCGAGCATCTTCTCGGAAGCCGGCATCCCGACGGTGGTGCTGGGGCCGGGCTCGATCGAGCAGGCGCACAAGCCCGACGAATACATCAGCTACGAACAGGTCGCTGCGTGCGAGCAATTGTTCGAACGCATGATCGCAGAGCCCTGGACGCCGCAATGAAGAATTCGCAACCGACCGCCGGGCGCCCGATCGCAGTCGCGATCGCGTCAGTGGCCTGTGCGCTGAGCTGTTGCACTGGGCGCGGGTTGCAAGCCGAACGCTCCGGACAAGTCGACACCATCAGGTCCGGTCGCCAGCGAGTACGACGCAACGCCGACGACAACCGCAGCCGCCACGCCAGCGGCAGTTCCGACGGCGCCGATGAAAGGCATCGTCGCCGGTGCCGGAGTGGATCCGAAGGCATCCAAGGCCGAAGGCAAGCCACCCGTCCTCGACTTTCGCCGTGCCGCGCACGGTGGCGGTGGGCAAGTCTGACGACGTGTCGTTCGTGATTCAGGGCGCCTCGATCGAACCGCGCAACCCCGAATCCGTGCGGCTGGTGCTGCTGGTGCGGATGAACAACCGGTCCGCCTATGGCGCAAACCTGTGGGACGCAAACTTCCGGCTCATCACGCACAACGCGGTGATCCCGGCCAACGGCGGACTCAACGTGGTGGTGGATCCGCGCAGCGACTCGATGCTGGAGCGCGTGCAGTTCGTCGTGCCGCTCACGTCGGTCCCGCGCGCGTTGAAGCTCGAGCACGGTGGCGAGTCGGTGGAACTGCCACTGCGCTTTGTCCCATGACCGAGACGATCGTCCGTGCGGCCTGTCCGCACGACTGTCCCGACACCTGCGCGATGCTGGTCACGGTGAGGGAGGAGCAGGGGAAACGCGTCGCGATCAAGGTGGCCGGGGACCCGACCCATCCGACCACCGCCGGAACGCTGTGCACCAAGGTCAGCCGCTATCTCGAGCGCACCTATCACCCGGACCGCCTGCTGCATCCGCTCAGGCGCGTCGGGCGCAAGGGTGAAGGCCGCTTCGAGCGCGTCAGCTGGGACGCCGCGCTCGACGAGATCGCGACGCGCCTGCAGAAAATCGCCGCGATCGATCCGCAGCGCATCGTGCCGTACAGCTACGCCGGCACGATGGGCATGGTCCAGGGCGAAGCGATGGCAAGCCGGTTCTTTCACAAGCTGGGCGCGAGCTTCCTCGATCGCACGATCTGCGCCACCGCCGGCGGCGAAGCGCTCATCGCCACGATCGGCACGCGCGACGGCACCGACATCGAGCAGTTCCAGAACGCGAAGCTGATCGTGTTCTGGGGGACGAATGCGATCGCGTCCAACCTGCACCTGTGGAGTCGCGCGCAGGAAGCGAAGCGCAATGGCGCGAAGCTGATCGCCATCGATCCCTACCGTTCGCTGACGGCCGAAAAGTGCCATCAGCACATCGCGCTGCTGCCCGGCACCGACGGCGCCTTTGCGCTCGGCGTCATGCATGTGCTGATCCGTGAGGGCTGGCTCGACCGTGACTACATCGAGCGCTACACGCTGGGTTTCGATGCGCTGGCCGAGCGGGCACGCGAGTTCGATCCGGCCCGCGTCGCTGCGATCTGCGGCATCAGCGCAGACGAGGTCGAGCAGTTCGCACGCGACTACTGGGAGATCCGCCCGGCAGCGATTCGCCTGAACTACGGCATGCAGCGCGCGGCCGGCGGCGGCAACGCGGTGCGGGCGGTGGCCTGCCTGCCGGCGCTCGCGGGTCACTGGCGCGATCCCGCCGGCGGGGTGCTGCTGTCGACCAGCGGCAACTATCCGGTCGATGCAGCGCGGCTCTACCGTCCCGAGCTCCTGGATGGCCGCGCGCCGCGCACGATCAACATGTCGACGATCGGCCACGACCTGCTGCATGCCGATCCGCCGATCGATGCGCTGATCGTCTACAACAGCAACCCGGTCGCCGTCGCGCCGCAGTCGCGTGAAGTCGCGGCCGGCTTCGCGCGCGAGGATCTCTTCACCGTCGTGCTCGAACACTTCCAGACCGATACCGCTGACTACGCCGACTTCGTGCTGCCCGCGACGACGCAGCTCGAGCACCTCGACGTGCACAAGTCGTACGGCCATCTTTACCTGCTGGCCAACAATCCCGCGATCGAGCCGCTCGGCGAAGCGCTGCCGAACAGCGAAATCTTCCGTCGCCTGGCGGCGAAGATGGGCTACGCGGAGCCGGCGTTCCGCGAATCCGACGACGAGCTCGCAGCGCAGGCCTTCGCCCCGCACGGTCCGACGGCGAAGTTCAACTGGCCACGGCTGAAGCAGGCCGGGTGGGAGCGGCTCGACCTGCCCGCGCGCCATGCGCCGTTCGCCGCAGGCAACTTCCCGACGCCGTCGGGCAAGTGCGAGTTCACTTCCGAATCGCTCGCCCGCATATGGCGTCGATCCGCTGCCGGCCTACGTTCCGCCCAACGAAGGCCCCACCTCGAACCCGGCGCTCGCCCGGCGGTTTCCGCTGGCGATGATCTCGCCGCCGGCTCGCAACTTCCTCAACTCGAGTTTCGTCAATGTGACGAGCCTGCGTGCGACCGAAGGCGAACCATCGCTCGAAGTCCATCCCGTTGATGCGGCCGAGCGGAACATCACCGACGGCGACACGGTGCGCGTGTTCAACGAGCGCGGATCGTTCGAACTGCGCGCCCGTGTGACCGACCGGGCACGCCGTGGCTGCGTCGTGGCGCTTTCGATCTGGTGGAAGAAACTGGCTGCGGACGGACGCAACGCCAACGAGGTCACGAGCCCGGCGCTGACCGACATCGGGCGCGGCCCGACCTTCTACGACTGCCTGGTCCAGGTCGAGCGGACGCACTGACGAACCCGTTTGCGTCATGGCGCGGTCGAAAAGATCGTCGACAATGAAAGTGTTGTTATTGGCGTGAAGATCCGTCCGATGGTGCGCGAGGGACGTTCACTGTTCGAGCTGCCGAGTTCGTCGGCCTATGACCCGGCGCGCTGGGCCGAGGCGGCTTTCGACGTCTGGCAGGGTTCATACCTCTCGCGCAGCGCGATCACCCATGCAGCCGAGCGCCGCACGCGCGCGCTCATCGATTACGCCCGTGCTGCCTCGCCGTTCTACGCGAAGCGCTATCGCCGGCTGCCCGCCGTCGGGGTCCCCCTTGCCGACCTGCCGCCGGTCACCAAGCGCGAGCTGATGGACGACTTCGACGCCGTCGTCACGCAGAGCGGGGTGACGCGGCGCGCGGTCGAGGACTTCATCGCGGAACCCGAGCGCATCGGGCACGTGCTCAATGGCCGCTTTGGCGTCTGGACCAGTTCGGGCACCACCGGTATGCCCGGTTACTTCGTCCACGATCCGGATGCGATGGCCGTGTACGACGCGCTCGAGGGACAGCGCTTCCGCGGCGTGCGCTCGCCCACGGATCTCGTGCGGCAGCTGATGGAGGGCGATCGCTACGCGATGGTGGCCGCCACCGACGGTCACTACGCGGGAGTCGCGACCGTCGAGCGGATGCGCCACTGGGCGCCGTGGATGGCCGACGCCGTGCGCGCGTTTGCACTGTTGCAGCCGTGCTCGCAACTGGTGCTGCAGCTGAATGCGTACCGGCCGACGATACTGGCCACCTATCCCACGGCCGCAGAGATGCTGGCCGAGGAACAGGAGGCCGGGCGGTTGCGATTGCGGCCGCGCGAAATCTGGACCGGCGGCGAGGTGCTGTCGGAACCGACGCGACTGCGAGTGCAGCGGGCCTTCGGCTGCCGCGTGCGCAGCGCCTACGGCGCGTCGGAGTTCCTGCCGATCGCCTGGGATTGCCTGCACCGCCGGCTGCATGTCAACGCCGACTGGGTCGTGCTGGAAGCGGTCGACCGGCAGGGCCGACCGGTCGAGCCCGGCACGCGTTCGCACTCGGTGCTGCTGACCAATCTGGCGAACCGCGTGCAGCCGCTGATCCGCTACGACCTCGGCGACGCCGTGACCGTGCATGCGGACCGCTGCGCATGCGGCAGCCACTTTCCGTCAGTGTCGGTCGAGGGCCGGTGCGACGACACGCTGCGCTTGCCCGGTCGGCTCGGCGGCGAAGTCACGCTGGTTCCGCTCGCGCTGGAAACCGTGCTGGAGGAGGGTGCCGGCGCCCATGAATTCCAGGTCGTGCAGCGCGCGGATGGCGCCCTCACGATTCATCTCGGGGCGCAGGACCAGCGTCGCCGCGGGCCGGTCCGCGCCGCACTGCGCCGGTACTTCGAGACCTGCGACGTCGGCCCGGTGGAAATCCTGATCTCGCGCCGCGGCCCGACGCGCGATCCGGCCAGCGGCAAGCTGCGTCGGGTCATCTGTCGGCTGACGCACTAAGGGATTTCGCCGCCAGTGAGCGGGTTGGGCACAATCCGCTGCATGGCCTTGCGCGCTCCCTTTGCCTGGTTCCGTCGTCACCCCGTGCTGTGGCTCGTCGGCGCGGCCGTGTTGCTGGTGGGACTGGGCGCAGGCTGTTCGACGCTCGGTTACTACGCGCAATCGATCCAGGGCCACATGGCCATGATGGAGGCGGCGCGGCCGATTCCCGACGTCATCGACGATCCAAACGCCGCAGCGCCCCTCAAGCAACGGCTCGAGCGCGTGCAGCAGATCCGCGCCTACGCGTCGTCCGACCTGGGACTCCCCGACAACGGCAGCTATACGCGCTATGCCGACCTGAAGCGTCCCTACGTGGTGTGGAACGTGTTCGCGGCGCCGGAACTCTCGCTGCAGCTAAAGCAGTGGTGCTACCCGGTCGTCGGCTGCGCCGGGTATCGGGGATATTTCGACAAGGCGGCGGCCGACGCGATGGCGGCCGAGCTGCGCGCGACGGCCTCGAGGTCAACGTCGCCGGGGTGCCCGCCTATTCAACGCTGGGATGGTTCTCGGATCCGCTGCTCAACACCTTCATCGGCGGCAACGAGGGTCAGGTGGCCGGACTGGTCTTCCACGAACTGGCGCATCAGGTGGTGTTCGTCGGCGGCGACACGACCTTCAACGAGTCCTTCGCGACGGCGGTGGAGCGTGAGGGCGTGAAGCGCTGGCTGGATGCGCGGGGCGACGACGCCTCGCGCACGGGCCTACGCCGAGTTCGCGCTGCGCCGCTCGCAGTTTCTGGATCTTCTGCTGAAGTATCGCAACCTGCTGCAGGAGAATTACTCCAGCGGCGTCCCGGACGAGGTCAAACGCGCGCGCAAGCAGCAACTGTTTGCGGAACTGAAGCAGGAGTACGCGCGGCTGAAGGAAAGCTGGGGCGGCTTTGCCGGCTACGACCGCTACTTTGCGCAGGACCTGACCAATGCCCATCTGGCGGCGGTCGGGGCTTACAACGATCTCGTGCCTGCATTCGATGCACTGCTGGCGCAGTCGAACGGGAACATGCCGGCGTTCTATTCCGAAGTGAAGCGCATCGCCGCGTTGCCCAAGGCCGAACGCGATGCCGCGCTGACCCGGCTGCAGCCGTCGTCTCGCTAGCGAGGCCCGGGCTCGCAGAGGCGAGCGGCTATGATCTGATCAGGGTTGCCGTCCGGCGGGCGGCACGACCCATTCCAAAAAGACGCCGCGTGCGACGTGCGAAACGAGGAGGCATAGGATGGACCGGTACTGGCTGAAGAATTACCCGAAGGGCGTTCCCGCCGACATCGACTATCACCAGTACAAGTCGCTGGTGCAGTTGCTGGAAGAGGCGTTCAAGAAATACAGCGGCCAGACGGCCTACAGCTGCATGGGCAAGGCCGCTGACGTTCGGCGACCTCGACATCCAGTCGGCAGCGATCGGCGCCTGGCTGCAGAGCCGGGGGTTCACCAAGGGCAAGCGCGTGGCCATCATGATGCCGAACGTGCTGCAGTACCCGGTGGTGCTGGCCGGTGTGCTGCGTGCCGGCTGCACGGTCGTCAATGTCAATCCGCTGTACACGCCACGGGAGCTCGAGCACCAGCTCAAGGACTCCGGCGCCGAAGCGATCTTCATTCTCGAGAACTTCGCGACGACGCTGCAGCAGGTGGCCGACAAGGTCCCGACCAAGACGGTCGTCGTCTGCGCAATGGGCGACATGCTCGGCTTCGCCAAGGGCCTGCTGGTCAATTTCGTCGTGCGCAACGTCAAGAAGATGGTGCCCGAGTACACGCTTGCCAACGCGTTGCGCTGGAACGAGGTGCTTGCCGACGGACTGCGCATGTCGCTGAAGCCGGTCGACGTGACGCTGAACGACACGGCGTTCCTGCAGTACACCGGCGGAACGACCGGCGTGAGCAAGGGCGCACAGCTGCTGCACAAGAACATCGTTGCCAACGTGCTGCAATCCGAGACCTGGTACCAGCCCGCGCTGAAGAAGCTCAAGCCGGGCGAGCAGCTGACCGTCATCACCGCGCTGCCGCTGTACCACATCTTCGCGCTGACGGCGTGCGCGATGCTGTCGGCACGCGTTGGCGGTCATTGCGTGCTGATCCCGAATCCGCGCGACATCCCGGGCTTCGTCAAGGAACTTGCAGAAGCACACATTCCACGTCTTCCCGGCGGTCAACACGCTGTTCAATGGCCTGCTGAACAACGAGGACTTCCGCAAACTCAATTTCTCGCGCCTGCTGGTCTCGCTCGGCGGTGGCATGGCCGTGCAGCAGGCGGTGGCGGAGAAGTGGCTCAAGCTCACCGGTTGCCCGATCTGCGAGGCCTATGGATTGTCGGAAACCTCGCCCGGCGCCACCTGCAACCCGACCGACACCGACCGCTACACCGGGTCGATCGGGCTGCCGATGCCATCGACCGAGATTGCGATCCTCGACGATGCCGGCAAGCCGCTGCCCATCGGCTCGGTCGGGGAAATCGCGATCCGCGGTCCGCAGGTCATGGTGGGCTACTGGAACCGGCCTGACGAGACTGCCAAGGTCATGACGCCCGACGGCTTCTTCAAGACCGGCGACATCGGCGTGATGGACGCCGACGGTTACACCAAGATCGTCGATCGCAAGAAGGACATGATCCTGGTCTCGGGATTCAATGTGTATCCGAACGAGGTCGAGGGCGTGGTCGCCGGGCACCCGGGAGTGCTCGAGTGCGCCGCGGTCGGCGTGCCCGACGAGAACTCCGGCGAGGCGGTGAAGCTCTTCGTGGTGAAGAAGGACCCGGCGCTCACCGAGAAGGAAATCATGGAGTACTGCAAGGAACAGCTGACCGGCTACAAGAAGCCGAAGTACATCGAGTTCCGCAGCGACCTGCCGAAGACCAACGTCGGCAAGATCCTGCGCCGCGAGTTGCGGGACGAAAAGAAGGCGGCCTGAGTTCGAGGTCGACCAAGCGAAGGCCGCCACGCGCGGCCTTCTTTGTTGGTGCATGCCTTGAATGCGTGTTTCCGACGCGCTGGAAACGATTGACTCACCCCTGCTTGAGGAGGCACCGATGAAAGAACGAGAAAAAAAGGACCGCCGCGGCCCGCCCACGGGCACTCGGACCGGCCCGCGGGCGCGTGCGGCCCAGGCGCGCACCTTCGGCGATCCGTTCAAGCGCGCCGAGCGACCAGCGCGCGGTGAAGCGCCGCGCGAGCGGATGCATGCTCCGGTGTCGGGCGCGATCCGGCTCGATCCCGATGTCGCTCGCGTGTTCCGTGATTCGGAATCGGTCAACGAAGCGCTGCGCATGGTGATGCGCCTGGCACGCTTCGCCAGCGGCCGGCCGTCCGGTCCGCCGCGCGATCGCCCGCCGGCCTTTCGTGAGCGCTCTCCCGGACCACCGCGCCGCACCGAGCGGGGTGATCGCCCAGCGGGGCCACGCAAGCCGCGCTTCGAGGAGTAGCGTCGCTATTTCGCGACGCGCAAGTAATCACTCCGTTGCGGCAGGACAAGTCTCTATCCCGTGATCATGCGGCTGCAGGGAATTGACGCCGCATTTGCGTGAATCTTCGGGTTTGCGACGGGTTCGAATTGGCCTACCTTTTTCGTTGGGGGCTGCAGCGGCATTGCGGAGGTGGGCATGAAGCACTGGCGGATCGGCGGACTGGCATTGATGCTGACAACCGGCTCGGCCCTGGCGCAGCTGCAGGGTCCGGGACTGAGGGCGCCGCTCGACACGGAGCATGCGGTCGAACTGAGCCCGGGCATCGGACTGCGCGGCTGGATCGGCGGCCGACCCGGACTGCTGGCCAGCGACGGCCTGGTCGCGAGTTCCATGGTTCTGGCCGACTGGCATCCGTTGTCCAACGGTTTTCGCCTGTCGGGCGGACTGGCCTACGGCTCACTGCGACTCGAACCGTTGGCGACTTCGGGGTTTGGATCGGAGCGGTACCTGCGCGATCCGGGGTTGAATGCCGCGGGACTGGATCCCCGTTCATGGCTGGCACGCGGCAATCCCTATCTCGGTCTGGGCTGGGGCCTGGGCGCGGATTCACGCAGCGGCCTGTATTTCAGCGCCGATGTCGGGGTGATGTATCAGCGCAGCAGCCTGTCCACCTGGGGCTGTCCGGCGGGCATTCCGACGGCGCTCTGCGGACCGGATGTGCGCGCGCTGGACGCTCCTTCGGGTCTGGACGAGGCGCGCTTCGCGCCGATGATGTCGCTCGGCGTCGGCCTGCGCTTCTGAACTGAATCGCCTCGCGCGGTCAGCCGGCCAGGCTGCCGAACGCGGTGCGCTCGCCCTCGACCAGCGCGCGGCGCAGGCTGCGGTACAGGTGTGAAACGTCGAAGGTCTCGCCGGACTTCGCGCGCAGCCGGATGTTCATCGCGTCGGCGCGTGCGCGCACTTTCAACGATTCGAGCTTGGTGCGGTCGAACAGGCGTTCGTCACCGTCCGCCGAGCCACTGAAGGCCGCCAGAACCGCATGCTGGCGGCCGCCGAGACCGCTGAACTGGATCTCGACCTCGTTGTTCCGCTCCCGCACCCGCATCAACATGACCGCCTCCGCAGCGCATTTTCAGCGCGCAATGTGACAGTGGGATTGTTGTGCCAGATCGACAATCCGCCTTATGGCGGATTAGGCAAGTCGCGTGCCGACTATTCGACGCGACGAAGGCCTCAAGTCCGCCTCAAGTCCTTGACTGTTGCGGTGCAATGGCGGCGAGCTGGCGATCATGCAGTCCCGACAGAGTGAGCAGGGCAGTGATCGCCCCGATCATGGCCAGGAACATGTCGGACTGGGTGTCCCACTGATCGCCCTGCGTGCCGAGGAACTCGTCGGCCCCCTGGCCCATGGCGAGCGCGGCCCACCACTCGACCAGCTCGTAGGCTGCGCTGATGGCGAGCGCAACGCACACGCACAGGAAAGCCAGCATGCGGCGTCCATGCACAAACCTGCCGCGCAGCAGGATCTCGCGGGCGATCATGGCCGGCACGAAACCCTGCATGAAGTGACCGAGCTTGTCGTACGGATTGCGTGCCAGCCCGAAGGCCTCCTGTACCCAGTTCCCGAGCGGGACCCTTGCGTAGGTGTAAGCCCCTCCCAGGATCAGCACCAATGCGTGCGCGCAGATCAGCGCGTACAGCAGCGTGGTCAGCGGATAGCGTTCGCGCGTGGCCAGCAGCAGCGGGATGGCGATCAGCACCGGCGCGACTTCCATGAACCACGTGATTCGGTCGTATGGCCGCCAGCCCGACACGACCAGTGCGATGATCGTGACAATGAGCAGTGCGGCGAGCAGCGGCGTGCGGCGGTCGGAGGTCATCATGCGGTGGTGCGGTGGGCGGTTCCTGATTATCGCTGTCGGCGTGGCGTGGTTCACGGTTGCCGCCGCGGCACAGAAGCTGCCGGCGCTCGACGCGCACGGCGACCGCATCACGGTGTCCGGGCTGTCGTCCGGGGCGTTCATGGCGGTGCAGCTGGCGGTCGCGCATTCGGCTCGTGTCAACGGCGTCGGCGTCTTTGCCGGTGGCCCGTACTACTGCGTCGGCATCAATCCGACCCGTGCGGAGAGCGTCTGCATGCAGGGCAGTCCGGGCGCCGGCGGCTCGATCAAGGATGCCGAACGGCTTGCGACCTTGCGGCTGATCGATTCGACGCAGAACCTGCGCGGCATGCGCGCCTGGCTCCTCGCCGGCGAAGCCGACAGCCGGGTGGTGACCCCGGTGGTACGCGCGAACTACGAATTTTTCGCCCACTACAACGCGTCCGGCGCGCAGTTCCGGGTGCAGCCCGGACTGGGACACGGCCTGCCGACGCCGACGCAGGGCGTCGCGTGCGATGCCAGCGCGACCCCGTTCATCAACCGCTGCGGCGTCGATCTCGTCGGTGAGATGCTGACGTCACTGCATCCGGGTGCGAGCACCGGCCCAGGCCCAGGCCCATCACAGGGGCGCATCGTGGCGTTCGGCCAGGCGGAGTTCGTCCCGACGTGGCGACGCTGGTGGGCGATGTCGTCGCTCGGTTCAACCGGCTACGCCTTCGTGCCGTCGCAGTGCGAGAAGAACACGAAGTGCCGCGTGCATGTGGCCCTGCACGGGTGCAAGCAGGGCGTAACGGCGGTCGGCGAGGTCTTCGTGCGCGATGCCGGCTACAACGCCTGGGCGGCGGCGCATGACGTGATCGTGCTCTATCCGCAGGCGCAGGCGAGCCAGCCCACGATGTTCGCGTGGTGGCTGCCATTCAATCCGAACGGCTGCTGGGACTGGTGGGGCTACACGGGCACCGACTACGCGGTGAAGACCGGCGTGCAGATCAAGGCGGTCATGGCGATGATCGATCGGCTGGCGCAGCCGCGCTGACCGCCGTAGCTGCCGCAGCCTCGGCCGCGGTCAGCACGTCCAGCAGTCCGGTGATTTCGTCGACCAGCGATGCGCTGAGTGAGGCCAGTGACTGGCCGTTCGGCACGAACGCGTGTCGAGCGATCAGTGCCTGCGCGGACGGCGGCAACTCGCGCTCGACATAGCGCCAGCCGAAGTCGAATCGGTCGGGCCGGTGCTGCATGCCGAGCAGCTCGATCAGCGCGCGGACCAGGACCTGATAGAAGCCATACGCTTCGAGCGCGTGTCCGCGCTCCAGTTCCTTGTCCACCAGCATGGAATAGACCGGCACGGAGCCGCGCAGCTGCGCGAGTCGATGCGCACGCCGTCGCGCCAGTGACTCGGCATCGATCGGGCGCGACGTCAACGCGGCATCGCGGTCGAACCAGACGATCATCTCGCCGTGCCGCTCCCGTTCGAGGAAGGTGACGATGCCCGCCGGTGTGATCACCGAGCAGTCGACCGCGAAGTGGCGCGGCGCGTCGGCGAGGAAGTAGAACCGCTGCGCCATGTCGGGAAAGCCGGGCGGCTCGACGCGCCAGGTGTGGGTGATCGGCGCGATGGTCTGCAGCGCTGACTCGACGATCGCAAAGATCGCCGCGGCGCCGGCCACCGGCGCCACGATCATCAGGTCGAGATCGGAGAACTCGTCGGCACGGCCGCGCGCCGCCGCGCCTCCTTCACCGATCGCGGTGATGGCTGGGTCGTCGCGCAACGTCGCGACGATCGTCGCCGCGACGCGTTCCCGATAGGCGGCCGCGGTTCCGCTCACACCGAAGGAAGTCGCGATGGTCCCGCCGGTTCTCAGTGGAGCCTCCGCGCTGCGCGCTGCGGCGCGAGCTGGCTTGGGGCGGCCCGGCGCTGCGCTCAGTCGACCTTGGCGTTGGAGAACTTCACGACCCGCGTCCACTTGTCGGTCTCGGCCCGGATGAACGCGGCGAACTGCTCAGGCGTGTTGCCGCCGGGATCGGCGCCCTGCGCGAGAAAGCGCTCGCGCACTTCGGGCAGCGCCAGGGCCTTCGCGACATCGGCCTGGACCTTGTCGACGATGGCGCGGGGCGTGCCGGCAGGTGCGAACAGCCCGAACCAGGAGCTGGCATCGAAGCCCTTCAGCCCGGCCGCCTCTTCGATCGTCGGTACGTTCGGCAGGGCCGGCGAGCGCGTGCGCGACGTGACCGCCAGCGCCTTCAGCCGGCCGCTCTTGATGTGCGGCAGCGCCGACGGCAGGTTGTCGAACATCACGTTCATGTTGCCGGCGATCAGGTCGGTGACGGCCGGCGCCGACCCGCGATACGGAAAGTGCACCATGTAGACGCCGGTGACGGTCTTGAAGAGTTCGCCCGACAGGTGGATCGACGTGCCGTTGCCGCTCGAGGCCATGTTGAGCTGTCCCGGCCGGGCCTTGGCATACTCGATGAACTCGGCGACCGTGTTCACCGGCAGCTTGGAATTGATCACCATCACGTTGGGAACGCCGGCGGCGAGCGTGATCGGAACGAAGTCCTTCGCCGGATCGAACGGCATCTTTGCGCCGCTCTGCGCAAACAGCGCCGCATTGATCGCATGCGTGCCGACAGTGCCCATCAGCAGCGTGTAGCCGTCGGGGGCGCTCTTGGCGACCAGGTCGGCACCGATGTTGCCGCCGGCGCCCGGACGATTCTCGATGACGACCGGGTGCTGCCACATGCGCTGCAGTTCGACGCCGAGCGAGCGCGCCACGATGTCGGTCGTGCCGCCGGGAGGGAAGGGCACGACGATGCGTACCGCCTTGGACGGCCACGTCTGGGCCTGTGCGGGAGCAAGCGCGATCACGGCGAGAGCGGCGACGGCGAGCAGGCGTCCGATCATGAGGTCTCCTTTGATCCAGGTTGTGCGGCAAGTCTGCCGTGTGCGATGGCGTTCGTCTATGCTGGCCGCAGCAGAGGATCTCGGTGACGGCGATACAACGACACGGCCAGCGCTACGTGCTGGCGCTCGACCAGGGCACGACGAGTTCGCGCGCGATCGTCTTCGATCAGAAGGGTCGGATCGTGGCGTCGGCGCAGAAGGAGTTCCGCCAGATCTATCCGCAGCCCGGCTGGGTCGAGCACGATGCCAGCGAGATCTGGTCGACGCAGCTGGCCTGTGCACAGTCGGCACTGCGGCAGGCCGGGATCCCGGCCCGGGACGTGGCGGGCATCGGCATCACCAACCAGCGCGAAACGACGGTGCTGTGGGACCGCTCCACCGGCGCACCGGTTGCCAATGCCATCGTCTGGCAGGACCGGCGCACGGCCGAGCACTGCGCGGCGCTGCGCGAACGCGGCATCGAGGAGCGGCTGCGGGCGAAGACGGGCCTGGTGCTGGACCCGTACTTTTCAGCGACGAAGATCGGCTGGCTGCTCGACCATGTGCCCGGTGCCCGCGCGCGCGCCGAGCGCGGTGAACTGGCTTTCGGCACGATCGACAGCTGGCTCATCTGGAACCTGACCGGGGGCTCGGTCCACGTCACCGACGTCAGCAATGCGTCGCGCACGCTGCTGGTCGATCTCGCGACCCTCGACTGGGACGACGAACTGCTGCAGCTCTTCAACGTGCCTCGGGCCATGTTGCCGCGGATCACGTCGTCGAGCGAGATCGTCGGGGAATCGTTGCCCGAACTCTTCGGATCGCCCATTGCGATCGCGGGCAACGCCGGCGACCAGCAGGCCGCCACGTTCGGCCAGGCCTGTTTTACTGCGGGCATGGCGAAGAACACCTACGGCACCGGCGCCTTCATGCTGATGAATGTCGGTGACGCGCCGCAGCTTTCGTCCAACCGGTTGCTCACGACCGCGGGCTGGCGCACCGGTGGCGAGTCCGGTGCCACCTACATGCTCGAAGGCAGTGTCTTCGTGGCCGGCGCCGTGGTGCAGTGGCTGCGGGACGGGCTGGGGCTCATCGAGCGCTCCGAGCATGTCGAAGCCCTCGCGCGACAGGCGAGCGACAACGGCGGCGTCTATCTGGTGCCGGCTTTCGTCGGGCTCGGCGCACCGCATTGGGACCCCGATGCTCGTGGCCTGCTGATCGGCGTGACGCGTGGCACGTCGCGGGCGCATGTGGCACGCGCCGCACTCGAATCGATCGCATTCCAGTCGGCTGACGTGCTGACCGCGATGCAGGGTGACGCTCATCGGCCACTGACCGAATTGCGGGTGGACGGCGGCGCTGCACGCAACGACTTGCTGATGCAGTTCCAGGCCGATCTCATGGGCGTGCCGGTCGTGCGCCCGGAGGTCACGGAGACGACCGCGCTCGGCGCGGCCTACCTGGCCGGACTGGCGACCGGCGTGTGGTCAGCAACCGACGAACTGACGAAACTGTGGCGCGCCGAGCGTCGCTTCGAACCGATGATGAATTCAGACGAATGTGAATCGCGGCGGACGCAATGGCGGCGCGCGGTCGACCGGTCGCGACTATGGGCCGAGTAGCCGACGAAGTGCAGGCGCCGGTCATCGACCGGGCCGCGCTGCTGACTTCGCTGCGCGAGTCGCGGCCCTGGGACGTACTCGTGATCGGCGGCGGAGCGACCGGACTCGGCATCGCGGTGGATGCGGCGTCGCGCGGCCTGCGCACCGCGCTGATCGAAGCGCGCGATTTTTCCAGCGGCACGTCGAGCCGCAGCACCAAGCTGATCCACGGCGGCGTGCGCTATCTGGCGCAGGGCAACGTCAAGCTGGTGCGCGAAGCGCTGATCGAACGGGCGCGCCTGATCGCGAACGCGCCGGCGCTGGTGCGGCCGCTCGAGTTCATCGTGCCGTGCTACCGGCCGCTGGAACGCGAGTTCATGCGCATCGGCCTCGGCCTGTACGACGCGCTGGCAGGAACGCGCGGCATCGGCCCGACGCGCTGGCTTTCGCGGGCCGAAACGATGTCGCGGCTGCCGACCGTGCGCACCGAGGGCCTGGCCGGCGGCGTGTCCTACTGGGACGCCCAGTTCGACGATGCGCGACTGGCGATTGCGCTGATGCGCACTGCGTGCCGGCTGGGGGCCACCGCGATCAACTATGTCCGCGCCGACTCGCTGCGTGTGAATGCAGGACGCATCGAGGCCGTGCAGGCCATCGATGCCGAGACCGGCGAGCGCTTCGAGCTGCGCGCGAAGGTCGTCTACAACGCCACCGGCGTGTGGGTCGATCGCGTTCGCGCGATGGCCGACGCGTCGGTGCGGCCGATGGTCGCGCTCAGCCGCGGATCGCACATCGTCGTCGACGCGCGCTTCCTGCCCGGCGAGCGCGCGCTGATGATCCCGAAGACCGCCGACGGCCGCGTGCTCTTTGCCATTCCCTGGCTGCGGCACCTGATCGTCGGCACGACCGACGTGCCCACCGACGATGCGGCGTGGGAGCCCCAGCCGACACCGCAGGAGATCGACTTCATCGTCGAGACCGCGCGCGGTTACCTGCGCGATCCGATCGGGCCGGAAGACATCACGCAGACCTTCGCCGGCCTGCGTCCGCTGGTTGCCAAGGGGACGACCGGCGCCACGAAGACGCTGTCACGCGAGCACTCGATCGTCATTGAGCAGAGCAACCTCGTCACGATCACCGGAGGCAAGTGGACCACCTACCGTCGCATGGCCCATGACGCGCTCGAACAGGCAATGCGGCGCGGACTGCTCGAGCCGCGTGTTTGTGTGACGGAGACGCTGCGCATCGACGTCGATGCCGCGCTCGAAGCGGCGCACGTCGCTGCGGAGTCGTCCGGCGCGCGCGATGCGGCCGCTCTGCTCCGCTATCGCGACCTCGCACGCGCCTGCGAGCAGGCGCGGACGTCGGACGATCTGCTGACCCGGCGGCTGCGGATCGGACTGATCGATCGTCGCGCGGCCGAGGCCTGTTCCCGCCTCCTGGAATAAGGCGAACAACGAGGACGAAAAAAAGGCCGCTGCAAGCAGCGGCCTTTGAGAAGTACGTCTTGCCTGGGTCTAGAACAGGTGACGGATACCCAGCGCGAACTGCTTGCGATCCAGGCGCTCCGACGGAGAAGTCGCGCTCACCGTCGCCGAGACCGTGCCGTCCCACTCGGCCTGGCCGTAACCGATGTACATGTTGGTGCGGCGTGAGAACGGGTACTCGTAGCCGATACCCCAGACCGAGTAGTCCGGCTCGAACGAGTACGCTCCACTCGCGTTCGTCCCGGTGACGTTGTCCGCATCCGAGTACTGATACGACCCCAGGATCTTGCCACCGAATAACGGCACCGACACGCCGAACATGTAGGCCTGGTTGTCGTATGCGACCAGCCCGGTCGGACGGAACGTGCCGATGATCGCGGTGTTCACGATGCTGATGTTGTCCTGGATCGCGTAGGCGGCGTGCAGCTTCACGATCTTGAAGTCGAAGGTCGCGCCCAGCTGCGTCATCTTCTGGTCGTCGGTACCGGCGGGCGCCGTATCCGGCGCGCTCAATCACGTCGTACGTGACCGCGACTGCGAACGGGCCCCACATCCAGTTGCCGCCCAGGGTCATGCCATTGGTGTTGTTGCCGCTCGGCGTAAGTTCCTGGCCGTTGATGTTGAACGAGTAGTTGGCGCCGAACTGGAACCCGGCCCAGCGTGGCGACTGCCACAGGATCGAGTTGTCTTCGCGCAGCGCTGCCGACGGGATGAACGTCGAGTTCAGGCCGTTGATGCCCCAACCGGTCGAGAACGGGTCGATGCCCGCACCGGACCCGAACAGGTCGAACGAGCCGGTGCCCGACGACACCGTGGCAACACGACCCAGACACGAAGGTGCCGAAGCGCTGTGCTGGAGTCCTGCCCATGCCTGGCGACCGAACAGACGGCCACCCTGGCCCGACATGCCGGTGTCGACGTCATAGCCACCCTCAAGGGTGAAGACGGCGTTCCAACCACGGCCCAGTGCCTCGGAACCGCGCAGGCCGAAACGGCTGCCCGACTGATAGCCGCTGTTCACGCCGAAGGTGCTTTCCTGCTTGTACGGCTGCGTGGTGTTGCCGGTCTGGGCGACGCCCTGCTCGTTCCACTGCACGCCGACGTCGACGATGCCGTACAGCGTGACGCTCGACTGCGCAGTCGCGACGCTGGACATCGCGCCGAGCACTGCGAGTGCCATTAGACTTTTTTTCATTCCAAGCTCTCCTAGCTAGTGTTTGAAATTCTTTGGCGCGCCGGCTTTGGACAGCACAGGCTCCGTTGAATCACTTCCCCGGAGGAAGCTGAGAGGATTGTTTCAGAGGGGGCAGGCGAGGCAAAGCTTCCAGAGCAAAAACCTGTCGAAACTGTCCAGATTTGTTGCCCCACAGCAACAAGAAAAGGGGCGCCGAAGCGCCCCTTGGATTCCACGATGTGGAATAGAATCAGAACGCGTGCCGGATTCCCAGCTGGTACGCCGCCGTGTCCTCGCCAAACGCCGTGGCGAATCCGGACGAGTAGCCCGCCGAGCTCGGTGCCACCCGTCCCTGGTCGCTGTTCTTCATGAAGGCGACCGTCGCGTAGAGCGACGTCCTCATCGAGAACTCGTACTGGTACGCAACACCAAAGTGATCGACCTCGGCATCCTGCGTCGCCCAGGCCGAACGCGCCGTGTCCTTGGCGTAGTTGTACGCGGCATACAGCGTGTTCTTGGGCATGAACTGCCACGACACGCCGAAGTGGTAGGCCTTGGCATCGATCGGCCCGACCATGCCGCGCATGCCGTCGACGTCGTACTGCTGGAACTGGATGCCGCCGAGCGCTGCCGTGATGGCCGCCAGGTTGCCGCCGGTGGACACCACGATGTTCTGGATGTCGAGCGGCGTCAGCATCGGATTGTCGTTCTTGCGCTGGATGTACTGACCGTAGATCTTGAAGTTGCTGAAGCCGACGTAGCCGCCGAAGTTGATCGTTTCCAGGCCGTCCTTGCTCTCGGGCGTGCCCGCCGCCTGGGTCGCGTAGGGCACGACCTTGTTCTGGTTGTAGCCGACACCCACGCCCCAGTTCGCCGCGTTGTACTGCAGCTGTGCGCCGTACATGTCGTCACCGCCCGTCGGCGGTGCGTGCGCTCGTTGCGCAGCAGCTCGGAGCCGCCGAAGCTGTAGAACAGCGACGCGGTGATGCCTTTCAACTCGGCGCGGTACTGCAGCGCATTGCTCATGCGGATCGCCGGGATCGAATAGCCCTGGCCGAACGACAGCGCCGAGGCATCGCCCATCACGTTGAACTTGTTCAGGACCTCGTAGCCGGGCGTGTACATACGGCCGGCCAGGACTGCGCCGAACGGCGTGATCATGCCGAGGTAGGACTGCCGGTCGAACAGTGCGCCGGCGCCGTTGACGGTGGTATTGCCCTGAAGGACGGCCTGGTTGACCGCGTTCATCCCGCCGAGCACGGCCTGGTACGTGGCCGACGTCGGCGGCAGAGTCGCAATCGCGGTGCCCGGCACGATGCGGACGCCCGGGCAGGCGGCTGCTGTGGTTGCTCCGCTCAGGCGGCACAGGAACACCGATTCGTTGTAGGTCACCGATCCCGAATCAATCGAAAAACGGCCTTCGAGCGTGAAAATCGCGCTGTAGCCCCCGCCAAGCGACTCGCTGCCGCGGATGCCGTAGCGGTTGCCTGACCACATGCCGCTGCCCTGCAGCCGGGTCGTCGACTCGTTGCCTGCATCCAGAAACTCGAAGCCCGTGTCGAGAATGCCGTACACCGTGACGCTGCTCTGTGCAAAGGCCGCCGGGAATGCGCACGCAAGCGCAATGGCTACCAGGCTCTTCCGCATGATGGTGTCTCCTGCCCTTTTTGTGTTTTCGATCGAAATCGTCGCAGCCAGTCCGCTGGCCGCTGCTCGGGTGGGAGAATACCGCTGCCCTACGCAGCACATTGATCGTTTCGCAACCCCGGTGCAGACGCGTTACATTTCCGCAACATCATGACCCGAACATTGTCACTTGCCGACCGACTGCTCGCCGCAGCCGATCGCGCGCTGAGGACCGTCGCGGCGCCGCCGGTAGCGTTACGCGCGAGTCCGGCGCTGCATTCAGAGTCGGCTGAGGCCGAGCTGACCGACGCTGAGCGGCGCGACGCAGCAGCGCTGATGCGGGTGAACCATGTCGGCGAGGTCTGTGCCCAGGCGCTCTACGATGCCCAGGCTCTGGCGACTCGCGATCCTGCGATGCGGGCGTTGTTCGAGCGTGCCGCAAGTGAGGAAACCGACCATCTGGCCTGGACGCAAGCGCGGATCGAGCAACTCGGTGGACGCACCAGCCTGCTGAATCCGCTTTGGTACACCGGCGCCTTTGCGATCGGGCTGATCGCGGCCCGTGCGGGCGATCGGATGAGCCTGGGCTTCATGGCCGAGACCGAGCGGCAGGTTGAACAACACCTGGATGCCCATCTCGAGCGATTACCGGCTGACGATCACCTGTCCCGTGCGGTCGTCGAGCAGATGAAGGAAGACGAAGTGCACCACGCCGAGAGCGCCATCGGACACGGCGGGGCGTCCTTGCCGCTGCCGGCGCGGTGGGCGATGCGGCTTGCTGCCAAGGTCATGACGACCACCGCGCATTACATCTGAGCGACCGGCTCGGCGCTTAGACGGGTTCGACGACCGTTTCGATCCGGATCGCGGCGGTCTTCGCCAGCATGGCAGTCGCGGAGCAGTACTTTTCGTGAGACAACGCGACCGCGCGTTCGACGACGGCCGGGTCGAGATTGCTCCCTCGCACGGTGAATCGCATGACGATCGACGTGAACACTTTCGGATCGGTCGACGCGCGCTCGGCATGCAACTGCACCTTGCAGGAGTGGACGTTGTGGCGGCCACGCTTCAGGATCAGCACCACGTCATAGGCAGTGCACCCACCGGTGCCCATCAGGACCATCTCCATGGGCCGGGGTGCAAGGTTGCGGCCGCCGCCGTCGGGAGAGCCGTCCATGGTGACCAGGTGTCCGCTTCCCGATTCGGCCACAAAACTCATGCCGTCGCCGGTCCAACGCACTTCGCAGTCCATCACGACCTCCCCATCAAATTAACCGCGATGCAACAACTTTGAGGGGTTCCTCAAAGTCGATTCTTGCCAGTATAAGTATTTGATAACAAACACGTTAATTCAAAGTCAGCGAAGTGGTGTTGTTCATCTTCGAGCTTGTTTGCTTGCAATGCAGCATTCTTGCGGGCAGACTGACTGCAACGAGAGATCGTCGTCTCTCGACCGTTGTCTCCTCCACCCTCATTGGTGGATTCGGCCCAAGGCTCGCGCCTTGGGCCAATTTTTTGTTCGCTTGCGGAAGGCGTCCAAAAACGCTTAAAATTTAAGGCTTTCCGCGATCTGCTTGCCTTGATTTTTGTGCAGCGCGAGCCCGATGGCAACGGACCGTTGCGAACGAGCGAAACGCTACCAAACGGGTTTTCGGGCTCAGGAAGTGCGGGGCTCGCGAAGTGCGGCTTCGGATGGCAGGTAACGGATTTCTCCGGATGCAATGCGGAATCCAAGGCGGTCAAGCGGCCGCCGTGCATGCGGAAGGTATTTTCCGCCGATGGCCCCGGAGTTGAACGTCGGGCGCTACGGCGCAGTGACCAAGTTTCAGGATGGATCGTCAATGAAAACCTTTTCTGCCAAGTCCCACGAGGTCAAGCGCGACTGGCTTCTGGTCGACGCCAATGACAAAGTGCTCGGTCGGCTCGCGAGCCAGATCGCGTTGCGCCTGCGAGGCAAGCACAAGCCGGAGTACACGCCGCACGTCGACACCGGTGACTTCATCGTCGTCGTGAACGCCGCCGGCCTGAAAGTTACCGGTGCGAAGTTCGAAGACAAGAAGTATTACCGCCACACCGGCTATCCGGGCGGCGTGTACGAGACCAACTTTCGCAAGATGCAGGAGCGCTTTCCGGGGCGCGCGCTGCAGCTGGCGGTCAAGGGCATGCTGCCCAAGGGTCCGCTCGGCTACGCCATGATCAAGAAGCTGAAGGTCTACGCCGACCAGCAGCACCCGCACAGCGCGCAGCAACCCAAAGCGCTAGACATCTGAGGCTCACATGATCGGCAATTACAACTACGGAACTGGCCGCCGCAAGAGTTCGGTGGCGCGCGTCTTCCTGAAGCGCGGCAAGGGCGCCATCGTGATCAACGGCCGTCCCATCGAGCAGTATTTTTTCCGCGAGACGGGTCGCATGATCGTGCGCCAGCCGCTGGAACTGACGAACCATGCCGAGACGTTCGACATCACTGTCAACGTCGATGGCGGTGGCGAGTCGGGCCAGGCCGGTGCCGTGCGCCACGGAATCACCCGCGCCCTCATCGATTACGACGCCACGCTGAAGCCGGCGCTTTCGAACGCTGGCCTGGTCACGCGCGATGCGCGCGAGGTCGAGCGCAAGAAGGTCGGTTTCCGCAAGGCACGCCGCCGCAAGCAGTTCTCCAAGCGCTAAGGCAAGCGCGGTCGCGCATCCCGCGATCGCGTTTCAGCCGGCGACGGGCTGCTCCGGTGCCGGCGGCTGCCTCTTCTCGAGGCAGCGATCGAAACGGGCAGGAGGCCGTCAACTCGGCCTTCCGAGGGCCCCGTTTCATGGGATGTCTGCAGCGCATTTCCGCGCATCGCGGCGATGTGCCCCCCATATACTTTCTGCACCAACAACAAGAAGAGCCGCTGACCAAGCGAGGCTGGCGGCTCTTTTGTTTCGCGGCGTGCACTTCGCGTCGCCGATAGAACACTGGCCACCCGCCGATGAAGTGGAAGTTGTGGTTGCGCAGTTTGTCCGTCAGCGCGCCCCGCGTCGCTGTGCGCACTCAGTTGCCATGGGCGCTGCGCGCGGTACTCGCTCTGATCGTTGCAGCCCTGGCGGCCGCGGGTCTTGGGGCGATGTATCACTACGCGCGCAACGTCAGTACTCCTGACCGTAGCGAGATCCTCGGCGAACTCGACACAGTGCGTGACCAGTTTCGACAGGCGGCTGCGGAACGCGAACGCTTCGCGGCCCGGGCCGTGCAGGCCGAGAATCAGCTCAAGGTGGAACGCGCGATGCAGGAGCAGATCACCCTGCAGATGAAGACACTCGAAGAAGACAATGCCCGGCTCAAGGGTGATCTGGCGTTTTTCGAAAGCCTGCTGCCGACGGCGTCTGGGGCGCGTGGCGTGGTGATACGAAGTTTCAAGCTGCAGCCCGATGTCGATGACAACACCGTGCGCTACCGGCTACTGGTGCAGCAAAGCGGGCGGCCCGACCGTGACTTCGTGGGTGCCGTGGTGATCAAGGTGAACCTTCAGCACGAAGGTCGTGCCGACGTGTTGCAGCTGCCCGATGCCGGTCACCCGGCGGCTGGCCCTGCACCGCTGGCGTTCCGGCACTACCAGCGTCTCGAGGGCACGTTCGCCGTCCCGGCAGGTGCGACGGTCCGGTCGGTGCAGGTGACGATCAATGCCGGCGGTGAGACGCGGGCGCAGCAGACGTTTTCGATGTAGGGAGGCAGGATGTTCGGACCCAAGCGCGCGAGCCCCAAGACGATCGGCACCCTGGTAGGGGTTGGAACGACCATCGAAGGAACGCTGTCGTACACCGGCGGGCTGAGGATCGACGGCACCGTCAAGGGCGACGTCCGGAGCGTCAACGGCGAGCAGGGCATGGTGATCATCAGCGAACAGGGCAACGTGATCGGCGAAGTCCATGCGGCGCACCTCGTGGTGTCGGGCAAGGTCGCCGGGCCGCTCTATGTCACCGACATCCTGGAATTGCAGCCCAAGGCGCAGGTCCAGGGCGACGTTCACTATCGGGCGCTCGAAATCCATCATGGCGCCGTGGTTGAAGGACGCTTGATCCACGACATTCCCGACGCCCGGCCGGCATTGAAACTGGCGGCGGGCGGTACCACTTCCGAAGCTGAGTGAGTGCAACCCGGCACCGGGGCCTGTGCATATAATCGAACTAACGAATTTGCGTGGAGAGACCCATGAATGCTGCTGTTGAGATGCCCGCCCCGCTGGTCTTTTCTGATGCCGCGGCGTCGAAAGTCAAGGCGCTGATCGACGAGGAAGGCAATCCGGGCCTGAAGTTGCGCGTTTTCGTCCAGGGCGGCGGCTGCTCGGGCTTCCAGTACGGCTTCACCTTCGACGAAGTCATCAACGAAGATGACGCGACGATGGAGAAAAATGGCGTCATGCTGCTGATCGACTCGATGAGCTACCAGTATCTGGTCGGCGCCGAGATCGACTACAAGGAAGATCTCGAGGGCGCGCAGTTCGTCATCAAGAATCCGAATGCGACCACGACCTGTGGTTGCGGATCGTCGTTCTCCGCCTAGTCCGTTTTCATACCTCCCAAACCAAGGGGCGCCAGTGCGCCCCTTTTTGCTGGCCCTTGCGAAGGCCTTTCAACGCGGATAGATCGCGCCCAGTACCCGCGCGCCGCGCGCGCCGGTGACCGACGGCAGGCTTCCAGTCTCGCGGCGCATGCAGCGGCGCGCCAGCCACGCAAACGCCAGCGCCTCCACCTGGTCGGATGGAATGCCGAGTGCGTCGCTGGTCATGACCGGTCGCGGCGCGAGCACGGCTTGCAGGGCGCTCATCAGAGCCCGGTTGCGCGTGCCTCCTCCGCAGACCACGACATCGCGCGCAGGATCACACCACCTGGTCACTGCGTCGGCAATGGAGCGGGCCGTGAACTGGGTCAACGTGCGCTGCACGTCGCGCGGCGGCGCGGAGACCCCTTTCAGCAATTCATCGAGCCAGACCACCGAAAAGAGTTCGCGTCCCGTGCTCTTGGGCGGTGGCACGGCGAGGAACGGCTCCGCCAGAAGGCGACCGAGCAGTGCCATGTCGATCTGCCCGCCCAGTGCGAATGCGCCATCGCGGTCAAACGCCTCGGGCAGATGCCGCGCTGCGTGCAGGTCGAGCAGCACGTTGCCGGGGCCGCAGTCGAATCCAAGCGGTGTCGCGTTGCCCGCGGGAAGGAACGTGATGTTGCTGATGCCGCCGATGTTCACGACGGCGCGCGGTTCTGGCGCGGCGAATATTGCCGCGTGGAAGGCGGGCACCAGGGGTGCACCCTGTCCGCCGGCGGCGAGATCGCGACTGCGGAAGTCGGCTACGACATCAATGCCGGTACCTTCGGCCAGCCGAGCCGGGGCATTCAGCTGGACCGTAAAGCCGGCGCCCGGGCGGTGGCGGATGGTCTGACCGTGGGCGCCGATCGCGCAGACATCTTCGGGTGAGACATGCGCCGCCGCCAGCGTCGCGGCGACGCACTCGGCATAGATGTCGGCCAGTGACTGCGCCGCGGCCCCGGACCGCTCGATCTCATCGGCTCCCGGGGCTGACAGCGCAAGGAGTTGCGCCCGCAAAGCAGGCGAAAATGGACGGTGCACATGCGCGAGAACCCGGGGCATCGCGGTAACGAAGTCCGCGAGAACCGCGTCGACACCGTCGAGACTGGTGCCGGACATCAGACCGATGAAAAGCTCGGAGTGGCCCTCAGACGCAGAAGTGGCGGCCATGCGGCCGTCAGCGGACGGCGGCCGCGACTCGAATGCGCTCGAGCAGGGCGAGCTGGTCGCGCAGTGGCGCAGCCACGGCAGCCAGAGCGTCGCGCTGCGACTCGGCCAGTGGCTCGGAACCGGGGAGTTCCGCCGTCAGCGGATTGACCGGGTTGCCCTTGATCTTCACTTCAAAGTGCAGGTGAGGCCCTGTCGACCATCCGGTGGTGCCGACAAATCCAACGACGTCACCCTGCGCGACGCGCGCGCCCTTGACGACCCCGGGCCTGAAACCCTGCAGATGCGCATACAGGGTCGAGTGCTTCTCGTCGTGGCGCACCTCGACGATGTTGCCGTAGCCGCGTTGCCAGCCGGCGAATTCGACCGTGCCGCCGGCGACGGTTCGCACCTTGGTGCCGGTCGGAGCGGAGTAATCGATGCCGCGGTGGGCAGCGTCGTATCCGAACACCGGGTGAGTCCGGCTGTTGCTGAAACCGGAGCTCATGCGCGTGTACTCGAGCGGTGAACGCAGGAACGTGCGCTTCATGTTGCGTCCGCCGAGCCCGTAGTAGCCGCCGTGCTTGCTGCCGTCGTCGAACCAGTACGCCTCGACCGACTTGCCCTGGCTGATGAACTCGACCGCCAGCAGCCGTCCCGGACGCAGGTACTCGCCCGCCGCGTACAGGCCCTCGTAGATCGCCCTGAAGGTATCGCCGCGGCGCAGGTTTCGATGAAAGTCGATTTCGCTTTCGAGCGCGTCGATCATCTGCTGCGCGATCGAGTCCGGAATGTCGGCCTCATCAGCAGCGGCAAAGAGCGAGGAGTCTGCACTTCGCCGCTGCGCAGTTCCACCCGACGCTCGAGCGTGACCTGCGACTCGGCGACCCAGAAGCCGCCCGCTGCTGCGTCGTCACGGGTGAGGGTCAGCACCCGCGTGCCTGCCGAGAGGGCGGAATCTTCCGTGTCGTTGAATGCGCGCAGCCAGTTGAGCCGGCCATCGGCCCCAACGTTGGCCTGGATGAACCGGCCCGGAGCCGCCTGAACCAGCGGCCGCGCTGAAGGGTTCGAGCGCAGAAAACGCGCAGCCGCCTCGTCGTCGATACCCATGCGGACCAGCAGCGCCGCGATCGGCTCGCCACGCTGGATGCGCGCCTCGCGGATGAAGAACTCGCGGCGTTCGGAGATATCCTGCAACTGGGCGCTGATCGACGGCGTAACGATCGCCTCGACAATGGGCCGCGACTGGAGTGAATCCAGGTCGAGCGCCGACGGTGCGGCGGCGATCGCGGCGATCGCGGCAGACAGCGGCAGCAGCGAGAGAACGGCGGTCAGTTCGATGCGGCTGCGGGTCGTGCGATCGAGCCGCTTCCAGCGACGCAGGACCAGCCGCGCACCCAGACGGACGTCCGAAGTGAGGCTCTGGAGCTGTTTGGATAGAATCACTAAAGGCATCGACCGGCCCGGCAGGAAAAAGCGCACCGCTCGGTGCGCTTTTTTTCGAAGGGCGAAGTATATCGCGGCAGCCCGGCAGGACCGGGTGCGCCGTCAATGACTGCGATGGAACCGGGCGCGACAAAGACCTACCCGATTACTCGGGAAATCGAACAGACGCTGGCCCTGGTCATGCGTGGCTGTGACGAACTGCTGATCGAAGCGGAGTTCGCGCAGAAGCTCGCGCGCGCGCAGGCGACGCGACAGGCCTTGCGCTGCAAGCTGGGGCTCGATCCGACGGCGCCGGACATCCATCTGGGTCACACGGTCGTCCTGAACAAGCTGCGCCAGCTGCAGGACCTCGGCCATACCGTGATCTTCCTGATCGGTGACTTCACCGGGATGATCGGCGACCCCTCTGGTCGCAACGCCATGCGGCCGCCGTTGTCGCGCGAAGAGATCGAAGCCAACGCGAAGACCTACTTCGATCAGGCCGCACTCGTGCTGGACCGCGACCGTACCGAGATCCGCTACAACTCGGAGTGGTCCGAGCCTCTGGGCGCCGCCGGCTTGATCAAACTGGCGGCGAAGTACACGCTGGCGCGGCTGCTCGAGCGGGATGACTTTTCCAAACGCTTCCGCGACAACACGCCGATTGCGATGCACGAGCTTCTTTACCCGCTGATGCAGGGCTACGACTCGGTCGCGCTGCGGTCGGACATCGAGCTCGGCGGCACTGACCAGAAGTTCAACCTGCTGGTCGGGCGTGAGCTGCAGCGGCACTACGGGCAGGAGCCGCAGTGCGTGCTGACGATGCCGCTGCTGGAAGGGCTCGATGGTGTCGAGAAGATGTCGAAGAGCAAGAACAACTACATCGGCATCACCGAGGCTCCGTTCGAGATGTTCGGCAAGGTGATGTCGATCTCCGACGATCTGATGTGGCGCTGGTACGACCTCGTGTCGACGCGCGGCACTGACGAGATCGCAGCCCTCAGGCTCGAGGCGGACGAGGGACGTAATCCGCGCGATATCAAGGTCTTGCTGGCCAAGGAGATCGTCACGCGCTTCCACTCCGCCGGCGCGGCTGACGCCTCGGAGCAGGAGTTCATGGCGCGTTTTCGTGCCGGCGCGGTTCCCGACGACATGCCGGAGTTCACCTTCGCTGCAGACGGTCCCGACGGGTTGGGGATCTGTGCGTTGCTCAGGCAAGCCGGCCTGGCCCCGTCGACCAGCGAGGCCGTGCGCAACATCGAGCAGGGCGGCGTCAGGATCGACGGCCATAAGGTCAGCGATCGCGGCTTGCGCCTTGGCAGTGGCACCTACGTGGCGCAGGTCGGCAAGCGCAAGTGGGCGCGGGTGACCGTCGCCTGAGTCACGAAGTCCCGGCTGCGGCGACTGGAACCGAGCCGCGATCGGCGACGGTGCCGCCCAGCGGGCGCAATTCCAAGCCGAGTCAGTTCGAGTCCATGTCGTGGACCGGTCCCGTCTATCGGAAGTGCCCCACTAGAATCGAACTTGATGATTGCGCTGATTCAGCGGGTGACGCGAGGCCGGGTGACGGTCGATGGCGCGACCGTGGGGGCGATCGGTCCCGGACTGGTGGCGCTGGTCTGCGCCGAGCGCGATGACGGCGCGGCCGAAGCTGATGCGCTGGTCGACAAGCTCCTCGGGTATCGTGTCTTCGGCGATGCCGCCGGAAAGATGAATCTCAGTGTGCGCGATGTCGGTGGTGGCCTGCTGCTGGTGCCGCAGTTCACGCTGGCGGCTGACACGGCCAGCGGGACCCGGCCGAGCTTCACGCCGGCTGCTGCACCGGAGCTTGGGCGAAGGCTGTTCGAACGGTTCGTCGAGCGCGCTCGCGCGCATCACGCGCCGGTGGAGGCGGGGCGCTTCGGCGCACACATGCAGGTGGAATTGATCAACGACGGCCCGGTGACGTTCTGGTTGCAGGTCCGGTCAAGGCAGGAGGCCAAGGCATGAAACTCTGGAGCGAATCGTTTACCGATGGCAGTGCGATACCGGGCGAGTATGCGTTCTGCGTGATCGACCCGGCGCATCACGTCAAGCTCTCGTCGAACCGCAATCCGCATCTTGCGTGGGCGGATGTGCCGGCGGGCACGCAGTCATTCGTGCTGATCTGCCACGACCCCGATGTCCCGAGCAAGCCCGATGACCTCTTCAAGGAAGATCGGGAAATCCCGTCGTCCCTGCCTCGGGTGGACTTCTTCCACTGGACGCTGGTCGACATTCCGGCGGCCACGCGCGCGATCGAGGCCGGCAGCTACTCGAAGGAAGTGACGCCTCGCGGCAAGAACGGCCCGGCGGCGATCAACGGGACGCGCCAGGGCGTCAATGACTACACGGGCTGGTTCGCAGCCGACCATGACATGAGCGGCGATTATTTCGGCTATGACGGTCCGTGTCCGCCGTGGAACGATTCGATCCTGCACCACTACGTGTTTACGGTCTACGCACTCGACCTCGATCGCGTGCCGGTCGACGGGAAGTTCACCGCGCCTGAGGTACTCAAGGCGATCGATGGCCATGTGCTCGCCAAGGCATCGCTGCAGGGAACCTTCACTTTGAACCCGCGTCTCGCGTGAGTTCGACCACGCTGCTGCTGATCCGCCACGGCGAGACGGCGTGGAATGCCGAGCACCGGATCCAGGGTCACCTCGACATCCCGTTGTCGGCAACAGGTATTCGGCAGGCCGCGCTGCTGGCGAACCGCCTGGCGCAGGAAACGATCGATGCCGTCTATTCGAGCGAACTGACACGCGCCCGGCTGACGGCCGAACCGTTCGCGGCGCGGCTCGGACTGGACATCACTCTGGACACGCGCCTGCGCGAGCGCTCGTTCGGGGTGTTCGAAGGGCTCACGGCGGACGAGGTCTCGGCCCGCCACCCGGAGGGCTTCCGGCGCTGGCGCGAGCGCGACCCGGCCTGGGCCATAGACGAAGGTGAGAGCGGCCAGCAACTGATCGACCGCGTGCTGTCGGCGCTGCACGACATCACGCAACGGCATCCGGACGAGTCGGTGGCCGTCGTCACCCATGGCGGCGTGCTCGATGTCGTCTATCGCGCGGCGCGCGGCCTGCACTGGAGCGCCCCGCGGGAGCATCAGATGCTGAATGCAAGCATCAATCGCCTGACTTCCCAGGCAGCCCCACTGGCTCTCAGCATCCTGGGCTGGGGCGACGTCGCCCATCTTGTCGAGGCGCGTGACGAGTCGCTGACCTGAATCTCGTCTAGCTTGACCGCTGCCATGCCGGCAGCCGACCCGCCCGCTACAGTGCAGACATGAATTCGACGCTGACGCAGGTCGTGTCGTTTGCCGTGAGTGCCGGGATCGGACTGCTGGTCGGCCTCGAGCGCGAACGCAAGCCCTCGGCGAAAGCCGGGGTGCGCACCTTCGCACTGATCGCGGTACTGGGCTCGCTGGCCGCACTTCTCACCGAGGCGACCGGTTCGGCCTGGGCGCTCGCGGCGGGTGCGGTGTGCGTCACCGGAGCACTGGTGGCCGCCTACCTGCAGGATCGGGAATCGATCCACGACGATGCCGGCACGACGACCGTCGTGGCTGCCATCGCGGTGTTCTTCCTCGGCGCGGCCAACTACTACGGCTATCGCACGCTGGCCGTCGCGCTCGGCGTCGGCATGACGGCACTGCTCTACTTCAAGGCCGAACTCGAAGGGTTCAGCCAGAAGCTGACCGGACAGGACATCCGGTCGATGCTGCAGTTTGCCGTGCTGACGGCCGTCATCCTGCCGCTGCTGCCGGACCGTTCGTTCGGGCCGTACGGTGTCCTGAATCCGTTTCAGATCTGGCTGATGGTCGTGCTGGTGGCTGCCGTCAGCCTCGCGGGCTACGTCGCCTGGCGCCTGACGCTGGGCCGCCACGGACTGCTGCTCACCGGCGTGCTCGGTGGTGTGGCGTCGAGCACGGCCACAACGCTCGTCTACGCCCGCCATGCAGCCGCCGGTGCCCAGCCGGTGTCAGCAGCGTTGCTGGTGATCCTGCTGGCGAATGCGACGATGCTGGTGCGTGTGCTCGTCCTGGTCGGCGTGGTCGCGCCAAGCTCTCTGCCGCTGGCACTGCTGGTGATCGTGCCGGCGCTGCTGGTCGCGGTCGCTGGCGTTGCCTGGCGCTGGTCCTCTGCGTCGACGGCCCCGCCGGCCGGCGAGGCGGCGTTCCGCAATCCGACCCAGTTGCGAACCGCACTCGGGTTCGGCGCGATCTATGCGGTCATCCTGCTGCTCGCGGCCTGGGCCAATGACCTGCTGGGCTCGCGCGGGCTCATGGCGCTGGCCGCGGTGTCCGGCCTGACCGATGTCGACGCCATCACGCTGTCGTCGATGCGACTGCTCGATAACGGCGCGCTGACGCAGGCGACAGCGCTTGTCCGCGGTCGGCGTTGCGGTCGCGTCCAACCTGGTCTTCAAGGCGGTCGTGGCGGCCTCGGCCGGCGGACCACTGATGCGCTGGGCCGTGCTGCGCGCTTTCACCGGTCCGCTGCTGGGGCTCGCTGCCGGATTCTGGGCGCTGCACGCACTGGCATAATTTCACCGCCATCCCGTTCCGCGTGACTGGCGAAAGGGTGAGTACACCCGGGGAGCGCGGACAACTCTGCTACCCGCGTAGCTGCCGTTCGCCTGGGCAGATGGCAAGTGACGAACCACTTGCAAACTCACGCGAGGAACTATGTTCAAGCGAAGCGCATACACGGTCGAAGCGATCGATCCCGAACTCTGGGCTGCCATCCGGCATGAAAATGTCCGGCAGGAACAGCACATCGAGCTGATCGCCTCCGAGAACTACACGAGCCCCGCGGTCATGGCCGCGCAGGGCAGCCAGCTCACCAACAAGTACGCCGAAGGTTATCCGGGCAAGCGTTACTACGGCGGCTGCGAGTACGTCGACGTCGCCGAAACGCTGGCGCTCGACCGGCTGAAGCAGACTCTTCGGCTATCCGACGATCGAACTCGCGGCCAACGTGCAGCCGCATTCCGGCGCGCAGGCCAACACGGCGGTCTTCCTCGCATTGCTCAACCCCGGCGACACGATCATGGGTCTGTCGCTGGCCGAGGGCGGGCACCTGACCCACGGCATGGCGCTCAACATTTCCGGCAAGTGGTTCAAGGTCGTGAGCTACGGACTGAACGAGCGCGAGGAGATCGACTACGACGCGATGGAGCATCTGGCGCACCGGCACAAGCCGAAGCTGATCATCGCCGGCGCCTCGGCGTATTCGCTGCGCTTCGACTGGGCGCGCTTCGCCAAGGTGGCGAAGGAGGTCGGCGCGTACTTCATGGTCGACATGGCGCACTACGCCGGCCTGATCGCCGCCGGTATCTACCCGAGCCCGATCCCGCATGCCGATGTCGTGACCAGCACCACGCACAAGACGCTGCGCGGCCCGCGCGGCGGCCTGATCCTGATGAAGCCGGCACTCGAGAAACCGATCAACAGTGCGGTGTTCCCAGGCATCCAGGGCGGCCCGCTGATGCACGTGATCGCGGCCAAGGCGGTCGCTTTCAAGGAGGCGCTGGCGCCCGAGTTCAAGACCTACCAGCAGCAGGTGCTGGCCAATGCCCGCGTACTGGCCGAAACGCTGGTCAAGCGCGGCCTGCGCATCGTCTCGGGCCGTACCGAGAGCCACCTGATGCTGGTGGACCTGCGCGCCAAGCAGATCACCGGCAAGGATGCCGAGGCCGTGCTCGGGCAGGCGCACATCACGATCAACAAGAACGCGATCCCGAAGGACCCGGAAAAGCCGATGGTCACCAGCGGCATCCGCCTTGGCAGCCCGGCGATGACGACGCGCGGTTTCCGCGAGGCCGAAGCCGAACAGACCGCCAACCTGATCGCCGACGTGCTCGACAATCCGAAGGACCCCGCCACCGTCGCCCGCGTGCGCGGCGAGGTCGAAACGCTGACCGCGCGCTTCCCGGTCTACGGCGCCTGAGCGACAGCCGAAGGCGCTGACCAAGTGACGACGAACGCGATGACTCCACCCGCCTCGTCGCCGTTGGTCATCGGGCCGCTCGCCCGGCCGGTCCGAAGAGCGGCCCGCTGATCAGATCGGCGAGGTGCACGTGCGACGCCGCAAGCGGGTCGCGTACACCGAGCGCGCGCACTAATGCGTTGTCCCTTCTGCCAGCACGCCGACACGCAGGTCATCGACTCGCGCGCGTCGGACGAGGGCGCGACCATTCGCCGCCGGCGCAAGTGCCTGTCCTGCGACAAGCGATTCACGACCTACGAGCGGGTCGAGCTGGCCATGCCGACCATCATCAAGCGCGGTGGCGGCCGTGCCGACTACGACCGGGACAAGCTGCGCGCCAGCATGCAGCTGTCGTTGCGCAAGCGGCCCGTGCCGCGCGAGGCGGTCGACGAGGCCATCGCCCGCATCGAGGACAAACTGCTGTCCTCCGCCCAGCGCGAGGTCAAGAGCGAAAAGCTGGGCGAACTCGTGATGCGCGAGCTCAAGCGCCTCGACAAGGTCGCCTACATCCGCTTCGCCTCGGTCTACCGCAGCTTCGAGGACGTCGACGAGTTTGCCGAGGTCGTCAGGGAGATCCGGCCGGGCAAGCGGCCGCGCAAGCGCACGGGACGCAGCGGGTCCTAGCTGCGCCGCTCCGGCAGGGACTTGAAACTCCGGGCCGCCGTCCCGAATTGGGAGACACCGCAGGCAACGACCTGCCGTCAACCCAATCGGAGGTCCTTATGAATCAGCTTTCTGTGCGTCGCAGCGATCCTTTCAGCTCGCTGGTCGATGACGTCTTCAATGATTTCTTCCAGCGCTCCGGCGTCGCTCCGGGACGCAGTCCGGATGCGCCATCGGTCGCGCGCGCACGCATGGATGTCGTCGACAAGGGCGACAAGTTCGAAATCACGGTCGACCTTCCGGGCGTCAGCAAGGAAGACATCAACGTGACCGTGGAAGGTGCCCGGGTAACGCTGCAGGCCGAGAGCCGCAAGCAGCGCGAGACCAAGGATGGCGAGCGCGTGCTGCACAGCGAGCGTACGGTCACCAGCTATGCGCGCAGCTTCGAGCTGCCGGTCGAGGTCAGCGAAGACGGCGCCGATGCCCGCTTCGAAAATGGTGTGCTGACCCTGGCGCTGCCGAAGCGCGTGACGGTCACCAGCAAGCGGCTGGCGGTTCGCTGAAGCGGCGCAAATCTGGCGGCCGGAGCGGGGTCGGCCGGCTCGAGCCGCGTTCCCGGTCCGCCGTTGACGAACGTCAAGTGCCGCCACGGGCCGACCTTGAAGCGGCCCGGTGGCGGTCTATGTTGAAACTGAAGGTCCGGAGTCTCTTCCGGGCCAGGGTCCAGTAGAGGAGGACATATGGCAAATCTCCTGGTACGACGTCGCAATGATCCGTTCACGCCGCTGTTCGGCGACTGGATGGACGATTTGTGGAACCGCACCGGAATCGCAGCGATGCCGCGCTACGCCGACATGCCGGGTGTCGAGCGCGCACTGATGGATGTGGTCGACAAGAACGACCACTTCGAAGTCAAGGTCGACATGCCGGGCGTGAAGAAGGAAGACATCGACGTATCGATCGAAGGATCGCGCGTGGCGATCCGGGCGGAGACGCAGAGCACGAAGGAAGAGAAGGAAGGCGAGCGCGTGCTCCACACCGAGCGTTTCGCTGCGATGTATGCGCGGACGTTCGAACTGCCGGCTGACGTCACGGAAGCGGGTGCCGAGGCACACTACGAAAATGGTGTCCTGACGCTCACTTTGCCCAAGCGGGCGCCGCTGGCGAGCAGGAAGCTGGCGATCAACTGACTCCAGTGGGGCGCCTCCAGAGGCGGCACAGCGCAACACTGTGCCGCCGGCGCCACGGCCGCTGCTCCCGCAGCGGCCGTTTTTTGCCGGCTGGGTAGAGTCCCGAGCCGGCAAGTGAAGGTCCGTAGAATCCGCCGGATGCTCCGCAAGTTGGATGACTTCACTCGCCCGGTCCGGGCCGGCGCAGCCGCGATCCTCCTACTTTCGGTCGCCGCCGTGGCTGCGGCACAGGGTTCTCCGCTGGGCACCCTGCTGAAGGGTGCTGCGTCCGGCCAGCCCAGCAAGACGGCCGCGTCTCCGTCCGTTGAAGACACGATTCCCGCGCTCGAAGCGCGCCTGGACCAGGCGCAGCGCGACGTCGAGGCGGAGCGGTCCGGCCAGCGCCCGGTGGCGGCCGGCGCCACGCCGAGTCAGGTCAGTGAGGTCGGCTGGCTGCTGCAGCGGATTGCAGCCCTGCTCCAGAGCCAGCTCGATGTCCAGCGCGAGATCGAGTCGGCTCGCGCGGCGCGCGAGGACTCCGAACGGGCGGACAGTGACGGCGCCCGCCCCCGAGCCGGGTCCCTACACGGTGGCCCAGTTGGACGAGCAGTACGGACAACTCGATGCCGAGCGCACCAGGCTCAGCTCGTTCGAGTCGGTCGCCGACCCTCAACAAGGAAGAAATTGGTCGTCTGGAGGCCATCTACAAGGAACGGCAGTCCGAAGAACGTCTGGCGCTCGATCAGGCGGCTCGCGGTCAGTCGGCAGCCCTTGAGGTTGCCAAGCTGCGCACGCGACGCATCGCGGAGGCGATCGAACTGCTGAGTCTGCAGGGCCGGCTGAACGATGAGTTGGCGCAGACCGCAAGGCAGCGGATTGCGGCGCTCGAACGCAGAGCGGCAGAGATAAGTCGCAACTACCGCTTCAGCCCGGAAGAGCTCGAGCGTGTGACCAAGGCGATCCAGGCCAGGATCGCCGTCATCGAGCAGCAACTCGAAGCCACGAACGCGGCGCGCACGGCCGCGACCAGCGATCGCGACCGGGCGCGCCAGGCCATCGACGCGCTAGCCCAATCCCAAGAGCGCCGACGAAGTGCGCCGGCGCGCGGAGGCCGACGCACGGCTGCATGCTGCCGCCGTCACCCTCGATGCGCTGCGGGCGCAGCAGAGTGCGCTGACCTCGCTGCGCGGCATGTCTCCGCTCGCGGTCGAGCTCTGGAACCAGCGCTACACGGCGCTCAACAGCAAGGACCCGGAAGAGCGGCGGACGGCGATCGCCACTCTGAACTACCACCTTCAGTCGAGTGCGGTCCCTGCAGTCCTATGCGAGCGACCTGGGCATCCTGATCGATACGGCGGTACAGGAGCAGCAGCGTCGCGTCGACGGGCTGGAACCGCAGGCCCCGGGGCGGCGCTATGAAGAGGCTGCGTTGGCGGCGATCCGGCGCGCCGACGAGGCGGTCGGCGAACTGCAGGTCGCGGCGTTGAAGGTTCGTGCCGCCTCGACGCACTGGAATCGTGAGTTCGCGTCGGCAGCGGCCGATCGCTCCGTCGAGGAGCGGCTGGCCGAAGTCTGGGTCGACACGAAGGACGTCGCCCGCGATGTCTGGAATTTCGAACTCTTCGCCGTCGAGGACACGATCGACATCGGTGGCCGTTCGACGACGGTGTCACGCGGAGTGACGATCGGCAAGAGCATCGGCGCCCTGCTGATCTTTGTCGTCGGCTTCTCGATTGCCGGGGCACTGGCGCGAAGAGCCCAGCACGTGATGGTGACCCGTTTTTCCGTCGCGGACTCGCAGGCCAGGGTCCTGCGGCGCTGGGTCATGATGCTGACCGGATTCATCCTGCTGGTGCTCACGCTCAACCTGGCGCGAATACCGCTGACGGTTTTCGCCTTCATGGGCGGTGCGCTTGCAATCGGCATCGGCTTCGGCACACAGACGCTGCTGAAGAACCTCATCAGCGGCATCATCGTGCTGTTCGAGCGCAAGGTTCGGGTCGGTGACATCGTTGACGTCGAGGGTGTCCAGGGCATCGTCACCGCGGTCGACATCCGTTCGACGACCGTGCGCCAGTTCGATGGCATCGAGACCATGGTCCCGAACGCGATGCTGCTCGAAAACAAGGTCACCAACTGGACCGGCGAATCGCCGACGATGCGGCGCGTGGTGAAGGTTGGCGTCGCCTACGGATCGCCGACGCGCCAGGTGGCGGACATCCTGCAGCAGGCCGCCGCCGAACATGGCCTGGTCATCAAGGACCCGGCGCCGCTCGTGATCTTCGAGGACTTCGGCGACAACGCGCTCGTGTTCGCGTTGTATTTCTGGGTCGACGTGGCAAAGAACAGCGGCATGCAGGTGCAGAGCGACCTGCGTTTCATGCTGGAGAAGCGCCTGGCCGATGCCGGCATTTCGATCGCGTTTCCGCAGCGGGACATCCACCTCGACACCGCGCGGCCACTGCAGATCGAAGTGGTCACGGCCACGCCATCGGCGCCGGCATCCTGATGTACGACGCAGCCGACCGCGAGTTCATGTCCCGCGCGCTCGGACTGGCTGCGCGCGCGATGAACGACGCGGCGCCCAATCCGCGCGTCGGCTGCGTCATCGTGCGCGAGGGCAGGGTCATCGGCGAGGGCTGGACCCAGCCGCCGGGATCCAATCACGCAGAGATCGAGGCGCTGCTCGACGCACGTCGCAACGGCCACGACGTGCGCGGCGCAACGGTCTATGTGTCGCTCGAGCCGTGCAGCCACTTTGGCCGCACGCCGCCGTGTTCCACGGCATTGATCGAGGCCCATGTGGGCCGCGTCATCGCCGCCGTCGAGGACCCGAATCCCCTGGTGGCCGGCACCGGCCTCGAGATGCTGCGCAGTGCGGACATCGACGTGCGCTGCGGTCTGCTGGAACAGGAAGCGGCCGAGATGAACATCGGCTTTTTCTCGCGCATGCAGCGCGGGCGACCGTGGGTCCGCATGAAGATCGCGGCCAGCCTGGACGGCAAGACGGCGCTGGAAAACGGCGTGTCGAAGTGGATCACGTCCGAGGAGGCGCGCCGCGATGGACATGCCTGGCGCGCACGGGCCTGCGTGCTGCTGACGGGCATCGGCACAGTGCGGGCGGACAATCCGCAGCTCGATGTGCGCCTGGTCGAGACCCCGCGCCAGCCGCTGCGCGTGCTGGTCGACAGCCGGCTCGAGGTCGATCCCGCCGCTCGCCTCTTCGATGGGGCGGGCAAGGTGCTGGTCGCCACCGCGAGTTCCGTGCCGGAGCGCGCGGCAGCGCTGCGGGCTCGCGATATCGAGTTGCTCGAACTGCCGGACGCGCAGGGCAAGGTCGACCTGGCGGCGCTGATGCGTGAACTTGCGCGTCGGCACGTCAACGAAGTGCACGTCGAAGCGGGGTTCAAGCTGAACGGCTCGCTGGTCAAGGCGGGCGTCGTCGACGAGCTGCTGGTCTACCTCGCGCCGATGCTGATCGGGGAGGCGCAGGGGATGCTGCACCTGCCGGCACTTTCCGATCTCGCGCAGGCGCAAAAGCTCGAGTTTCTCGAGGTTGCGCCGGTGGGTGGCGACGTGCGCATCCGTGCGCGTCTGGTCTGAGGGGTACGCATGTTCACCGGTCTCGTGCAGGGCATCGGGAGGATCGAGCGGGTGGAGCCCGTTCCTGACGGGGGTGGGGTTCGCATCACGGTCGACGCCGCGCGCGTGCCCGGTTTCGTCGCTCAGGTGGGCGACAGCATTGCGCTCAATGGCGCCTGCATGACGGCCACCACAGTTGACGGGATGCGCTTCACCGCCGATGTGTCCGGGGAAAGCCTGGCCCGGACCGTGGGACTGGACGCACCGGGCGATGTGAACATCGAGACCTCGTTGCGGTTGGGCGACGCCATCGGCGGCCACCTCGTCGCGGGCCATGTCGACGGTGTCGGTGAGGTGACACGTCATGCCGCGGTGGGCGAATCGTGGGAACTGGTGATCGTCGCGCCGGCCGAGCTCGGCAAGTATCTTGCCGTGAAGGGATCGATCGCCGTCAATGGCGTGAGCCTGACGGTGAACCGCGTTGCCGATACGCCGGCGGGCTGCGAGTTCTCGCTCAACATCATTCCGCATACCCAGGCCGTGACGACGCTGCAACAGCTGCGTCCCGGTGCGCGCGTCAACCTCGAAGCCGACCTGATCGCGCGCTACGTGGAGCGCATGCTTCCCGGAACGAACTAGGGCGGTCAAGCCCTGACTGCCCATGAACGACGGGATCGCCGGCTGGCTGCTTGCGCTGGCGATCAGTGCCGCACTGATTCCATGGGCGAGGCGCGAGCAGCGCCCGGCCGCGGTCGGCGCCTTCGCACTGCTGCTGCTTTACGTCGTTGCGCTCGCGGTTGCCGGTTGGCTGCTCGATCCGGACTGGCGCCCGTGGGCGCCGGCCATCGCGGCTGCAGCTGTGTGGCTCGCATTCCAGCCGCTGCTGGCGGTCGGTCGGCTGACCCGGGCCGAAGTCGGCCTGGTACCGCTGCGTCCGGGCAGCGCGCGGCCTGCGTTCGCGGTCACTGCCATCGCGGTCGTGCTGAACGCATTCATCGTCGGTCTGCGTGGGCCGGCGGCGATGAGTGTGGCGGGTCCGCTGCTGCTCGCCGTCGTGCTGGCAGCGATGGTCGAGGAACTGGTGTTTCGCGGCGTGATCCTGGCGCTGGCCGATCGGGCGCATCCGCCCCGCTGGAACCTCTGGGGCGCACCGATCGGCCTCGGCGGACTGGCCGTCACGGCCGCGTTCGTGGCGCTGCATGGCGTTCGGCCCGGCCTGCTGCTGGGCGTGGTGCCGGCGGCGATCCTCTATCTTTGGCTGCGCGCACGTACCGGCAGCCTGCTCGCACCGATCGCTGCCCACGTGCTGTGGAACCTGTCGGTAGTGCTCATGCATCGCTGACGCTTGATCGAACCCCAAGACCAACCCAGTCTTCCCGACTCATCCTCCAGGCCCGCTCCCGCCCATGTCCAGGCTCTTCACTCCTTACGCCCTGCGCTCGCTCGAACTGCCGAATCGCATCGTCATCTCGCCGATGTGCCAGTACTCGGCACACGACGGCAGTGCCACCGACTGGCACTGGGCGCACCTGGGCTCGCTCGCGCTGTCCGGTGCCGGGTTGCTGTGCATTGAGGCGACGGCGGTGACGGCAGCCGGTCGCATCACGCAAGGGGACCTCGGCCTGTACAGCGATGCGAACGAAGACGCGCTGGCCGGCGTGCTGCGGATGATCCGTGCAGTGGCTCCGGTCCGGGTGGCGATCCAGCTCGCACATGCCGGCCGCAAGGCGTCGAGCCGCGAACCGTGGAATGGCGGCAAGCTCCTGCCGCGCGATCAGGGAGGATGGCTGCCGGAGGCGCCGTCGGCCCTGGCACACGGACCCGATGAATCGCCGCCGCGCGCTCTCGACGAAGGTGACCTTGCACGCCTGCGCACCGCCTTCGCCGAGTCAGCCACGCGAGCTGCGCGCCTGGGCATCGATGCGATCGAGGTTCACGCCGCGCACGGATACCTGTTGCACGAATTCCTGTCACCGGTGGCGAACCGACGCACCGACCGCTACGGCGGATCGCTCGAGAACCGCATGCGTTTTCCGCTCGAGGTGTTCGATGCCGTGCGCGCCGCCTTTCCCGCCGATCGGCCGGTCGGCATGCGCATCTCCGCGACGGACTGGCTGGAGGAACTCGAGCCGGCGCCGCCGAGCTGGACGCTGGAGCAGTCACTGGCCCTGGCGCGCGAACTCAAGGCACGCGGCTGCGACTGGATCGACGTGTCCAGCGGGGGCGTGTCGCCGCAGCAGCGCATCAAGCCGGCGCCGGGCTACCAGGTGCCGTTCGCCGAGATCATCCGCAACGAGATCGGCCTCACGACCATGGCGGTCGGGCTGATTACCGAGCCACGCCAGGCCGAAGCCATCATCGCCGACGGCCGCGCCGACCTCGTTGCGCTGGCGCGCGGAATGCTCTTCGATCCACGCTGGCCCTGGCGGGCGGCGATCGAACTCGGCGGTGTCGTCGCGGGGCCGCGGCAGTACTGGCGCTCGCTGCCGCGCGAGGCCGGCTCCGTCTTCGGTCCACTGACCTTCGGCCAGCGCTGACGGCGCGGTCGGCGCGGGTGGGCTGCACGACTAGAATCGCTGCGTTGCGGGGCGCGTCCCCGGGAGGTCGCATGAACGCACTGTCGCTGGTCACGGGCCGTTCGGAGTCGTCCGGATCGATCGCGGGCGTGCCCGAGATCCTCGACGAACTGCGCAAGGGCAACATCGTCGTGCTGGTCGACGACGAGGATCGCGAGAACGAAGGCGATCTCGTCTTCGCAGCGGACTTCGTCACGCCGGAAAAAATCAATTTCATGGCCAAGCATGCGCGCGGCCTGGTCTGCGTGACGCTGACCGAGGCCCACGCGCGGCAGCTCGCGCTGCCGCCGATGGCACGCGCCAATGGCACCGTGCATGGCACGAACTTCACGGTCTCGATCGAGGCCGCCGAGGGCGTGACGACCGGAATCTCCGCGGCCGATCGCGCGCGCACGGTCTGGGTTGCGACCCGGACGAATGCGAAACCGGCGGACATCGTGCAGCCGGGACACATCTTTCCGGTGGTTGCGCAACCGGGCGGCGTGCTGATGCGTGCCGGACATACCGAGGCCGGTTGCGACCTGACGCAGCTGGCCGGTCTGACGCCCGCCGCCGTGATCTGCGAAATCATGAACGACGACGGCACGATGGCGCGCCTGCCCGACCTGATCCCGTTCGCCCAGACGCACGGCCTTAAAGTCGGCACGATCGCCGACCTCATCCACTACCGTGCGGCGACCGAGTCGATCATCGAGCGGTGCGGCAGCCGGCGGGTGAGGTTGCCGGCCGGCGAGTTCGAACTTGTCGTTTATCGCGACAAGCCGAGCGGCGCGCCGCACCTGGCGCTCGTCAAGGGCGTCATCGATCCGGAGCGTGAATCGCTGGTGCGTGTGCATGAGCCGGTATCGGTGCTCGACTTCCTCGACGCCACGGCGAGCACGCATTCCTGGCCGATTCCGAAGGCGCTGGCGGCCATTGCACAGGCCGAGGCCGGCGTGCTGGTGCTGCTCAACTGCGCCGAACCGTCCGACCGGCTCTTCGCCAAGTTCGATGCGCTGGTGTCGGAGACGTCCGGCGACGAAGTTGCGCGCCAGGCCCGCATGGACCTGCGCACCTACGGCATTGGCGCGCAGATCCTGCGTGATCTCAACGTCGGCCAGATGAAGCTGCTGGCGCGTCCGCGCAAGATGCCGTCGATGGCCGGCTTCGGACTGCACACGACCGGGTTTGTTGAGAGCTAAACCCAGAGCTGAACCCAGAGCTGAACTCAGAGCTGAACCCGCGCGTCGGCACGGGCGTCATGCGAAACCGCTCGCGTACACTGCGTCGCCTGGAGGGTTCATGGCGATCGACTATCTCGCGCCCGACTTCGACGGCGCCGATCTGCGGATCGGCATCGTCCAGGCGCGCTTCAACGAGTGGGCCGGGCGGGCGCTGCTGGAGGCTTGCGTCAGCGAGCTGGTCACGCTCGGCGTCGACGAGGATGACGTCACGCACCTGACGGTGCCCGGGTCGCTGGAGCTTCCGGTGGCCCTGGCCAAGCTCGCCTCGACCGAGGATTTCGATGCGCTGATCGCGCTCGGCTGCGTGATTCGCGGCGAGACCTACCACTTCGAGGTCGTGTCCAACGAGTCGGCCCGCGGCGTTGCCCAGGTCGCGTTGACCTACGGCGTTCCGGTCGCCAACGGAATCATCACAGCCGAGAGCGATGAGCAGGCGAAAGCGCGTGTCAACGAGAAGGGCCGTGACGCCGCGCGAGTTGCCGTCGAGATGGCGAATCTGCTCTGGGCACTGGATGAAAATGGCGACGAGACCGTTGTCGACTGAACCGTCGTCGGCGGCCCCTCGCGGCGGCAGCCGCAGCGCCCGGCGTCGTGCGCGTGAACTGGCGGTGCAGGGTCTGTACGAATGGCTGGTCGGCGGTCAGGATGCCGCGGCCATCGAAGGACACCTTGCGGAAACCCGCGGCGCCGACGGCCTCGAGGAGCTGACGGCCCGGACCGACATGCAGCACTATCGTGAGTTGCTCAATGGAGCGATCGGTGGCGCCGCCGCGCTGCGGGCCGAGTTCGCACCGCATCTCGATCGCGGTGTCGATGCATTGTCGCCAGTGGAGCACGGCATCCTGCTGCTGGCCACCTACGAACTGAAGCATCGCGCCGAAATTCCGTACCGCGTCGTCATCAACGAGGCGGTGGAACTCGCCAAGAGCTTTGGCGGTACGGAGGGATTCAAGTACGTCAACGGCGTGCTGGACAAGGTGGCCGCGCAGCTGCGGCCGACCGAAGTCGCCGCGCGCGCCTGACCAGCGACGTCAGGGCCATGCCATGGTGTCGACCCGGCAGCCGGCCGGCGAATTCGAGCTGATCGCACGTTACTTCGAGCGCGCCGGAACGGCTGCATCGCGAGTGGATCTCGGCATCGGTGACGACTGCGCCCTGATCGACGGCGGCCCACAGATGCAATGGGCCGTGACGACCGACATGCTGGTCGAGGGCGTGCATTTCCTGACGACGGTCGATCCGGAAGCGCTGGGCCACAAGGCCCTGGCGGTCAATCTGTCGGATCTCGCCGCCTGCGGCGCGACGCCGCGCTGCTTTTTCCTGGCACTGGCGCTACCGCGGCCGGACGAAGCGTGGCTGGCAGCGTTCACGCGCGGCATGTTTGCGCTGGCGGACACTCATGGCTGTGCGCTTGCGGGTGGCGACACGACCCGCTCGCCCGCCGGCGTGACCGTGTCGATCACTGCGCTCGGTGACTTGCCACGTGGCACCGCGCTATTGCGCTCGGGCGCGGCACCGGACGATGAGCTCTGGGTCTCCGGCGTGCTTGGCGACGGGGCACTGGGGCTGGACTACCGGCGCGGCGACATCGTGCTTCCTGCCGAGACGGCACGGACGGTCATTGAACGGCTGGAGCGGCCGGTGCCTCGCGTGGAACTGGGCCAGCGCCTGCGCGGCGTCGCCACCAGTGCGATCGACGTCTCGGACGGCCTCGCCGGTGATCTGGGCCACCTCCTGGAGCGCTCCGGGGTGGCGGCGACGGTCGAATGGGACCTGGTCCCGCGGTCGAACGCGCTGCGGGGGACCGATGCCCGCGTGCAGCAGCGCTGTGTGTTCGCCGGAGGCGATGACTACGAACTGCTGTTCACGGCGTCGCCTTCGGCGGCCGACGCTGTCCTCGCGGCGGGATTGGCCGCCGGCGTCGCGGTCACCCGGATCGGGACGATCCGGGCCGGCAGCGGACTGACGGTCGTCGATGCCGACGGCCGGGCGATGGACAGGGAACCGCGGGCGTTCGATCATTTCCGTCCATGAGCGCTTCCACGCCGCCAACAATGTCCCCCCCCGTCGACCCCGTGGCGATCGCCACCGACGGTGGCAACGCCGCACCGTCGCTGCGATTCATGCTCGCGCACCCGGCACACGGCGTCGCACTCGGATTCGGCAGCGGTCTGCTGCGCCCGGCGCCCGGAACGTGGGGCACGCTGGCGGGCTGGGGGGCGTTCATTGCTCTGGATGGGTGGCTGTCTCCCGTTGCCTGGGCTGTCGTGATCGCCGTCACCTTCCTGCTCGGCTGCGCCAGTGCCCAGCGCACCGGTGCCGCGCTGGGGCGCCCGGATCACGGCGCTATCGTCATCGACGAAATCGTCGCGATCTGGATCGTGCTGCTGATACTGCCTTCCACACTGATCGCGCAGGCGTTCGGCTTTCTGGCGTTTCGCCTGTTCGACATCCTGAAGCCGCCGCCGATACGGGCGCTCGACCGGCGCTGGAAAAATGGCGTCGGCGTCATGGTGGACGACCTCGTTGCCGCGTTTTACACCGTGGTCCTGGCGGCGATCGTCGTGCGGGTGGTGTCATGAGCTCGGCGGCCGAGCGCCTCGAACACCTGTCCGCCGAACTCGGACGCGCGTTGCGTGCGCAGCACCTGTCGCTGACCACCGCCGAGTCGTGCACGGCGGGAGGCGTCGCGTATGCGGTGACGCTGAGCCCGGGCTCGAGCCAGTGGTTCGACCGCGGCTTCATCACCTACACCAACGAATCGAAGATGCAGGTGCTCGGGGTTGCACCCGCTTACCTGCGCGACTTCGGTGCGGTCAGTGAACCGGTCGCGCGCGCGATGGCGCTGGGCGCCCTGTCGCACAGCAGCGCCCAGGTGGCGGTCGCGGTGACCGGTGTGGCGGGTCCGAGCGGAGCCACGCCAGCGAAGCCGGTCGGCACGGTCAGTTTCGCGTGGGCGATACGTCGCGACGCGAGCCAGGCCGCCTGGGTAAAGACGGAAACACGGCGCTTCGACGGCGATCGCGGCGCCGTGCGGACGCAGAGCATCATCGCGGCACTCGAAACTCTGGTCGGCCTTCTGAAGCAGCGGCAGGACATTTAGCCGTCGCGACGCCGTACTCTGCATGACACCCTCGGGACTTTTCCCGGATTTCGCAACCGAACAACGTCACGTCAATGGCGTGGACATCTGCTTCCGGCAGGGCGGCAGTGGCCCTGCCTTGCTCCTGCTGCACGGTTTCCCGCAGACGCACGCGATCTGGCATCGCGTGGCGCCGCGACTGGCGCAACGATTCCGCATCGTCATGCCCGACCTGCGCGGCTACGGCGACTCCGGCAAGCCGCCGAGCGATGCCGAGCATGCGCCGTACAGCAAGCGCGTGATGGCGCGTGACATGGTCGAACTGATGCACTGCCTCGGCCATGAGCGTTACTTCGTGTGCGGCCACGATCGCGGCGGGCGCGTGGCGCACCGGCTCGCGCTCGACCACCCGCGCGATGTCATGCGGCTGATGGTGCTCGACATCTCACCGACGCGCACGATGTACGAACGCACGACGATGGAGTTTGCGCGCCTGTACTACCACTGGTTCTTCCTGATCCAGCCGGCGCCGCTGCCCGAGACGCTGATCGGTGCCGACCCTGGGTTCTATCTTCGGGCGAAGCTCGGCGCCTGGTCGTCGAGCGGTACGTCGGCGTTCGATGCGCGTGCGCTGGCCGAGTACCACCGCTGTTTCACCCCGGCCGCGATCCACGCGATGTGCGAGGACTACCGCGCTGCGGCCAGCATCGACCTCGAGCATGACCGCGCTGACGACACGCGCCGGATCGAGTGCCCGGTGCATGTGCTGTGGGGCGAACGCGGCGTGGTGCATCGATTGTTCACGCCACTGGCCGACTGGCGAGACAAGGCGACCGGTGCCGTGTCCGGCCGCACATTGCCGTGCGGTCACTTCATCCCCGAAGAGCAGCCGGATGCCTTCGTCGACGAGGCGACCGCTTTCTTCGTGGCCGACTGATGCGCTGTCGGTGGCTGGTTTTCTTCCTGCTGCTGCCGTCACTCGCGGCAGGCGCCCGGCCGGCCAGTGAACTCTGCCTGTCGGACGCGCGTGGCCTGAAAGTCTCGGAGGCGCGCCTCTTCGACGGCGTCGGCTCGTATCGCGCGCCGCGCGTTTCCGATCATCCCGAGGCGCAGCGTTACTTCGAGCAGGGTCTGGTGTTCGGCTGGGGCTTCAATTTCGCCGAGGCCGCGCGTTCGTTCCGTGCCGCGACCGTGCGCGATCCGGACTGCGCGATGTGCCGCTGGGGCATCGCCTGGGCGGTGGGACCGAGCATCAACCACGACGTGGACGCGGCCGACATGCCGATCGCGCGCGATGCCATCGTGCAGGCGCGCGTGTACGCGGCGGATCCCCGCACACGCGAACTCGTCGAGGCGATGGCCCTGCGCTATGCGGGGGGCGCCATTGGCGTTAGCGATGCCGCTGCAATCCGCTATGCCGAGGCGATGGTGGCTCTGTCCGGACGTCGATCGGACGACGCCGACATCGCCGTGTTGGCCGCCGAGGCCCTGATGACCGCGCATGCCTACGACTGGTGGCGCGCCGACGGCACGGCCCAGCCCTGGACGCCGCAGATTGCGGCCCTGCTCGACCGTGCACTGTCGCTCGCGCCCGACCACCCCGGCGCGCATCACTATCGCATCCACCTGTACGACGAATCGCGCACGCCGGCGGCGGCGCTCGTGTCGGCCCAGCGCCTGCCGGCGATCACGCCGGGTGTCGGCCACCTCGTTCACATGCCGTCCCATGTCTATCTGCGGCTCGGTCGCTACCACGAGGCCGCGCTGGCGAACCAGGCAGCGGTGTCTGCCGATCAGCGCTATGCGACGGCCACGATCACCGACCCTGCGTACGCTGCCGGATACGCATTGCACAACCAGCATTTCCTCTGGGCATCGGCCCTGTGGAGCGGCGAGTCACAGCTGGCGCTGGACACCGCGACGGCGATGGCGGCGACCGTCACCAGCGCGCCCGACCTGCAAATCGACGCCGGGACGCGCCAGCACCTGCAGGCCACACCCTGGTTCACCCTAGTGCGCTTCGGGCGCTGGAATGACATCCTCCTCGCCACGATGAGCTCCGGTGCCGGACCCTACCTGCGCGGCGTGGCTGCGTATGCCCGCGGCACGGCCTATGCCCATCAGGGCAAGGGGGCACGCGCCGAGCAGGAACGGACAGTGCTGCGGGCCGCACGTCGGCAGGCCAGCGCGCAGAAGCTCGAGGTCAAGCAGACCAATCGTGCCGCCGACCTCCTGGCGGTGGCCGAAGCCTTGCTGCGCGCCGACATCGCGACTGCGCGCGGGTCGCGTGCCGAGGCCGTGCGGCATGCGCGGATCGCCGTCGCGCGTGAAGATCGGCTCGCCAGCGACGAACCGCCGGCGTGGCAGATACCGGCGCGGCATCGGCTGGGTCAGGCGCTGCTGCAGGCGGGCCAGGCGCGCGCGGCGCTGGCGGTGTTCGAGGCCGACCTCGAGCGTCACCCTGCGAATGCGGTCGCACTGGCCGGCCGCGCCGAGTCGGAACGGCGCCTGGGCAATGCCGCCGGGGCCGATGCACTGATCGCCCAGGCTCGAACGGCATGGAGCCATGCCGATGTTCCGTTGCCGGTGCCGTAGGCCCGGTGGCGATGTCAGATTTGAACTGCACTCTCACCACGGATTGCCATGCCGACCGAAGTCCTGCTGCTGTTTGGATTGATACTGCTCAACGGCGTCTTCGCCATGTCCGAAATCGCGCTCGTGACCGCGCGCCGCGCCCGGCTGCAGGCACTGGTTGAGCAGGGCGACATCGGAGCGGCGGCCGCACTGGCACTGAACGACGAGCCCACGCGGTTTCTGTCGACGATCCAGGTCGGCATTACATCGATCGGCATCCTGAGCGGGATCGTGGGCGAGGCCGCCTTCGCCGAGCCCCTCTCGCATTGGCTGATCGCGCTGGGCGCCGAGCCGAAGAGCGCTCAACTCGGCGCAACGGCACTGGTGGTGGTCGTCGTCACGTACTTCTCGATCGTGCTCGGCGAACTGGTGCCGAAGCGGCTGGGTCAGATCTCGGCCGAGGCGATTGCGCGTCGCGTGGCGCGACCGATCGCCTGGCTGGCGCTGGCCGCGAAGCCGTTCGTACGGCTGCTGACGGCGTCGACCGACCTGATGCTGCGGGTGATCGGCGCGCGTTCGGACGGATCCAGCGCCGTCACTGAAGAGGAGATCCACGCGCTGATCAAGGAAGGCTCGGAAACCGGCGTGATCGACGAACAGGAACGCGCGATGGTGCGCAACGTGTTCCGGCTCGACGACCGCCAGATCGCATCGCTGATGACGCCGCGCTCGGAAATCGTGTACCTGGATCTCGAGGACGACCTGAAGGACAACCTGCACCGGGTGCTCGACATCGAGCACTCGCGCTTCCCGGTATGCCGTGGCGGCCTGCGCGACGTCGTCGGCGTGGCGAGTGCGCGCCGGCTGCTGCAGCAGGCCATCCGCGGCGATGTCCTCAACCTCGAGCGCGCGGCCGAGACGGTGGTCTACGTGCCCGAGTCGCTGACGGGCATGGAACTGCTGGAGAATTTCCGGGCCAGCGCCGGGCACATGGCGCTGGTGGTCGACGAGTACGGCGAGATCCAGGGGCTCGTGACCTCGCAGGACCTGTTCGAGGCGATCGCCGGCGAGTTCAAGCCGCAACGCACCGAGGATGCCTGGGCGGTGCAGCGCGCCGACGGTTCGTGGCTGCTCGATGGACTGATCCCGATTCCCGAACTCAAGGACCGGTTGAACTTCGGCTCAGCGCCCGAGGAGGAACTCGGCCGCTACAACACGCTCTCGGGCATGGTGATGCTGCTGCTTGGACGGGTCCCGGCCACCGGCGATGTGGTCGAGTGGCACGGCTGGCGATTCGAGATCGTCGACATGGACAAGCACCGCATCGACAAGGTGCTGGCCTCGCAGACGCCGCGCGCGGCCGACATGGCGAACGGAGCCGGCAAGTAAGGCAGGCCGCTTCAGCGTCGACGGTGACGGTTGATCTCGTCGCGGGTGGCGCGCGCTACTTCGCGTGCGCGCTCGGCGTAGTCGGGCCCGTCGCTCGCATACAGGATTGCGCGCGACGAGTTGACCACCATGCCGGTGCCGTCTGCCGTCTGGCCGGCAGCGACACTGGCGGCGACATCGCCGCCCTGCACGCCGATGCCGGGCACCAGCAGCGGCATGTCTCCCACGAGCGAACGAACCCGTGCCAGTTCGGCCGGATAGGTTGCGCCGACCACCAGGCCCAGCTGGCCTCCGGTGTTCCACTCGCCGGCCGCCATGGCCGCGACGCGTAGGTAAAGCGGCACTCCGGCGACATCGAGCATCTGCAGGTCGTCGCCGCCCGCGTTGCTCGTGCGGCAAAGCAGGAAGGCGCCGCGGTCAGCGTATGCAAGAAAGGGATCGATCGAGTCTTTGCCCATGTACGGCGACAACGTGACTGCGTCCGCGCCGTAGCGTTCGAATGCCTCGCGCGCATAGTGCTCGGCAGTGGCCCCGATGTCGCCGCGCTTGGCGTCGAGGATCACCGGCACCTGCGGATGTTCGCGACGGATGTGCGCGATCAGCTGCTCGAGCTGGTCTTCTGCACGCGCGGCGGCAAAGTAGGCGATCTGCGGCTTGAATGCACAGGCGAGTTCGGCCGTCGCATCGACGATGTCGCGGCAGAAGCGAAAGATGGCGTCGCCGGTGCCACGCAGCTGGGCCGGAAAGCGCGCGGGGTCAGGATCGAGGCCGACGCACAGCAGTGAGTTGGCGGCGCGCCAGCGTGCCTGCAGCTTGGCGTGGAAAGTCGATGGTTGCGGCATGGTGTCCCCCGAAGCGGAATTGTAGGGGGCCGCTGGATCGTCGAGCGGGACGAGACCCGCTGCAGGTTTCCGCGCTGGCAGATCGACCTGGCAGTGGTTCGACCAGAAACTTCCGCGAGTCGCAGACAGCTCGTGACCGGTCAGTCCAGCGGGTCGCCGTTTTCTTGCGGCGAGTCGTTCGCGCTGCCTGCTGCGGCGTCGAAGCCCGGTGTCCGGCTGATCCACCACGCCGCCGTCACGACGACGCCCGCCAGCAGCGCCCACCGCAGCGCGCGCGATCGCGAGAGTTTCGATACGCCGGTCACGACCGCCGGGACTATCCAGGGCTGGCGCCGCGCAAATCCAATCGCGTTCGCTGCGGCGCCGAGCAGCGGAGTGCCGGCCAATCTCGGTGAGCCCGCCAGGATTCCTGCAGCGCGTCGCACACCGCGAGTGCGTCCCTGGAATCGATCGAGTTGATGAGCGAGCTGCGCGCGTTCCGCCGCGGCGCGCACCAGCAGCAGATCGCGCTTCAGCGCAAGCAGTTCGCGATCAGCCGTTGTCATCGTTGGCGCTTTCAGGGCGACCGCGCAGGACCTCGCGGTCCTTCTGCAGCTCGGCACGGGTCTGCGCCAGTAACGGCGGTGCAGCCGCGATCTCGCGCCGCACGACGCGCGCCGCCACGACGGCTGCGAGGGCATACGCGGCCGTCAGTACCCCGAGCGCGAGTGCCCGGGGGCCGTCCCAGAAAATTGCCGCCACCCAAAATGACAATGTCATCAGTGCCGCGAGCAGCAACACGGCAGCGACGACTCCGAGCGCGGCCCAGCGTAGCGCCCGGTCGCGTGTTTCTCCGAGCTCGAGCGCCGCCAGTTCCCCGCGCGTCGCCAGCAGGCTGACCGCGCTGGAGATCATCGCCCGTATCGATGCGATAAGGCCCGGCGGGGACTCCGTTTCATCCGACATCGCTGATTCCACCGTGGGCGCGCCTCGCGCCGAGACTACGCAATGATCAGCGACGGTTGATCACGAGGCCGACCAGCAGGCCAATGCCCGCTGCGACGCCAATCGCTGTCCACGGGTGTTCGTGCACCCAGGCGTCGGAAGCCTTGGCCGCCACCTTGGCCTGATCGACCACCCGATGCTCGACTTCAACCAGGCGTGTCTTCGCGTTGGAGATTGCGGTCTGGGCACGGCGACGCAAATCGGCGGCCTGTTCGCCGCTGGCCTGGGCCGCCTGGCGCAGCAACTCTTCCGCATCGACCAGCACGGTGTTGACATCCGTCATCAGACGTTCCTTCTTGGTCTGTTCCATGGCTTCTCCTTGAAGTCAGCAGCCCGCATCCTCAGGCTAGACAATCATCATGCCGGCGGCATGATGCAGATCGAATCCCGCAAATTCCCTTAGCCGTTGACGTAGACCCAGTTCAGCAGTTCATCGAGTGCGCCTTGCGACGCACCGGCATTCGGGTGATTGACGAACGCAACCACAGCATAACGACGGCCGCTCACCGCCAGCACGTAACCTGCAATGGCACGTGTGTCCGCCAACAGGCCGGTCTTGATGTGAGCCGAACCGGCGGCGCCCGTCCGTTTGCGCATGGTGCCGTCAACGCCGACGAGGGGCAACGAAGCAATGAATTCGGGCATCAGCGGGCTGGCGAACGCACTGGTGAGCAGGCGCGACAGTCCGGCCGGCGTCAGGCGCTCGACGCGCGAAAGCCCGGCCCCGTTTTCGAGCACGAAGTCCCGTCGCTCGATCCCCTTGCCCACCAGCCAGTCGCCCACGGCTCGCTGCGCACGTTCGGCACTCGCCGGCTGCTTCGCCACTTCGCCGCCGATCGTCAGGAACAACTGGCGCGCCATCACGTTGTTGCTGAACTTGTTGATATCGCGGATGACCTCGGCCAGTGACTCGGACTCATGCTGCGCGAGTCGCCGAGCATCGGCCGGTGCGACACCGTCGCGCGCCCGACCGCGCCAGGTTCCGCCGCTGTCGGTCCAAAGCGCGCGGAACACGGCGTCGAGATACGAGGTGGAGTTGAGCAGACTGACATGCCAGGCACGATCGCCGCACGACAACGGAAACGCGCCGCGGAACTGCGGTCGCATCGGATCGGTGAAATCACCGCCCAGTCGGGCGCGCCAGTCGTTACAAGACCCCTCGACTGCCCGTACCGTGGCAGGCACCGTCATTCCTGACAGCGCGGGTATGGCGTATACGCGGACCTGCTTGGCCGCGGAGTCGGGCACGAAGTGAAAGGTGACGCTCTTGTAGTTGAGCAGCAGGGCGTCGGCGCCCGCGTTGTACGGACGCAGGGTTTCGCCGTCGAAGGCCCCGGGATCGTGCGCCGCTGCCTCGAACGAGCCGCGGTCGAGCAGCAGATCACCTCGGATCTCGCGCAGTCCGACGCCGCGCAGGCGCTGCACGAGCAGCCACAGGTGTTCAACCACGAAGCGCGGATCGCCACTGCCGCGCAGATAAAGATCGCCTTCGAGCGTGCCGGCGTTCAGCGGCGCGACGGCCAGGGCCTCGGTCCGCCAGATGAACTGGGGGCCGAGGATCTCGAGAGCGGCCAGCGTGGTGACGAGTTTCATCGTCGACGCCGGATTCATCAGCGCGCCTTCGTTGACCGACAGGGTCAGTCCGGCGCCGGCCAGCGGCACGACGCTGATGCCCACGGCGCTGGTCGGTACGTTGGCGATCTTCAACGCCGTGGCGACCGAGTCCGGCAACTCCTGGGCGGTGCGAGTCGCCTGCGATCCGGCCGGTGAAACCAGTGCCAGCAGGAGACCGAAGACGGCAAAGCACCGAAGTAACCTCAAATCATCCAAGGACTTCCTCTCTGGGAACCCATTTGGTCTCTAGCGGCGGTTGCAGGAGCTAGTTCGTTCGCCCGATAGACCCAAACAGGAGCGGCCGTTAGCCTCCCGCCGGGGAGAACCGCGACTTCGCGGTGTCTCTTGGCGCGCCTGATCGCCTTCCGTTCCGGATACCCGATGAACTCACTACCCGCTTTCAAGGTTCGAAGCTTACTGGCTGTCGTCGCGGCTGCACTGACCCTGGCGGCCTGTGGCGGTGGTGGCGGCGGAGACGCGGCTGCACCCGCATCCGCACCGGCACCGGCGGTGCCCCCGACCGTCATTCCGGAGCCTCCCGCGGGGGGCTTTGTGCCGTCCGGCCCGACACCGGCGCCCGCGGCACCGTCGGATGCACAAGCGGTGCGCTTTCTGGCGCAGTCCACCTTCGGTGCAACGAATGCGGAAATCGATCGGCTGAAGCGCCTCGGTTACAGCGACTGGATCGAGCAGCAGTTCCAGATCCCGCGCACTGCGCACCTCGACTTCGTGCTGGCGGCGTACCCGATTCCGACCCCGGAAGGCGTCACGGTCACCATCGATCCGCTTTATCAGTCGTTCTGGAAGCAGGCCATCACCGCGCCTGATCCGTTGAGGCAGCGCGTCACGTACGCGTTGTCGCAAATCCTCGTCACGTCGGCGGCCGACGCGGCACTGCAGACGGCGCCCCACACGCTCGCGTCCTATCTCGACACGCTGTCGATCCACGCGTTCGGCAACTACCGCGATCTGCTCGAGGCCGTCACCAAGCATCCGGCGATGGGACAGTACCTGACGTCGCTGGCGAACCGAGGCGACGGCGGACGCGTGCCGGACGAGAACTTTGCGCGCGAGGTGATGCAGCTCTTCTCGATCGGACTGGTGCAGCTGAACACCGATGGCACACCGAAACTGGTCAACGGCGAACCGGTCGACACCTACAGCATGGACGACATCCGCGGTCTGGCGCGAGTGTTCACCGGCTGGGGTTGGGGCAACACCGGCACGCCGGACCCGGTCAACGGACGCTTCGGCGGAAACAATCCGCAGGATCCGATGCGCCGCGTGATACCGATGCAGTTCTATGCGCAGTATCACTCGCCGCTGGAAAAGCAGTTCCTCGGCGTCACGGTTCCCGCTGGAACGGCTGGCCCGCAGGCGCTGAAGACGGCGCTCGATGCGCTCGCCGGTCATCCCAATGTCGGGCCGTTCATCGCGACGCGCCTGATCCAGCACATGGTCACCAGCAACCCGAGCCCCGCCTATGTCGGACGCGTGGCTGCGGTGTTCAACGACAACGGCAAGGGCGTGCGCGGCGACCTCAAGGCGACCGTGCGCGCGGTACTTTTCGATCCGAATGCGGTGACACCGGGTGCCGGTCCCAACGACGGCAAGCTGCGCGAGCCGACACTGCGGCTGGCCGCGTGGATGCGCGCATTCGGCGCGACTTCCGCGAGCGGCAACTTCCGCATCGGGGTTCTCGACAACCAGCTCGGGCAGACGCCGATGCGGGCGCCCAGCGTGTTCAACTACTTCCGGCCCGGTTTCGTTCCGCCCAACACCAGCCTGGCGACCGCCGAACTCGTCGCACCCGAATTCCAGATCACGCACGAAATCTCGGTTGCGGCCTACGCGAATTTCATCCAGGGAGTGATCCAGAACGGCGTCGGCACCGGCAGCGACGTGCGTGCGGACTACACGTCCACCTACGCACTGGCCGACAACGCCGACGTGCTGGTCGCACGGATCAACCTGGCGCTGGCGGCCGATTCACTGTCAACCGCGACCGTCACCTCGATTCGCGACGCGGTCAATGCGATCCCGATGACGGCCAACAACGCGCGCCAGAACCGGACGCAGCTCGCGATCTACCTGACGATGACGTCGCCGGAATTCCTGGTGCAGAAATAGGCGGACGGAGAAACCGATGACGACCCAAGCTTCCCGCCGCGAATTCCTGCGCACGGCATCACGACTCTCGGTCGCCGGCGTGGCCACGCCCTGGGCGGTCAATCTCGCCGCGATCGGTGCCGCAGCGGCGCAGACCGCACCGACCGACTACAAGGCGCTCGTCTGCGTCTTCATGTACGGCGGCAACGATCACTCGAACACGGTCGTGCCGTACGACAACGCCAGCTACCAGTTGTACGCGCAATCGCGATCGAACCTGTCGCTGGCGCAGGCGACACTGCTGCCGCTGGCGACGCCGACCAACGCTTCGATGTCCGGCCGCCAGATTGCATTGCGTCCCGAGCTGCAGCCGCTGAAGACGATCTATGACGCCGGCAAGGCCGCGGTGCTGGCCAATGTCGGCACGCTGATCGTGCCGACGACGATGACCCAGTACCGAGCGCGCAGCGTGCCGCTGCCGCCGAGCCTGTTCTCGCACAACGACCAGCAGTCCGTGTGGCAGACCTACAACGGCCGTCGCGAAGGCGCCCGCGTCGGCTGGGGCGGTCGCATGGGCGACCTGCTGGCCATCGTCCAATCAGTTCCAGAACTTCACCTGCGTGTCGGCGTCGGGAACCGCGGTCTTCCTCTCGGGCCAGGCCAGCGTGCAGATGCAGATAGGCAACAGCGGCGGCCTGGCGATCACCGGTGTGTCTGGCAACACGCTGTACGGTTCAACCGCCGGACCCGCGACAGCGCGCCGTCTGATGACTGAAGACCGCACCCATCTCTTCGAGAAGGACTACAACACGATCGTCAAACGGTCGACCGAGGCCGCCCAGACGCTGAACACGGCCCTGGCCGGCTTCCCGACGACCGCAGCGCCGTTTTCGACCTTTCCGGCGACCGGCCTCGGCAACCAGATGCGCAACATTGCACGCATGATCGCGGCACGCGAGGCACTCGGGGCCAAGCGGCAGATCTTTCATGTGTCGATCGGCGGCTTCGACCAGCACTCGGGACTGATCAACGGACACGGTGGCCGCATGACGGAACTGGCCAACGCGATGTCGGCGTTCTATCAGGCCACCGTCAGCCTCGGAATCGCTGACAGCGTGACGGCGTTCACCGCCTCGGACTTCGGTCGCACGCTCGATTCCAACGGCGAAGGCTCGGACCACGGCTGGGGCTCGCATCACTTCGTTGTCGGCGGTGCGGTCAAGGGCGGCGAGTTGTACGGAACCTGGCCCGAGACCGTGCTGCGCGGCCCGAACGATGTCGGACGAGGCAACCTGCTGCCGACCACCTCGGTCAATCAGTACGCGGCGACGCTGGCGACCTGGTTCGGTATTGCCGATACGCAGATGGCCGATGTGCTGCCGAATGCGGCGAACTTCCCGCAGGCCAACCTCGGATTCATGGTCTAGGTTTTCACGGATCACCAGCAAGAACGGCGCCCGTGGGCGCCGTTTTCATTTCCGGTTCATCCCTGATCTTCAGGGAACTTCCGGCTAGTTCGACAGTTGCAGCAATCCGAGGCCGACGCGGCGGTACGAGCCGATGCCGCGCATCAGCGGCTTCTTGATCAGGTCGGCGTCGGTGATTTCGAGCACCCCTTCGATCGAGGAATACGGCAACGTAATGGTGCGGTTGCCGTACGGAAACTTGAGTTCCTTGATCGCCACGTTGAAGAAATCCGGCCTGAAGCCGAACTTCGGCGCGACCGCGGTCAGCCAGGCCTCGACTTCCTGCGGCGTCTTGAACGGCTCGACCTCTTTCTCGCCGTCGATCATCCGCTCGCGCCCGACGCAGGCCTCGAGCGCAAATCGGCAAGGCAGACCCTCGGCGAGCTGAACGACAAGGCGCTTTGGCGCCAGCGCGCTGACCGCCTCGGCAGGGGGCTCGAGCCACGGGTCACACGAGTAGACCCAGTAGCGACCTTCCGTGGCCGTGTCGGCGCGGAAGACGAAACTGACACCGGCTTTCTTGCCGAACGTGCGCGTCAATGCGCCGTGCGCCGACAGTGGATCGGCGTACTTCTGCGCGAACGTGACGGCGGTTTCATAGAGCTCCACCGTCGGCACGTCCATCTTGGTGTAGCTCATCACCGTATTGACGAACGAGCGCAGGGTCTTCGGGCCTTTGCCCTTGCCCTTGGCCTGCGTGGCGCCAAGCCAGTGTGATGGCAGTCTCAGTGAGATATCCATGGAAACGCCGGGTCCCATTTCCGGTTGATCATGGACATTGTCGGCACTCTGCGGCGTTGCCGTATCACGCAAAGGCACTAGCCCATTGACGACCAGCCGCGCGGCCCCGATGAGTGGTCGTCGGCCGGGACGAGGTGTCGGACGGATCTGACACCACGCGGTGCCGCACCTTGAGGTCGCTGATGGGCCTGAGCCGGGCCGTGGCCGGGCGCATTGCGGTCCGGCACGGTCATCGGACCAGGTAAGTTAGTTACTGCTCACCCCCGTCTTTCGGCAGTTTCAGCGGCCTCCGGACCATATTTATTTGTCGGCCGATCGGCCCACGACTTGAAACTGCGACCGACTGGCCCTACTATTAGCACTCGTCTCGCTCGACTGCTAACAGCGCGTCGGGGCTGGACTCGAAGTCCCTCATTTCATGTTTCTCGCTCGCCGAGAGATCAACCGTCAGGAGACCTTATGAAGATTCGTCCTTTGCACGATCGCGTGATCGTCAAACGCCTCGACCAGGAGCGCAAGACTGCGTCGGGCATCGTCATCCCCGACAACGCCGCCGAAAAGCCCGACCAGGGCGAAATCATTGCCGTCGGACCGGGCAAGCGCGACGACAACGGCAAGATCATTGCGCTCGACGTCAAGGTCGGTGACAAGGTTCTGTTCGGCAAGTACTCGGGCCAGACGGTCAAGGTCGAAGGCGAGGAACTGCTCGTCATGCGCGAAGAGGACCTGATGGGCGTCGTTGCCTGATTGTTCACCGGCGCCGGTCGCTGCGCGGTCGGCCACATAATTTTCAGAGAGAGGTTCTATGGCTTCCAAGCAAGTGTTTTTCGGCGATGACGCGCGTCATCGCATGGTCAAGGGCGTGAACATCCTGGCCAATGCAGTCAAGGTCACGCTGGGCCCGAAGGGCCGCAATGTCGTCCTCGAGCGCAGCTTTGGCGCCCCGACCGTCACCAAGGACGGTGTCTCGGTCGCCAAGGAGATCGAGCTGAAGGACAAGTTCGAGAACATGGGCGCGATGATGGTCCGCGAGGTTGCATCCAAGACCTCCGACAACGCCGGTGACGGCACCACCACGGCCACCGTGCTTGCGCAGTCGATCGTCGCCGAAGGCATGAAGTACGTGGCCGCCGGCATGAACCCGATGGACCTGAAGCGCGGCATCGACAAGGCCGTCGTCGCCGCGGTCGAGGAACTCAAGAAGATCAGCAAGCCCACCACGACCAGCAAGGAAATCGCTCAGGTCGGGTCGATTTCGGCCAATGCGGACCCCGAAATCGGCAAGATCATCGCTGACGCGATGGACAAGGTTGGCAAGGAAGGCGTCATCACCGTCGAGGACGGCAAGTCGCTCAACACGGAACTGGAAGTCGTCGAGGGCATGCAGTTCGACCGCGGTTACCTGTCGCCGTACTTCATCAACCAGCCGGACAAGCAGATCGCGATTCTCGAGAATCCCTATGTGCTGTTGCACGACAAGAAGATCAGCAACATCCGTGACCTTCTGCCTATTCTCGAGCAGGTCGCCAAGGCCGGCCGTCCGCTGCTGATCGTCGCCGAGGAAGTCGAAGGCGAAGCGCTGGCGACCCTGGTGGTCAACAGCATCCGCGGCATCCTGAAGACCTGTGCCGTCAAGGCTCCGGGCTTCGGCGACCGTCGCAAGGCCATGCTGGAAGACATCGCGACCCTGACGGGTGGAACGGTCATTGCCGAAGAAACCGGCATGACGCTCGAGAAGGCCACCCTGAACGACCTGGGACAGGCCAAGAAGGTCGAGATCGGCAAGGAAGACACGACGATCATCGACGGTGCTGGCGAGACCAAGACCATCGAAGCCCGCGTCAAGGCGATTCGCGCCCAGATCGAGGAAGCCACCAGCGACTACGACAAGGAAAAGCTGCAGGAGCGTGTCGCCAAGCTGGCCGGCGGTGTGGCGCTGATCAAGGTCGGCGCCGCCACCGAAGTCGAGATGAAGGAACGCAAGGCCCGAGTCGAAGATGCGTTGCACGCCACGCGGGCAGCGGTCGAGGAAGGCATCGTGGCGGGCGGCGGCGTTGCGCTGATCCGCGCGAAGCAGGCCATCTCCAAGCTGAAGGGTGAGAACACCGACCAGGACGCCGGCATCAAGATCGTGCTGCGCGCGATGGAAGAGCCGCTGCGCCAGATCGTCGCCAACTCCGGCGACGAGCCGAGCGTGGTCGTCAATGCCGTGGCCAACGGCAAGGGCAACTACGGCTACAACGCCGCGACGCACGAGTACGGCGACCTGGTTGAAATGGGCGTGCTCGATCCGACCAAGGTGACCCGCACGGCGCTGCAAAATGCCGCCTCCGTGGCCAGCCTGATGCTGACGACCGATGCGATGGTCGCCGAACTGGTGGAAGACAAGCCGGCGGCGCATGGCGGCGGTGGTGGAATGGGCGGAATGGGCGGCATGGGCATGGATATGTAAACAAACCTGCGGGCATTCGCCCGCAGCGTTCGTGCCGCATCAAAGACAAACGGCCCGCATCTGCGGGCCGTTTGTTTTGGAGAGTCGTTAGTTCAGTACTTGATCGTGCAGCCGTAGGCGCTCGACGTGGCGGTCGCGACCGGCTTGCCCGAGCGGGCATCGGTCAGTGCCGCCGACTACATAGTTCGTGGCTGACTTCACGTCGGCCGGGTTCGCGCTGCGCTTGTCGTCGATGGCGCCGGCGTAGATCACGGTGCCCTTCGGGTCGACGATGTACATATGCGGCGTGACCTTGGCGCCGAAGGCGCGGCCGATTTCGCCCTTGGTGTCCATCACGACCGCAACCGGCGCGGCGTTCTGCTGCTTGAACCAGGCGGCGAGCTTGTCCGGCGACATGTAGTCCGAGTGCGAGTCGCTGGTCGAGTTGACGGAGATCCACGCCACGTTGTCAGCACCGAAGCGTTTCTGCAGCGACTGCATGTTGCCGCTGTCGTAGTGCTTCATCACGAACGGGCAGTTGGGGTTGTTCCACTCGAGGACGACGTACTTGCCCTTGAAGTCGGCGAGCGAAACGGGCCTGCCGGAAACATCGGTGCCCTTGAAAGCAGGTGCCGGCTGACCTACGGTGACGGCGGCAGCGGCAGCTCCGGCGCCGAGTAAACAGGTAGACAGAATGATCGAAGCGGCGCGCTTCATGCAGAACTCCTCTAATTGAGCTTGTCGAGCGCCGCTAGGACCGTGTTCTCTGTCAGAAGTTCAGGCAGGACCGTCGGCTTGCCCGTACGGTCATAAAGGACATAGAGCGGCACGCCGTTGCGCCCGAATTCGGCGAGGGCACGCGTGATCTTTTCATCGCGGTTGGTCCAGTCGGCCTTCATGCGGACAATGTTGGAGTCGGCAAAGCGCGACTTGACCTTGTCGGTGTTCAGCGCCACGCGCTTGTTGACCTGGCAGGTCACGCACCAGGCGGCCGTGAAGTCGACGAACACGGCCTTGCCCTGGCCGCGCAACTCGGCCAGCTTCTGCGGCGAGTACTCGACCCAGTCGGCACTGCTGCTGGCCCGGCCACCATTGGCGACCGGCTCCGACGTGGCGATCGGCGTGAACGTGATCGGCGGCCAGAACGGCACCGACCAGCGCGACCCAGCGGAAGCGACTGGCCCCGCGCTGCGCGAGTCCGAGCGACCAGAGCGCAAACGCGACAGCCACCAGCACACCGAGGGCGAGCGCCACGCCGCCGGCATCGACCTGCTGTGCCAGCACCCACAGCAGCCAGACGCAGGTGGCAAACATCGGGAACGCCATGAACTGCTTGAACAGTTCCATCCAGCGGCCTGGCCGCGGCAGCTTTGCGAGCAGCGCCGGGAACAGCGTCAGCAGCAGATAGGGCGCCGCCATGCCGACACCGAGCATCGCGAATACCGACAGCGCGATGGCCGCCGGCTGCGTGATCGCGTAACCGAGTGCCGCGCTCATGAAGGGCGCCGTGCAGGGTGACGCGACGATCACCGCCAGTACGCCGGTGCCGAAGCTGCCGCGCCAGTCGGACTTGCCCACCAGCGCATCGGCCGCCTTGGTATTGCCAAGGCCGCTGCCGAACGTGAACTCGTACACGCCGAGCAGGTTGAGCCCGATCACGAAGAACAGGATGGTGAGCAGCGTCACCACCCACGGCGTCTGCAACTGGAAGCCCCAGCCGAGCGCGCTGCCGGCCTGCTGCAAGGCGATCAGCAGTCCCGCCAGCAGCACGAACGAAAGAATCACGCCGACAGCGAATGCGGCACCGTGCGCGGCCATCGGTCCGCTATGCGTTCGGTGCTGCGCCAGGCCGATCAGCTTCAGCGACAGGACCGGAAACACGCACGGCATCAGGTTCAGGATCAGGCCGCCGACGAACGCCGCGCCCAGCGCCGCGATCAGCGACATCGTCGGTGCCGCTGCCGGGGCCGCGGCGGCCGACGTCATGGCGGCGGGACTGACCACTCCAGCCACGAGTGGCGCTTCGACGACGGCCGTCCAGCCGCCCGGCTTGGCCGGGCCGCCGTTGACGACGAGGACGCCTGCGAGTGACTTTGCGTCGGCCTTCACCGGCTGCGCCGCGGTCAGGTAGAGCGCCACGCCGTCGCTGCGGTTCAGTACCTGCGCGGCGGCGGGCTCGATGCGGGCTTCCTCGAGCGGGAAGAACTCGATCGCATCGGCCTTCGTGCCCGACGGCAGATCGAACGCGAGGCGGATGCGGTTGGACTCGATCGTGCCGCGCGCCGCGAGGCCCGGCACCTTCGCCGGCACCAGCTTGCGCGTCGCCGTGAACAAGCTCGCATGTGACGACGGAGCGGACGCTGCCTTCACCGGCAGGGTCAGGCTCACGTCCGCGCTGCCCGGGATGCAGACATCCTTGCATTCGAGCCATTCGACCTTGGCATTCAGCGTGACGGGCGTGCCCGTTTTGACGTCGCCGACCTGCACGGTGGTCAGCAGCAGCGTGTCACCCTCGTAGCCAAAGTTCATCAACGGCCCGGCGGGCATGCGATGCGGGTGCGGCCACTCGATCGGTCCTGCGGTCATCCCGGCGGGCAGCTGCCACTCGATGCGCGTCGGCAGCCCGGAGTCCCCCGGCACCTGCCAGTAGGTATGCCACTCGCTCTCGTGCTTGAGCCGCAGGCCGACCTGCAACGGCTGGCCCGGCACGATCGCATCGGTCGCCGCGACCAGTTCCGCCTTCACGTGCGGATCCGGGGCACCGAAGCGCGGCAGGGACTGTGCGATGGCCGCCGCGCTGAGCAGTGACAGCAGGGCGGCCGTAAGGAGGGGGGTGAGGAATCGTCGCGTATGCATGGTGTGATTTTCGTCCATCGGGAGCCTCAATGGTTCCCGGCCAAACGGCCTAGCCGGCCGCCAGTTCGGCGATCCCCGCGAATGCGTCACGCGCGGCGGCCAGTGTTGCATCGATCACTGCCGCATCATGCGCCATCGAGACGAATCCGGCTTCGAAGGCTGACGGGGCCAGATAAACGCCGCGCTCCAGCATGGCGTGGAAGAACCGGTTGAAGCGCTCCTTGTCACCCGCCATGACCTGCGCGTAGGTCGCCGGCGGCTCGGCCGCGAAGTAGATGCCAAACATGCCGCCGACGCTATCGCCCGAGAAAGCTAAGCCGGGCGATGCGGCACGAGCGGCCTCAGCCAGGCCGGTCACCAGGGCGCCGGTGCGCTGGGTCAGGTTCTCGTAAAAGCCCGGCCGCTGGATTTCGCGCAGCGTCGCCAGGCCGCACGCCACGGCGACCGGATTGCCCGACAGCGTGCCCGCCTGGTAGACGCCTCCGAGCGGGGCGAGGTGCTGCATGATCTCGCGCTTGCCGCCGAAGGCCGCCACCGGCATGCCGCCGCCAATCACCTTGCCGAGCACGGTCATGTCCGGATCGATGCCGTACAACGCCTGAGCGCCACCAAGCGCGACGCGGAACCCCGACATGACTTCGTCGAACACGAGAATTGCGCCGTGTTTCGCCGTCAATTCACGCATCGTTTGCAGGAACTCGGCGGTCGAGCGCACCAGGTTCATGTTGCCCGCGATCGGCTCGACGATGACGCAGGCGATGTCGTCACCGTGCTGGCGGAAGGCGTCTTCCAGTTGCTGCGGCTCGTTGTAGTCGAGCACCAGCGTGTGCTGCGTGATCTCCGCCGGTACGCCTGCGCTGCTGGGATTGCCGAACGTCAGCAGCCCCGAGCCTGCCTTCACCAGCAGGCTGTCGGCGTGCCCGTGGTAGCAGCCCTCGAACTTGATGATCTTTCGTCGTCCCTTGCCGTTTCCGGCGGCGCCGCGCGCCAGGCGGATTGCGCTCATCGCCGCTTCGGTGCCCGACGACACCAGTCGCAGCTGCTGCATCGACGGCACCAGCTTCAGCAGTTCCTCGGCCATGACGACCTCGGCCTCGGTCGGCGCGCCGTAGGACAGGCCGCGCGCTGCGGCTTCCTGAACGGCTTTGACCACGGCCGGATGGCCATGGCCAAGGATCATCGGTCCCCAGGAGCCGATGTAGTCGATGTACCGCTTGCCATCGGCATCCCAGAAGTACGGACCCTCCGCACGCTCGATGAAGCGCGGCGTGCCACCGACGGAACGAAAGGCCCGCACCGGCGAGTTCACGCCGCCGGGAATCGATCGCTGGGCGCGCTCAAACAGCTGTTCGTTGCGTGTCATGCTGAATCAACCCTTCCTTGAATTCCTGTTGCAGGTCCCGGACCGCCTGGCCAGGATCCCCGGCATCGAAAACGGCGCTGATCAGCGCGGCGGCATGCGCACCGGCTGCGCTGACCGAACCGATGTTGGTCGCATCGATGCCGCCGATCGCGACCACGCGCTGCTGCGGGAACTGCTCGCGCGCGTCGCGCAGCATCCCCAGCGACGCGCGCACCGCGGCCGGCTTGGTGACCGAGGCAAAGACGGATCCGAAGGCGAGCAGATCCGCCCCGGCGTCGACCGCGCGACGTGCGCGCTCCAGGTCGTTGTAACAGGACACACCGAGCAACTGGTTCGGCAAGCGTCGGCGCGCAACGGCGATGTCACCGTCATCGCGGCCGAGGTGAACGCCGTCGGCCTCGAGTTCGACCGCCAGGTCGATATCGTCATTGACCACGAAGAGCGCCCCGTGCCGCCGTGCGAGGGCCTGCAGGACGCGCGCCTGCGCGCGCCGATCCTCCGCGGAGGCCCGCTTGTTGCGGTACTGGACCATCGCGACGCCAGCCGCCACGGCGGCCCCGAAGCGGGCGGCCATCGCGTCGAAGTCGCCCGGCCCGACGTCCGGCGTCAGCAGATAGACGCCGGTGACGCGGTCGAGCAGAGCGCGCCGATCCGGACGATCAGTTGACATCGTTGCTGCCCTCATCGTCCTCATCGTCGTCGCCGGCCCAGAACAGACGATCGGGGATCGCCACGCCAATGCCTGCGCTGAATGCATGCACCAGTGCCGCGGCGGTGTACTGCGAGGCCTCCTGCGACGCCTCGGGGACATCCAGTCCCTGCGCCAGCAATCCGGCGATCGCCGCCGACAGGGTGTCGCCGGCTCCGTGAATCCGCGTCGACACCGCGTCCACGCGCGGCAAGGAATCGTTGCGCACCATCCCGGTCTCGTCGTACAGCGCGTTGATCACCAGGCTCGATCCCGGCTCGGCGTCCGTCATGAGCACAAACTCGGCACCCCAGCCGATGATCTCGCGTGCGCAGGCGGCTGCCGGCAGGTCGTGGCTGCGGTCCTCGTCATCATCGGCAAGACTGACCAGCCGACGCGCCTGAGCGAGATTGACGGTCACGATGGTCGTCTGCGGCATCAGCAGCTCGCGCAATGCAGCCGCCAGTTCACCGCTCGTGTCGTCATCGCCGGTGCGGTCGAGCACCGGATCGAGCACGACCGGCACGGTGTCGTAATCGGCCAGGATGCTGGCGATCGACTGCATCTGATCGACACTTCCGATCGCCCCGACCTTGAAGGCAGACACGGCCATGTTCTGCAGCACCGCCTGCGCCTGGCCTTCGACAAGTTCTTCGTCGACGGCAATCCAGTCGTGCGTGAACTGGTCCTCGGCGGTCGCGATCGCGGTAATCACGCTTGCCGGATGACAGCCCATGCTGGCAATCGCAAGCTGGTCGGCCTGCATGCCGGCGGCACCGGTCGCGTCGGACACGCCAAAGCTGAGCACTACGGGAAGCGTCGGCATCCGTGGGTATCGAAAATGTCTCGCAAAACGAACGATGCTACGCGGGCGCGACTCGCTAGCGCGAAGGCGGTAGCGGAGACCTATGAGCCCACGTTATGATCCTCGGCTAAGTGTTTGATTTTAGCCGCTGAGCGACCGATTAGGTGCTCAAGTTCCTGAGCCATGATGACGACCAACGTGGGGACGAAAACCTGGATGTGTCTGATCTGCGGTTGGATCTACGACGAGGCCGCCGGCGTGCCTGAGTCGGGGATTGCTGCCGGGACGCGCTGGGAAGAGATCCCGCCGAACTGGACGTGCCCCGAGTGCGGGGCGCGCAAGGAAGATTTCGAAATGGTCGAAATCTGACCGCGGAACCGCGGTTTTCGACACGGCGTGTGCTTGCGGCTTCGTATACAAACTCGAAGATCGGTCGATCACATCGTTCGCGAGTTGCTGCCACGGCGAGTCCCGCATGGCATTGACCGGCGGCGTCCAGGGGCCGGTTAAGGATCGAGGACACGACATGGCGGCACAGGATTTCACGGACATTCGCGGCAAGAAGGTGATGGTGATCGACGACTCGAACACCATACGCCGCAGCGCGGAGATCTTTCTTACGCAGGCCGGCTGCCAGGTGATCCTGGCGCAGGATGGCTTCGAGGCGCTGTCCAAGATCAACGATCACCAGCCGAGCATCATCTTCTGCGACATCCTGATGCCGCGTCTCGACGGCTATCAGACCTGCGCGCTGATCAAGCGCAGTCCGCGCTTTCACAAGACGCCGGTCGTGATGCTGTCGTCGAAGGACGGACTGTTCGACCGCGCGCGGGGTCGCATGGTCGGATCGAGCGAATACCTGACCAAGCCGTTCACGAAGGACAGCCTGCTGTCGGCCGTGAAGCAGCATTCGATGAACTAATACTCGGGCCTTAGCGGGGGGCCAATGCCTATCAAGAAAGTACTGATCGTCGACGACTCGCCGACCGAGCGCTTCTTCCTCAATGAACTGCTGACCAAGCAGGGCTATGCCGTCTCGACCGCGGAGAACGCCGAGGAAGCCATGATGAAGGTCAAGGCGGTCATGCCGGATCTGATCCTGATGGATGTCGTCATGCCCGGCCAAAACGGCTTCCAGCTGACGCGCGCGCTGTCCAAGGACCCGGTCACGCAGGACATTCCGATCATCATGTGCACCAGCAAGAACCAGCAGACCGACCGCATCTGGGGCCTGCGACAGGGTGCACGCGACTACATCACCAAGCCGGTCAAGCCCGAAGAGCTGATCGAGAAGATCGCTGCGCTCGGCTGACCCCAAACGCCATGGCTACCCAACGCGACGTCAGTCCACGACAGCTGGTCAAGCTGCGCGAGTTCTCGACGCAGCTGGCGCAGCGGCTGAAGGAAGCCCCGAACCTGCCGACGGAGCCGACGCGTCTGGCGATTCGTATCGGTGTCGAGAACTACCTGGTCGAGATGGGACTGGCGGCCGAGATCGTGTCGCTGCCCGAGATCGCGCGCGTGCCCTGGACCAAGCCCTGGTACCGCGGGCTGGCGAATGTCCGCGGCCGGCTCGTCGGGGTCATCGATCTGCAGCACCTGATGGGCCGTGAACCCCTCGGGGCCGAGCAGGGTCAGCAATTGCTGGTGCTCGGTGAGGGGCTCGGAGTCGCGGCCGGAATTCTCATCACCCGGGCGTTCGGGATCCGCAATCTGAAGGATCTCGAATCGGTCGACACTGCGGTGTCGGCATCGGGGTGGGAACGCAGCCGCTATCGCGATCTCGAGGGCATGACGCTGACCGAGCTCGATCTGCGCGAAGTGGCGGCAGCACCGGCCTTTACGGCGATCAATGCTTGAGCGCAGCAGGCCGCGCGCCGGCCTGCCGTGCAGGGAACGCGTAGCGCCGTCGATTGCGACGGAGAGCATGGCCCGGCAGAGCCGGGTTGAGGATATGGCGGAGGACTAGATGGCACTCGAAATGGGTTCGCTCTTCAAGCGCAAGTCGCGCGAGCGCAAGAGCAGGGATGCGGCGGAGCCAGTCCGCGGCGCGGCGAGCCCGCCGCCGAAGACCGTGATGATCGATCGCGGCAACGAGGGCATGACGATGCAGCTGGTGGACCGGCTGCTCGCCGTCAAGCTGCCGCTGATCGGCGACAAGCCGGTCAACACCCAGGTGCAGGTGCTGCTGATCCTGCTCGGCTTCAGCTTCGTCGTCCTGGTGGCGGTGCTGTTCTTCGACAACCGGCTGGCGGCCAATGGCGCGTTGCAGACCGAAATCGTTGGCGACACCCTGATGCACACGCAGCGCCTGGCGAAGGCCGCGCCAAATGCCGTCGAGGGCGTCCGCGAGGCATTCGTCGAGCTGCGTGAGAGCCGCGACGCCATTGCAGCCAACCTCGACGCGCTGGCCAACGGCGACTCCTTGCGCAACCTGTCACCGTCGGCCTCGGACCTGCAGCCGCCGCTCGCCAAGCTGATCGACCGCTGGCGCACGAGCGAGGCGGCCGCTTCCGTGATCATCGCCAATGAAAAGGCGCTGCTCGCGTTCGGCGACGTGATCAGGAAAATCAACGATGCCAGCCCGCGCCTGCAGCAGCTGACCGAGGAAATCACCGCGCTCAAGCTGCAGTCCGGCGCCCCGGCGCGCGAGATCGCCACGGCCGCCCAGCTCGTCACGCTGACGCAACGGCTGGGCAAGAGCGCGAACTCGCTGGTGGCCGGCAGCTCCGCCAACGCGGAGGTCGCGCTGACGCTCGGGCGCGACATCAACCAGTTCCGTGACCTGACGCAGGCACTGCTTGCCGGTTCCGACACCCTGCGCCTGGCGGCGGCCACCGACACCGAGACGCGCGTGCGGCTGCAGGAGCTGACGAAGGTGTACGGCGAATTCCAGACCTCGATTGCCGGCGCGATCGGTAGCCTGCAGGCGATCGTGCAAGGCAAGGAAGCCGAGCTGGCCATCCTGCGCGACTCCGAGCAGCTGCGCCAGCAGGTGACCGAACTCGGCGGCCTCTACACGAAGGAGCAGGCCACTCGCAAGGTCAACCTCTTCATCATGGCGCTGTTCGCAATCGGCCTGTTGCTGTGCGCCGTCGCGATCGTCAAGGTGCTGCTCGAAGACACGCGCAAGCGCGCGGCCGAAGCCGAGATCCAGCGGATGCAGGCCGAGCGCCTCGAGCAGGAGGCCAAGCGCACCAACGAAACGAATCAGGCCGCCATTCTGCGGCTGATGAACGAGCTGCAGGAGGTCGCCGACGGCAACCTCACGGTGCAGGCCACAGTGTCGGAGGACATCACCGGCGCCATCGCGGACTCGGTCAATTACACGGTGGAGGAGCTGCGCGGCCTGGTGGGCCGCATCAACAACACCGCCGAGCAGGTCAACACCGCATCCACTGCCGCACGCGACATCGCGACGCGCCTGCTGACCGCGTCCGAAGCGCAGTCCAAGGAGATCAAGGACACCGGCGACAAGGTGCTGAAAATGGCATCGCAGATCAACGATGTCTCCAAGAGCGCGGGCGAGTCGGCCAAGGTGGCGCGCGCATCGCTCGATGCGGCCGAGCGCGGCCAGCGCGCGGTGTTCAACCAGATCGCCGGCATGAACGAGATCCGCGAGCAGATCCAGGAAACGGCGAAGCGGATCAAGCGACTGGGCGAGTCGTCGCAGGAGATCGGCGAGATCGTCGAACTGATCACGGACATCACCGAACAGACGAACGTGCTGGCGCTGAACGCCGCGATCCAGGCGGCATCGGCCGGTGACGCCGGCCGAGGCTTCTCGGTCGTGGCCGAGGAGGTGCAGCGCCTGGCCGACCGCTCTGCCGAGGCGGCCAAGCAGATCGGCGCGCTGGTGCGCACGATTCAGACCGACACGCAGGACGCGGTGGCGGCCATGGAAAAGAGCACGCAGGGCGTGGTCGAGGGAACGAAGCTGTCCGATGCGGCCGGCAATGCGCTGGGCGACATCGGTCGCGTTTCACGGCAGCTGGCTGAACTGATCGAACGCATTGCGTCGACGACGAATGACCAGGCGAGTTCGGCCGGCGGCGTGGCGCAATCGATCGAGCGAATTCTGGCGGTAACGGAGCAGACCTCGCACGGCACGCGACAGGCGGCCCAGTCGATCGGTCAGCTGGCGACGCTGGCGCGGGAGCTGAAGGCCTCGGTCGCGCGATTCCGGGTGGGGTAGCGCGCAGGTGTGGAACCCTGTTTCTTGCGCCTGGTTTGCGAAAAGTCGCCGGCAGAGCCGGTCGAATTTTCGTCAGTGGCCGCAAGGTAACGGCGGGACACTCGCGGTCGTGACGCATTAGGCGAGGACTTCATGGCGGAAAGACACGATCCAAACCAGCTGGTCGGCGCGGCGCCGGACATCGCTCCGCTCGCCTGGGTCATCGATGAGATCCGCAGCTCGCTGACCGAGGCCGTCAACGGGCTGAAGGCGTTCCTCGCGAACAAGCAGGACGTCGACAGCCTGCGCAATGCACGCAACCAGGTCCACCAGGCCAACGGTGCCCTGCAACTGCTCGATCTGCGCGGTGTCGCCCTGGTGACCGATGCGGTCGAGCAGCTGACCCGGCGCTTCGAGGCCGAACCCAAGGACTGCCTGCCGGCGGCCGTGCGCTCGGTCGAAACGTCGCTGACCGCCGTCGTGGCGTACCTCGAGGCGCTGCTGTCCGGGCGCCCCAACCAGCCGATCCGCCTCTTTCCGTACTACCGCGACGTCCTGCAGCTCAATCGTGCCAACCGCGTCCATCCGGCCGATCTGATCTTCCCCGACCTTTCACGACGTCCGGCGTTCCATCAGATCGAGGCCCGCAACTACCCGCCCGATCAACTGCGCGACCGGCGCGCGCGCTTCGAACTCGGCCTGCTCGGATTCCTGCGCAACTCGGACGACGAAGGCGCGCGCAAGCGCATGAGGGAAGCGCTGGCCGATCTCGAGCACCTGCCGCAGCGTGGCCTTGCACGCAGCTTCTGGTGGGTCGTGCGCGGCCTGCTCGAAGGCCTGGATTCGAATGTCGTGCCGGTCGACGTCGATCTCAAGCGCGTGCTGGCGCGGCTGAATCTGCAGCTGCGCCGCATGATCGAAGGCGGCGGGGCAGTCGCCGAGCGGCTGATGATCGACGCCCTGTACTACGTCGGTCGTGCGCAGGGCGGTCCGGCCCGCGTCGCCGAGATCAAGCGCCTGTACGGGCTCGATGCGCTGATACCGACGGACTTCGAGCGCGCCTCGCTGACTGCGGTCGATGCCGACGCGCTGCGCTCGATCAAGGAAGCACTCGCGTCAGCCAAGCAACTGTGGGGCCATATCGTCGCCGGCTCCCCCGAGACCGCCAAGTTCGACCAGGAAATCACGCTGGCGCGTACCTCGGCGTCGCGGCTGTCGGCACGCGCTGTCGGTACCACCGTCGAAGTCATCGGCAAGGTCACGAAGGACTTCGCGAAGCTGCCGGCCGACGTGCGCGAGCGCCTCGGGCTTGAAGTGGCCTCGGCACTGCTGTTTACCGACATCGGCGTGGACGACCTGCCGCTGACCGACGACGAGTACGAGGGCCGCGCCCAGCTCGTCATCGAGCGCCTGCTGAAGGCGCGCCAGGGCCAGCCGCTGCCGGAGGCCGGACCGTGGATGTCCGAGCTCGCACGACGCGCGCAGGACCGGCTGACCATGGGCACCGTGGTCGCGGAAACGCAGTCCACGCTGCGCGAGATCGAACAGCGGCTGGATCGCTTCTTCCGCAATCCGCTCGAGCGCACCGACCTGCCGGCGACCACGGCGATGTTCGACCAGGTGTGCGGCGTGCTGTCGCTGTTGGGCTACGAGGATCCGGTCGCGGCCCTGCGCAATGTGCAGGAGTCGATCGGCCGCTTTGCCGATGCGACGATCGCACCGGAGCCCGACGAGTTCGGGCGCATCGCGCAGAACCTCGGGGCCGTGGGCTTCTTCGTCGAGAGCCTGGGCCAGGACACCGAGCGTCCGCGCGGCATGTTCCACTATGACCCGTCGACCGGCGTGTTCACGGCCGAACTGGGCCAGCTGCCCGCGGACGAATCCGTCTTTGCACCGGCCGACGAGGAATACCAGGCGGCGCCGCGCACGATCGACATGCGCGTGCCCGAACCGCGCCGCACCGACAACGTCGAGACGGCCGCGCGCAAGACGCTGGAAGCCGCACATCATCTGGCCGAACGCCTGACCCATGTTGCAGGAGACGCACGCGCCATCGGCGAGCTCGACCGGCTGCTGCCGATGCTTTCGAACGAGGCCGATCTGCTCGACAGCGAGCAGCTCAAGGCCACGGCCGCGCGCGCGTTGCAGCTGCTCACGCAGCTCAAGGACCAGCCGGTGCGCGAGGATGCGGTCGAACTGGAGCAGTTGCTCGCGCCGGCGAAGGCCCCCGAGGCTCCGCCACCGACCGCGCCGCTGCCGTCCACCCAGGCCGCGGCCGACAGCGAACTGCGCGAGATCTTCGTCGAGGAAGCGCGCGAGGTCCTCGACAGCATCGTCGAGAACCTGAGCGACCTGCGTACCCGGCGCGACGACAAGGCCACGCTGACCACGGTGCGCCGGGCCTTCCACACGCTCAAGGGTTCGAGCCGCATGGTCGGTTTCAAGCACATCGGCGAGGGTGCGTGGGGAGTCGAGCAGTGCTTCAATCTCTGGCTCGCGCAGGAACGGCCTGCGACCGATGACCTGATCGACCTGGCGAACGGCGCACAGCGGGTGATCCGGGCCTGGGTCGAAACCATCGAGCGCGATCCGTTCGCGAACATCGATCCGACGCCGCTCGTCGTCGCCTCGCAGCGCGTGCGCGAAGGCGGCATGTTCGAGATCTCGGCACTGCCGCCGGGAGACACGCCCCCAAAGCCTGACGGCAGCGCGCCGGTGGTGCAGGACGTCGCGCTGCCGGTCAAAGCCCCGACTGCACCGCTGTCGGCGACGGCGGCGAGCCTGGACTTCGATCTCGGCGACCTGGACAGCGACGCGGAAAGGCCGGCCGAGGGCGCCGATGTCCGTTCGCGCGAGGCCGCGACGGAAGAGGAGGATTCGGTGCAGTCGGCCGAAGCCGCTGCGCTCGAGATGCAGTTCGAACTGCCGGAGCTGGTCCCGCCCGTCGAGGACGTGGCCCTGGACGGCGATGCCGGTCGAGCCGAGCAGCGTCGACGACGAGGACGTGCGCCGCATCGGACCGCTGGAGATCAGCCACGGGCTGTACTCGGTCTTCCTGAACGAGGCCGACGAGTGCGTGCGCGTGCTCGCGCACGACATCAACGAGTGGCGCTACGAGCCCACGCGACCGGTGTCGGCGCAGGTGGTGCGTCGTGCCCACTCGCTCTCGGGTATCTCCAAGACCGTGGGTCTTGCGCCGGTCATTGCGATCTCCGATCCGCTCGATGACCTGATGCATACGCTGTCGATGCTGTCCGGCCCCCGGCACTATGCGCTGACGGCACCGCAGTTCGACACGCTCGAGCGCGTCATCGAGCACATGCGCGGCATGCTGCATCAGTTCGCGGCCGGCGTGTATCCGGACGAGGCGCCGCTCGACGCGGGAGCCTTGCAGGACGTGGTGGCGATCGTGCGGGCGCACAGCGCACTGCATGACGAGCTGACACCGGTGACCGTGCATCCGTCGGCCACCCGCGCGGTCGAAGCGCCGCAATGGGCGAACATCACGCTGATCGAGGCTACGCCCACGGAAGCCGGCGACATGCCAGTGGCCGAGGCTGCGCCACCTGTGGACGCTGCAGCGCCGACGGAAGCGATCGCGGTGCCGGTGGTGGAGGCAGTGGCGCCGGCCGTGGTTCCCGAAGCAATTCCCGTCCACGTGCCGACCCCTGCCGTCCACGTCCCGGACGTCCCGGCCAGGGGCACGGCCGCCAGCCCGACTGAAGTCGCGACCGTCGCTGAAACCGAAGCCGAAGTGGCGGCGGCCACGCGCGTGCGCGACGAACTCGATGCCGATTTGCTGCAGGTCTTCCTGGCCGAGGCGGCCGACCTGCTGCCGTCGATCGGGACCGCGCTGCGCGGGCTCGAAGGCAATCCGAACGACCAGGAACTGGCACGCGACCTGATGCGCCGACTGCATACGGTCAAGGGCAGCGCCCGCATGGCCGGCGCGATGCGGCTGGGCGAACTCGTGCACGACATGGAAACGCGCATGGAAGCCGCCATGCAGTTGTCCGACGTGCCCGGCATCATCATCGAGGACCTGCAGGGCCAGTACGACCAGGCGACCGCGCTCTTCGAGGAACTGCAGAACCCCGACGCGGCGAAGGCCGCTGCAGCGGCGCCCGCGGAACCGGAGACGGCAGAACCCGCGCTGGCGCCGGTCATCGATCTGGCCACGGCGCGCGGCGAGACCAAGCCGGAACCACGTGCCGAGAAGCTGGCCCCACTGCCGTCGACCGTCGAGGCGACGCTTGCGGCAACCGCCCCGACGCAGCAGGCGGCCCCGTTCATCCGCGTGCGGGCCGACGTGCTCGACAAACTGGTCGACCAGGCCGGCGAAGTCTCGATCGCCCGCTCCAAGCTCGAAAACGAGGTTTCGACGATCAAGGGATCGCTGACGGACCTCACCGAGAACATCCAGCGCCTGCGCTCGCAGTTGCGCGAAGTCGAGATCCAGGCCGAGGCGCAGGTGCAGGCGCGCGGCGCATCGCTGTCGCGTGAATCAGCGGACTTCGATCCGCTCGAGTTCGACCGCTACACGCGGCTGCAGGAACTGACGCGCATGCTGGCCGAGTCGGTCGAAGACGTGGCGATGGTCCAGAGCAACATGGTGAAGGGCCTGCAGATGGCCGACACCGACCTGACCTCGCAGTCGCGGCTGACGCGTGACCTGCAGCAGCAGCTGATGCGGGTGCGACTGGTGCCGTTTGCCAACGTGTCCGAGCGGCTGTATCGCGTCGCGCGGCAGACTGCCAAGGAACTCGACAAGCGCGTCAACGTCGACGTGCGCGGCGGCACCACCGAAATCGACCGCGGCGTGCTCGAGAAGATGGTCGGCCCATTTGAGCACCTGATCCGCAACGCGATCGTGCACGGGCTCGAACTGCCTGCCGAGCGCCGCGCGGCCGGCAAGGCCGAGGCCGGCGAACTCGTGCTCGACGTGCGCCAGGAGGCCAACGAAATCATCGTCGTCCTCAGCGACGATGGCGCCGGCCTGAATCTCGAGCGGATCCGCGAGCGCGCGATCGAGCGCGATCTCATCGGTGCCGAAGCGACGCTGGGCGACCGCGAGCTGATGGACCTCATCTTCCTGCCGGGGTTCTCGACCGCCACGGAGGTCACGGAACTGGCCGGACGGGGCGTCGGCATGGACGTCGTGCGCGCGGAACTCGCGTCGTTCGGCGGCCGCATTGCCGTGTCGAGCGAGACCGGGCGCGGCACGCGGTTCACGCTGTATCTGCCGATGACGCTGGCCGTCGCGCAGGTCGTGCTGGCGCGCATCGGCACGCGCCGCTATGCGCTGCCGGCCGGCATGGTCGAGCAGGTGCGGCGCTACCGGCCGATCATGCTGCTGCCGTCGCTGGCCGAGGGCATGATCGATATCCCGCCGGCCGGTCCGGTCGTGTTGCGGCCGCTGTCGCAGCTGGTGGGCGAAGAAACCAGCGGGCACCTGTCGAAACAGACGCCGGTCATCCTGCTGCGCTCGGGCGACGATCGCATGGCCATCGCGGTCGACGATGTGTCGAGCAACCAGGAAGTGGTGGTCAAGAACGTTGGCGCGCAGGTCGCCCGGCTCGCCGGCATCCTGGGCGCGACCATCCTGGGTAACGGCGAGATCGTGCTGATCATCAACCCGGTGCAGTTGATCACCCGCGCTCCCGAGCCGCCGGCGATCTTCGAGGAGGAACTGCGCGCCGAGACCAAGGCGGCTCCGAACCGCACCGAACCTGCGACCGAGATCGGCGTGGCCACCATGCCGACCGTGATGGTCGTCGACGATTCGCTGACCGTGCGCCGTGTCACGCAGCGACTTCTCGAACGCAACAACTTCATCGTGCTGCTCGCGAAGGACGGCGTCGATGCGCTGCGGCAGCTGCAGGACACCAAGCCTGATGTGATGCTGGTCGACATCGAGATGCCGCGCATGGACGGCTACGACCTGACGCGCAATGTCCGCAGCTCGCCGGTCACGTCGTCGATCCCGATCATCATGATCACGTCGCGCACTGCCGAGAAACATCGCAGCATGGCGTTCGAACTGGGTGTCAACGAGTACCTCGGCAAGCCGTATCAGGAAGATGAGCTGGTGAAGCTCGTGAGGCACTACGTGGGGGATCGGGTTACGGCGTAGCGCGTGCGGCGCTGGCTGGCGTGCCGCTGCGCGTCTGACGTCCTGTCGCATTCCGCGACCGACGCTCAGGGCCGCGCGGCGCCGTAACTTTCTTTGCTTCGCCAAAGAAAGTCACCAAAGAAAGGCGACCGCACGAGGCCGGCCTGCGGCGTGCCCTTGCGCTCAGGGTCGCGGGCGGGCGCGAAACTCGCTCCCTGCGGTCGCTCAGACACGCAGGCCCGCAACGACTCCCGCGCCGCCCCGCACTGCGCGGCGCCTTCGGAGGCATCCAACGCGTCGCGGTCCGTCTGGCACGGCGACGGGGTGAGTCCGCTCGGGGACGCCGCGCGGTGCGGGGCGGCAGCGGGGCGTGCCGGGCTGCGTGTCTGAGCGACCGCAGGGAGCGAGTTTCGCGCCCGGCCCGCTGATGCCCTGCAGCGCAAGGGCAGCCGGAGCGCAGCGCAGGCCGCCTCGTGCGGTCGCCTTTCTTTGGTGACTTTCTTTGGCCAAGCAAAGAAAGTACTCGCCGCCGGGCGACTCCCGAGCTCAGTCGCGGAATGGCAAGTGCGCTGTCGCGAAGCGGCACCGAGTCTGCGCGCTGCGCGCTCTCAGCGCTTCACCACTGCATATCGTTCCAGCGTGCGCCTGCGCGCCTCGGCGTGATCGACGATGGGCGCCGGGTAGTCGACACCGATCACGCATCCCGCCTCGCGCTGGCGCTCGGCGCTGGCGAGCCACGGCGCGTGGATTTCTCTGGCGCTGAACCCGGCGAGCTGGGGCAGGTAGCGCCTGATGAACGCGCCCTCGGGATCGAATTTTTCCGACTGCGTGACCGGATTGAAGATGCGGAAGTACGGTTGCGCGTCGCAGCCGGTGGATGCGGCCCACTGCCAGCCGCCGTTGTTGGCTGCGAGGTCGAAGTCGTTCAGGTGCTGGGCGAAGTAGTGTTCGCCGCGGCGCCAGTCGATGCCGAGGTCCTTGGTGAGGAAGCTGGCCACGACCATGCGCAGCCGGTTGTGCATGTAGCCCGTCTCGTTGATCTGTGCCATCGCGGCGTCGACCAGCGGATAGCCGGTGCGGCCATTGCACCAGGCGGCGAACGCCGCGTCGGCCGCGGGGCCGGTCTCCCAGTCGAATCGCGTCGTACTCCGGTCGGAAGGCGCGCTCGGCGACATGCGGGTGGTGCCACAGGATCATCTGGTAGAAGTCGCGCCAGATGAGTTCCGACAGCCAGGTCATCGCGCCTGAGGAGTGCAATGAGCGGGCGTAGCGGACCAGTTCCCGCACGGACACCGTGCCGAAGCGCAGGTGGACCGACAGATACGACGGCCCGCGCACGGCGGGAAAGTTGCGCGCTTCGTCGTAGCGATCGATGCGCGTCTTGAAGTCCTCGAACAGCTGTCGGCCACCGCTCGCCCCGGTCGGAATCTGCAGTTGCGCGAGATTCGTCGAGCGGAAGCCGAGCTCCGTCAGTGACGGCACGTCCTTCGCGTCTGGAGGAGGAGCGAGCCGAGCCCGGTTCGACGTCGACGGACGGGGCGCGAGGTCGTCGTCGACGAGGCGGCGCAGCCACGCGTTCTTGTAGGGAGTAAAGACGCTGAACGGCCGACCATCACCCGTCAGCACGTCGGACTTCTCGAAGATGACGTGGTCCTTGCGGCGGATGAAGTGTCGGCCCGCCTCGAGCAGGGCGCGCTCGACGTTGGCATCGCGTTCGCGTGCGTAGGGCTCGTAGTCTTCGGCCGCATACACCGCCTCGGCGCCCAGCTCGGCCGCCAGCGTGGGGATCACGTCGGACGCCACGGCATGCCGGATGATCAGTCCGCTGCCGAGTCGCCTGAGTTCGGCATCAAGCTCGCTCACCGATCCATGAATGAACTCAACCCGCCGGTCGGCGCTGTGCCCGGCGGCCAGCAACGGGTCGAGGATGGCGCGATCGAAGACGAAAGCGCAGTAGACGCGGCGGCACTCCGCCAGTGCGGCGGCGAGCGCCGCGTGGTCGTCGAGACGCAGGTCGCGGCGGAACCAGACCAGGCCGGTGTCGTGGGTCATCGAGGAAGGTGAGAGCCGGGTGGCGCGACGGGAGAATGGTCGGCCAGAGCGGGGACGGCCAGAGCGTCACGGCAGTTTACAATCGCGGCCATGCCGAGCGACTCGATGGACCTGAGGCATCAGCTCCTGATCGCCATGCCTGCCATGGCAGACCCCAACTTTTCCGGCTCGGTGGTGTACATCTGTGACCATAGCGACCGCGGCGCCCTCGGGCTGGTGATCAACCGCCCGACGGAACTGAGTCTTTCGACGCTGTTCGACCGCATCGACCTGAAGCTCGAGATCGCACCGTGGAAAGACACGCTGGTGTACTTCGGCGGCCCGGTACAGACCGAGCGCGGTTTCGTGCTCCATGTGCCGCCGGGCTCGTACAGCTCGACGCAGCCGGTCACGCCGGACATCTCGCTGACCACGTCCAAGGACGTCCTCGAGGCGGTGGCCGAGGGCATCGGCCCGCAGAAGATGCTGGTGACGCTCGGCTACTCGGGCTGGGGCGCGGGTCAGCTCGAAGGCGAGATCGCGGCGAACGCGTGGTTGACGGTGACAGCGACGCCGCAGATCCTGTTCGATACTCCGGCGGAGGATCGATACGGTGCCGCACTCAAGCTGCTCGGCGTCGACTCGACGCAGCTGTCGGGGCAGGTCGGCCATGCGTAGGCCGCTCGATGCCGGCCCGATCGCTGTCCGCCAGTTTCCCTCCATTTCTTGCCACCCCAATGACCGATGGCGTCGTGCTCGCCTTCGACTACGGTGCCCGACGCACCGGGGTGGCCATCGCCAATACGGTCACGCGCAGTGCCCGGCCGCTGACGACCATCGACTCCTCGACCAACGAGGCGCGCTGGCAGGCGATCCAGGCGCTGGTGGACGAGTGGCAACCGGTCGAGTTCGTCGTCGGCGTCCCACGGCATCCCGACGGGACGCCGCACGAGCTGACCGCCCGATGCGAGCGCTTCGCGCGCCAGCTCGAGGGCCGCTACGGACGGCCGGTGGCTCGTGTCGATGAGCGCTACAGCTCGGCGGTTTCCAGCGGCGCCGCGGACATCGACGCTGAAGCGGCCGCCGTCATCCTGCAGCAGTGGCTCGAAGAAGGCCGGCGCGATGCTTGAACTCAATGCCGAGGCGCTGTACCGGACGCTGGTCACGCGCGCCCGCGAGACCTTCGCCGGGGAAGAACTCAAGCTCGTCGGCGTGCACACCGGCGGCGTGTGGCTGGCCGAGCGCCTTCGGCGCGACCTGCACGTGGAGGCACCGGTCGGCATCCTCGACGTCTCGTTCTACCGCGACGACTTCGACCGCAGCGGCCTGAAGCCGGACGTGAAGCCCTCGCAGATCGCCTTCGACGTGGCGGGCAGCCACATCCTGCTGGTCGACGACGTGCTCAACACCGGGCGCACGGTCCGGGCGGCGATGAACGAGATCTTCGACTACGGCCGGCCCGCACGCATCGACCTCGCGGTGCTGGTCGATCGAGGCGGACGCGAACTGCCGGTGGCCGCGACCGTGGTTGGCGCGACGATCGAAGTGCCGGCCGACGTCAGCGTGGTGCTGACCCGCGACGACGATGAACGACTGCACCTGACGATGGAGACGCGCGGTGGCGAATGATCGGCTGGTCACGCACCCGCAGCTGAATCGCCACGGCGAACTGCACCACCTGCTTTCCATCGAAGGACTGCCGCGACCCGTGGTCGAACGGATCCTGACGACGGCCGACAGCTTCATCAACATCGCCGAGCGCGAAGTCAAGAACGTCCCGCTGCTGCGCGGCAAGAGTGTCTTCAACCTCTTCTTCGAGAACAGCACGCGCACGCGCACGACGTTCGAGATCGCGGCACGGCGCCTGTCGGCCGACGTCTTCAATCTCGACATCATGCGTTCCAGCGCCGCCAAGGGCGAGTCGCTGCTCGACACGATCGACAACCTGACGGCCATGCAGGCCGACATGTTCGTCGTGCGTCATGCGACCAGCGGCGCGCCGTACCTGATCGCGAAGCACGCGTCGCAGAGCGCGCCTCACATCCATGTGATCAATGCCGGTGACGGCCGCCATGCGCACCCGACGCAGGGCCTGCTCGACATGTACACGATCCGCCACTACAAGAAGGACTTCAGCCAGCTGACGGTGGCGGTCGTCGGCGACATCCTGCATTCGCGCGTCGCGCGCTCGGACATCCATGCGCTCACCACGCTCGGCGTGCCGGAGGTCCGGGCGGTCGGACCGCTGACGCTGCTGCCGGCGGGGCTGGAGCAGATGGGCGTGCGCGTTTTCACGAAACTCGAGGACGGCATCCGCGACGCCGACGTGATCATCATGCTGCGGCTGCAGAACGAACGCATGCGCGGTGCGCTCCTGCCGTCCGCGCAGGAATACTTCGCGCACTACGGCCTGACGCCCGAGCGGCTTGCGCACGCCAAGCCCGATGCGATCGTCATGCACCCCGGGCCGATGAACCGCGGTGTCGAGATCGACTCGCGCGTGGCCGACGGCACGGCCAGCGTGATCCTGCCGCAGGTGACCTTCGGCATCGCGGTGCGCATGGCGGTGATGTCGATCGTCGCGTCGTCGGCGAGGATGCAATGAAGGCGGCCAGCGCATGAACATCGCCATCCTGAACGGCCGCATCATCGATCCGGCGTCGGGGCACGACGCGACCGGCGGCTTGTACATCGCCGGCGGACGCATCGCGGGCATCGGCGCTGCCCCGGACGGCTTTCGCGCCGATCGCACGATCGACGCGCGCGGCGCGGTGGTCGCGCCGGGCCTGGTCGACCTGTGCGCTCGCCTGCGCGAACCCGGTTCCGAAGGGGCGCTGAAGGTCGAGATGCGCGCGGCCCTGGCCGGCGGCGTCACCGGGGTGGTCTGTCCGCCGGATACCGACCCGCCGCTCGACGAGCCGGGGCTGGTGCGCATGTTGCGGCAACGCTCGCGCGAGTCGGCCGGAGCCCGGACCTACCCGCTCGGCGCGCTGACGGTGCAACTGAAGGGTGAAGCGCTGGCCGAGATCCAGACGCTGGCCGAGACCGGCTGCGTGGCGTTCATGCAGACCGGCAGCCTGCCGCATGACAACGGCATGCTGCTGCAGGCGATGCGCTACGCGCGCACCTTCGACCTGCCGCTGTGGCTGCGTCCGGTCGAGGACACGCTGGCGGGCAGCGGGGTCGCCGCGGCGGGCCCGGTGGCAGGCCGATTGGGGCTGCCGTCGATTCCGGTCGTCGCCGAAACCGTGGCCCTGCACACGATTTTCGAACTGCAGCGCGCCACCGGCGCGCGCGTGCACATCTGTCGCCTGTCGTCCGCGGCCGGCGTCGAACTCGTGCGCCAGGCCAAGCGCGAAGGCTTGCCGGTCACGGCCGATGTCGGCATCCACCACGTGCACCTGATCGATGTCGACATCGGCTACTTCGATCCTGCCTTCAGGCTCGATCCCCCGTTGCGCTCGCAGCGCGATCGCGACGCCATCGTCGCCGGATTGGCCGACGGGACCATCGATGCGATCTGTTCGGACCATGCGCCGCTGAGCGTCGAGGAAAAGCTGCTGCCGTTCGGCGAGGCCGAGCCCGGCGCAACCGCGCTCGAGACCCTGCTGCCGCTGACGCTCAAATGGGCTGCAGAGAACTCGGTGGCGCTGCCGAAGGCGCTGGCGAAGGTGACGAGCCGGGCTGCCGAGATCCTCGGCGAGGACACCGGCCGCCTGGCGCTCGGCGCCAAGGCCGACGTGGTGGTGTTCGACCCGGACATGCACTGGCGCGTCACGCCGGAGAACCTGCGCAGCGCCGGCAAGACGTCGCCGTACACCGGCTACGAGCTTGCAGGGCCGGGCGCTGGTCACGCTGGTCGGCGGCGACGTCCGGCACGAGACGCCGTAGTCATGCGCTATGCGCTCGCGCCGCTGCGGGCGGTGCTGCTGGTGCTGCACATCCTGTTGGGCATCGCCATCGCCTTCGTCGCGTTTCCGCTGTGCCGCCGGCAGGCGACGCGCAACCGCATCAATCACGTCTGGTCGCGCTGGGTGCTGCGACTTTGCGGCGCGCGGCTGCGTTACCGCGGGCCGCCGCTCGGCGACGAACTCGAGGCCACCGGCATCACGCCCGGCAGCGACGGGCGGCTGCTACTGTCGAACCACGTCTCGTGGATCGACATCTTCGCGATCAACGCGGTGATGCCGTGCCGCTTTGTCGC
>CAVYNB010000012.1:0-41500 GCA_963769745.1 uncultured beta proteobacterium
TGAAGTCGCGCTGCATCTTGCCGTGGTTGAACACGTTGACCGGCTCACCGGCGAGGATCGCCTTCGTGAACAGAAACAGCGCCATGTCCGGCCGTCCCCACGGTCCGTAGACGGTGAAGAAGCGCAGGCCCGTCGTCGGAATGCCGAACAGGTGGCTGTAGGTGTGCGCCATCAGTTCGTTCGACTTCTTGCTTGCCGCGTACAGGCTCACCGGGTGGTCGACGTTGTCGGACTCCTTGAACGGCAGGCGCGTGTTGCCGCCGTAGACGCTCGAGCTGCTGGCGTAGACGAGGTGCTCGACCGGGTGGTGGCGGCAGGCCTCGAGGATGTTGAGGAAGCCGGTGATGTTCGAGCGGATGTACTCGTGCGGGTTGATCAGCGAGTAGCGCACGCCGGCCTGCGCGGCGAGGTGAACGACGCGATCGAACTTCTCGGCAGCGAAGAGTTGATCGATGTCCGCGCTGTCGGCGACGTCGAGCTTGTGGAATGAGAATCCCGGGAGTTCGAGCTGCTTCAGCCGCGCGAGCTTGAGGTTGACGTCGTAGTAGTCGTTCAGGTTGTCCAGCCCGACGACGGTGTCGCCGCGCTCGAGCAGGCGCCGCGCGACGTGCATGCCGATGAAGCCGGCGGCGCCGGTGACGAGGACTTTCATGCGGTTCGCGAACTCACGATGCTTCGTTGACGCGTTGCTCGCGCGATCATGCTGGCACCGTTCCGCGGCCAACGCCACGGTACGTCCAGCCTTCGCCCCGCAGCCGCGCCGCGTCGTACTGATTGCGGCCATCGAAGATGACGGGCTGCTTCAGCAGGCTGCGGATCCGGCGGAAGTCAGGGCTGCGGAACTCCTTCCACTCGGTGATCAGCACCAGCGCGTCGGCGCCAGCCAGGGCTTCGTACTTCTCGGCGACGAGGCTGAATCGCGACGTGTCTCCGCCGCCTTCCGCCAGTCGTCCCGCAAACGCCGTCGCAGCCACCGGGTCGAACGCGCGCACGGTGGCGCCGGCATCGAGCAGCCCGCGCACGATCGACAGCGCCGGCGCTTCGCGCACGTCGTCGGTGCCCGGCTTGAACGCCAGGCCCCAGACGGCGAATGTCCGTCCCTTGAGGTCGGCTCCGAACTGCTGCTTCACCTGCTCGACGACGTACAGCTTCTGGTGTTCGTTGCGCTGATGCGTCGCGTCGAGCACCAGCGGCTCGACGTCGATCGTGCGCGCGGTGTGGATCAGCGCCTTCACGTCCTTCGGAAAGCACGATCCGCCGTAGCCCGCGCCGGCGTAGATGAACGCGTGGCCGATGCGTGGGTCGGAGCCGATGCCGCGGCGCACGTTGTCGATGTCGACGCCGAGCCGGTCGCACAGGTTGGCGACTTCGTTGATGAAGCTGATCTTGGTCGCGAGCAGTGCATTGGCGGCGTACTTCGTCAGTTCCGCCTCGCGCGTCGCCATCGTCAGCACGCGGTCGTGGTTCATGTTGAAGGGGCGATACAGCTCGAGCATCACCTTCTCGGCGGCCGGCGCGTTGGCGCCGACGATGATGCGGCTCGGGCGCATGAAGTCCTCGACCGCCGCGCCTTCCTTCAGGAATTCCGGGTTGCTGACGACGTCGAACAGTTTCGTGTCGGCGCCCGCGGCGGCGATGGCCTGTGCAACCTTGTCGGACGTGCCCACCGGCACCGTCGACTTCGATGCGACCACCGTGTACTCGTCGATGACCTGGCCAATCTCCTTCGCCACCTGCAGCACGATGCTGATGTCGGCCGAGCCGTCGTCGGCGGACGGTGTGCCGACTGCGATCATCACGACCGGCGCACTGAGCGTGCGGTCTTCCTTGCTGCGCTGATAGGCATCGCGCAGCGACGTCGTGAAAGTGAGCCGGCCGGACGCCACGCCTTCCTTGACGAGCGCTGCCAGCCCCGGCTCGTAGAACGGCACTTCGCCGGCCGACAGCCGCGCGACCCGCTCCGGATCGATGTCGACGCAGAACACCGAATGACCCACTTCGCACAGGCAGGCGCCTGTGACCAGCCCGACGTACCCCGTACCCGCAATGACGATCGACACCAATTCCTCCCGAGAAGTTCGAGAGGCTACAACATGCGGCGTCACCTCATCGTTTTAGTGTAGCAAGCGAAAGGCGGGTGTTACCCGCGGTTTGACTGCAAACCGGGCTTGTGGCAAGGAACCGGGCCGCGCTACCGGTCGATGCGGTAGATCTGGTTCGTATTGCGACTGATCATGTAGATCCAGCCGTCGGGGCCTTGCTTGAGATCGCGGATCTCGTGCTGGCCGGCGAAGAAGGGTTCCTGCCCGACGATCGCGCTGGCACTGCTGTTCAGTACCAGTCGATACAGCGTCCTGCCCGCGAGCCCGCCGACGAGGAAGTTGCCCTGCCACTCCGGGAACCGCGTGCCGGTGTAGAACATGGCGCCGCCCGGGGCCGTCGAGGTCGGGTACCAGAACGCCAGCGGCGGGGTGTACGGCGCGTTGTGTACGCCACCGCCGATGCGGCAGGTGTTTCCGATGGGCGAGTTGTACGGGCAACCATAGGAGACATTGGGCCAGCCGAAATTGCGGGCCGCCAGTGCAAGGTTCACTTCGTCACCGCCCTGCGGACCGTGCTCGGTGACCCACAGTTCGCCGGTCGTCGGGTGAAGCGCGGCGGCCTGGGGATTGCGGTGGCCATAGCTCCATACGGCGGCCGCATTGCCGCCCATGGCAAAGAAGGGATTGCTGGCCGGGACGGTGCCGTCCGCATTGATGCGAACGACCTTGCCGAGCTGTGAGCTAAGCGATTGCGCTTCCGCAGAGTAGGACGAACGCTCGCCGAGTGTGACGAGCAGCGTGCCGTCCGGCCGGAAGATCAGCCGACTGCCGTAGTGCGCCGATGTGCTGGTTTTCTTCGGCAACTGCCGGAAGATGACCTCTACGCTGTCGAGCCCGGTATCCGTGGCATTGAGCACACCGCGTGCGACAGCCGTCCCGTTCGCGCCGGCCATAGCCTCCGAGTAGGACAGATAGATACGGCGATTGGTGGCGAACTGTGGGTCCAGCGTGACATCGAGCAGTCCACCTTGTCCGCTCGCATCCACCGCGGGAACGCCACTCAGCGGCGCTGAGACCGTCGCACCGTTGGCACTGACGACGACCAACGTTCCACCCTTCTGCGCCACCAACACTCGACCATCCGGCAGAAACGCCATGCCCCACGGTGTCGACAGACCGGTGGCGAAGACCGTCAATTTGGGCGTGACTCCGCTTGAGGTGATCGGCGGTGCCGGCGTCCCGACGTTGATCTCGAACGGCGGCGGCGGAGGCCCTGGCGGTGGGGGAGGCGGCGGAGGAGGCGCGGTGTCGGTGCCGGGGGAGGGCTCGGCGCCGGCGTCGGCGAGCCGCCGGGCGGTGTCACCGGCGGCGGCGTGGGTGTCGGGCTCGGTGTGGGTGTCGGCCCGGGCGTAGGCGCTGCGACCGGGGCGGCGTCGTCACCGCCGCCGCAGGCGACCAGTGCCGCGCCGGATGCGACGGAAAGCGAAAGGGTGAAGAACAGCGCTCTGCGGCTCATGGCGTTGCGTGCCCTAGGGCCGATGATCGCTCCAGTCTAGTCACCGACGAGCTCGCAATCACTCCCCCGCCCAGACTAGCTTCTTCCCGATAGAGCACGGCCGACTGTCCCGGCGTGACCGCCCACTGCGGTTCGTCGAACACGAGTTCGAAGCGATTGCCGTCGACGGCAGTCACCACACACGCGGCGTCGGATTGGCGGTAGCGGGTCTTGGCGGTCAGTCGCGTGCCGACGTCCGGCGGCGCGCCGCTGACCCACGCGGCGTCGATCACCTCGACGCGATCGGACATCAGCCACGGGTGATCATGGCCCTGCACCACCCACAGCGTGTTCGTCACCATGTCCTTGCGCGCGACGAACCAGGGTTCCTGCGCAGCGCCCCGCTTGCCGCCGATGCCGATGCCCTTGCGCTGGCCGAGGGTATAGAAGGCGAGACCGACGTGCTCGCCGATCACATCGCCCGCCTCGTTGCGGATCGGTCCGGGGCGCATCGGCAGGTAGCGGTTCAGGAATTCGCGGAACGGCCGCTCGCCAATGAAGCAGATGCCGGTCGAATCGCGCTTCGCGGCGTTCGGCAGGCCGATCTCCCGCGCGATCTCGCGCACGCGGCCCTTGTGCAGTTCGCCGACCGGAAACAGCGTGCGCGCGAGTTGCGCCTGGTTCAGCCGGTGCAGGAAGTAGCTCTGGTCCTTGTTCGTATCGACGCCGCGCAGCAGTTCGTACGTGCCAGCGGTGCTGTCGCACGCGGTCGCCGTCGGGCGCAACCGCGCCAGACTCCTTGAACGCCCCACGGGCATCGCCCGGGTTCCACCGAACCCGGGCGTAATGTCCCGTTGCGATGTGCTCCGCACCGAGCTTGAGCGCGTGATCAAGAAACGCCTTGAACTTGATCTCCGCGTTGCACAGCACATCCGGATTCGGCGTGCGGCCGGCCGCGTACTCGCGCAGGAACTCGGCAAACACCCGGTCCTTGTACTCGGCGGCGAAGTTGACGGCTTCGAGCTCGATGCCGACCACGTCGGCCGCGGCGGCCGCGTCGATCAGATCCTGCCGCGTCGAGCAGTACTCGTCGTCGTCATCGTCTTCCCAGTTCTTCATGAAGAGGCCGACGACCTCGTAGCCCTGCTGCTTCAGCAGATACGCCGCGACCGAGGAGTCGACCCCGCCCGACATGCCGATGACGACGCGCCCCTTGTTCATCCGATGGCAGATGGGTGCGCGTAGACGAGACTCAACGGATAGCGCTGCCCCGCGAGGTAATCATCGATGCACTTCATCACCAGCGGGCTGCGGTGCGTGGGGATGTCGTGCGCGCACCTCGTCGGCCGTGAGCCAGAGCGTGCGCAGGATGCCGGTGTCGAGCGGCCGGCCGGGCTCGGCCTCGCCGACAGTGCCGATGAACGCAAAGCGCAGGTAGGTGACCGGCGCTGCCTCGCGCGCAGACGCGGAGCGCGCCATGTAGATGCCGAGCAACGCGACTCGGCACGAAGGCGCACGCCGTTTCTTCCAGCGTTTCGCGGATGGCACCGTCGACCGGCGTCTCACCCGGATCGAGGTGGCCGGCGGGCTGGTTGATCCGGATGCCTTCCGGCGTCTCCTCTTCAACAAGCAGGAAGCGGCCATTGCGCTCGATCACGGCGGCCACCGTGACATTGGGCTTCCAGACGGCAGACATGGGAACGGTTCCGGCGCGCCGCCGCGTGCGTGTCGGCGGTGCTTTCGCGTAAAGTCGCGATTCTATCGGCCGAGCCCACCGCGGCGGCCGGATCGGAAGGCTGCCATGCAAGAGCAGCCGCGAGCGAAGAAGCAGAAGACAAAATGCGCGCAGCTAGAGAGAACGCACGAGCGAGAGGGACTGCAGTATGAAGATCGGAGTGCCCGCAGAAGTTCGTCCGGGCGAGACCCGCGTGGCCGCGACTCCCGAGACCGTCAAGAAACTGGTGGCGGGCAAGCACAGCGTCATCGTGCAGTCGGGTGCGGGAGCCTCGGCGAGCTTACCCGGATGACGCCTACACCGCCGCTGGAGCCACGCTGGCCAGCGCGGCCGAGGCGCTGTCTGCCGACATGGTGCTGAAGGTGCGCCTGCCGGTCGAGTCGGAACTCGGGGTGATGAAGCGAGGCGGCGTGCTGATCGGCATGCTCGAGCCCTTCAACAACGACGGCATCGCGGCGATGAACGCTGCGGGACTCACCGCCTTCGCCCTCGAAGCCGCGCCGCGCACGACGCGCGCGCAGAGCATGGACGTGCTGTCGTCGCAGGCGAACATCGCCGGCTACAAGGCGGTGCTGATGGCGGCGAACACGTTCGGCAAGCTGCTGCCGATGATGATGACGGCGGCCGGCACGATCAAGGCCGCACGCGTGCTGATCCTCGGCGCGGGTGTGGCCGGCCTGCAGGCGATCGCAACCGCCAAGCGACTCGGCGCGGTGGTCGAGGCCTCCGACGTGCGGCCGGCGGTCAAGGAACAGATCGAATCGCTCGGCGCGAAGTTCGTCGACGTGCCCTATGAGACCGACGAAGAGCGCGAGATCGCCAAGGGCGTCGGCGGCTATGCGCGGCCCATGCCGGCTTCATGGATGCAACGGCAGGCAGCCGCGGTCGGCGAGCGGCTCAAGCAGGCCAACATCGCGATCGCCACTGCACTGATTCCCGGCCGCAAGGCGCCGGTGCTGATCACCGAAGAGATGGTCAAGGCCATGCAGCCGGGCTCGGTGATCCTCGACATGGCGGTCGAGCAGGGCGGCAACTGCGCGCTGTCGGAACTCGGCAGGACCGTGACGAAGCACGGCGTGCACATCATCGGCCAGCCCAACATTCCGGCGCTGGTGCCGACCGATACGTCGGCGCTCTATGCGCGCAACGTGCTGGACTTCCTCAAGCTCGTCGTCGACAAGGATGGCAACTTCACGCTGCCTGCCGACGATGACATCGTGGCGGCCTGCCTGATGTGCGCGGGCGGCGAGATCAAGCGCAAGAACTGAACGATAGAGACACCAGGACTCCCATGGAAGCTGTTAGCCCGATAGTCATCAACCTGATCATCTTCGTGCTGGCCATTTACGTCGGCTACCACGTCGTGTGGAATGTCACGCCGGCCCTGCACACGCCGCTGATGTCGGTCACGAACGCGATCTCCGCCATCATCATCGTTGGCGCGATGCTGGCGGCCGCGCTGACCGAGACCGGACTCGGCAAGACGATGGGCGTGCTCGCGGTCGCACTGGCCGCGGTCAACGTCTTCGGCGGCTTCCTGGTCACGCGGCGGATGCTCGAGATGTTCAAGAAGAAGGAGCCGAAGGCCGGCTCCGCGACGAAGTAGGGGCGCGCGATGGCACTCAGCATGAACGTCGTCATCCTGCTGTACCTCGTTGCCTCGGTGTTCTTCATCCAGGCGCTGAAGGGACTGTCGCATCCGAGCACGTCGCGCCAGGGCAATGCCTTCGGCATGATCGGCATGGCGATTGCGATCGTCACGACCGTGGCGCTCGTCTACAAGCTCGCGCCGCAGCTCGCCACGGCCGGCATGGTCTGGGTGCTGGTCGGCTGGTCGTCGGCGGCGCGATCGGCACCACGATCGCGTTCAAGGTCGAAATGACCAAGATGCCGGAGATGGTCGCCTTCATGCACAGCATGATCGGACTGGCCGCTGTGTTCATTGCCATCGCCGCGGTGGCCGAGCCGGCCGCCTTCGGCATCGCCGATGCCAGCGGCGCGCTGCCCGGCGGCAACCGCATCGAGCTCGCCCTCGGTGCGTTCATCGGTGCGGTCACGTTCACCGGCTCGGTCATCGCCTTCGGCAAGCTCTCGGGCAAGTACAAGTTTCGCCTCTTCCAGGGTGCTCCGGTGGTGTTTCCCGGGCAGCACAAGCTGAACCTCGCCCTGGGACTGGCGGCCGCGTTCTTCTGCTTCGGCTTCTGGCACTCGCAGAGCCCGATGGACTTTGCGCTCATCGTCGCGCTCGGGTTCCTGCTCGGCGTGCTGCTGATCATCCCGATCGGTGGCGCCGACATGCCGGTGGTGGTGTCGATGCTGAACAGCTACTCGGGCTGGGCGGCGGCGGGCATCGGCTTTTCGCTCAACAACTTCATGCTGATCGTCGCCGGCTCGCTGGTCGGATCGTCAGGCGCGATCCTCAGCTACATCATGTGCAAGGCGATGAACCGGTCGTTCTTCAACGTGATCCTCGGCGGCTTCGGCGGCGAGGTCGCTGCAGCCACGGGCGCGACCGAGCAGCGGCCGGTGCGCTCAGGGTCGCCGGATGACGCGGCCTTCCTGATGGAAAACGCCGAGACCGTCATCATCGTGCCGGGCTACGGACTGGCGGTCGCGCGTGCGCAGCATCCGCTGAAGGAACTCGCCGACAAGCTGATCGCCAAGGGCGTGACGGTGAAGTACGCGATCCACCCGGTCGCGGGCCGCATGCCGGGCCACATGAACGTGCTGCTGGCCGAGGCCGAGGTGCCCTACGACCAGGTGTTCGAGATGGAGGACGTCAACGGCGAGTTCGGCGAGGCCGATGTTGCGCTGATCCTCGGCGCCAACGACGTCGTCAATCCCGCCGCGAAGGACCCGAAGTCGGCGATCGCCGGCATGCCGATCCTGGAGGCCTACAAGGCCAAGCAGGTGATCGTCAACAAGCGCTCGATGGCGTCGGGCTATGCCGGCCTCGACAATGAACTTTTCTACATGCCGAAGACGATGATGGTCTTCGGCGATGCGAAGAAGGTCGTCGAGGAGATGAGCAAGGCCATCGGGTAAGGACCTGTCGCTGCTCATGGCCCTGCGCCCCGTGCGGCCCCGCCACGACCACCGGGGACTTTGAGACAGGTTCCATGCAGTCGGACGCGCTGCTGCTCGTCGTTGACATCCAGAACGACTTCCTGCCGGGCGGAGCTCTCGCGGTCGAGCACGGCCACGAGGTGATCGGCGTCATCAACCGGATCGCCGTGCGCTTCGACAACGTCCTGCTGACGCAGGACTGGCACACCGCGGGTCACATCTCGTTCGCATCGTCGCACGCCGGCAAGGCACCGTTCTCGACGATCGAACTCGACTATGGACGACAGGTGCTGTGGCCGGATCATTGTGTCCAGGGCACGCACGGCGCAGCCTTCGCAGACAGTCTGGTCGTGCCGCATGCGCAGGGCGTGATCCGCAAGGGCTATCACGCTCATACCGACAGCTATTCGGCGTTCCTCGAGGCCGATCGCCGCACGCCCACCGGACTGACCGGGCTGCTGAACGAGCGTGGAATTGCGCACGGTCTATCTCGCGGGGCTGGCGCTGGATTTCTGCGTCGCCTGGAGCGCGCTCGATGCCCGCCTGCGCGGGTTCGAGGCGATCGTCATCGACGATGCCTGCCGGGCGATCGACACGAACGGCTCGCTCGACGCCGCACGGCGCGCCTTCGCTGATGCCGGCGTGCGCGTGATCGCGTCCGACACGCTTCAGTGACCCGGCTGCGCCTTGGCCGCGGAAACACTTCGTTACGACTCTCACATTCCGCGACCGGCGGCACTTGACCGCGCACAAGGGTCGCGAAGTGACTGCAGTCCTAACCTGTGCACATCGATACCGAAGGAGGTTGCGATGACACGGATTTCTGGACAACGTCGGATTTGGGTGAGCTTGGGACTGGCAACCGCGACTGCCGTGCTGGCAGTCGGCACGGCGCTGGCGCATGGTGGGTACGGACCCGGGCATGGCATGGGCTGCGGCGGCGGCTATGGTCCCGGAACTTGCGGCGCGGGAGCAGGACCCGGTATGCGCCAGGGAATGGGGCCGGGGCACGGGCCAGGACACGGGCCGGGTCAGGGCGTGTCGTTGCTGACCGAGGAAGAGCGCACCGCGCACCGCGCGAAGATGCAAAGCCTCGCGTCGGTTGACGAATGCAAGGCTTACTTCGCCGAGTTCAGCCAGCAGCTACAGGCGAAGGCCAAGGAAAAGGGCGTGGCGGCCGGCGGCCCGAATGCCGCGATGTGCGACCGCATGCAGGCGCACGGTCGCTTCACGAAGTAGCAGCCCATGCCGTGGCGGGCGGATCGCCACGGCTGCGCTTCACGGCGTTCTGAGCGGCGGACCGGACGGCCCGCCGCGGTACTCAGCCCTTGGCGGCCTCACCCACGAAGATCTCGACTCGGCGGTTCACCGCGCGACCGGCGTCGGTTGCGTTGTCCGCGATCGGTTCGCGCGACCCGCGGCCATCGATGGCGATGCGCTGGGCATTGACGCCGCGAGCAGTCAGGTAAGTGCGGGTACTCGCCGCGCGATTGACCGACAGTGGATCGTTGATCGCATCGGAACCGGTGCTGTCGGTGTGACCGATGATGCGCACCGTCGTCGCGGGGTTTTCGTTGAGAGTCTGTGCAAACTTGTCGAGGATCGGCCTGAAGTTCGACTTGATGTCTGCTCGGCCGGTGTCGAACGAGATGTCGCTCGGCACTTCGAGCTTCAGCTGGTTGTCCGGGGTCTGCGTGACCTTGACGCCGGTGCCCTGCGTCGCCTGCTGCATTTCGCGTCGCTGCTTTTCCATCTGACTCGACCAGATGTAGCCGCCGAGCGCACCAATGGCAGCGCCGGCGACGGCACCGTGCGTGCGATTGCTCGAATGCGCCATCGCACCGATGGCCGCGCCGGCGGCCGCGCCGATGCCGGTGTCGCGGGCGGTGTTGGGTTCGTACGAGGAGCAGCTGGCGAGCAGGGCCGCTGCCGTGATGGACAGATGAAGACGTGTTTTCATGACTCGGAAAGTGATGCGAGGGGAGTATTCAATACTATCCGACCACGCCGGCCGATCGTCCCGAACTCCGAACTGACTAGCGTGTGCGCGTGGGCCGTGCGTAGCCACGTACGCGTCGCACGCGCCTCGGATGGCAGACTCCGCATTTCGCGCGTTGATCGATTCCAGCCACTGCTGCGTTGTGGGTCCAAGGTTGCGCAGCGTCGACAACGACGGTGCAAAATCGCGCGGTACGTCGATCAGGAAGATTCGTAATGTTCGTAGTGAACTTCGCACATGACTGACATTGAGTTGAGCACGGGCCGGGCCATCGACGCGTGGCGGCCGGCATGGCAACAACTACTTGCCTCGGCCGGGCTGCCGACCGACGACCTCGGTGAGGTCGACTGCGCATGGAAAGCGCGCCAGCGGAGCCGAACTGATTGCGGCCGCTGGCGTGCAGTGCCAGGGCGAGCACCGCCTGCTGCGCTCGATGGTGGTCGCTCCCGACCATCGTGGCGCGGGCTGGGGCGGTCGGTTGCTGGCCAGCATCGAATCGGACTTGCGGCAGGACGGCGTCCGCAGCCGTGTGGCTGCTGACGACGGGGGCCGCAGACTTCTTTCAGCGTCACGGGTATGTCGTACGACCGCGCTCGGAGGCCCCAGCGGCGATCGCATCGACGCAGCAGTTCCGTGGCCTGTGCCCGGCCTCGGCGGTGCTGATGCTCAAGCGCCTCGACTGAGCAGTGCGACCAGCGCCGGCGCGAGCCATGGCGCGACGAACGCGGTCACAAGCGCCGTCAGACCCATCGCAAGTCCGGCGAACGCGCCCATCTGTTCGCTCACCTGGAACGCGCGTGCGGTACCGATGCCGTGCGCCGCGACGCCCACCGCAAATCCGCGCGCCGGATGCGAGTCGATGCGCAGGGCATTGAGCAGCGGCCGCGCGATGATGGCGCCGGTCATCCCGGTCAGGATCACGAACACCGCGGTCAGCGAGGGCAGGCCGCCGATTTTTTCGGCAATGCCCATCGCGATCGGCGTCGTCACCGACTTCGGTGCCAGTGACAGCAGGGTTTCGCGTGATGCGCCCAGCATCCACGCAATGCCCACGGCCGACACGATGGCGGTCGTCACGCCGGCGGCGAGTCCCAGTGTCAGCGGCAACCAGAGGCGGGCGAGTCGCGCGCGCTGGTCGTAGAGCGGAATCGCCAGGGCCACGGTCGCCGGTCCGAGCAGGAAGTGCACGAACTGCGCACCGTCGAAGTAGGTGGCATACGGTGTGCCCGTCACGACCAGCAACGCGACCAGCAGGATGACCGCAATGGCCACCGGGTTGGCAAGCGGGTTCATGCCCGCGCGCTGATAGATGCGCCAGGCGACGAGGTACGCGAGCAGCGTGGCCGTCAGTCCGAGCAGCGGCGTGGCGGCGAGATAGACCCAGATCGAATCAAGCCTCGGTGTCATCGGGCGCGAAGCGGCGTGCGGTCCAGGTGACGACCAGCGCCGTGACGGCGATGGCCAGAGCGGTGCTCACGAGGAGCGAGACGACGATCGGCAACCACTCCTGGCCGATGCGCGTCACGTGCAGCATGACGCCGACACCGGCCGGTACGAAGAGCAGCGACAGATGCTTGAGCAGCTCCAGCGACGTCGGTCGAAGCGTGTCGACCGCAGCGGGGCGCGCCATCAGGACGACGAGCAGCAGCACCATGCCGAGCACCGGACCGGGAATCGGCAAACGCAGCAGGTAACTCAGCACCTCGCCGATCGTCTGAAAGACGAGCAGCGTCGCGACCGCTTCCAGCATGAAGCCTTTCTCAGCGCGGATTCAAGCGACCGTCCAGCCACTCGATCCAGTGCATCACGCGCGTCTCGGTGCCACTTTGCAGGTGCGTGATGCATCCGATATTGGCCGAAAGGATCGCGTCGGGCTGCGGCGCCTGCAGGTGGCCGAGGCGCCGGTCGCGTAGCTGGATCGAGAGCTCCGGCTGCAGCACCGAGTAGGTGCCGGCCGAGCCGCAGCAGAAGTGGCTCTCGCCGATGGGCGCCACGGTGGCACCCAATGAGGTGAGCAGCGCCTCGACCGCGCCCTTCACCTTGAGCCCGTGCTGCAGCGTGCAGGGCGAGTGAAACACCACCTTGCCGGCAACGCCGTTGCCGAGCCTGCGCTTCAGTTCGTCGCCGAGCGCCGGCAGGATCTCGGCGACGTCCTTCGTCAGTTCACTGACGCGCTGGGCCTTCGCCGCGTACGCCGGATCGCGCGCGAGCATGTGGCCGTACTCCTTGACCTGCAGACCGCAGCCGCTCGCATTCATGACGATCGCCTCGGCGCCCGCCTCGATCAGCGGCCACCAGGCATCGATATTGCGGCGGGCATCGTCGAGCCCGCCGTCCTGGTCGTTCAGGTGATAACGGATCGCACCGCAGCAGCCCGCGGCCGCGGGACGCATGACTTCGATGCCGAGCGCATCGAGCACACGCGCCGTCGACGTGTTGATGTTCGGCGCCATCGCCGGCTGCACGCAGCCTTCGAGCAGGATCATCCTGCGCGACTGCTGGCGCGACGGATAGGCGCCTGCCGGAGTCGAGGCCGGCACCTTGGCCTTGAGGCTCGCGGGCAGCATCGGCCGCACGAACTGACCGAGCTTCATCGCCGGTCCGAACAGCGGGCTCGTCAGTCCGGCCTTCAGCACTGCACGGATGGTACGGTCGGCGAACGGGCGCGGGACGTGCTCGTCGACGAGCTTGCGGCCGATGTCGACGAGCCGGCCGTACTGCACACCCGACGGGCAGGTCGTTTCGCAGCTGCGGCAGGTCAGGCACCGATCCAGGTGCAGCTGCGTCTTCGCGGTGACCGCTACGCCCTCGAGCATCTGCTTCATCAGATAGATGCGGCCACGCGGCGAATCGAGCTCGTCACCGAGCAGCTGGTAGGTCGGGCAGGTGGCCGTGCAGAAACCGCAATGCACGCACTTGCGCAGGATCGCGTCCGCCTCCTTGCCGTCGGGCGTGTCGCGGATCCAGTCGGCGAGTTGAGTCTGCATGGCTAGGCCAGTGGGACCAGTCGGCCCGGGTTGAAGATGCCGGCGGGATCGAACTCGGATTTCAGTCGCGTGTTCAGCCGCGCCAGGACCGGGTCGAGCGCCTGGAATGCCGGAACGCGATCGCCGCCTCTGAATCGGGTGGCATGTCCACCGACGGCGGCGACCCTCGAACGAAGCTCGTTTGCATCGATATCGCCGACCAGCCAGCGCTGGCCGCCATGCCACTCGATCAGCGTCGCGCCGAGACCGAGCGGCGGCGTGGTCGGTGGCACTGCCAGCCGCCACAGTGTGGTCTGGGCGCTCGGACTGGAAATAGGGATGGCGCTGCTCGCGCAGTTCGACCCACCAGCGTTCGGCACCATCGACAACACTGCCGCCGAGCCGTGCCTGCGCCGCGTCGACGGCCGCGCGCGCGCCGGACAGTCGCAGCCACAGCGTGCCATCGAGCCAGGCACTGCCCGAGATCGGCAGCGGCTGGCCGCCCCACTCGTTCAGCTGGCGGATCGCCGCGGCTTCGTCCATTTCGAAGCGCAGCGTGCGCTCGGCGACCGGACGCGGCAGTACCTTCAGCGAAACGTCGACCAGCACTCCGAGCGTGCCGAGCGAGCCAGCGAGTACGCGCGCCATGTCGTAACCGGCGACGTTCTTCATCACGCGCCCGCCAAACGAAAGCACGTCGCCGCGACCGTCGATGACGCTCGCGCCGAGCACGAAGTCACGTATCGATCCTGCCGCGACACGACGTGGGCCGGCGAGGCCGGCGGCGACGGCACCGCCGACGGTGGCCGTCGCGCCGAAGTGCGGCGGTTCGAACGGCAGCATCTGATTGTGCTCGGCGAGCGACGCTTCGAGCTCGACCAGTGCCGTGCCGGACCGGACGGTGACGACGAGTTCGGTCGGCGCGTAATCGACGATGCCGCTGTATTCGCGCGGATCGAGTGGCTCGCCTGACGTCGCGTTGCCGTAGAAGTCCTTCGTGCCGCCCGCGCGGATGTGCAGTGGCGAGCGCTTCTCCGTCGCGGTGCGCACACGATCGCGCAGGCGCGTCAGCGCCGGAGACTCGTGCTCTGTCATCGTGTGCTTCGGGAATTGGTACGCCGGTGGTTCAGCGCGCGGGACGCGGCGAGCGGCATCGTCGGGCTCAGAAGCGCGGCAGTTCGGGGAACTTCAGCTGGCCGCCGTGCACATGCATCTTGCCGTACTCGGCACAGCGGTTCAGCGTCGGCACCGCCTTGCCCGGATTCAGCAGACCCGGCGGATCGAAGGCGCGCTTGATCGCGTGGAAGGCCTGCAGCGTCGCGCTATCGAACTGCTGGCACATCTGGTGGATCTTCTCGACGCCGACACCGTGTTCGCCGGTGACCGTGCCGCCGACGGCGATCGACAACTCGAGGATCTCGAAGCCGAATTCCTCGGCGCGCACGACGGATGCGGGTCGTTGGCGTCGAACATGATCAGCGGATGCAGGTTGCCGTCGCCGGCGTGGAAGACGTTGGCGCAACGCAGGTCGTACTTCTGCTCCATGGCGGCGATCGCCTTCAGCACTTCGCCGAGGCGCTTGCGCGGGATCGTGCCGTCCATGCAGTAATAGTCGGGCGAGATGCGGCCCACCGCGGGAAACGCCGCCTTGCGCCCGGCCCAGAAACGCAGGCGCTCGGGCTCGGATTGCGAGACCGTCAGCCGCGTCGCGCCGCTCGTCTCGAGCACCGCCTTGATGCGATCGATCTCCTCGGCCACTTCTTCAGGCGTGCCATCGGACTCGACCAGCATGATGATGGCCGCGTCGAGGTCGTAGCCAGCCTTCACGAACGGCTCGACGGCGGCGGTGGCCGGCTTGTCCATCATTTCCATGCCGGCCGGGATGATGCCGGCGGCGATCACCGCGGCGACGGCGTCGCCGCCCTTCTCGACGTCGTCGAACGACGCCATGATGACCTGCTGCTTCTGCGGCTTCGGCACCAGCTTCAGCGTCGCTTCGGTCAGCACCAGCAGCAGGCCTTCGGAGCCCACCGCCAGCGGCAGCAGGTCGTAGCCCGCGGTGTCCGGTGCCTCGGAACCGATCTCGACGATGTCACCCTCGATCGTCACGCCGCGCACGCGCAGCACGTTGTGCAGCGTGAGCCCGTACTTCAGGCAGTGCACGCCGCCGGCGTTCTCGGCAATGTTGCCGCCGATGGTGCAGGCGATCTGGCTCGATGGATCGGGCGCGTAGTACAGGCCGAGATGCGCCACTGTCTCGGAAATCGCCGAGTTGCGCACGCCGGGCTGCACCTTCGCGGTTCGCGCCAGCGGATCGATCTTCAGGATGCGATTGAATTTGGCGAGCGACAGCAGCACACCCTGGCCATGCGGCAAGGCGCCGCCCGAAAGCCCCGTGCCCGCACCGCGCGGCACGACGGGCACCTGCAGGTCGTGGCAGGCGCGCAGGATCTGCACGACCTGAGCCTCGTCCTCCGGCAGCGCGACCACCATCGGCAACTGGCGGTACAGCGTCAGGCCGTCGCACTCGTAGGGCCGCGTGTCCTCTTCGCGCCACAGCACGCAATGGTCGGGCAGGAAGCTGCGCAGCCGCGCGACGACGGCGCGCTGGCGTTCGACATCGACCGGACCGGCGCCTTCAAGCGGGATGCGTTCGGACAGCATCTGCATCGGCGGGTGCGCGAGGTCGGCGGGAGCGTTCATGGCGGTGACGGTATCACGCAGGCGGGTCGCGGTGGCAGCCGATCAAGCGCGCACTTTACCGCTGAGTGCCAGTCCCGCGCGTGCTTGTGTCCGACACAAATCGGCAACATCGCGGAAACGTTCGGCTGGTGTCATGCTGCGGATCGACAGGAGGCCGAAAGCTTGGATTCAATGAATCGGGTCGGCGATGCACGACGCCCATGGCTCTCGCGTGCGTCGCCGGGTTAACGGCCTGCTGGCGGCTGTTCGACACCGGCCCCGCCGCGGCGGCCCCTGCAGGGGTGGCGGCGCCGCTGCCGTTGCCGGTGACACCGTGGCGCGATGACGTATCGCCGGCCTTGACATCGGGCCGCTGGCACTGGATCGATGCAAGTCGCGATCGCTCGATCGTTGCGCAGTGGCACGCGCCGAGCAATTCGGCCGCCCAGGCGCTGCTGCTCGTGTTGCCCGGACTGGCGCAGGGCAGTTCGGCACCTCAGGCGCTGATCGAGGCGCTGGCCGGCAGTGGCTTCGTGGTCGTGACGATCGGGCATCCGGGCAACGATGCCGAGGTGTGGCGCAGCCCCGAGGCGCGCCGCGCGGACTTCAATCTGGCCGCGCGACGGATGTACTCGGTGGCCGAAGTCGCGGAACGGGGCGCCGATGTGCGATTCGTGCTGGACGCGCTCGAGCGCGAGCCGCCGTCGTGGCTGCCACGGGCGGCCAGCGCGCGCGTCGGCGTGATCGGCATTGGCCTGGGCGCGCAGACGACACAGTGGCTGCTGGGCGAACAGATGGCGCGCAACCAGGCTCCGGTCGTTGAGCGCCGCGTTCGGGCGGTCGCCCTCCTCGGTCCCTATGTAGGCTTCGAAGGACCGGCCATGCATCAGCGCTACGGTGCGATCACGACGCCAATGCTGCTGGCCTATGGCCTGACGGAGACCGATCCCTATGGACTGGGCATGACCTCGCAGCAGCGGCGCGCAATGGTTGACCTGCTGGTCAACGCGCGCGTCATCGAAGTGCGACTGCCGGCGGTTTCGCTGGCGACGCTGCTCACCCCAGGTTCCGAGCCAGCTCCCGCTGAGACGGCCCGAGGGCTGCCGCCGCTGCCGGGCGGCGGGACTACGCCGCGCGGTGAGCCGCCGACGCGCGGCGGACGGGCGCCCGGGGGCGGCACGCCACCGATGACCGGGGGTCCGTCTGGCGATCCGACGTCGATGCCAGACAGGCCGTCGGGTGCCCGCAGCGTTCGCAGTCAGCAGGCTGAGCGCGTGGCCGTGCTGTTTTCCGTCACTGCGTTCTTCGAGTCGGAACTGCTCGGCAGCGCCGACGCGCGCGAGTGGCTGGAAGGTCCTCACCCCGGACCGGCGCTATGGACGTTTCACCCCGCGGGCCGGACGGGCCGCGCGCCGGTCGCTGGCCGGTAGGAGCCTTCAGCGCAGCGGTGCAGTGACGACGCGCGCCACGATCGGGCGATAGCGCTCGGTCCAGCGATCAAGGGCTTCCGCAGCGCCGCCGAACACCCGCCGGATGAACACGAGCGACAGTTCACGCGTCGCGGCTTTGACCTGCGGGTTCAGTTGCGCACCGCCGGTGCCGGCGCGGTCGGTGAAGATGCTGTGCGAACCGCCGGCAAAGATCGCCAGCGTCTTGTCCCTGCTGCCGATCGCCTCGAATACAGCGACGCGATCATCGGCGCCCGAGTAATAGCCCGGAATCTGGATCACGTCTTCCGTGGCGGTGATGTGCAGTGTCGGAATGGTGACGTGTTTCAGGATCCGCGACGGATCGGTCTCGCCGTAGAACGGCGGCGCCGAAATCAGAATGGCGGCGCGATAGCGGGGATCGCTGTAGTCGATCGTGCGGCCGTTGCGCTCGACGCGCGCGCCGGCGGCCAGCAGCGCGGTATTGGCGCCGTACGAATGACCGGCGACGACAATGTGCTCGCGATCGACGCGCGTTGCGTGTTCGCTCGACAGCAACTGGTCGAGGGCGAAACGCAGGTCGAGCGCACGGTCGATGGCTTCACGCTCCTGCGCGGCGTCGTGCAGTCGCCCGATGAGTCCGAACGGGTTGCCGACCCAGATCGCACGATCGCTGCCGACATGCTGGACGTGCAGGCTGGCGATGCCGTTCGCGGCGAAATGGCTGCCGAGATAGCTGTAGCCGCGGCGCGATCCGCCGATGCCGTGCGAGAAAACGACCAGCGGAATGCTCGCTCCGGGCTCGATCACTTCCGGCAGGTACAGGCGCACCGGCACGGCGCGGCCGCGCAGTGGATCGATCCACTCGTATTCGACTGTCGTAAATGCCGGTGCCGGAACAGTGCTTGCCGTCGCGATGGATTCGTCCGGAACCTGCGCTGCCAGGGGCGCGACGAAGAACAGACCGAGGGCCAGTCCGATCCCGCCGCAGGCCGCCAGGGCGCGGCGTCGGTTCATGGGATGCTCGGTCATCATCATTCGGCTCCCGGGGCCTGTGGAGCGGCCGCAGGCGGACTCGGTCTGCGGTGCAGGATGCGCCGGCGGATGAAGGAAAGGAAGTCGTCTACATAGGTGAACACGACCGGTACCACGAGCAGGCTGAGGAAGGTCGAGGTGATCAGGCCGCCGATCACGACGATCGCCATCGGTGCACGGAAGCTCGGATCCGTACCCAGGCCGATCGCCACCGGCATCATGCCGGCGCCCATCGCCACCGTCGTCATCACGATCGGGCGCGCGCGCTTGCGGCAGGCGTCGATCAGGGCGTCCCAGCGCGTGAGGCCATGGTCGCGGCGCGCCATGACGACGTAATCGATCAGCAGGATCGAGTTCTTGGTCGCGATGCCCATCAGCATGATCAGTCCGATCATCGACGGCATCGACAGCGCCGTCTGCGTGACGAACAGCGCGAGGAACGCACCCGGGATCGAAAGCACCAGCGCGGCAAGGATCGTGACCGGTTGCACGAAGTCCTTGAACAGCAGCACCAGCACGATGTAGATGCACAGCACGCCGGTCGCCATCGCCAGGCTGAAGCTCGCGAACAGTTCGTTCATCGCTTCGGCATCGCCGACGGTGGTCTGGCTCACACCTGGCGGAAGACTCAGCAGGCTCGGCAGCGCCAGTGCCTGCTTCTCGACCTCGCCCAGCGGCTGGCCGTTGAGCTCGATCTCGAAGTTGATGTTGCGCAACCGGTCGTAGCGATCGATCTCCGCCGGCCCGCTCGCGATCGCCAGTTGCGCCACGTTGCCGAGCATCACTGGTCCGTTCTTGCCGGGCACCGGCAGCCGTTCGAGCAAGGCGAGGTCCTGGCGCGCATCCGGCGGCAGCTTGACGACGATCGGCACCTGGCGCTGTGAGAGGTTGAGCTTGGCCAGTCCCTGGTCGTAGTCACCGGCGGTGGCGATGCGCAGCGTGTCGGCGATCGCGGTCGAGGTGACGCCGAGGTCCGCCGCCTTGGCGAAGTCGGGCCGAACGATCAGCTCAGGCCGCACCAGGCTCGCCGTGGTCGTCACATTGCCGATGCCCGGAATCGTGCGCAGGTCGCGTTCGACGGAGCGTGCGTGTTCGGCCAGGGCCTGGCCATTCTCGCCCGCCAGCACCAGGATGTACTTCTCGGCCGAGCCGCCAAAGCCGACGTTGATGCGTGCGCCTGGCAATGCCGTGAGCGCCTCGCGCAGCTCGCGCTCGACAACCTGCTTGGAGATGCCGCCGCGATCACCGCGCGGGGTCAGATTGATGGTCAGCGTCGCCTTGCGGGCTTCCGCAGCGCCGCGCGGCGCGAACGGGTCGGAACCGGCCGCGCCGCCACCGATGGCGGTGTAGACGAGCTTCACGTGCGGATGCTTCTCGACGATGGCGCGCGCCTGCTCGGCCGTGCGCCAGCGTCTGCTGGAAGGTGCTGCCCGGCGGCAGGGTCAGGTAGACCTGAGTCTGTGACAGGTCATCGGGCGGAAGAAAGCCCGTGGGCAGCAGCGGCACGAGCGCGAACGAGCCGAAGAAGAACGCCGCCGCGGCAAGCGAAGTCGCGATGCGATGCTTCAGGCACCACTGCGCCCAGCGCAGGTAGATCGTCATCCAGCGCGGCTGGGGATGGTCCTTGCGCGGTGGCTTCATCAGGTACGCGGCCATCATCGGCGTCAGCATCCGCGCGACGACGAGCGAGAAGAACACAGCGATTGCAGCAGTCCAGCCGAACTGCACGAAGAACTTGCCCGGCACGCCGCTCATGAACGCCGTCGGCAGGAATACCGCGATCAGCGTGAAGGTGGTGGCAATGACGGCCAGTCCGATCTCGTCGGCGGCTTCCATCGCGGCCTGGTACGGCGACTTGCCCATGCGCATGTGCCGCACGATGTTTTCGATCTCGACGATCGCGTCGTCGACGAGGATGCCGACCACCAGCGACAACGAAAGCAATGTCACGACGTTCAGCGTGAAGCCCATCAGATACATCGCGCCGAAGGTCGGCAGGATCGACAGCGGCAGCGCGGCGGCAGACACCATCGTCGCGCGCCAATCGCGCAAAAAGAGCCACACGACCAGCACGGCGAGCAGCGCACCTTCGATCAGCAGCCACATCGATCCGGTGAAGTTCTCCTCGACGGGATCGACGAAGTTGAATGCTTCGGTGATCTGGATGTCCGGATGCTCGCTCTTGAGTCGCGCAAGCTGCGCGCGCACGCCCTCGGCGACGTCGACCTCGCCGGCGCCGCGACTGCGCGTGATTTCGAAGCCGACCACCGGCGCGCCGTTCAGCAGCGCGGCCGAGCGCTGTTCGCCGACGGTGTCCGACACGGTCGCGACCTGGTCGAGGCGGATGCGGCGGCCGTCGGCGAGCGCGATGTCCATCGCCGCCAGTTCCTCGGCCGACTGTACCGTCGCGATCGTCCGTACCGACTGCTCGATGCCGCCGATGTCGGCACGGCCGCCGGAGGCTTCCTGCTGGATCTGTCGCAGCTGCCGCGAGATGTCGGCTGCCGTCGCGTTCAGCGCCAGCAGCCGCGCCGGATCGAGTTCGACGCGGATCTCGCGATTGACGCCGCCGACGCGGGCCACGGCGCCGACCCCGCGCACGCTCAGCATGTTCTTGGTCACCGTGTTGTCGACGAACCACGACAGCGCTTCGTCGTCCATGCGTTGCGAGGCGACCGTATAGGTCAGGATCGGCGAGCCGGCCAGGTTGACCTTGGACACGACCGGGTCCTTCAGGTCGCCCGGCAGGTCGGAGCGGACACGCGAGACCGCATCGCGCACGTCGTCGAGTGCCTCCTGCGTCGGCTTTTCGAGGCGGAACTCGACGGTGATCGTCGCGGTGCCGTCCTGCACCTTGGTGTAGATGTGCTTGATGCCCTGCAGTGTCGCGATCGAGTTCTCGATCTTGCGGGCGACCTCGGTCTCCATCTGCGCCGGCGCGGCGCCTGGAAGCGACGCGACCACCGTGACGGTAGGCAGGTCGATGTCGGGAAACTGCTGGATCTTCATGCCGCGGAAGCCCAGCACGCCGACCAGCGTCAGCATGACGAACAGCAGCACCGCGGGTATCGGGTTGCGGATCGACCAGGCGGAAACGTTCATCCCGATCCCCTCATTACTCTTACTGTTTCGCCGCCGACTTGACCGGCAGGACCGGCGACTCGACAACGCGCACGGTATCGCCGTCGGCGAGGAAGCCGGCGCCGGTTTCGACGACGCGCGTCGTGGCATCGATGCCGTCGCGCACCTCGACGCGATCGCCGACACGACGGCCCACTTCGACCTTGATCTGCGCGACCTTGTTGTCCGGGCCGATACGGAACACGTAGGCAAAACCGTCGCGCAGCAGCACCGCGCTCTGCGGCAGGGTGAGCGCCGGACTGCGGTCGAGTTCGAACTCGCCGCGCGCAAAGGTGCCGGCGCGCGCGGCGGTGCCGGCGGCGATGTCGACGTAGACGATGCCGTTGCGCGTGGCCGGATCGACCGACGGCGCGACGGCGCGCACGCGGCCGGTGATGCGTTCTCCGCTGGGCGTCGTCAGGCTCGCCGCAACGCCGGGCCGCAGGCGTGCGAGTTCCGCCGCCGTCACTTCGGCGCGCCATTCGAGGCGGCCGCCGCGGATCAGGCGGAACAGTTCCTGGTTGGGCTGCGTCAGCGATCCGACCGTGGCCGTGCGTGCCGAGATCACGCCGTCGTCCGGCGCGACGATGCGCGTCTGCGCCAGCCGTACTTCCTCGGCCTGGACACGCGCTCGCGCCGCTGCGAGGCGCGCGGCCGTGGTCTGCTCCGCGGTGACTACCTGAATCGTCGCCTGCGGGCTGATGAAGCCCTGCGCCTGCAACTGCTTCGAGCGCTCGGCGTTGGCCTTGGCTTCAGCCAGGGCGGCCTCGGCTTCGACCACCGATGCGCGCGCCTGCGCGAGGTCGGCCGAGACGGCGTCAGCGGCGATGCGCGCGAGCAGCTGGCCCCGCTTGACCGTGTCGCCGACATTGACGAGCACGTCGGTGAGCCGCAGCCCCGACAGCTCGGCGCCGATGATGGCTTCCTGCCAGGCGGTGATGTTGCCGTTGGCGGAAATCGTGCGCGGCCATTCGGCCTTCTGCGGTGCGACCGTGCTGACGGTCAGTGCCGGTCGGGACGACGCGGCCAGTTTCTTTGCGGCCGTGTCCGATCGGGCGTCATTGACAGCCTGTCCGGTGGCCACGGCCGCGGCGCCTGCCAGCGCAACGAATCCAACCACGATCATTGCCATGCCACGACGCGAGAAGGGAAGGATTGACTTCATCGGGACGCGGACTCCATCGAAGAAGGGTTGCGCCGCCGCGCGACCTCGTAGTCGAGCAGCGCACGGCTGTAGCCCACCAGGCGCTCGACGATCAGCTCCATTGCGCGGGGTCGGTCGAGTACGTCCGGGGCCAGCATCTTCATGAACTCGCGCGACATGCAGTAGTCGTGCGCCATCGCGACGATCGCAAACGCCAGCTGGTGCACGTCGGCATCCGGCGCCGACAGGCCAGCGTGGCGAGCCAGCACATTCGCCAGTGCGTTGTGTGCCGGAACGATGGTCTGTGCGGTGATCTCGCGGAAGACGTCGGACGGCTCGATCATCTCGCGTAGGTGCATGCGCATCACGAACGCATCGAGCTCGTCCTCGGCGCCGCGCGACGGCATCAGGAACGGCGTCAGGAACATCCGCATCGATTGCTCGAACGGCAGTGCCGGGTCGTCGTAGCGACCGAACGCCGCGGTCATTTCCCTGATCGGTTGCAGCAGCGCAGCGCGGTACAGCCCTTCCTTGTCGCCGAAGTAGTAGTGGATCGCAGCGACGTTGACGCCAGCCGCTTCGCAGATTTCGCGCGTCGTCGCCGCGGCATAGCCTTTGGTCGCAAAAATGCGGGTGGAGTGGGCAATCAGGTGCTCGCGGGCCACGGCCCCGCGGTCGGAGCTGCGGTCGGAAGCGGCAGGGCGCGCATCGGGGTGTACCCCAGGGTGCGCGGCGGTGCCACGGGTCGCGGTCGTGTCGGTCATGGTGCGACACAATAACAGAAAATCAATCGCTTGATTGAAACGTAAACCGCTTGGTATCGTTCGATACCAGTAAGTCACTCCTGTGTTTCGACCCACCGACCCGGCCGAGCGGGGTCGTCGACCGCTGCCCGCGCCAAGGGGCGTGACCCACGCCTCCCTGGGGCAGGACGACGGTGCCTCGGTCGACACCCCGCTCAGCTCGGTTGTCGGTTCTGTCAGGCGGCAGCCGGCAGAGCGGCTCGTTCGATACGCGCCGCGAGCCGCGCGCTCCACGCCGTCGGCTTGTGCACCTGGCGCTCGGCCAGCAGATGGCGTGCGCGAGCGAAATCGCCGGCGCGAAGCGCGGCCGTGATCAGCGTCAGTGTCAGCAGGTCGCGCTGAGCGTGGCTGCCGCCAAATCCGTTGGCCGCATCCCGCACCGGTTCGATGCGCTCGATCGCATCGCCGAACTGGCCGCGCGCATAGTCGAGCACGCCTTCGGCCAGCGGTAGCCCGATGTCGCGCGTCATCGCCCGATTGGCGCCGACGCCGGACGCTGCCGTGGTGCGCATCTCCGCGAGCAGGCGCTCGCCGTCGGCCGCACGGCCCGTGGCTGCAAAGCTCATCATCGCGTGCAGGTCATTGAATGCATAGAACCCGCGCTCGTCGAGCGCCTTCCCGTGCCAGCGGTCGGCGACGTGCTCGAAGCGGTCGCCCACATTCACGCCCTCCAGCTGCAGGCGCCACAGCAGCGCCGTGCAGTCGATCAGTACCAGGACCACGTCGGCCTGCGGTCCGTTGATCTTGCGGTCATACAGGTCCAGCGCCGCGTCGAACGCGCCACGATCCATGTGGAAGAGCGCGAGGTGCCACCAGTTGTGCGGGGCGAAGGCGTTGTCGGGCGTGGCCCAGTCGGCTTCGCGTGAGGTCAGCCAGCCGATGCCTTCGTCGATGCGGCCCTGCATCTCCATCACATGGGTCACCGCATGCACGGCCCAGCCGTCGGTGGGCACGAGATCCAGCGCGCGGCGACCGGTCGCCTCGGCCTCGGCGTACTGGTTGCACTCCTCCAGGCCGAACGCGTGCATGCCGAGCAGGTAGGAGTAGCCCGGCAGTGACGCGCTCCACGACGGCAGAACGCGCGACACGCGGTTGCGCAGGTTGAGCGCATCGCCCCGGTAGAAGTCCATCAGGTGCGCGGTCTGGACCGCCAGCGCATCGCGCGGCCACTCCCGCAGGACGGCGTCGAAGCTGCGGCAGGCGTCATGCCACTTTCCATCGACCAGTTGCCGGGCGGCAACGAGCAGCGCGCGCTCACGTGCGTTGGCCTGGCCGCTGAGTTCTTCGGCGCGGGTCACCGCCGAGCGCGCCAGCGGCACGACGCGGCCCTCGCCGGCGGTGGCAGCCATGAAGGCCTTGGCAAGATGCGCGAGCACGAAGGACTCGTCGGCCGCCAGCGCCTGGTCGAGCGTGGCGATGGGGTCGCCGCGGTAGGCATGGAACTGAGCCAGCGCCGTCTCGAAGTGTTCGAGCGCAGCGGAGTTGTCGGTGGATACGGCGAGACCACGGTGGTCGTGAAGCATGGGATTCTCCTCAAAAGAAAAAGTGTGGATCGATCGGGAAAGCTTGAACAGCGGGTGATTACGACGCCTGGCGCGCGGTCGGTGGCGCGATCGGCGCGTTGCACCGGACCGACTCGGTCGCACGCGCCACCATCGATGCCGGTGCCGCGACATTCAGCGCGTAGTGAACTGCCATCGCGTTGATGGTGCCGACGGCGCCAAAGGAAGCGCACAGTGCAGCGAGTGCGGCGACACTGCGCACGACCCGCGATGACGCGGGCGGGAAAGGTGGGGTCGAAGGAAGCATCGTTGTCTCCAGAGGGTCGAAGTCAGGGAGCGCCATCGTCGTCGCAACACCGGCTCAGGTCCTTGGCGACGCCTGAAACGTTCTGAATCGTGTGGCGCGCAGTAAGCTCCGGCTTCTTTCCGGGAACCGCCACGACCGTGAACTCCGACCCTGCCGAGTTTCGTTTTGGTCGCTTCCGGCTCGATCCGGTACGACGCGTACTGCACGCCGACGGAGCGGCGGCACGAATCGGTGCACGGGCGATCGATGTGCTGCTGGTGCTGATCCAGCGGCGTGATCGCATCGTCAGCAAGGACGAACTGCTCGACCTGGTCTGGCCCGGCCTGGTGGTCGAGGAGAACAACCTGCAGGTGCAGGTGTCGGCCCTGCGCAAGCTGCTCGGACCGCAGACGATCGCCACGATTCCGGGGCGCGGCTACCAGTTCATCGCCGACCTCGACCCTGCGGATGCGGCCATGCCCTCGTCGGTGCCCGCGCTGCCGGCGTCCGGCACCGCCTCTGCTGCACCCGACGCGCACAGTCCGTTGCCGGCGCACCAGCCGCACACTGATCGGCCGGGACTCGGACCTGGCGGATGCCTGCGCGTTGCTCAATGGGCATCCCTTGCTGACGCTGACCGGGCCGGGCGGCATCGGCAAGACGCGGCTCGCACTGGCGGTGGCATCACGTTGCAGCGGGAGTTCAGCGGTGGCGTGCAGGTCGTCGATCTGTCGTCGGTGACCGACCCGAAGCGGGTGCTGGCCGCTGTGGCGAGCGCGCTCGGCATCGACCTGCCGCCGGGCAAGCAGCATGCGGCAGACGTGGCGGCCGCGCTGCGCGAGCAGACCGTCCTGCTGGTGCTCGACAACTGCGAACACGTGATCGACGACGTCGCGGCCCTGGCCGAGGCAATCCTCACGCGGGCGCCGCGCGTGCGGCTGCTGGCGACGTCGCAGGCACCACTGCGCGTGACGGGCGAGCAGGTTATGCGGCTCGCCCCGCTGGCGCTGCCACCAGCGGCCTCGACCACGGATCCGGGCGAAGCCGGTCGCTATGGCGCGATGCAGCTCTTCGTCGCGCGCGCCCGCGCAGTGCAGCGTGGCTTCCTGCTGAAGCCGGACACGGTCGCGGCGGTGGCCGAGATCTGCCGACGGCTCGACGGCCTGCCGCTCGCGATCGAACTGGCGGCGGCGCGCCTGCCGCTGCTCGGCCTGACCGGACTGCGCGACCGTCTCGACGAACGCCTCGCCTGCTGACCGCTGGTGCGCGCGATGCCCCGCCACGGCAGCAGACGCTGCGGGCCACGCTCGCGTGGAGTCACGCGCTGCTCGATGCCGACGAGCAGGTGCTGTTCCGTCGCCTCGGCGTGTTCGTCGGCGGCTTCTCGCTCGCACTGGCGCAGCGCGTCGCTCGTCGAGCCGGACGCCGATCCCTGGGCGATGCTCGACCGCCTCGGCGCGCTGGTCGACAAGTCGCTCGTCGTCGCCGAAGGCGACGGCGACGCCGCGCTATCACCTGCTCGAGTCGGCGCGCGCCTTCGCACTCGAGCAGCTGGAGGCCGCCGGCGAGATCGACGACGTGGAACGGCGCCGCGCCGAGGCGATGGTCGAGCTGGTCGAGGAGTTCGACGCGGCGATCGTACGCGCGCCGCGCTTCGACGGTCTCGTGCAGGCCCTCGAACCGGAGATGGACAACCTGCGCGCCGCGCTGCGCTGGGCGATGGCGACACCCGCCGCGCGACACACGGCACTTGCGCTGCTGGCGGCGAGCAACGCGCTGTGGATCGAGCTCGATCCCTTCGGCGACGCGATCGCGCAGTACCTCGTCGCGCGTGGGTGGCTTGACGCCTCGGTGCCCGCGGCACTCGAGGCGCGCTTCCGGCTGGCGTTTCAGGCGATGGCGCGGTTGCGGCTGATGCAACCCGGCGAGTGGCGCGACTCGGCCTGGCGCGCACTCGAGCTCTACCGGACGCTCGGCGACCGGGTCGGCCTGTACAAGGCGCTGTGCGGGCTGGGCGGCGCGCCGCGCGACATCATCGACGAGGCACAGGCCGGTAGCCTGCTCGCCGAAGCCGAGCGCATCGAAGACCCTGCGTGGTCACCGCGCCAGCGCGCGCGCCGGCAGCTCGCGCTCGAGTGGTTCCACGATCTCGGCGGGCGCTTCGAGGCCTGCCGCGAGGCGGGACTGAAGCATGTTGCGCTTGCGCGCGAAGCCGGCGCGCTGGGCGCGATCCCGGCGCTCAGCAACCTTGCCGACACCGAGTTCGTGCTGGGCCATCACGAGGTCGCGGTCGTGCTGTGCCGCGAAGCGATCCGCACGGCGGCGGCCATGGGACGTCCGGCAACGGCCGTACATGCCTACGGCAACATGGTGCCGGCGCTGCTCGAACGCGGAGAACTGGACGCAGGCTGAGGAGGCCATACGCGCCGGGCGCGCGCTGCTGGTGCGGGGTCTCGGCACGGCGTTCGTCCTGCTCTTTCCGCTCGCATTGCTGGCACAGCGTCGCAACCTGCCGGAACTGGCGGCGCGGCTGGTCGGCTGCGCGGACCGCGCTTATTTCGACGGCGGACGCCACCTGCATCCGCCCGAGCAGCGGATGCGCGAAAGTGTCCTTGCAGCTCTGCGTGCCAGCCTCAGTGACGACGCGATCGCCGCGCTGCAGGCCGAAGGGGCGCGCTGGAGCGAAGACGAAGGATTCGCGAGCGCCGGCATCCGCTGAACGCTTCGGCGTGCACCGGGTGGCCCCGTAGATCGCTACACGCGCACGATCTTCCCGGGGTTCAGGATGTTGAGCGGATCGAACGCCCGCTTCAGCCGGACCATCAGATCGAGCGCATCGTCGCCATGCTCCTCGCGCAGGAAGCCCATCTTGTGCATGCCGACGCCGTGTTCCCCGGTGCAGGTCCCATCCATTGCTATCGCGCGCTCGACGATGCGGGTGTTGAGGCGTTCGGCCTCCTCGACTTCGCGCGGGTCGTCGGCATTGGCCAGGATCGCACAGTGGAAATTGCCGTCACCGACGTGGCCGAGGATCGGCGCCGGCAGGAAGCTCGCCTCGGTGTCGGCGATGGTCTCGGTGATGCACTCGGCCAGGCGCGAGATCGGCACGCAGACATCGGTCGTGAAGCTGCGGCAGCCCGGCTTGAGCTGCAGGCAGGCGAAGTAGGCGTTGTGGCGCGCTTCCCATAGTCGCGTGCGGTCTTCGGGTTTCGTGGCCCATTGGAAGCCCTGTCCACCGTGTTCGGCGGCGATCGCCTCGACCGTCCGCGCCTGCTCCTCGACGCTGGCGGGCGATCCGTGGAACTCGAACAGCAGCAGCGGCAGTTCGGGCAAGCCCAGCTTGTCGCGCTGGTTGACCGCCTTCACTGTCAGCGCGTCCAGCAACTCGCAGCGCGCGATCGGCACTCCGAGCTGGATCGTCGCGATGGTCGTCTGCACGGCGGCATCGACACTCGGAAACGAGCAGGTGGCGGCCGAGATCGCCTCGGGCTGCGGATAAAGCTTCAGCGTCACCTCGGTGATCACGCCGAGCGTGCCTTCGGAACCGACAAAGATGCGAGTCAGGTCGTAGCCGGCCGAGCTCTTTTTCGCGCGACTCGCCGTGCGGATGACCTTGCCTTCCGCGGTGACGACCGTGAGTGCCAGCACGTTCTCGCGCATCGTTCCGTAGCGCACCGCGTTCGTGCCGGACGCGCGCGTGGCCGCCATGCCGCCGATCGTGGCGTCCGCGCCGGGGTCGATCGGGAAGAACAGTCCCGTGTCACGGATTGCCGCATTGAGTTGCTTGCGTGTGATGCCGGCCTGCGCGGTGACGGTGAGATCCTCGCCGTTGATCGCGAGCACGGCGTTCATGCGGCCCAGGTCGATCGAGATGCCGCCGTGCAGCGCGAGCAGATGCCCTTCGATCGACGAGCCGACGCCATACGGAATGACCGGCACCCGATGCGCAGCCGCGAGCTGCACGACGGCGGCCACGTCGTCGGTGGACTCGGCGAACACCACCGCGTCCGGTGGCAGCGGCGCATACGGCGATTCGTCGCGACCGTGGTGCTCGCGCACTGCGGCCGCCACCGAGTAGCGGTCGCCGAAACGCGCGGCAAGCGCGGTAGCGAGTGAAGCGGGAAGGGGGGCGTGGGATGCGGGCGCGTTCATAATCTCCGGCTCCGGCCAGTTTCCGGCTAAGTTACGACCAGATTACGGCCACACCATACACCGGGCAGAAGATGGGCAAGCGGCTGACCAAGATTGCGACGCGTACCGGCGACGACGGAACGACCGGCCTGGGCGACGGAACGCGGACGCGCAAGGATGCGTTGCGCGTTGCCGCGATGGGTGACGTCGATGAACTCAATTCGACGCTCGGTGTGCTGCTGACCGAGCCGATGCCGGACGACGTGCGCGCGGATCTCGTCGACATCCAGCACGACCTGTTCGACCTTGGGGGCGAGCTCTGCATTCCGGGCTACACGATGATCCGTGAGACCCAGATCGAGCGGCTCGATCAACGGCTCGAACACTACAACGCCACGCTGTCACGCCTGGCCGAGTTCATCCTGCCGGGTGGATCGCGCGCCGCTGCACTCGCGCACGTGAGCCGCACGGTGTGCCGGCGTGCCGAACGCTCCGTCGTCGCACTGGGTGCGGCGGAAACCGTCAATGGGGCGCCGCGCCAGTACCTGAACCGGCTGTCGGACCTGATGTTCGTTGTTGCGCGGGTGCTGAATCGGCACGCCGGCGGCAGCGACGTGCTGTGGCAACCGCGCAAGAACGCGGCAAACCCGGACGCGTAGCGGCGACTGCGCCGGCGCGCGTTTGGCCGGACCCGGCGGCGCGCTCGGATCAACGTGCTCGGCGGCGGTGCTTCAAGCGTGCCGCTTCGTCCGTCTTTTGAGCGTTTCGTCGCACGGCGCTGCGCTCCGTCGCATGCAGGATGGCCGCGTAGAACGCCTCCCTTATGCTCGCGCGCTTCGCTGCGCGCAGCGGCCCGGAAACGGAAGGAAACAATGAAGTTCACGACGAGAAACGCGGCGGCAGCGATCCTGCTGGGCGCGTTCGCAGCGCCGTTCACGCCGGTGACTGCCGCCGAACCCGCGCGGCCGCTGATCCCGGTGTTCGACGCGGCAACGATCAGCGCACGCTGTGATGGCGAACTGGCATCGGTGCGTAAGCAGCTGAAGGCGATGGAAGCTCGCAAGGGCGCAGACGGCATCTTTGCCGAGCTGAATGCGCTGACGATCCGTTTCGCCGACTTTGCCTATCCGGTGTACCTGCTGCAGAACGTCGCGTCGGACAAGGCGACGCGCGATGCGGCACAGGCCTGCCTGGAAAAGCTGTTGCCGTTCGAGACCGAGGTCTACCAGAGCGTTGCCCTGTATCGGCGGGTACAGGCAGTGAAGCCCAGGGACCTGACCGACACGGTCTACCAGCAGGATCTGTTCGAGAAATTCGAGGACGGCGGGGCGACGCTGCCACCTGAAAAGCGCAAGCGCGCCAAGGAGATCATCGACGAACTCGAACGCATGTCGCTCGCGTTCCAGAAGAACATCAACGATGACGCAACGACGGTCACCATCACGCCGGCCGAGGCCGACGGAATGCCCGAGGCCTGGAAGGCGGCGCGCAAGCGCGATGACAGCGGCAACTTCGTGCTCGGGATGGACTACCCGACCTATGTACCGTTCCTCGAGCTGGCTACGAACGCCGATGCGCGCAAGCGTGTCTGGATGGCGAAGAGCCGCGAGGGTGGCGAGAAGAACCTGAAGATCCTCGAGCAGGCGCTGCAGCTTCGCTACGAACTGGCGCAGCTTCACGGCCAACCGGACTTTGCCAGCTACGCGCTCAAGCGCCGCATGGCGCAGACGCCGGCCGCGGTCTACGACTTTCTTGGCAAGGTGAAAGCGGCGGCCGATCCGCTGCAGGCGAAGGAGTTCGGCGAATTGCGGGCCGAGAAGGCCAGGCTGGACGGCACGCCACTCGTCCGACACGAAACTCAATCGCTGGGACGTCAACTTCCTGAAAGAGCGCGTGCGCAAGGCGCGCTACAGCGTCGACCAGGAAGCGCTGCGCGCGTACTTCCCGACCGAAGCCAGCGTGCAGTACGCGATGCGGCTGGCAAGCAGCCTGTACGGTGTCGAATTCGTCGCGCGCGACGTGCCGCGCTGGCACAGCGACGTGCGCTATTACGACGTCTACGACCGCCTGCCCGACGGCAAGCGCGGCGCATTTGTCGGCGGGCATCTACCTCGATCTGTTCCCGCGCGATGGCAAGTACAACCATGCAGCCGCCTTTCCGGTGCGCGGTGTTTCCACGCTGGCGAACCGCACGCCGATCTCGGTGCTGGTGGCCAACCTCAATGCGAAGGGGCTGAACCACGAAGAACTCGAGACGCTGCTGCACGAATACGGTCATGTCCTGCACGGCGTGCTGTCGAAGACGCGCTATGTCGACCAGTCCGGCACGTCGGTGAAACGCGACTTCGTCGAAGCACCGTCGCAGATGTTCGAAGAATGGGCGCGGCGCGACGAGCCACTGGCATTGTTAGCGCAGATCTGTCCGACCTGCCCGCGACTGACAAAGGAGCAGATCGCCCAGCTCGACGCGGCCCGCAAGTTCGGGCTCGGCAACTTCTTTGCACGCCAGGGCGAGTACGCGCTGTATGACATGCGCCTGCACACCGGCACGCCCGGCGCACCGATGCCGCCGTGGATTGCAATCGAGAACGCGGGGCCGCTCGGATTCGTGGAAGGGTCGCTCTTCCCGGCGGGGTTCGGCCACCTGCTCGGCGGTTATGCGGCGGGCTACTACGGCTACATGTGGTCGCAGGTGATCGCGCTCGACATGTTGTCGGCGTTTGACGGCAAGCTGATGAATCCTGCGGTGGGCCAGCGCTATCGCCAGACGATCCTGGCCTCGGGCGGGCAGCGCCAGCCGCATGCGCTGGTCGAGGCATTCCTCGGACGCAAACCGAACAGCGACGCGTTTTACGCCGAGATCAACGGTACGCGCTGAGTCGCGCTCTGACGGCCGGCCAGGCCGGGCGGCAACTTCAGCGCCCGGCCTTGCGCCTCGCATCGGTCTGGGCCCGCAGGCCGCGCCGCTCGAGCGCTTCGCGCAGCAGGAACTCGATCTGCGCGTTGACCGAGCGCAGGTCCGCCGCAGCGAGCCGCTCCAGGTCGGCCCACAACCGTGGGTCGATGCGCAGCAGGAAGGATTTCTTGTCGGGGCTCGCCACGCCGGTCCTGTCGGTCCTGTCGTTACGCCTTCCGCAGATTCGACGCGGCTCGCATCGCTGCCTGCAGCGCGTTTTTCAGCTTGCGCGGCTCGTCGCTGCCAAGCAGGACGGCCGTGCCGTCACTGCGCCGCACCAGCACTGCGTCCTGTCCTGCGACGTTGTAAAGCCAGCCGCGCCGGGTACGGTGCACGCCCCAGCCTTCCCAGAAGGTCGTGCGAGTTACCTCGACATCCGCGATGTGCTCGAGCGGTGTCGACCACGATGGCCAGCCCGAGCCGAAGTGCCAGTGCAGTTCGCCGGCGCCGACCCGCACCGTCAGTACGCTGAATGACCAGCCCACCAGCGCGATGGCTGCGGCGACAAGCAGCAGGATCGAATACAGCCCGCGCGGAAGTTCTTCAGGACTGAATGCGACACCGACGACCATCCCGACAGCGCCGAGCATCGTCGCGATGCGCACGGCCCAGCCGCGTTGCACATGTTCGTAGGTCATCGACTATGTTCGTAGTTCATCAACTATGTTCGTAGTTCATCGAGTATGTTCGTAGCCCATCGGTTCAACGCGGTCGCGGGCTCTTGCGCGAGCGCTCTCGCAGCCAGAGGACGACGCCGGCGCTCTCGACCGTCACCCCGATGCCGATGAGGACCAGGGCGGCCGTGGTGCCGAGAGTGCCGCTGGCGAGCAGCAACGCCCCGAGCACGATCAGCGCGACGCCCGGTACCCAGAGCAGGAACGGATTCATCGCCGGACACCGCGCCTAGGGATACAGCGTGCCGGTGTTGATCACCGGCTGAGCCTCGCTCTCGGCACACAGCACGACCAGCAGGTTGCTGACCATGGCCGCGCGACGCTCGTCATCGAGCTCGACGATGCCTCGCTCGGATAGTCCCTTCAGCGCCATTTCGACCATGCTGACCGCGCCGAGCACGATCTTGGACCGCGCTGCAATGATCGCCTCCGCCTGTTGCCGGCGCAGCATCACCTGAGCGATTTCCGGCGCATAGGCCAGGTGCGTGAGCTTGGCGTCCTCGACATTGATGCCGGCCTGGTCGAAGCGGTCCGTCAGCTCGCGTATCAATGCCTGCGCCACGCGATCCTGGCTCGCGCGCAGCGTGGGTTCGTCCGAGTTCTCGTGCTCGCCCTCGTCGTAGGCATAGCTCGACGCCAGGTGGCGGATCGCGGCCTCGGCCTGCACACGGACATACTCGTCGTAGTCCTCGACGTCGAATACCGCCTGCGCGGTGTTGCGCACGCGCCAGACGATCGCGGCCGCGATCTCGATCGGATTGCCGCGCTTGTCATTGACTTTCAGCCGCTCGCTGTTGAAGTTGTGCGCGCGCAGGCTGATCTTCTGCTTCCGGTAGAACGGATTGGCCCAGCGCAGTCCTTCCGTGCGGTCGGTGCCGGTGTACGCGCCGAACAGCAGCAGGATCGCAGCTTCGTTTGGCTGCAGCATGTACAAGGCCCGCGAGCACGAAGGCGCCGATGATCAGCAGCGCGATGCCGATCGCCAGGCCGATGAATCCGGCCGGTCGGACCACCAGGTAGATGCCGACCGCGATGAGGGCGAGCCCGACGGCGATCCAGATATAGCCGCTCGACGTGCTGCGCTCGATTTCCTGGGTGCGTGGCATGGGCTGCATGAATTGCCTCCTATCAAAGTGATATCACTTTGATAGAAACGGTGCCGATGTGTCAAGGTGCCGGGCGACGAACGGCGCCCGGCGACGCCACGCGGGCCGCCGGACCGGCGGGCAGTCAGCAGCTCAGGGGAAGGCGGGTATCGACGGCTCAATGCCCCGGTCGACCGCTTCCGGGTGCCGGCGCGCGAGCATCTGCTCGATTTCCTCGACGCGCGCGACGGGAACGTCGACCATCAGCAGGATCTTGCCGGCTTCAATGTCGGACTCGAACGGCTTGAGGTCCGAACTCGGTATCGACAGGCCGATCATCGTCGAGGTCCAGGCGCCGAAGGCCATTCCACCCAGGGTCGCCAGCATGAATGCGCCGGCGCCGAACGTGATGTCGCCGATTGGCGTGAGACGCAGGTAGACGCCGAGCAGCATTCCGCCGAGAGCGCCGAGCCCTGCTCCAAGAAACAATGCATGGCGCACGTCGGACTTCTGCAGGACGCTCGCTTCGTGCAACGTGCCGAACGACATGCCGCTCTTGCCGAGAAAGTGCATGTGGCGGTCTTCGATGCGGGCCAGCAGCAGATCATTGGCCGTCTGGATCGCGCTGGCCATGTCGGGCAGAACCACGTACAGACGCCGCTTCATAGGGCTCCTTGTCGAATGGAGTGGGGCGACTCGTACGCACCGTGCCCTCGCTGCTTGCGCGTACTGTTGTTCGCGTGATCAGTATGCACTGCGAAGTCCTGTTGCGGCTACTGCCGTAGGCGCCCATGCACAAGTGACGAGGTCTGCGCACAATGATTCGTGCGGTGCACAACGTGTTTGACAATCCGCACAGTCAGTAGGGGGTTTGCAAGGGCCGCATTTACCTTTACCGTTCGCGCGATCGTTTGCAGCAGGACGGGTGCACACAGTGACGCGCACCCGACTTTCGAACCAGTCACGCGAGGTGCCCGCATGGCGATCGCAGTTGTTTTGGTCATACTGATCGCCGGCTCGGTGCTGTTTCACTTTCTGAGCCCGTGGTACTTCACGCCGATCGCCTCCAACTGGAGCGCGATCGACGACACGATCTCGATCACGTTCTGGGTGACCGGTGCTGTCTTCGTGCTGGTCAACCTGTTCATGGCCTACGCGATTTACCGCTATCGGCACCGTGCCAACGCGCGGGCGCAGTACGAGCCCGAGAACAAGAGGCTCGAGTGGTGGCTGCTGGCAGTGACCACGGTGGGCGTGGCCGCCATGCTTGCGCCGGGGCTCTTCGTCTGGGCCAAGTTCGTCGATGTGCCGAAGGATGCACTCGTCGTCGAGGTCGTCGGCCAGCAATGGAACTGGGCTTACCGCCTTCCGGGCAAGGACGGAAAGCTCGGCGCCGTCAGCACGCAGCACATCAGCGACGCGAATCCGCTCGGCATCGTTCCAAATGATCCCGAGGGCCAGGACGACCTCATGGTGCTGAGCCCGGAAGTGCACCTGCCGCTGGGCAAGCCGATCAAGGTGCTGCTGCGCTCGAATGACGTCTTGCACAATTTCTCGGTGGCGCAGATCCGCGTCAAGATGGATTTCGTCCCCGGCATGGTCACCCACTTCTGGTTCACGCCGACGCGGACCGGCGACTTCGATCTGCTGTGCGAGGAGCTGTGCGGCATCGGCCACTTCGCCATGCGCGGACGGATGGTGGTCGAGGAAGAAGGACCGTACCAGGCGTGGCTGGCGCAACAGCCGACCTTCGCGCAACTCGCTGCCCGGCGCGGCGGCGGTGATGCTGCCGCCGGCCAGGCGCTGTTCGCAACCTGCGCTGCGTGCCACGGTGCGCAGGGTGAGGGCAATCGCGAACTCAATGCCCCGAAGCTCGCGGGTCAGGGCAGCTGGTATCTCCGACGCCAGCTGGCGAACTACAAGCAAGGCGCGCGGGGGACGAACGACAAGGATCAATACGGCAAGGTCATGGCGCCGATGGCTGCCGTGCTCGCCGACGACGCCGCGATCGACAACGTCGTCGCCTATATCGCGAAGCTGCCGGACACTCCGGCGCCCGTCACCGTCAAAGGCAATCCGGCCAACGGCAAGCAGCGGTTCGTCACCTGCGGCGCCTGCCATGGTCCGGACGGACTCGGTATCCAGGCGACCAATGCGCCGCGGCTCAGGGGCATGAGCGACTGGTACGTTGTCACGCAGCTCAAGAACTTCCGCGACGGCGTGCGTGGCGCGCATCCGCAGGACCTGCACGGCGCGCAGATGGCGCTGTTCGCTGCAGGACTGACCACCGACCAGGCCATCCTCGATCTCGTCGCTTATATCGATACGCTCGCAGATCGGCCGGCCAAGGGCGGGAAGGGCCGGTGACCGAAGTCTCCACACTCCACAGAAACGGGGCGGGACTGCTCCGGAAACGCGAACAGGAAAGCTGATGTCAGCCCACGCTGCCCACGAGGAATCGGACTTCGCACCGCCTGCGGAAGTGCCGGAGGTCGAGCTCTACCATCCGAAGACATGGCTTGGCCAATATGTCTTCAGTCAGGACGCCAAGATCATCGCAATCCAGTACGCCTGCACTGCCATCGGCATCGGGCTGGTGGCGCTGGTGCTGTCCTGGCTGATGCGTCTGCAGCTGGCGTGGCCAAACCAGTTTACGTTCATCGATCCAAGCAACTACCTGCAGTTCGTCAGCATGCACGGGATGATCATGGTGGTCTACCTGCTGACGGCGCTGTTCCTCGGCGGCTTCGGCAACTACCTGATCCCGCTGATGGTCGGTGCGCGCGACATGGTGTTCCCGTATGTGAACATGCTGTCCTACTGGATCTACCTGTTCGCCGTGCTGCTGCTGGTGGCGAGCTTCTTCGTGCCCGGAGGACCCACCGGCGCCGGCTGGACGCTGTATCCGCCGCAGGCAATCCTCGACGGCACGCCGGGTGCGACCTGGGGCATCATTTTGATGCTGGTCTCGCTGGCATTTTTCATCATCGGCTTCACGATGGGTGGCCTCAACTATGTCGTGACCGTGCTGCAGGCGCGCACTCGCGGCATGACGCTGATGCGGCTGCCGCTGACGATCTGGGGCATTTTCATGGCAACGATCCTGGCGCTGCTGGCGTTTCCGGCGCTCTTCGTCAGCGCCATCATGATGACGCTCGACCTGACGCTGGGCACCAGCTTCTTCATGCCGGCGATGGTGTCCAAGGGCCAGCAGCTCGGACATTCGGGCGGCAGCCCGATCCTGTTCCAGCACCTGTTCTGGTTCTTCGGACATCCCGAGGTCTACATCGTCGCGCTGCCCGCGTTCGGCATCGTCTCCGACCTGATCAGCGTGCATGCGCGCAAGAACATCTTTGGTTACCGCATGATGGTGTGGGCGATCCTGATCATCGGCGGCCTGTCGTTCATCGTGTGGGCCCACCACATGTACGTCAGCGGCATGAATCCGTACCTGGGCTTCTTCTTCGCGACGACGACGCTGATCATCGCGATTCCGACAGCCATCAAGGTCTACAACTGGGTGCTGACGCTGTGGCGCGGCAACATCCACCTGACGGTGCCGATGCTGTTCGCGATCGGTTTCATCTTCACGTTCATCAACGGCGGGCTGACGGGACTGTTCCTCGGCAACGTCACGATCGACCTGCCGCTGTCGGACACGATGTTCGTCGTGGCGCACTTCCACATGGTGATGGCGATCGCGCCGATCATGGTCATATTCGGCGCCATCTATCACTGGTATCCCAAGATCACCGGCCGCATGCTGAACGACACGATGGGGCATATCCACTTCTGGATCACGTTTGTCGGCAGCTACGCGATCTACTACCCGATGCACTACCTCGGCTTCATGGGTGTACCGCGCCGCTACTACGCGATCGAGGGCACGAACTTCATTCCCGCGTCCGCCCAGACGCTCAACGAGGCGATCACGATCGCGGCGCTGGTGGTCGGCGCCGCGCAGATCCTGTTCCTCTACAACCTGGTGGCGAGCTACTTCAGGGGCCGGCCGTCGGGCGGCAATCCCTGGAACGCCACCACGCTCGAGTGGCAGACGCCGGAAACGCCGCCGGTCCACGGCAATTTCGGCAAGGAACTGCCGGCCGTGTATCGCTGGGCCTACGACTACAGCGTGCCGGGAGTGAAAGAGGACTTCATTCCGCAGAACGTCGCGCCCAAGGACGTCGCGGCTGGCAACTGGATCAAGGCGTCGTAGGAGCGCGGCAGTGACCATCACGCTCATCTTTCTCGCGCTGCTGATGGGAGTGATCCTGTGGTGGCTGTTCCGGCAGACCGTCAACGTGCAGCCGTGGGTCGCCGAAGGCCCGGCGGGCAGCATGCGCACCGGCGTGCTCGATCGGCCGACGGCCAAGACGGCGCTGATCGTGTTCCTGGGCGTGGCGACGTCGCTGTTCGCGCTGTTCATCAGCGCCTACGCGATGCGCATCACCTTTCTCGACTGGAACCCGATTCCGCAGCCACGGCTGCTGATGTTCAACACCGCTGTCCTCGTGGTCGCGAGCCTGGCGATGGAGTGGACGGTCTTTGCGGCACGCCGCGGGAACCTGCAGTCGGTGCGCGCCGGCCTGTTTGTGAGTGGTGTGCTGACCGTCTCCTTCCTGGCGGGCCAGCTCTGGGTCTGGAAGCAGCTCGCCGATGCCGGCTATTTCATTGCAACGAGCGCGGCGACCGGATTTTTCTACCTGCTGACGGCCGTGCATGGCCTTCATGTCCTGGGCGGGATGGTGGCCTGGGCCCGGTCATCGGCCCGTGCCCAGCGCGGCACGGACTTCCCGCGGATCCGGATGGGCGTCGAACTGTGCGCCATTTACTGGCACTTCCTGCTGCTGGTCTGGGTGGTGCTCTTTGCCGTGCTGGCATCGAATTTCCTGGGGCTCGCAATCTGCGCGCCCTCCGTCTCGCTGTGAGGCGGACCGCACACCGCGTTTGCTAGGGAGACCGAAGGCCATGTCGCACGAAGCCAGTCCCGCCGCCCACCTGGCCCCGTCCCAGGGGATGCAGGGCATCGTCGCCGACTTCTCCTCGGACCAGCGCGCCTTCAAAGGCGTGCCCTGGGGCAAGCCGATGATGTGGATCTTCCTCGTCAGCGACACCTTCATCTTCGGCAGCTTCCTGATCGCGTACATGGTGGTGCGCGCCTCGACCACGGTGCCGTGGCCGAACCCGAGCGTCGTCTTCTCGCTGCCCATGTTCGGCAAGGACGTTCCGCTGCTACTGATCGCCATCATGACCTTCGTGCTCATCAGCAGCAGCGGCACGATGGCGCTCGCGGTCAACTATGGCTATCGCAAGGACCGAAAGACGACGTTCTGGCTGCTGGTCGCAACGGCCGTGCTGGGCGCAACTTTCGTCGGCATGCAGGCGTTCGAGTGGACCAAGCTGATCATGGAGGGCGTGCGTCCGTGGGGCAATCCGTGGGGCGCGGCGCAGTTCGGCTCCGCCTTCTTCATGATCACCGGCTTCCACGGCACACACGTGACGATCGGTGTCATCTTCCTCATCATCGTCGCGATGAAAGTCCGGCGCGGTGACCTCGAGCACCAGCGACATGGTTTTCTCACCGGGCGCCGTGGCAACTACGAGATCGTCGAAACGATGGGGCTGTACTGGCACTTCGTCGATCTTGTCTGGGTCTTCATCTTCGCGTTCTTTTATCTCTGGTAGGCCGGAGGGCACATACGTGGAACACACGAGCGGGCATCACTCGGCACACGGCGACGCGGGGCACGCAGCCGCTGCGGCCCACGAACAGGGCCAGCAGCACCCCCTCGGGGTGTATTTCAAGATCTGGGGTCTGCTGTTCGTCCTCAGCATCGCGTCGTACATGGTCGATTACTTCCACGTGCAGGGATTGCTGCGCTGGTCGCTGATCATCATCTTCATGCTGCTGAAGGCCGGCCTGATCGTCGCCGTATTCATGCACATGAAGTGGGAGCGCCTCGCGCTGGTGTATGTGATCGTCCTGCCACCGCTGATGCTGCTGGTACTGCTCGGGATCGGCGCAATCGAGGCGGCCTACACTCACCTCACGCGCGACACGTTCTTCGAGCAGACGGTCACGCCAGCCGCGCCGCCGCACTAGCAGAGGGACTCGCATGGAACAGGTCATCGAGCGCCGGGACGATGGACTCCCGGAAATCCGCAAGGTCGACAGCGGTCGGCCGGTGATCTGGCTGCAGCGCGGCTGGGCCGACTTCAAGAAGGCGCTGGCGCCGAGCCTCATCTATGGCGGCTGGGCCGCGGCCTTTGGCTTCGCGCTGCTGATGGTGGCGTGGCGCTCGACGTACATGGTGCCGGCGCTGGTCGGCGGTTTCCTGCTGGTCGCACCGTTCGTTGCGATCGTGTTCTATGCGCTGTCGCGGCAGATCGAGCAGGGCCGGCCGGTCGATGGTGCCGAAGCCGTCTTCGCCTGGCGGCGCAATGCCGGCTCGATCGCGCTGTGGGGACTGGCGTTGACGCTGGCGCTGATTCTCTGGGAGCGGATCGCGGCGATCCTGTTCGCGCTGTCCTACGGCGGCGAAGTCCGGAACCTGGAGACCCTGCTGGCCGACGTCCTGCTGTCTGGCCGTTACATCCTGCTGGTGCTCGTCTACTTCGCGGTGGGCGGTTTCTTCGCGCTCATCGTGTTCGCGTTCGGCGTCGTCACCGCGCCGATGCTGCTCGACCGCGACGTCGATGTCGTGACCGCGGCGCTGACGAGTCTGCGCGCCTGCCTGGCCAATCCCGCTGCCGCGCTCGTGTGGGCCGCGCTGATCGCCGTGCTGACCGCCATCGGCTTCGCGACGCTGATGATCGGCATGGTGATCATCTTCCCGCTGCTCGGCCACGCCAGCTGGCACGCCTACCGCGATCTCGTGCAGAAGTGAGCGGCACGGCCGCGCGCCGTCGGTCCTGCGGCGGCTAGCTGTGCACCTGTAGGCCGCCGATCGATTGCCAACGGCTCGCGATCTGCCGGGCATCGGAGGCGCTGCGCGCCTGCAGGCCAATCAGGATGCGGCCTTTGCCGATCTCCGCCTCGTACTCGCGCAGTCGATTTTCCGGCAGGCCCCAGTGCGCAGCCGCGCCGATCAGTCCGGCGGCAATCCCGGCGGCCCCGGCGGCTGCCAGCGCTGCAGTTATCGGCCCAGCGACGACGACCCCGAGCCCCGGCAGTACCAGCGCGGCGCCGACCGCGGCAGCGATGGAGATCGCAATTCCGACCCGGCCTCCGGTGGGTCCGCCCAGTTCGCCGCCCTCCGCCGCCTTCCGGGTGATCTCGCTGTGCTGTACTCGATCGTCCGCGTAGAGGCGACGCCGGGTGTCCTCGGACATCACGACGTTCACATCGTCGA
>CAVYNB010000013.1:0-26622 GCA_963769745.1 uncultured beta proteobacterium
AGATGCCGTCGACCGCCCTGACGTGGCCGATCGTTCGCCGCAGCAGACCCTGACGTATCGGGAAGTACACCCTGTAGTTTCGAACCTGCAGCAATGCTTCAAGGTTCGGCTTCGTCTCCGGTGGCGCGAGCAGCTGATCTGCCACGACTACAGCCTTGACCGGTTCGGCGGCCAAGCCGTTGCGAAACTGCACGCAGCGGACCTGGTGCCCGAGGCCGGTTCGAGCAATTCCGGCGGCCGTTCGCGGCACTCGTCGCGAACCTGCGGACAGCGCTCGGCAAAACGGCACTCTTTGAACGTCTGGTCGAGCGCCGGCACCGTGCCGGGAATCGCAGTCAGGCGCGAGCGGCGCCGCGCACTGTCGGGCAGCGCTTCGAGCAGCATCCGGGCATAGGGATGCAGCGGACGGGCGAAGAACTCGGCGGTCTCCGGCCACCTCGATGATCTGGCCGGCGTACATCAGCGCCACCCGTTGTGCGACTTCGGCGACGATGCCGAGGTCGTGCGTGATCAGCAGCATCGCCATGCCCTGCGTGCGCTGCAGTTCGACCAGCAGGTCGAGGATCTGCTTCTGGATCGTCACGTCGAGCGCCGTGGTCGGCTCGTCGGCGATGACGACGTCGGGCTCGCCGGCCAGCGCGATCGCGATCATCACGCGCTGCTTCTGCCCGCCCGACAGCTGGAACGGATAGCTGTCGATGCGCTGCTCGGGATCGGGCAGGCCCACGCGCCGCAGCCACTCCAGCGCCTTTGCGCGCGCCGCGGCACCGCGCAGCGCCGTGTGCCGCTCGATCACCTCGACGATCTGCTGGCCCACCCGGAGCACCGGATTCAGGCTGGTGGCCGGCTCCTGGAAGATGATGCTGACGCGGCGGCCGCGCACGTCGCGCATGCGGGCCTCGGGCAACTGGGCGAGGTCGGTGCCGGACAGGTCCATGCGTCCGCCCTGCACGCGGCCGTTGTCGGGCAGCAGGCGCAGGATCGACAGCGCCGTCATCGACTTGCCGCAGCCGGACTCGCCGACCAGCGCGAAGGTCTCGCCGCGCGTGAGTGTCAGCGACAGCGCGTCGACGGCGTGCACCAGGCCGCTGTCGGTGTCCAGCACGGTGTCGAGCGACTCGATCGTCAGCACGGCATCGGCGTCACGTCGCTTCCTTCAGCCGCACCCGGCGCGGCCGGAATGCTCGTGCGCGCGGGTCGAAGGCCTCGCGCACGGCATCGGCAAACAGGTTGGCGGCCAGCACCAGCGCCAGCATGAAGGTGAACGCGGTCGCGAGGTTCCACCACACCACGGGGTCTCGCGACATTTCGCTGCGCGCCAGGTTGATCATCGAGCCGAAGCTCGATGAATTCGGATCGACGCCGACACCGACGTAGGACAGCACCGCTTCGTACAGCACCAGCGCCGAGAAATCGAGCACGGCGACGATCAGCACCAGGTGCATCACGTTCGGCAGGATGTGGCGCCCCATGATGCGCCAGTGGCTCACGCCGAAGGCGTGCGCGGCCTGTACGTACTCCAGCTCGGAAATCTTCAGCGTCTCGGCGCGCAGCAGGCGGCACAACGTGGCCCAGCCGGTGATGCCGAGGATCACGCACAGCAGGAACAGGCGAAACTCCGCACGCTCCACGCCGGTGGCGAAGTTCTCGGCGTTGCGGTCGATGTAGACGTTGATCAGCAAGACGAAGGCCGCGACCAGCAGGATCGGCGGGATCGCCGACAGCACGGTGTAGAAGTACTGGATGACGTCGTCGACCCAGCCCTTGAAGTAACCCGCCAGCACGCCGAGCGCGATTGCCAGCGGCAGTGTCGCGATGGTCGAGAGCGAACCGATCACCACGGCCGTTCGGATGCTCTTCAATGCCTGGAACAGCACGTCGTTGCCGGTGCGATCGGTGCCGAAGGGGTGATAGACGGGCCACACCGCCGCGAGCCAGCCGATGAACATCGCGATCAGCGTCGCGGTGGCAAGGATCGCGCGCCAGGGAACCTCGGTTTCCGCACGCAGCATTGCGCCGAGCGAGGCACGCCAGCCGGTTCCGCGACTGCGCATGGCGGCAATGCCCAGCGTCAGCAGCACGGCGAAAGCCAGTCCGCCGCCGAGGCCCCATAGCGAACGCGCGGCCAGGTCCGGTATCCAGTCGCGGGCGGGGTCCTGCAGGTGGGCGCCCCCATGGGCCAGTCGCGGCAGCTCACGGACTTCCTTGCCGTCGATCACGGCGGTTTCGCGCTGGAACGACCAGTAGGCGAGCGGCACCGAGTAGGTCTTCTCGCGGGCGTCGACCGCGTGGCGCAACAGCACGTCGAGCGGTGACAGCGTGCGCGTCGCGTAAGCCTCCTGGACATCGGGTGCAGCGCCGGGCGCAGCGGACAGGCGCGGCCGGAAGTGAATCGAGTCCAGCAGGGCGATCGTGATGAAAACGATCAGCACGACGGCCGCCGACATGGCCGGTGCGCTGCGCAGCACATGACGCCAGGTGGCGCGCAGGTTGGGACTGCGTCGCACATGCACGACGTAAGCAACGACCGTGGCGACCACGAGCCAGAGCACGAGGTCGGTCCAGAGGAAGACGAACTTGGGCATCGTCGTCGGTCCGTCGTCGTCAGGCGAGCCGCACGCGCGGATCGACGAACGTGTAGGCGATGTCGGTCGCGAGGTAGGCGAGGATGTACAAGAGCGACCCGAGGAAGACCATGGTGTGCACGATGGCGAAGTCCTGGCCGGCGATCGCCTCGACGACATAGGTGCCCAGTCCCGGGATGCCGAAGAACGACTCGAACACGATCGAACCGAGGAACGCGTAGGGCAGCAGCGCCCCGACGTGCGTCAGGATCGGCAGCCAGGCGTTGCGCAGCACATGGCCGAACAGCACCGCGGACTCGGCCAGTCCCTTGGAGCGCGCGGTGCGCACATAGTCCTTGCCGATCTCCTCCAGCAGCATCGCGCGGAAGAGGCGCGCCTCGCTGCCAAGCTGGAACACGATGCCGACGACGAGCGGCAGCGCGAGGAACTTCACCAGATCGAGTCCCGGGACGAAACCCGACAGCGGCACCAGCTTCAGCGTCTTGCCGAAGAACCACTGGGCCATGATGATGTAAAACAGGCTCGAGATCGACATCATCACGACGCAGACCACGGTGCCCCAGAAGTCGAGGTAGCTGGCACGGAAGAACACCAGCAGCAGCGAAAACGCGATGCCCGTGAACAGTGTCAGCAGCAGCATCGGTCCGGCCAGCGCCAGGCTGGCCGGTATGCGGGTCGCGATCTCGTGGCGGATGTCGCGCCCGCTGTCGCTGGTGCCGAAATTCAGGGTGAAAAGCCGCAGCGAACGGTCGTAGAAGATCGTCTGTGTGATCTTGGCGGTGCCGTCGGCCTGGGCGTTGAACCACAGCGGCTTGTCGTAGCCCCGCTCGGCCTTCCACTTCTCGATCGCATCCTGCGACACGCGCTTGGCGCCGATGTTGAGCCGCGCGATGTTGTCGGGCGAGTTGACCGCGAAGAACAGCGTGAAGGTGAGAAGGTTTACGCCGATCAGGATCAGCACGGCATAGCCGATGCGCCGGACGATGTAGTTCAGCACGAACGATCTCGACGCGCGGTCGCAGCCGTCACTCGGCAGCCTTCAGGGTCGCGAGTGTGCGCCCCGCGGTCTCGCGCTCGCGCCGCTTCCAGCTGCGGAACGCCGGCACCACGGCGGCGACAAGGACCAGCACGATCAGCACGACCGGCCACCAGATCGGCCGGTTCCATTCGGCGATCTTCGCGGCGCGCAGCTCGGGGTCGACCTTGAAGTACATGAGGCGATCGTTCGCCAGCGGCGCCGGCTTCACGTTGCCGACCCAGCCGTGCTGCACCGAGCCCGCATACGGGTTGTAACCAAACGCCCACGGTGCATCCTTCTGCAGGATGGCGGTCATCTGGTCGACGACCTGCTGCTTGCGCGGGACGTCGTCGAGGTAGCGCATCTCCTCGAACAGCTTGTCGAACTCGGCGTTCTGGTAGTTGGCCGTGTTGTTGCCGTTGCCCTGCGTGGCGGCCTGCGAGTTGGGTCCGTACAGCAGGAACAGGAAGTTCTCGGCGTCCGGGTAGTCGGCAAACCAGCCCCACCAGAAGATCTGGAGACTGCCCTTGTCGGCCTTGTCCTGGAAGCGGTTGTAGTCGGTGGCGCGCAGTTCGAGCTGCACGCCGAGCTTGGCGAACTGCTTGACCATCCACTCGACTTCGGCCTTGAGCTCGGGTGTCAGCGCGCGCTGGTAGTCGTAGTTCAGTACCAGCGGCTGCCCGGTCGCAGCACTGCGCCCGTCCGGGTACCCGGCTTCGGCCAGCAGCTTCTTGGCTTCCTCGATCGACTTGCGCCGCGGCTTGCCATCGACGATGTCGTACACCGTGCGATTGATCGCCTCGGGGCGAAAGGCAAACACACCGGGTGGCACCGCGCCCATCGCCGGCTCGCCCGCGGCCTTGCTCTCGAACACGCGGACGAACTCTTCCCAGTCGATGGCGATCGACAATGCCTGGCGCAGCTTGCGGTTGCGTTCCTGCTCTTCCGGGGTCTTGCCCTTGCCAACCACCGGGTCCCACCAGTTGAAGCCGAGGTACCAGTTGGAGATTTCGAGCATCTTCGGCATCTGGATGCCGCGCTCGCGAAAGAGCCGCGCCACCTTCTCGGAGTTCTTGACGTCGTAGTCGAGGTCCTGGAACCAGTCGAAGCGCGAGACATCCGGATTGTCGTAGTAGCCCTGCATGAACTTGGTCTTGTGCGGGATCTTCTCCTTCTCGATCGAGAAGACGACCTGGTCGACGAAGGGCATCGACTTGCCGCAGTCGGCGAGCAGGCCGGCGGCCTTGTCCGCTGCCTCGCCTTCGCACGGATAGGGCTCGCCGCGGAAGTTCGGATTGCGCGAGAGCACGTGGCGGCGGTTTTCCTGGTACTCGGTCAGCATGTAGGGGCCGGTGCCGACCGGCCAGTAGTTCATGCTGAGGTTGCGTTCGTTCATGCCGGGCTGGGCATAGAACCTGTCGACCTCCCACGGCACCGGGGAAAAGAAGCTCATCGTCAGCCAGTACTTGAACTGCGGGTACTTGCCCTTGAGGCGGATCCTGAGCGTGTGATCGTCGAGCGCCTCGGCGCCGGCCAGCGGGAACTGGCGGAAGTCGAGGAACGGCAGGTTGCGGTCGGTGAGCGGCTTGCCGCTGCGCAGCTTCTCGTCTTCCTTCGAGATGAGCTCGCCATAGTCCTTGAGCCCGACGATGTGCTCGGCCATCGGCGAAAACGACGGCGACTTGATGCGCGTCGTCGCCAGGCGCCTGATCGCGTACACATAGTCATGCGCCGTCAGCTCGCGCGTGCCGCGGTGCTCGAAATCGAAGGGCGTGCGCTTGTCGCCGAGATCCTTCGCGGTCAGCGCGTGATAGCGGAGGTTGCCCGCATCGTCCTTCGCAAAGGCCGGGTGCGGAGAGAACAGGATGCCCTTCCTCAGTCTGATGTCGTAGACCGACTCGGCGATCTCGGCGCCGGGCGCATCGGCCGCAAGTTCGCGGCCGGCCTTGTCGTAGTAGCGCGGCGTGGCGATCGCCTCGGCCGCGCGTGGCGCCACTTCGTACGGCCGCTTCAGGTAGTGGAAGCGGTACAGCGGCTCGTAGATCGCGTAGGTGTACGGGGTCTCATCGAGCGAATACGAGGCGGTCGGATCGAGGTACTTGGGCGAACGCTCCGTGAACGCCGTGAAGAAGGTGTTGGTCTTCTCGGCGCCGTTCGGATGCGGGCTGTTGGTGACGCGGTCGCATCCGGCGAGCAGAGCACGCACCCGCGAGCAACAGGACACCGGCGCGGCTCAAGGCCGCGAGCCTGCTGCACCCCATGGTCATCTGTCCTCCCCGCGTGGTCGCGGCCGTGCTGCCAGGCAGCTTGCGCGGTCCTCGTGGGGCCGGCAAAAGGCGCGCATTGTAATTGGCTGGCACCCGGCAAGACGCCGGCGCCCATCCCGTTTCCGGGCCTCGGCCGGTCCCGAGTCCAACGAGCTACGCCTTTATACTGCGGCGCAGCGCATGTCGACGACTCTTCCCTCTGCGACCGGCCAGCCCTTCACGTGGACGATCCGCGTCTATTACGAGGACACGGACACTGGCGGAATTGTCTATTACGCCAACTACCTGAAGTTCTTTGAACGCGCACGCACCGAATGGTTGCGCGCGGCCGGATACGAGCAACGCCGCCTGTCGGAAGAATTCGGCCTGCAGTTTGTCGTGGCGCAGGTGCAGTGTGACTATCGGCAGCCAGCCCGACTGGATGACCTGCTCGAGATCGATCTGCGTGTGCTGAAGTCGGGCCGCGTGTTCATCGTGTTCGAGCAGACGGCCCGGCGTGGCGCGACCGTGCTGGCCACCGCGACTGTGAAGGCGGGCTGCATCGACACGCACCGCTTCGTCCCGGCCGCGATGCCGGCTGAACTGCTCGACGCATTCCGTACCTTGCCCGGATCTCCTCGCACCTCATGACACCTACCGCCGACCTTTCGATCCTCTCGCTCATCACCAAGGCCACGGTGGTCGTGCAGTTCGTGATGCTGCTGCTCGCGGTGCTGTCGATCGCCTCGTGGACGGCGATCTTCCAGAAGGGCTTCGCGATCAAGCGGGCGAAGCGCGAGACCGAGGAATTCGAGCGCCAGTTCTGGGGTGGCGCCGAGCTGAGCCAGCTGTATCAGCAGGCCTCGAATCCGCGGCGCAAGTCCGGCACGCTGGAGCGCATTTTCGAAGCGGGCATGAGCGAGTTCCTGAAGTTGCGTGGCCGCGGTGATGCGCAGGCCACGCTCGACGGCGCGCGGCGCGCCATGCGCGCTTCGTACCAGCGCGAGATGGACGGGCTGGAGTCGCGCCTGAATTTCCTCGCGTCGGTGGGCTCGGTCAGCCCCTACATCGGCCTCTTCGGCACGGTGTGGGGAATCATGCACGCGTTCACGGGTCTATCGAATCTGCAGCAGGCCAACCTCGCGAGCGTGGCGCCCGGCATTGCCGAGGCGCTGGTGGCCACCGCGATCGGCCTGTTTGCGGCGATTCCGGCCGTGGTCGCCTACAACCGCTTTGCGAACGACATCGACCGGCTGGCCAACCGGTTCGAGAGCTTCATGGAAGAGTTCCTCAACATCCTGCAGCGTCAGCGGGCTGCCTGACCGATGGCTCTCGTCGCACGCCGCACCGGCAAACGCCGTCGCATGATGGCGGACATCAACGTCGTCCCGTATGTCGACGTGATGCTGGTGCTCGTGGTGATCCTGATGGTGGCCGCGCCATTCGTGAATCCCAGCGTGGTCGACCTGCCGCGCGTGGCCAAGGCCGGCCAGCAGAAGGACATTCCGGTGCGTGTCGTCGTGCGGTCCGACGGACGCGTGTCGATCCTCGAGCAAGGCAAGGGCGAGATCACCGGTGGCGGCGGGACAGTTGATCGCATCGGTGAAGTCGCGGCAGAAGAACGCAGGCACACCGGTGGTCATCGAGGCTGACGCGAAGGTCCAGTACAAGTCCGTTGTCGACGTGATGCGCGATCTGCAGAAGGCCGGCATCGAGCGCGTCGGCCTGTCGGTCCAGCTCGCACAATGACGAACGCTGCACCCCGAGCCCGGCGCCATCGCTGGCACGCGCCTGAGAAAGGCACCGCCCCCGCGTTCATGATCTCGCTCGCGGCGCACACGATGCTCTTTCTCGCGATTGCGTTCGTCGTGCGCTGGAAGACCGAACCGGCCGGTCCGGTCTCGGCCGAACTGTGGGGCGGGTTGCCGCCGATCGTCGAGGTGACACCCCCGCCGCCACCCCCACCGCCGCCGCCGAAGATCGAGCGCGCACCCGAGCCGGAGCCGGTGAAGCCCGACATCGTCATCGAGCAGAAGAAGCCCGAGCCAAAGCCTGAACCCAAGCCGGAAAAGAAGGTCGAGCCGGTGAAAAAGGTCGAACCGGTGAAGAAGGTCGAACCCGACAAGGCGGAACTGCGCAAGCGGGAAGAAGAGGCCAAGGCGGAGAAGGCAGCGCAGGCGGCGGCGCAGAAGCAACGCGAAGTGTCGATTCAACGAGCCCTCGCAGCAGCGGGACCGTCGAGTAGTCCTGGAGCGGCTGGGTCAGCGGCGGGTGGTCCGGGTCTGACCGACACCTACAAAGGCCAAGTGGTGGGCTGCATCCGCCCGCACATCGTGTTCAATGTGCCGGAGGCAATGCGCGCCAGGCAGCACGTTGCAGAGTTCGAGGTCCAGCTGCTGCCGTCGGGCGAGCAGATCGGCGCGCCTCGCCTGGTCAGCGGCAGTGGCCTCGCCGCCTACGACCAGGCCGTCGAACGTGCGATCCGCCGCTGCGATCCCTTCCCGCGGCCACGTGAAGGCGCAATGCCGCGATCGCTGCGCCTGACGTTCGATCCCGTGGACACCCGATAGATCAGACACCATTGATGCCCCCGATTTACCATCGATTGACCCCATCATCCGTCGTCGCGCGTTTCCGTGAACGTGGGCCGCGCGTCGCTGTCTATACTCGCCGGCAGCTGTCCGAATGAAGAAATCGCAAAAAATCGTCCCCCGTATCGCCCGCCGGTCCCTGTGCGGCGCACTGGTTCTCCTGCCTCTGGCGGCTCGCGCGCAGTTGCGCGTCGAGATCACCGGCGTCGGCGGCCAGCAGTTTCCGATCGCAATCGCGCCATTTGCCGTGGAGGGCGCGCCGGGTCAGGACATTGCGGCCATCGTGCGCGACGACCTGGCGCGGAGCGGCCTGTTCCGCATTGTCGATGCCGGCACGCAGCCCATCGCCGACAGCACCACTCCCAATCTTGCGGAGTGGAAATCGCGCGGCGCCGACGCACTTGCCATCGGCAGCGTCCGGCGGCTGGCCGACGGCCGCTATGACGTACGTTTCCGCCTGCTCGACACCGTCAAGCAGCTGCAGCTCGACGGGCTCTCGTATCTCGTCGCGGCCGCCGACCTGCGACTGACCGCGCACCGGATCGCGGACCGGATCTACGAGAAGCTCACCGGCGAGCGCGGCGTGTTCGCGACCCGGATCGCCTATGTCGTGCAGACCGGCCGCAATGCCTGGGAACTGCACATTGCCGACGCCGACGGCGCCAATTCGCAGGCCGCGTTGCGCTCGCGCGAGCCGATCATCTCGCCGGCGTGGTCGCCGGACGGCACGCGGCTTGCCTACGTGTCCTTCGAGACCGGCAAGCCGGTCGTCTACGTCCACACGGTGACGACGGGCGAGCGCAAGGCCGTGGCGAACTTCCGCGGCTCGAACAGCGCGCCCGCCTGGTCGCCGGACGGTCGATCGCTGGCCGTGACACTGACGCGCGAAGGCAACTCGCAGGTCTTCCTGATGAACGCAGACGGCTCGAACGTCCGGCGCCTGACCCAGTCGAGCGGCATCGATACCGAGCCGGTGTTCAGCCCGGACGGCACGTCGATCTACTTCACGTCGGACCGGGGCGGTGGCCCGCAGGTCTACCGCATGCCGGCGGGCGGCGGTCCGGCGCAGCGCGTCACGTTCAACGGTGACTACAACATCAGTCCGCGTCTGTCGCCCGACGGCCGGTTGCTCTCCTATGTGGGGCGTCGCAGTGGTCGCTTCCAGGTGATGGTGCTCGATATCGCCAGCGGCATCGAGTCGCCGATCACGGACACGGCGCGCGACGAATCGCCCAGCTTTGCCCCGAACGGTCGGCTGCTGCTGTATGCCACCGAAGTCAATGGGCGCGGCATTCTCGCCTCGGCGTCCGTCGATGGTCGTGTGCGGACCCGCCTCACCGGTCCCGCGGGCGACATCCGCGAACCGACCTGGGGTCCGTTCATCAAGTAGGTCTCGAAGCAAGGAGTGACGATGCATCAACTCACCAAGTACGCACGAAGCGCAGCCGCAGCGGCGGCCATCATCTGGATGGTCGCCGGCTGCTCATCGGTCAAGCTCGACGAGCAAAGCCCCGCGCCGATCGTCGATGCGAAGCAGGGCACCGGCGCGTCCGGGACCGATCCGCGCGCGGTCGCGCCGGTGACGGCCGCCTCGACGCAGGGTGTCGATCCGTTCACCGACCCGAACAATCCGCTGTCGAAGAAGAGCGTCTACTTCGATTTCGACAGCTTCGTCGTCAAGAGCGAGTTCCAGCCGCTGGTCGAGGCGCACGGCAAGTATCTGTCCGCCAACAGCGGACGCCAGATCAAGATCGAAGGCAATACGGACGAGCGCGGCGGGCGCGAGTACAACCTGGCACTCGGCCAGAAGCGCGCCGAGGCGGTCAAGCAGCGCCTGCTGCTGATGGGCGCCAAGGACGGGCAGATCGAAACGGTGAGCTTCGGCAAGGAAAAGCCGCGCGCACTCGGCAGCACCGAAGAGGCGTGGGCGCAGAACCGGCGGGCGGATATTGTTTATAAGTAACGCTTCTCGTGTACGCGACCGCTATGCGGTCGCACGTGCACTCGAAACGGAATAGTTAGAAGGGCGGGCTTGGGAGCGGCCCGGCGCCCGCCCTTGATACAACTGCACGCGGGGTCGTCCTGCGATCGCCGCGTTCGAACCGGTTGAACCCATTGGCGCCTATGAACTTCCGAATACTTCGCCGCCGCCTTCGCACTGGCCGTTTCGTTGCCGGTGCAGGCGCAGCTCTTTGCCGACGACGATGCGCGCAAGGCGATCCTCGAACTGCGGCAGCGCATCGCGGCCATGGAAACGGCGCTGCAGAAGAAGGACGCCGAACTCACCAGCCGGCTCGATACGGCGCAGCGCGGTCAGCTCGAACTCGTCAACCAGAACGATGCGCTGCGACAGGAAGTGGCCAAGCTGCGCGGCCAGGTCGAGGCACTGGCCAACGAGGTGGCCACCTTGCAGAAGCGCAATCGCGACCTGTACACCGATCTCGACGCGCGGCTGAAGAAATTCGAGCCGTCGACCGTGACGGTCGACGGTCGGACCGCGACGGTCGATCGTGCCGAGCAGGCCGCCTATGACGCGGCCCTGGCGCAGTTCCGCGGGGGCGACTTTCGCGCCTCGATCACCAGCTTCCAGCAGTTCAACGCACGCTATCCCGCCAGCGCCTATGTCCCGGTGGCGCAGTATTTCATCGGCAGCGCGCTGTTTGCGCTGAAGGACTACAAGGGTTCGATCGCGGCCCATCAGGTGGTCGTCGATCGCTACAAGGACTCGCCGCGCGCGGCCGAGGCGCTGCTGTCGATCGCCGACAGCCAGTTGCAGATGGCGGACAAGAAGTCCGCCAATCGCACGCTGACGCGCGTGATCAAGGAGTATCCGGACAGCGAAGCGGCGGTGCTGGCACGCGAGCGCCTGCCGGGAACACGCTGAGGTACTCGGACCGGGCTGGTCGGCAGCGAGCCGCTGCCGCACTGCGGCCCTCGGCTTAGACTTGCCGCGCCACTCTCACCGGCGGCGACCCCGCCCAATCGATTGTCGAATTCATGCCGGCCGCTGATCTCGCCGCGCTTTCCGCACTCGTCCTGACGGCAACCTTTGCGCTGGCCTTTGCCTTCGGCGCAATCGTGCAGCGGACGAACTTCTGCACGATGGGAGGTGTTGCGGACATCGTCAATTTCGGCGACTGGACGCGGATGCGGCAATGGCTGCTGGCGATCGCGGTCGCGGTTGGAGGGACGACGCTGATCGACGTCGCGGGCCTGATCGACGTCAGCGCGAGTTACTACACGTCGACGCGATTTACCCCCCTGGCCTACGTCGTCGGCGGGCTGATGTTCGGCTTCGGCATGGTGCTCGTCGGCGGTTGCGGGTCCAAGTCCCTCGTACGTGCCGGTGCGGGCAGCCTCAAATCCCTTGTCGTGCTGCTCGTGCTCGCCGTCGTCGCCTACATGACCTTGCGCGGGGCGCTGGCGTTGTTTCGCGTCGGCGTGCTCGAACGCGTCGGCGTCACGCTCTCGAGCCGCCAGGATCTGCCGTCATTGCTGGCGGCGACGACCGGCGCGCGCACCGCGTGGCATCTGGGCCTCGGCCTGGCCCTGGCAACGTTGCTCGCCGCCTTCGCATTGCGCGATCGCGCGTTCCTGACGTTCGACAATCTGCTGGCCGGCCTTGGCATCGGCAGCGTCATCGTCGCGGTCTGGGTCGTTTCGGGCCACATCGGCCATGTGGCCGAGCATCCGCAGACCCTGAACGAAGCTTTCCTGCGCACCAACTCGCGTCAGATGGAGTCCCTGTCATTCGTGGCGCCGGTCGCATGGACGCTCGACTTTCTGCTGTTCGCCAGTGATGCGAGCAAGGAGCTGACGATCGGCATCGTCGCGGTGATCGGCATGTTCGCCGGCTCGTCGGTGTATGCCGTGGCGACGGGCCGCTTCCGCTGGGAGGGCTTTCGCGATACGGAGGACACCGCCAACCACATCGTCGGCGCCGCCCTGATGGGTTTCGGCGGCGTGACCGCGCTGGGCTGCACGATCGGTCAGGGCCTGTCGGGCATATCGACGCTGGCGGCGGGTTCGTTCATCGCGCTCGCCGGCATCATCGTCGGCGCGGTGCTCGGTATCCGGTACCAGGCCTGGCGGATCGAGCGCATCAGCGGTTGAGCCCACCTGTCTTTGGGCGCTCCTTGACCCGGCGACTTGCGCCGCGCGCCGAAGCGCACCATGCTTGGCTTTCCTTCGCCGCCGCAAGCGGCACTTTGCTAAGCGTCCAGGGCCATCGTGGAAAAGAAATTCGCCTCCCAGGCTGACCTCGAGGTCAAGAAGGTCAGCTTCGACCAGTTGTCCGACAATGCCTATGCGTACACGGCCGAGGGCGATCCCAACACCGGCATCGTCATCGGCGACGACGCGGTAATGGTGATCGATGCACAGGCCACGCCGGTGATGGCGCAGGACGTGATCCGCCATATCCGCAGCGTGACCGACAAGCCGATCAAGTACGTGACGCTGACCCACTATCACGCGGTGCGCGTGCTCGGCGCGTCGGGCTACCAGCCGCAGCAGATCATCGCCAGCCGTGACACCTACGACCTGATCGTCGAGCGCGGCGAGCAGGACATGAAAAGCGAGATCGAGCGCTTTCCGCGGCTGTTCCAGGCGGTCGAGTCGGTGCCGGGGCTGACCTGGCCAACGATCGTGTTCGACAGGCGCCTCACGCTCTGGATGGGCAAGCTGCAGGTCGAGATCATGCAACTTGGACGCGGCCACACCAAGGGCGACACGGTGGTCTGGCTGCCGCAGCAGAAGATCCTGTTCTCGGGTGACCTGGTCGAGTACGACGCCACGCCCTACACGGGCGATGCGTATCTCACCGACTGGCCGTCCACGCTCGACGCCATCGCGGCGCTGCAGCCGCAGAAGCTCGTTCCGGGCCGCGGGGCGGCGCTGCAGTCGGCCGAGGCCGTGAGGTCGGGACTCGATGGCACGCGTGCGTTCGTGACGTCGATGTTCGAGTCGGTCAAGACGGGCGCGCGCGCCGGGCGTGACCTGCGGGCGGTCTATCGCGAAACCTACGAGGCGCTGAAGCCGCAGTTCGGCCATTGGGTGATCTTTGATCATTGCCTGCCATTCGACGTCAGCCGTGCGTACGATGAGGCGACGGGCCACGTGCATCCGCGCATCTGGACCGCGCAGCGTGACAAGGACATGTGGCAGAGCCTCGAAGGCTAGGCGTGCTCGTGTACGCGAGGCTGTACCGTCGCACGTGCACTCGCAGCGGAATAGTTAGAAGGACGGGCTTTGGAGCGGCCCGGCGCCCGCCCTTCGTACAACTTCACGATAGAAGTCTCATCGCCGTATCTATGCCAACGACGTACACGGCCCCGGAGTATCCGTATGTGACTCCGCCCGAGATCGCGGCGGGCGGAGTGGCGCGCACGCAGGTCGCGATCGTCGGTGCCGGGCCGGTCGGGCTGGCGGCGGCGATCGATCTGGCGCAGCAGGGCATCGATTTCATCATCGTCGACGACAACAACACCGTGAGCGTCGGCTCGCGCGCGATCTGCTATGCCAAGCGTGCACTGGAGATCCTTGATCGGCTCGGCTGCGGCGAGCCCATCTGTGCGCGCGGCGTGAGCTGGAGAGTCGGCAAGGTCTACTTTCACGACGAACTTGCTTACCAGTTCGACCTGCTGCCGGAGCCGGGTCACAAGCGGCCGGCCTTCGTCAATCTGCAGCAGTACCACCTCGAGGAAACGCTGGTCGACCGCCTTGCAGCGCTCGGCCACCGCGTTCGCTGGAGGAACAAGGCGGTCGGCATCGAGCAGGACGCAGCGGGGGCGCGGCTGGACGTCGAGACGCCGGACGGTCGCTACACGATCGCCGCCGACTATGTCATCGCCGCCGACGGCGCACGCAGTCCAGTGCGCGACCTGCTGGGACTCGAGTGGAAGGGGCAGGTGTTCCGCGACCGCTTCCTGATTGCCGATGTGCACATGAAGGCCGAGTTTCCGACGGAGCGCTGGTTCTGGTTCGACCCGCCGTTCCATCCCGGGCAATCCGCGCTGCTGCACCGGCAGGCCGATGACGTGTGGCGCATCGATTTCCAGCTCGGCTGGGACGCCGATCCGGAGGAGGAGAAGAAGCCCGAGCGGGTCATCCCGCGCATCAAGGCGATGCTGGGCGATGAACGACCGTTCGAGCTCGAGTGGGTCAGCGTCTACACGTTCCAGTGCCGGCGTCTCGATCGCTTCGTACATGGCCGTGTGATCTTCGTCGGCGACGCCGCGCACCAGGTTTCGCCCTTCGGCGCGCGCGGCGCCAACAGCGGCTTCCAGGACACCGACAATCTCGTCTGGAAGCTCGCGCGTGTGCTGCGTGGCCAGTCGCCGGCGTCGCTGCTCGCGAGCTATGACAGTGAGCGCGTCGAGGCCGCCGACGAGAACCTCCTGAACTCGACGCGAGCGACCGACTTCATCACGCCGAAAAGCCCGGTGAGCCGCGTCTTTCGTGACGCGGTGCTGTCACTGTCACAGCGTTTTCCGTTCGCCCGCCGCCTGGTGAACAGCGGCCGGCTGTCGACGCCGACCACGCATCGCGGCAGCCCGCTGTCGACGATCGATCGCGACGCGTTCGCCGGTGCGATGGTGCCGGGCGCTCCTGCGGCTGATGCGCCGGTGCGCGTGCGTGGCCGCAGCGGCTGGTTGCTCGACGAACTCGGCGGTCACTTCGACCTGCTGGTCTTTGCGCCGGTGGCGCCGGCGGTCCTGGACGATCTTCGACGCGAGCTGGGCGCCGAACTGCGCCTGCATGTCATCGCACAACGCCTGACCGACGACAAAGCCGACGTGCACGTCATGGAGGATGTGCAGGGACTGGTGCGGCAGCGCTACGACGGCGCCCCGGGCACCGCGTATCTCCTGCGGCCGGACCAGCATGTGGCTGCGCGCTGGCACAACGTCGACACAGCAGTGGTGCGCGAGGCGCTGGCGCGAGCCCAGGGCCGCAGGGAAGCACTGAGATGACGCTCAATACCGAACCCAACATCACGCGACCGGACGACTTCTACCAGGCGCTGATCGATGCACATGTGGGTCTGACCGACGCGCAGAGCGCGACGCTGAACGCGCGCCTCATCCTGCTGCTGGCCAATCAGGTCGGCGATCTGGATACGCTGCGTGCGGCGATTGCAGCGGCGCGCGAAGGGCTGGACCGCTAATCGCGCTTCGTTGCCACCAGCGGCACGACTCCTTCAACCTCGATCGCGATCCGCTTGCGGCCGGCCTCGACCGCGGCGAGCGGCGGCACTTCGCGCAGCGTGTGCAGGCTGCGACGGGTCAGGTCCTGGTAACTGCGCGTTCCGCTCACCTTCCAGCTCACTTCCTCGTCCGACAGGGTCCGGATCACCTTGGCGGGTGTGCCGACCGCGAGCGCGCGTGGCGGTATGACCATGCCGGCCTTGACGAAGGCGCAGGCCGCGACAATGGCCGACTCGCCGATGACGGCCTCGTCCATGATGACCGCGTTCATGCCGACCATCGCGTTCTTCCTGACGACGCAGCCGTGCAGGATCGCGCCGTGGCCGATGTGGCCGTCTTCCTCGACGACGGTGTCGGTACCCGGGAAGCCGTGCATCACGCAACTGTCCTGCACATTGCTGCCACGCTCGAGGATGATGCGGCCGAAATCGCCGCGCAGGCTCGCGTGCGGCGCGACATAGCAGCCGGGCCCGACGATGACGTCGCCGATCAGCGTTGCCGTCGGATGCACGAACGCCGTCGGATCGACCACCGGCACCAATCCGTTGATTTCATAGCAGGGCACGGCGTCTCCTTGATGCGCGGCGCCGCACCTGGACCGGGACGAAGCAGCGCGATCGGCCTACTGCGACTCGGACCTCGATGCTTGGTAAGGTTACGAGTGCGCTCATCGAAGTTTAGACCGAACCGCATGCTTCTCCAGTCGAATGCACTCGCGCGACAGAAAAGGAGATCGTGAATGAGCCCTGCCGAGTACCCGTTTCTTCCTGCGTGGCCGCCTGCGGTGACGCCATTGGCCTGGGTGGCGGCGCTGCTGCTGCTTGCGATTGTCGCGGGAGAGGCAACGCGTCGCTGGTTGCGCGTCTCGCGCGTGATCGGGTATCTGCTGGCCGGCGCGGTGCTCGGCCCGCACGCGGCCGGCGTGCTGGATGCCGATACGCTGGAAACGCTGCGCATCTTCAGCGACATTGCAGTCGGATTGCTGCTGTTCGAACTGGGTCAGCGTGTTGATCTCGGGTGGCTGCGTCGCAATCCCTGGCTGCTCGTCACCAGCCTGTGCGAAGCGCTGCTGACCTTTGTTGCAGTCTTTGTCGTGATGCGACTGTTTGACGTGCGCGCCGTGACAGCGGCCGCGGCCGGCGTCCTGGCCATCGCGACATCGCCGGCAGTCGTTGTCACGCTCATCAAGGATCTGCGGGCGCAGGGCCAGGTGACCGAGCGCGTGATGTTGTTCACGGCGCTCAACACGACTTATGCGGTGGTGGGCCTCGCGCTGATCTTCGGCTGGCTGCACTTCGAAAGCGCGAAGGCGTCGACCCTGATCATCGCGCACCCGCTCTACCTGATCACCGGCTCGCTTGTGCTGGCGGCCCTGCTGGCGCTTGTGATGATCCTGCTGCTGCGGCTGTTTGGTCGCAAGCCGACCTTCCAGTTCGCCATCACGATCGCGCTCGTGTTGCTTACGGTCGCGGCGGCCTCCGAACTGGACCTGCTGGTCCCGCTGACGCTGCTGCTGCTCGGAGTGTTCGGGCGGATCTTCGATCGCGACCGGCACTTCGTATCGCTGCGTTTCGGACACAGCGCGATGCTGTTCGTCGTGCTGCTTTTCGCACTGGCCGGCGCGGGCCTCGAGTTCCGCGGCTGGCTCGCCGCATTGCCGATGGCACTGGGTTTCATCGCGGCTCGCTATCTCGGCAAGCTCGTTCCTGTACTTCTCTTCGCGCGGCCCAGCAGCCTGACTGCGCGCAAGGCTTCGCTCGTGCAACTGGGACTGACCCCGATGTCCGGGCTGGCGCTGCTGATGATGCAGGACCTCGCCCAGCAGGCCCCGGCGCTGGCCCAGGAAATCGCCGCCAGCATGTATCTCGCGATCACGATCCTGGCGTTCGCAGGACCCGTCGCATTGCAGTTCGCGCTGAATCGGGCCGGCGAGACGGAGGAGGGCGAGCAATGAGCGACATGCAATTCGGTCCCTCCAAGGCGCTGACGTTCGGCATCGAACTCGAACTGCAGATACTGAGCCGGCGCGACTGCGACCTGACGCGCGGTGCGAACGACCTGCTGCGCGTCATCGAGCGCAGCGGCAGTCAAAGCGACATCAAGCCCGAGATCACCGAGAGCATGATCGAAGTGGCGACCGGCATCCACGAGCGCTATGCGGACGCGCTGGACGAGCTGCGCGGCATCCGCGACACGGTGGTGACGGCTGCCGACCGGTTGAACCTGCTGATCGCCGGCGGCGGCGCGCATCCGTTCCAGCACTGGAGCGAGCGCAAGATCTTCGACAAGCCGCGCTTCAAGCAGATCTCCTCGTTGTACGGCTATCTCGCGAAGCAGTTCACGATCTTCGGCCAGCACGTGCACATCGGATGCGCCGATGGCGACAGCGCGATGTACCTGCTGCACGCGCTCGGTCGGTACGTCCCGCACTTCATCGCTCTTGCCGCTTCGTCGCCGTACCAGCAGGGCGTCGACACCGCATACGACTCGTCACGCCTGAATTCGGTTTATGCGTTTCCGCTTTCGGGACGCGCGCCCATCGTCGATCGCTGGGCCGGTTTCGTGACCTACTTCGAGAAGATGCGTGCAGCGAGCGTGGTGGAAAGCATGAAGGACTTCTACTGGGACATCCGGCCCAAACCCGAATACGGCACGATCGAGGTCAGGGTGTTCGACACGCCGCTCACGGTTGAACGGGCGGCCGCTCTGGCCGCGTATGTCCAGGCCCTGGCCCGGCATCTGCTGATCGACCGTCCGATCACCGTCGACGACGACCTGTACCTCACCTACACCTACAACCGGTTCCAGGCCTGCCGGTTCGGCCTCGAGGGTCTGATGATCGATCCGGTCTCGCACGAGCACGTGCCGATTCACGAGGACATCGTGTCGACCTGCGAAAAGCTCGCGGTCGACGGACAGGAACTGCAGTCGTCGCCGGCCATCGACCTGGTCGCGCGCTGGGCGCGCGAACGCGACAACGATGCGCGCTGGATGCGCGAGCAGTTTGCCGAGACCGAATCCCTAGCGGACCTGATGTGGAAGCAAAGTCGGTACTGGAGAACCGGGGTCTAGGCGGGCGCTCCGCGCCTACGATCGACCTGACGCAGCGGCCGGCGCCCGTGCAGCGGCCGCTGCGCATCGGCGTGTCGGCGCGCATCCTGCACCCCGAAGGCGCGCAGGCACTCGGGTTTCGCGGCAAGACCCTGCAGTATCTCGAGACCTCGGTGGCGCACTGGCTGATGACGCACGGTGCGCTCGTCTTCATGGTGCCGACGATCGAATCGGGGTCGCAGATCCGGCGTGCCAGCATCTCGATGCGCGACTATGTCAACTCCCTCGATGGTCTCGTGCTCCAGGGCGGCGCCGACGTCAGTCCCGAGACTTATCACGAGCAGCCGCTGCGGCCGGAATGGAACGGCGACCGGGTGCGCGACATGTACGAGATCGAGATGCTGTGGGCCTTCGTGTTCGAGCAGAAGCCGGTGCTCGGAATCTGCCGCGGACTGCAGCTGATCAATGTCGCGTTCAACGGTTCGCTGCACCAGGACATTCCGACCGAGATGCCGTCGGCCATCACGCACGTCGATCCCGCGCTCTACGACACGTTGCACCACGATGTCGCGTTTCAGCCGGACTCGCTGCTTGCGGGGCTCTACGGAAGCGACGCGCGGCTGCGCGTGAACAGCATTCATCACCAGTGCATCAAGCAGCTCGGCAACGGGCTGGTCGTCGAAGCGGTCTCGCCGTCCGATGGCGTCATCGAAGCGGTGCGCTGGACCGGATCGAGCTTCGTGATGGGCGTCCAGTGGCATCCCGAGTTCCACTCGTCACAGGACGGCCACCTGCTCGACAGCGGACCGGTGGTCTCGAATTTCCTGAGTCAGTGCATCGAGCGGCGAAGCTCGGCGGGCAGCACCTACACGTTCGACGCGTGCCAGCGCCTCTGAATGACCCGAAAGCGATTGGCGACGAACGCGCAGTCGGTGTAGCTCGCATTCGCGGCAGGATTGGCTCCTGTCGCGTGGAAGTCCGAGAACGCGGCCGACTGGTTCACGAACACGTTGCTGGTCAGATTGACCGACAGTGCCACTCCGGCACGCAGCGTCGCTGCCGTCATCGCATCGATGATCTCCTGCCGGGTCGAGTACAGGCCCACCGTCAGTGCACCGTGTTCCTTCACGACGCGCTCCGACAGTGCAACGGCCGAGAGCGCATCCGGCACCTTGACGACGAAACTGATCGGGCCGAAGCGCTCCTGCATGTAGGCGGCCTCGTTGCCCGCATCGCACTTGAGCAGCACCGGTGCCCGCACCTGGGCGGACGGGAACTCCGGATTCTCGATCCGGCGTGATGCCAGCACCACGTCAGCCAGCTTCGGGGCGTCGTCGATCCGCGCCAGCGTATCGGTCGACTGGATCGCTCCGAGCACCGCCGTCGCGGTCGCCGGGTCGGAAAGGAACTTGTCGATCGCCACACCAAGGTCGGAGGCGACCTGGTCGAAACTCTTGTGGCCTTCATCGGTGTCGATACCGCCGGACGGGACCAAGAGATCCTGTGTCGTCGTGCACATCTGTCCCGAGTACAGGCACAGGGTGAACGCCAGGTTGCGCAGCATCGCCTTGTAGCTGTCGGTCGACTCGATCACGACGTTGTTGACGCCGGCGAGTTCCGCATAGACCTGGGCCTGGCGCGCATGGTCGATCAGCCAGCGTCCGAACGCATTGCTGCCGGTGAAGTCGATCGACTTCACCGCCGGATTCGTGGCGAGCGCCTGCGTGACCTTCGGGTCCTCGATCACCGCGAGCGTCAGCAGGTTGGGATCGATGCCGTTCTCACGCAGGACATCGCGCAGGATCTTTACGCTGATTGCGGCGGGCAGCACGGCGTTCGGATGGGGCTTGACGATGACCGGGTTGCCGGTGGCCAGCGCCGCGAACAGTCCCGGATAGGTGTTCCAGGTCGGGAACGTGGCGCAGCCGATCACCAGCGCGACACCGCGCCCGACGACCTCAAAGCGCTTCTCCATCACCATCGGCGGGTTCTTGCCCTGCGGCTTTTCCCAACGCGCGCTGGCCGGCACGAAGCTCATCTCCCGATACGCATAGGCGATGGCTTCGAGGGCGCGGTCCTGCGCATGCGGCCCGCCGGCCTGGAACGCCATCATCCAGCCTTGTCCGGTCGTGATCATCACCGCGTGCGCGATCTCGAAACTGGCCTTGTTGATGCGGACCAGGGCTTCGAGCAGGATGCCGGTCCGCCCCTCGACGCCGAGCTGCTGCCACGCAGGCATCGCGGCGAGGCCGGCATCGATCAGCGCCTGCGGATCGCACAGCGGATAACCGATGTCGAGCGTCACGCCATAGGGCGACTTTTCCGTGGCGGCCCACCCGTGCTGGCCCGGCTGGTCCAGCTCGAAGTGCTTGCCCCGGTGCCCGAGCGCCGCCGCCTTGCCGTCTTCGCTCGCCGTCTCGCCGTAGACCTTCGGACTCGGCTGCTCCGGAAATGCCGACCAGTAGCCGCGCGTGCGGATGGCGTCGAGCGCGCCTTCCAGCAGTGCGCGGTGCTTTTCGAACAATGGATGGGTCAACTCGGTCTCCTGTAATTGACGGTGGTGCAACGCGGCAACGGTTGCACGGGTGATGCGAACCGGATCACGCGAGCATGATGACTTGTCAGCAGTGAACCGGCAAAGCTACTATTGATTGAACGGTCGGTCAACGAATCCGGCGCGCGCACGGCGCGTGCGGGTGGCGCAGGACCCGACCGCGGAGACAATCCCCGATGGCTTACACGTTCGAGTCCGTCCGCCTCGACATGGCGGACGGTGTGGCGACCCTGACGCTCAACCGGCCCGACCGGTTGAACAGCTTCACCGTCGCCATGCATGGCGAGGTCCGTGCCGCCCTCGACGCGGTCGACGCGGACCGCTCGATCCGCTGCCTGGTGTTGACCGGTGCCGGGCGCGGGTTCTGTGCCGGCCAGGATCTCGCGGATCGGGCGGTGGCACCGGGCAGCGATGCGCTCGACCTCGGCGCGTCGATCGAGAATTACTACAAACCGCTGCTGCTGCGACTGCGCGGCCTGCGCATGCCGACCGTCTGTGCGGTCAACGGCGTGGCGGCCGGGGCCGGCGCGAACATTCCGTTCGCATGCGACCTGGTGCTCGCGGCTAGGTCCGCGAGTTTCATCCAGTCGTTCTCCAAGCTCGGCCTGGTGCCGGATTGCGGCGGCACCTGGTGGTTGCCGCGACTGGTCGGACCGGCGCGTGCGATGGGCCTGACGCTGCTGGGCGACAAGGTGCCGGCGGCGCAGGCCGAGGCCTGGGGCCTGATCTGGCGCTGCGTTGAAGACGATGAACTGATGCCGACCGTCGCGGCGCTTGCGCGCCAGCTGGCCGCGGGACCGACGCAGGGGTACGTGAAGACACGCCAGACGATCGATGCGGCGCTGGGACTCTCGTTCGCCGAGGCGCTCGACGTCGAGCGCGATGCGCAGCGTGAACTCGGTCGATCGGACGACTATCGCGAGGGCGTGACCGCGTTCATGGAGAAGCGCGCGCCGCGCTTCACGGGCAACTGACGATGGCACGGGCACTCGGGAGTGACACGGTGATCGGCGTCATCGGCGCAGGCGCGATGGGTGCAGGCATCGCGCAGGTGGCGGCGCAGGCGGGGCATCGTGTCCTGCTGGCCGACGCGCAACCAGGCGCCGTGGCCCGTGCCGCCGCAACGATGGCGCAGGGACTGCAGGCGCTGGCGGAACGCGGCAAGCTGGGTGCGGAGGAGGCGCGCGCCGTGCCGGCGCGCATACAGCCGTCCGAGCTGATGGACTTCGCCGCCTGCGGGCTCGTCATCGAGGCGGTCGTCGAGGACCTCGACGTCAAGCGCTCCCTGCTGAGGCAACTCGAAGCGATCGTCGGACAGGACTGCATCCTCGCGACCAACACGTCGTCGCTGTCGGTGACCGCGATCGCCGCTGGTATGGAGCACCCGCAACGCGTCGTCGGCATGCACTTCTTCAATCCGGCCACGCGCATGAAGCTGGTCGAAGTGATCAGCGGCGTCGAGACAACGCCCGAGGTCGCTGAAGCCGTCTTCGCCACCGCCGAGGCGTGGGGCAAGAAGGCGGCGTACGCGAAGTCGACACCGGGCTTCATCGTCAATCGCATCGCGCGACCCTTCTACGGCGAGGCGTGGCGCGCGTACACCGAGGGTGCGGCCGATGCGGCCACCATCGACGCGATCGTGCGCGATTGCGGCGGTTTTCCGATGGGTCCGTTCGAACTGATGGATCTCATTGGCCATGACGTGAACTTCGCGGTCAGCAAATCGGTGTTCGACGCGACCTTCGGTGAGCGTCGGTACGCGCCGTCGCTGGCGCAGCAGGAACTCGTACGCGCCGGCCGGCTGGGCCGCAAGACGGGCCACGGCATCTACGACTATCGCGAGGGGGCGAAGCGGCCGACACCCCGCGTGGAGGCAGGTGCCGAACCGGTGCAGCGCGTGGTCGCGGTCGGATCGCTGGGCATCGCCACGCCGATCATCGCGCGGCTGGAACGCGCCGGCATCGACGTCGTGCGCGTGCAGGGCCCGCGCGCCGCGCAGGAGGTTTCGTCCGGCTGGCTGGAGATCGGCGCTGCGCGCCTGATGATGACCGACGGGCGCCCGGCGACGCGCCGGGCGATGGAGGACCAGCATGAACACCTGGTGCTGTTCGACCTGGCGCTTGACTACGCGAAGACGCCGCGCCTCGGGCTGGCGCCCGCCGACCAGTGCGGCCAGGCGGCCTTCCGATCGGTCTGCGCGACGCTCAGTCGGGCCGGGTTCGCGTGTTCACCGCTCGACGATGTCGCCGGACTGGTCGTGCTGCGGCTGATCGCGATGCTGGTCAACGAAGCGGCCGATGCCGTGGCGTATGGCGTGTGCAGCCCGGAAGCGATCGACGTGGCGATGCGCTACGGCGTCAACTACCCGCGCGGACCGATGGAGTGGTCGGAGCAGGTGGGGCTCGCGGTCTTTGCGCGCGCGCTCGCGAACCTGCGCGAACACTATGGCGAGGAGCGCTATCGCACATCGTCGCTGATCGCACGCAAGGGCTACACGGGAGCCGGATTCCATGGATGACAAGCAGCATCACGATCCGCACGCGATTGCCGAAGCGGTGCGTCTCGGCATGTTCATGGACGATGCCGCCTCGCGCGGGCTCGGCATGCAGATCGAGGCGGTCGGACCGGGCTATGCACGCATTTCCATGACCGTGCGGCCCGACATGCTGAACGGCTTCAAGATCTGCCACGGCGGCTTCATCACGACGCTGGCGGACTCGGCCTTCGCGTTCGCCTGCAACAGCTACAACGAACTCACGGTCGCGTCCGGCATCGTCGTCGACTTCCTCGCCCCCGCGCACGAAGGCGACCGACTGACCGCCGAATGCCACGAAGTCGCGCTGACCGGGCGCACCGGTGTGTACGACATCAAGGTCACCAATCAGGACGGCAAGACCGTGGTCGTGATGCGGGGCCGTTCGCACACGATGAAGGGCAAGCACGTCGTGCAGCTCTGAGAAGGGGAACCCACGATGCCGGTCAAGAAGCCATCGCCCGCTGACCTCGAGCCGATCGAGCGCGCGCCGCGTGCCGAGCTGCAGGCACTTCAGCTCGAACGCCTGCGCTGGTCGCTCGCGCACGCGTACGACCACGTGCCGCATTACCGGGCGAAGTTCGACGCGGCGAAAGTGAAGCCGTCGGACCTGAAGTCGCTCGCCGATCTGGCGAAGTTTCCGTTCACGACGAAGAAGGACCTGCGCGACAACTATCCGTTCGGCATGTTTGCCGTGCCGCGCGAGAAGGTCGTGCGACTGCACGCTTCCAGCGGCACGACCGGCAAGCCGACCGTGGTCGGCTATACCGTGAAGGACATCGACACGTGGGCCACGGTGATGGCGCGCTCGATCCGCGCCGCCGGAGGCCGCGCCGGCGACATGGTGCACGTGTCCTACGGCTATGGGCTCTTCACCGGCGGTCTCGGCGCGCACTACGGCGCGGAGAAGCTCGGCTGCACCGTGATCCCGATCTCCGGCGGCATGACCGAGCGGCAGGTGCAGATCATTGCGGACTTCAAGCCCGACATCATCATGGTGACGCCGTCGTACATGCTGGCGATCGCCGAAGAGATGGAAAAGCAGGGCATGGACCCGAAGACCTCGTCGCTGCAGATCGGCATCTTCGGCGCCGAGCCGTGGACGCCGGCGATGCGCGAGGCGATCGAAGCCAAGACCTCGCTCGACGCGATCGACATCTACGGCCTGTCGGAGATCATCGGTCCGGGGGTCGCGCAGGAGTGCATCGAGACCAAGGACGGACTGACGGTCTGGGAGGATCACTTCTATCCGGAGATCATCAACCCGGACACCGGCGAAGTGCTGCCCGAGGGCGAGAAGGGCGAGCTGGTTTTCACGTCGCTCACCAAGGAAGCGTTGCCGATGGTGCGCTACCGGACCCGCGACCTGACGCGGCTGCTGCCGCCGACCGCGCGCAGCATGCGGCGCATCGAGAAGATCACCGGCCGCTCCGACGACATGCTGATCATCCGCGGCGTGAACCTCTTCCCGACACAGGTCGAGGAACTGATCCTGAAGCAGCCCGAGCTCGAGCCGTACTACACGCTCGAGGTCACGCGCCCCGGCAACATGGACGAGCTGACCGTGCACGTCGAGATGGGCACCGAGCTTGCGAACGGCAGCCAGGAATCGCGGCACGCTGCCGCACGCAAGCTGGAACACAACGTCAAGGCATATATCGGCATCAGTGCCACCGTGCGGCTGGCGCTGCCGATGGGACTGGAACGTTCGGTCGGCAAGGCAAAACGCATCATCGACCGCCGGCCGAAACAGTAGAGAGGCAGACCATGTACACGCAGGCGATGGACATTCCGTCCCCCGACCGGGACGACGCGATCAAGTCACGCGGTCCGAAGTCACTCAAGGACGCGGAATACGAGGCCGAATTCGACGCCAGGGTCGCACGCGGGGAATTCATTGAGGCCAAGGACTGGATGCCGGAGGGTTACCGCAAGACGCTGGTCCGGCAGATCAGCCAGCACGCGCACAGCGAGATCGTCGGCATGCTGCCGGAAGGCAACTGGATCACGCGCGCGCCGACACTGAAACGCAAGGCCATTTTGCTTGCCAAGGTGCAGGACGAAGGCGGCCACGGCATGTATCTGTATGCCGCCGCCGAGACGCTCGGTGTCGCGCGCGACGACCTGGTCGACGCGCTGCACTCGGGCAAGGCCAAGTACTCGTCGATCTTCAACTACCCGACGCTCAACTGGGCCGACATCGGCGTCATCGGCTGGCTGGTCGACGGCGCGGCGATCATGAACCAGATCCCGCTGTGCCGTTGCTCGTATGGCCCGTATGCGCGCGCGATGATCCGCATCTGCAAGGAAGAGTCGTTCCACCAGCGCCAGGGCTATGACCTGCTGCTGACGATGATGAAGGGCACCGCCGAGCAGCGCGCGCTGGTTCAGGACGCCGTGAACCGCTGGTGGTGGCCGAGCCTGATGATGTTCGGCCCGCACGACAAGGACTCGACGCACTCGGGCGATTCGATCAAGTGGGGCATCAAGCGCATCAGCAACGACGACCTGCGCCAGAAGTTCGTCGACGCCACCGTGCCGCAGGCCAAGGTGCTCGGCGTCACGCTGCCCGACCCGGACCTGCGCTTCAACGAGGAACGCGGGCATTGGGACTTCGGCCCGATCGACTGGACCGAGTTCTGGAACGTCGTCAACGGCCACGGACCGTTGAACCGCGACCGCCTCGCCGATCGCGTGCAGGCCTGGGACGACGGCGCCTGGGTGCGCGAAGCCGCACTCGCGCACGCCGACAAACAGCGCCGCCGCGACCGCCTCGCCGCCTGACATCTGCCTCGTTTCAGCGGGGTTCCAAGGGGGCGCCGCCCCCTTGCGTCTC
>CAVYNB010000014.1:0-73505 GCA_963769745.1 uncultured beta proteobacterium
CGGAGATCATCCCGGCCTTGATGTCGGCCTCGTCGTCGCCGACGATCTGGTACTTGACCACCTCGCCCGACTGCTGGTCCTCGAGTTCGACGGTCGCGCCGAAAACGATGCGTCCGGCCGCGTCGACCGTGGTCGGGTCGATGATCTGCAGGCTCGAGACCTTGCCTTCGAGTTCCTGGATTCGTCCTTCGATGAAGCCCTGGCGTTCGCGCGCCGCGTCGTACTCGGCGTTCTCGGACAGATCGCCCTTTTCGCGCGCGTCCTTGATCGCCTGTATGACCGTCGGCCGATCGACGGCCTTCAGACGCTGCAGTTCGGCCTTCAGCTTTTCGGCGCCGCGCGCCGTGATGGGTATGGGCATTGCTCGCAGGAACTCGTGGGAAAAACAAAGCCCCGGCAATGCCGGGGCCGCTGAGGCACTCTAGCCAAAGCGCCGCCGCAGCGCAACCCGCCGCCGCCGGTCGGCCTTAGGCGGTCAGGCGACGATGCAGGCCCTGCAGGTCGTAGACCTCGAGATGATCGAGGTGCTTCATTCCCTCGATCGCCGCGCGCCCGCCCGCCATGGTCGTGTAGTAGGTCACGCGCTGCGCCAGCGCGGTCGTGCGGATCGACCGCGAATCCGCGATCTGACTGCGCACCTCGCTCACGGTGGTGATCACGAGCTGGATGTCGCCGTTTTTCAGCAGGTCGACGACGTGCGGCCGCCCGTCCTTGACCTTGTTCACGGTCTTCACCGGGATGCCGGCCTGCTCGACCGCCTGGGCGGTGCCGCGCGTGGCCACGAGCTCGTAGCCCATGTCGTGCAGCAGTTGCGCCAGCGCGACCACCTTGGCCTTGTCCTGGTCCTTGACGCTCAGGAACACGGCCCCCTTGTCCGGCAGGGACGCGCCCGCACCGAGCTGCGACTTGAACAATGCCTCACCGAAGGTCTCGCCGACGCCCATCACTTCGCCCGTCGAGCGCATCTCGGGCCCCAGCAACGGATCGACACCCTGGAACTTGGCAAACGGGAACACCGCTTCCTTGACCGAGTAGTACGGAGGCACGATCTCGCGGTACCTCCCCTTGCTTCTCGAAGGAGATGCCGACCATCGCGAGGGCGGCGATCTTCGCCAGCGGCATGCCGGTCGCCTTGGACACGAACGGCACGGTGCGCGAGGCACGCGGATTGACCTCGAGCACGTAGATCGTGCCCTGCCCGTCGCTGCCCGCCTGGATCGCGAACTGCACGTTCATCAGTCCCACCACGTTGAGTGCGCGGGCCATCTGTTCGGTCTGGCGCTTGAGTTCCGCGATCGTCTCGGGCGTGAGCGAGTACGGCGGCAGGGAGCACGCCGAATCGCCCGAGTGAACGCCGGCCTGCTCGATGTGCTCCATCACGCCACCGATCAGCACGCGCTTGCCATCGGCGAGGCAGTCGACGTCGACCTCGATCGCATCGTCGAGGAAGTGGTCGAGCAGCACCGGCGAGTCGTTGCTGACCTTGACGGCCTCGCGCATGTAGCGTTCGAGATCGCGCGGCTCGTGCACGATGTCCATCGCGCGGCCGCCCAGCACATAGCTGGGACGCACCACCAGTGGATAGCCGATCTCTTCCGCGAGCCGCAGCGCGTCGGCCTCGGTGCGGGCGGTGCGATTCGGCGGCTGCTTCAGTCCGAGCTTCACCAGCAATTGCTGGAAGCGCTCGCGATCCTCGGCAATGTCGATCGAGTCCGGACTCGTGCCGACGATCGGCACGCCGTTGGCCTCGAGGTCGCGCGCGAGCTTCAGCGGCGTCTGGCCGCCGTACTGCACGATGACGCCGAACGGCTTTTCCTTGTCGACGATCTCGAGCACGTCTTCGAGCGTCACCGGCTCGAAGTAGAGCCGGTCACTGGTGTCGTAGTCGGTCGAAACGGTTTCCGGGTTGCAGTTGACCATGATGGTCTCGAACCCGTGATCACGCAGCGCAAACGCTGCATGCACGCAGCAGTAGTCGAACTCGATGCCCTGCCCGATCCGGTTCGGTCCGCCGCCCAGCACGATGACTTTCTTCGAATCGGTCGGCGCGGCTTCACACTCGTCCTCGTAGGTCGAGTACATGTAGGCCGTGGTCGTCGCGAACTCGGCCGCGCAGGTATCGACACGCTTGTACACCGGGCGCACGCCATGCTTCAGCCGTGCCGCCCGCACCGCCGCCGGAGTGGCCGCGAGCAGTTTCGCCAGGCGACGGTCGGAGTAGCCCTTGCGCTTCAGGTAGCGCAGCTCCTCCGCGGTCAGTTGCTCGAGCGTGCGGCCCTTCAGCCGGCCCTCGATCTGCACCAGTTCCTCGATCTGCGCGAGGAACCACGGATCGATGGCGGTTTCCTCGAACACTTCCGACAGCGTCATGCCGATGCGGAAGGCATCGCCGACAAACCAGATGCGGTCCGGTCCGGGCTCGCCGAGTTCCTCCACGATCTCGTCGCGGTCGGTCGAACGCTCGTCGAGGCCGTCGGAGCCGACCTCGAGGCCGCGCAGCGCCTTCTGAAACGACTCCTGGAAGGTGCGGCCGATCGCCATCACCTCGCCCACCGACTTCATCTGCGTCGTCAGGTGGTTGTCGGCCTGCGGGAATTTTTCGAACGCGAAGCGCGGGATCTTCGTGACGACGTAGTCGATGGTCGGCTCGAACGACGCCGGCGTAGCACCACCGGTGATCTCGTTGCGCAGTTCATCGAGCGTGTAACCCACCGCCAGCTTGGCCGCGACCTTGGCGATCGGAAACCCCGTCGCCTTCGACGCCAGCGCCGATGAACGGCTGACGCGCGGATTCATCTCGATCACGATCATCCGCCCGTCCTTCGGGTTGATCGCGAACTGGACGTTCGAACCGCCGGTGTCGACACCGATCTCGCGCAGGATCGCGATGCTGGCATCGCGCAGCAGCTGGTATTCCTTGTCCGTCAGTGTCTGCGCCGGCGCCACGGTGATCGAGTCGCCGGTGTGGATGCCCATCGGGTCGAGGTTCTCGATCGAGCAGATGATGATGCAGTTGTCCGCCCGGTCGCGGACCACTTCCATCTCGAATTCCTTCCAGCCGATCAGCGATTCCTCGATCAGCAGTTCGCGCGTCGGCGAAAGATCGAGGCCGCGCGTGCAGATCGCGGTGAACTCCTCCATGTTCCAGGCGATGCCGCCGCCGCTGCCGCCCAGCGTGAAGCTGGGCCGCACGACGACGGGGAAGCCCATCAACTTCTGCACGGCCAGTGCTTCGTCGATCGTGTGGGCGATGCCCGAGCGCGCCGAGGCCAGTCCGATGCTGGTCATCGCCTCCTTGAACTTGAGGCGATCCTCGGCCTTCTCGATTGCACCGGGCGAGGCGCCGATCAGTTCGACGCCGTGCTTGTGCAGCACGCCGTTCTTGTACAGATCCATCGCGCAGTTGAGTGCCGTCTGGCCACCCATGGTCGGCAGGATCGCGTCGGGCTTCTCCTTGGCGATGATGCGTTCGACGACCTGCCAGGTAATCGGCTCGATGTAGGTCACATCGGCGGTCTCCGGGTCGGTCATGATCGTCGCCGGATTGCTGTTGACGAGGATGACCCGGAACCCTTCCTGCTTCAGCGCCTTGCAGGCCTGTGCGCCGGAGTAATCGAACTCGCAGGCCTGGCCGATGACGATCGGCCCGGCGCCGATGATCAGGATGCTCTTGAGGTCACTGCGGCGCGGCATGCTGGGTCCGGTAGTTGTCCGGCGCCAGCCGGCGCTCGACGAGTTCGATGAGGATGTGAATCACCTTGATGTGCAGTTCCTGCACACGGTCCGCGTACTTTCCGCCAGGCGTGACGATCGCGATGTCGGCGAGTTCAGCGATCGGCGTGCCCGCGCGGCCGGTCAGGGCGATGACTTTCATGCCGAGTCGCTTCGCAGTTTCGGCCGCCGCGATCACGTTGCGACTGGTCCCGCTGGTCGTGATGGCGAGCAGCACGTCGCCCGCGCGTCCGTGAGCCTCGATGAACCGCGCGAACACCTGTTCGTAGCCATAGTCGTTGCCGACGCAGCTCAGATGTCCCGGATCACTGATCGCCAGTGCGGCGTAGCCGGGTCGATTGTCGCGGAAGCGACCGGTGAGTTCTTCCGCAAAATGCATCGCGTCGCACATCGAGCCGCCGTTGCCGCAGGAGTACGCCTTGCCGCCGGCGGCGAAGGTGTCGGCCAGCAGGGCCCCGGCCTGCGTGATGCGTTCAAGCATCGCGTTGTCCGCGAGCAGGTGCGAGAGGCTGTCGGCGGCTTCCTGCAGAGCGGTGCGGACCGTGTTCACGTCGCTGCTCACTTTGCCTCCATCGCCGCGATGAAGCGGTCGAACAGGTCCTGGATGTCGTGGGGTCCGGGGCTTGCTTCCGGGTGTCCCTGGAAACAGAACGCTGGCGCATCGGTGAGCGCGAAACCCTGCAGCGACCCGTCGAAAAGCGACACATGCGTGACGCGCGCGTTCGCGGGGAGCGACTCCCCGTCGACCGCGAAGCCGTGGTTCTGGCTGGTGATGTAGACCTTCTTCGTCTCTACGTCGAGCACCGGATGGTTGGCGCCGTGGTGGCCGAACTTCATCTTCAGCGTACGTCCGCCGACCGCCAGGCCCATGATCTGGTGCCCCAGGCAGATGCCGAAGGTCGGCAGCTTGCGGGCAATGAACTCGCGCGTCGCCTCGATCGCATAGCGGCAGGGCTCCGGGTCGCCCGGGCCATTGGACAGGAAGATGCCGTCGGGTGCGAGCTTCAGCGCTTCGGCGGCCGGGGTCTGAGCCGGAACGACGGTGATGCGGCAGCCCCGGTCAGCCATCAGGCGCAGGATGTTGCGCTTGACGCCGAAGTCGTAGGCAACGACGTGAAAGCGCGTCGCTTCCGGCGTGACGTGTCCGGGCGTTCCGTCGGCGCGCGCAAGGCACCAGCTGCCCTCGGTCCACTCATAGGGTGCGCTCGTCGATACGACCTTCGCGAGATCCTGACCCGCCATGCCCGGGTAAGCCCGGGCGCGCTCGCGGGCCGACGCGATCACCGCATCGTCCAGGGCTGTCCCTTCGGCCGCTGCCACGATGCAGCCGGCCTGCGCTCCCTTTTCACGCAGGATGCGGGTCAGCCGGCGCGTGTCGATGTCGGCAATGCCGACGATGCCGTGATCGCGCAGATAGGTCGACAGGTCGCGCTGCATGCGGAAGTTGGACGCGCGCTGCGGCACGTCGCGCACGATCAGGCCGGCCGCAAAGATGCGTCGCGGCTTCCTCATCGTCGTCGTTGACGCCCGTATTGCCGATGTGGGGATAGGTCAGCGTGACGATCTGCCCGGCGTAGGACGGATCGGTGAGGATCTCCTGGTACCCGGTCATCGCGGTGTTGAACACCACCTCCCCGAGTGTTTCGCCGGAAGCGCCGATGGAGCGGCCGCGAAAGACCGTTCCGTCGGCCAGCACGAGGGCCGCGACGGGGCGCGGGTCGACGATCAGGGGGGGCAAAACAACTCCTCTTATCGCCACAGCCGGCCGTCCGAGGCGACTGCCGGCATCTGGCTCGCGATATGCGGGTTGGAAACCTCCCAACCCCGGCGCTACCGCAAATGGGCTACAGATAAACTTGTTGATTATATCTTGCGCGCGCATCTCGATCACCTCGCACCTCCGATGACCTCACTGCTTGAGGGCCTGAAGCGCCACACCACGATCGTCGCCGACACAGGCGACCTGTCGGCGATCGAACGCCTCCGGCCGCGGGATGCCACGACCAATCCGTCCCTGATCCTGAAAGCAGCGCAGCAGCCGCAGTACCGTCCCCTGGTCGCCGCCGCCGTGGCTGAAGCCGCTCATGAAAGCCTCGTGCACAAGCTCGACCACGTGCTGGTCGCTTTCGGAACGCAGATCCTGCAACTGGTCGACGGCCGTGTCTCCACCGAGGTCGATGCCCGACTGTCATTCGATACACGCGCGACCATCGAACGGGCACGTCGCCTGATCGACCTTTACACGCGACGCGGTGCTGATCCCGCACGCGTGCTGATCAAGATCGCGGCGACCTGGGAGGGCATACGCGCCGCCGAGGTCCTCGAACGCGAGGGCATCCACTGCAACATCACGCTGCTGTTCTCGACGGCCCAGGCCCTGGCCGCCGCGCAGGCGGGCGCGACCCTGATTTCCCCGTTTGTCGGCCGCATCTACGACTGGCACAAGAAGTCCGCGGGCACCGGCTGGGACGAAGCGGCGATGCGCGGCGACAACGACCCGGGCGTTCGATCGGTGCAAACGATCCATGCGCAACTCAAGGGCGGCGGGTACCCTACCGAGATCATGGGCGCGAGCTTCCGCAATGTCGGACAGATCCTGGCACTGTCGGGCTGCGACCTGCTGACGATCAGCCCCGAGCTGCTGGACGAACTCGATTCCGCCCACGGCGATGTCGAGCGCAAGCTCACCGCGCCGGCAGGTTCCGGACGCAAAGCTCTGCTGCAGGAAGGCGATTTCCGCTTTGCGCTCAACGACGATGCCATGGCGGTCGAGAAGCTCGCCGAAGGCATACGCATCTTTGCCGCCGATACGCGGCGGCTCGAGGCACTGATCGAAGCGATGGCCTGATCCATGCTCATCCTTCCGTACCAGACCCGCTTCACCGCCAAGTCGCTGCCGGTGGTGACGCTTGCGCTCGCCGTCGTCAACCTGCTCGTCTACCTGGTCCTGCAGTCGGGCGACAACGCGGCCTACCAGCGTGCCGCGGACTACTACTTCAGCACCACGTTGCCGCAGGTCGAGATGCCGCGCTACGCCGCGTATCTGGAAAGGCGCAACGACCGCAAGGCGATGCAGGTCCTGCGTGCAATCCGGTCCGGACCGAGCGACGACGATGCGCGCACCGTACTCATGGTCATGCAGCACGACCGCGAGTTCATGAAGGATCTGAAGGCAGGCCTGGTCGTCCGCACCGACGAGCCCGGCTATGCGGCCTGGCGCGAACAGCGCGAGCGTTTCCAGGGCCTGATGTCGCAGGTATTCACGCAACGATTCGCGCTCGAACCGGGGTCCGCGGACCTGGTGCGCCTTTTCACCTACCAGTTCCTGCATGGCGACGCGATGCACCTGCTGGGCAACCTGGCGGTGCTGCTGCTGGCCGGTCCGTTCGCAGAAGCGGCGCTGGGACGCGCTCGCTTCCTGCTTGCCTACCTCGCCAGCGGCGTGATCGCCGGCGCGGTGCATCTGGTCATCAGTGACCAGGGCCTGATCGGCGCGTCGGGCGCTATTGCCGGCACGATGGCGATGGTTGCCGTCCTGTACGGCACCCGCAAGGTGCCGGTCTTCTACTGGCTGTTCGTCTACTTCAACACCGCGCGCATCCCGGCGCTGGCACTGCTGCCGGTGTGGCTGGTGATCGAGGCGATGCAGTGGGCACTGTCCTCCGGCGCGCGCGTGGCCTATGACGCTCACATCGCTGGCTTCGTCGCCGGCGCCACGATCGCGTGGCTGCTGAAGCCGGCGGACGACGGCAAGGTTGACCGCATCCTCGACGAGCAGTACGCCGAGGCCCCGGCGGAACGCAAGTCGACGCTGCTGACCGAGGCACGCCAGGCGGCCGCCAAGCTGGACACCCGGCGCGCAGCACGCGCCTACTCGGAACTGCTGCAGGAAGACCCGACCAACACGCAGTACGCCACCGCGTACTTCAACATGGCACTGCTGGGACGCGACAAGGACACGCTTGCCGATGCGGGGTTGCGCGCGCTCTGGATCCGGACGCGCCATGCGCGCACCGAGCTGCGGGCGGTGTACACGCAGATGAGCCAGCCGCACGTGCTTGCCGTGCTGCCGGTCGACGAGCAGCTGCGGCTGGCGCGTCGTCTCGTGGCCACGCGCGAGGATGCCGCTGCGCTGCGCGTACTCGATGGGCTGCTGGGCCATGACACCACCAAGAACCTGTACGGGCGGCAACTGGCGGATTGCCTGCTGGGGCTGTTCACAACGTATTCGAGGCACGGGTTGCGCCAGCAGGCCGAGCAGGTGAGGCAGCGCCTGTCGCAGTACTTCCCGTCACCGGGAACGCTGGGCGGACTGGCACCGAACCGCGAGCCCCCGATGACGATCCGCGGGGCAACGACCCGCGGCATCACGCCGCGCGGCAACCCCGCCACGGTTCCGGCGTCCGATCTCGAGCTCGACCTCGATACGCGCCTGCACACACGATGGGGGCCGGACTAGCCGGCGCTCCAGTCTGAGGCGATCGCGTCAGCGCTCGCGCGCGCCCTCGGCGATTCTGTTCATCACCTCAAGGTAGCGTCCGGCTTCGGCGGCGACCGGATCGTTGCCATGGCGCTGCAGCAGGTACTTCAGGATGCGGCGCGCCTCGTCGGGCTTGTTGGCGGTCTCGGCCATCAGTTGCGCGCCGACGAAGTAGATCTGCGGAATGTCCGGATGGTGCGGATGCTTCTTGTCGAAGCCACGGATCAGCGTGGCGGCAAGCTGCGGCCTGCCCTTTTGCAGCGCCGCGCGCGCCAGCGGGGCAATCGCGTCCGCCGGTCGCGGCACCCAGTCCGCGCGCCTCGCGAGGGCTTCTTCCACCAGGTCGAGCGCCTCGCGCCAGTTGAGCGACTTGACCAGCAGCGCCAGGTACTTCTCGGTGTGGTCCTCGATCTTGGGGGTGTAGTTCTCCGCCAGCAGCAGCGTATGCAGGCGGGCATGCAGTGACAGGTCGCTCGGTCGTTCGCGCAGGTCGTCCTGCAGCAGGTCGATGGCTTCCTTGATCTCGCCCGCACTCACCATCTGCCCGATCAGCGCGTCGCGCGTGCGCGACTTGACGTCGGCGTGCCGCCCGGTCGAACTCATCAGTCGCTCTTCGCCCGGGCCGACGACGGAAATCTCGAGGCGGTCCGCAAACTGATACATCGCATAGCCGATCAGCGCACAGATGACGTAGCTGAAGTACCAGAAGGCGACCGACAGCAGGAAGACCAGCATCACGGCGAGGATTCCCATCCCGGCCGCGCCGCCCGCGCCGACGCCCGCGGCGTTGGCGAGAAACCAGATCCCCCAGGAGCGCGACAGGTCGGCGAAGAACACGAACGCGCACAGCGCCGCGTAGGGCTGCCCGATGCGCTGGATCAGATTGACCAGTTCGGTCGGGTTGAGCGCGCCGCGCAGGCTGCCGGTCATCACGAGGCGCATGGTGGCAGCCGGCATCAGGACCACGAAGAAGAATCCCCAGATCAGAATGCCCAGGAACTCATGTCCGCCCAGAATCGTGATGAGCAGCCCGGCCACCGCACCGAACACCGTGTTCATCGCCACGTACTTGTACGGCAGGTACGGGCCGACCAGGTCCTCGTCGGTCAGCGGATAGTCGGAGGGGATGAGATAGCCCTTGGACGACCGTTCGATGATCTTGAAGCCGTAGCGCGCGCCCACCACGAGCAGCGCGAATGCGGCAGCGGCGATCAGGACAGTGCCAATCGGGCCGAAGAGCAGCAGTACCAGCGAGACGACCAGAGCCGCCGACAGCCCGCCGATGCGCAGCAGGACGGCCCTGTCGAGCGGTAAAAGAAAGAATTTCTGGATGCGCTGCCAGAAGGGCTCTGCAGCCTGCTGGTTGGCGTATTCGTAAATAGCTTCCATCCCCGCGTGGACCGAATACGAAAGTCTAACGAGGGTAAACCCCGCGCACGACGCCAAACCCCGGGCTTCGGCCGGAAAACTACAGCTTTTCGGTCTCTCCGGCGCGCGGCTGCCACTTCATCAGGTGCTTTTCGACCCGCCCGACGATCCCGTCGAGCACCAGCGCGAAGCCCGTCAGCACCAGGATCCCGGCCATCACGGTATTGATGTCGAAAGTGCCTTCGGCCTGCAGGATCAGGTAGCCCACGCCCCGCGAAGAGCCGAGATACTCGCCGACCACCGCGCCGACGAAGGCCAGCCCCACCGACGTGTGCAGCGAGGAAAACACCCAGCTGGTGGCGCTCGGCAGGTAGACGTGGCGCAACAGCTGTCGGCGCGAGGCCCCGAGCATGCGTGCGTTGGCGAGCACCGTCGGGCTGACTTCCTTGACGCCCTGGTAGACGTTGAAGAAGACGATGAAGAACACCAGTGTGAAGCCGAGCGCGACCTTGGAGGCGATGCCGAGCCCAAACCAGACGGCGAAGATCGGCGCCAGGATCACGCGCGGCATCGAGTTCATCGCCTTGATGTACGGATCGAGGATCGCGGCAGCGACCGGCGACAGCGCCAGCCACATGCCCATCACCAGCCCGGAAACGGTGCCGATCAGGAAGGCGAGCACGGTCTCGAGCAGGGTCACCCACAGGTGCTGGTAGATGTCGCGGTCGACGACGAACCAGGTCCAGATGCGCGCGAGGATCTTGACCGGCTCGCCAAAGAAGAACTTGGCGTCGTTCTCGCTATCGAAAAACATCGGCGGCAGCAGGCCGGGCTTGGTCAGGACGTGCCAGAGCAGGAACAGGACGACCAGCACGCCCACCTGCCAGAAGCGCAGGTTCTTCGTGTTGGGGCGGATCGCGTTCCACATGGACGTCGGCTCACGCGGCCTGCTTCTGCTGCGCGTAGCCCTTCAGGACTTCCTCGCGCAGCACATTCCAGATCGCCTTGTGCAGGTCGATGAAGCGCGGCGTCACCCGCACCTCGGCCACGTCGCGCGGGCGTACGAGGTCGATCACGAACTCACCGATCGGGTGCGATGCCGGCCCGGCCGACAGCACGACCACGCGGTCGCTCATCGCGATCGCTTCGTCCAGGTCGTGAGTAATGAACAGCACTGCCTTTCGCTTCGCTGCCCAGAGGTCGAGGACCTCGTTTTCCATCAGCTGGCGCGTCTGCACGTCGAGCGCGGAAAACGGTTCGTCCATCAGAATGATGTCGGGATCGAGCACCAGCGTCTGTGCCAGCGCCGTACGCTTGCGCATGCCGCCGGACAACTGGTGCGGATAACGATCCCCGAAGCCGCCGAGGCCGACGCGCTGCAGCCAGTCGTCGGCCACGGCCGACGCGTCCGACTCGGCCATGCCGCGGAACTGCAGGCCGGCCAGCACGTTGTCGCGTGCCGTGCGCCACGGCATCAGCGCCTCGGTCTGGAACATATAGCCGGCACGGCGGTTGATGCCGACCAGCGGTTCGCCGAATACGTGCACGGTTCCGCTGCTCGGCTCGAGCAGGCCGGCCGCGACGTTGAGCAGGGTGCTCTTGCCGCAACCGGTGGGACCGACGACGCTGACGAACTCGCCCGGCGCAATGTCGAGCGAGACGTCGCGCACAGCCGTATAGCGCTGCGACCGGTCGTCACGGCTGACGAAGGTACAGCTGATGCCCCGCAGTGAGACTGCCGCAGTCAAACGAAGCTTTCGCACCCGGCCGGACGAGAGCGCCGCTCCCGCGCCAGACCGGGATCCGGAGCCATCCGCCCGTTTCCGCCGCGGGTCACTTCGGATACTTGGCGTTGGCTTTCTTCACGAACTCGTTCGTGTAGACGGACTTGAGGTCGATCTTGGCGTTCGCCATCGCAGGATCGATGCTCGACAGCGCGCGCAGCGCAGTGGCCGGGCCCTGCTCGGGAATCATGCCGTCTGGCGAGAGCGCCGGCTTCGCTTTGAGAAAGGCATCGATATAGACCGCGCGATCGCCGAGCAGAAAGCTCTCGGGCACAGTTTTCACGATGTCTGACGGCCCGGCCTGCTGAATCCACTTGTTGGCACGAACGATCGCGTTGGTCAGCGCCTGCACGGTGTTCGGGTTCTTCTCGATGAACGCGACCGGCGAGTACAGCGTCGCGGCCGGCATCGGACCGCCAAAGACCTTGTCGGCCTCGGCCACGTCGCGCGTGTCGGAAATGATCTTGATGTCGTTGTTGCGAACCAGCATCGTGATGACCGGATCAAGGTTGGAGATCGCGTCGATCTGCCCGGACCGCAGCGCGGCCACCGCACCCTGCGAAGCGCCCACGCCCACGTAGGACACGTCCGTCCCCTTCAGGCCGCTCTTTGCCAGCACGAAGTTCGTCATGATGTTGGTCGAGGAGCCCGGCGCGGTCACGCCGATCTTCTTGCCCTTCAGGTCCGCCACCGACTTGAAGTTCGGCATCGTCTTGTTGCTGACCGCCAGCACGATCTGCGGCGCCCTTCCCTGCAGCACGAAGGCACGCATCGGCTGGCCCTTGGCCTGCATGTTGATGTTGTGCTCGAACGCGCCCGAAACGACATCGGCACTGCCGCCGACCACGGCCTGCAGCGCGCGCGCGCCGCCGGCAAAGTCGACGATCTCGACTTCGAGGCCCTCGTCCTTGAAGAAGCCCTTCTGCTCCGCCACGGTCAGCGGCAGGTAGTACAGAAGGTTCTTGCCACCCACGGCGATCGTGACTTTCTTCTTTTCAAGTGCCTGCGCCGACAGCAGCGCAGGGAACAGCAGCGTGGCAACCCCGGCGGCAAGCACCGAGCGGCGGGTGGCGCGAACTAACATGAGTGTCTCCTTGAATTTTCAGTCGGGGCGCTGATCGCCTCTGCGGCGATCTTAAATCACACCGTCGCGGCGCAGCGCGTCGATCGCAGCCTGGTCATGGCCCAGGCGCATCAGTACTTCCTCGGTGTGTTCGCCGAGCCGGGGCCCGAGCCATGCGGTTCCGCCGGGCGTGGCAGACAGCTTGGGCACGACGGCGGGCACCTTGAGCGGCGTTCCATCGGGCAAGTGCTGCTGCTCGATCATGTCGCGCGCGGCAAACTGGGCATCCTCGACCATGTCGGCGACGCTGTAGATGCGCGATGCCGGGACGTCGGCCGCCTGCAGGATAGACAGGGCATCGTCGATGGTCCGCTCGCCGCACCAGGCCTGGATCGCGTCGTCGATCTCCTTTGTCCTGCGGACACGACCCTCGTTGCGCGCGAGCGCCGGGTCCTCGGCGAGGTCCGTGCGGCCGATGGCATGCATCAGTCGCTTGAAAATGGCGTCGCCGTTGCCGGCGACCACGATCGCCGCATCGTTCGCGCACGAGTAGGTGTTCGACGGAACGATGCCGGGCAAGGCCCCGCCCGTGCGCGCCCGCACGACGCCGTAGCGATCGAACTCCGGCACGGTGCTCTCCATCATGTTGAACACCGCCTCGTACAGGGCGACGTCGACGAACTGGCCAACGCCGCGCCCCCGGCCGCCGGTCGCATCGCGATGGCGCAGTGCCATCAGCGCGCCGATCACGCCGTGCAGGGCCGCGATCGAGTCGCCGATCGAGATGCCGATCCGCACCGGAGGACGGTCCGGATGTCCGGACACGAAGCGGATGCCCCCCATCGATTCGCCGATCGCACCAAAGCCGGGTCGGTCACGCATCGGCCCGGTCTGCCCGTAGCCGGAGATGCGCACCATGATGGTCGCCGGGTTGGACTCACGCAGCTGCTCGTAGCCCAGGCCCCACTTTTCCAGTACGCCGGGCCGGTAGTTCTCGATGACGACATCGGCGTCGAGCGCGAGCGTCCTGGCAATCGCCTGCGCGCGGGCGTCCTTCAGATTGAGTGCGATCGATTTCTTGTTGCGCGCCTGCACGTACCACCAGAGCGACGTGCCCTCGTGCAGATAGCGCCAGTTGCGGATGGGGTCGCCGCTGGCCGGATCCTCGACCTTGATCACCTCGGCCCCGAACTCCGCAAACATGCGCGCGGCGAACGGACCTGCGATCAAGGTCCCGAGTTCGAGGACCTTGATGCCCTCGAGCGGTCCCGCCATCGCTCAGGCTCCGAGCAGGAAGATCGTCAGGCAGGCGAGCCAGCCGATCAGCCATACGAGCGATCGCGCCGCCTGCCAGTCCGCCAGATAGCAGCCGAGGTAACCCAGCCGCGCCACGATGAAGATGATCGCCAGGATGTCGACCCGCTCCTGCGGCGCGTGGGTCAGGTGCGCAACGATGACGGCGGCCGCGAAGAACGGAAACGCCTCGAAGGCATTGAGCTGCGCGTTGTTCGCGCGCTTGCTCAAACCGGTCTGGCGCTCGAGCCAGGCGCGCGGGTCGCGGTTGTTGTAGCGCGGCCCGCTGGTCTTCGCGACGATGGTCGCAAGCATCGGGAGCAGCGCGGCGATGAGCACACACCAGAACGCAATCGTCATCGAATCCACCTTCGGGACTTTAGTGCCGTTACAGCGTGCCGGCGTCTGCTATGCAGCGCGCCGGTCCAGCATCGCCTGCGCGATCGTGTTGACATCGGTGTATTCGAGTTCGGCACCGGCCGGCACGCCGCGCGCCAGGCGCGTGATCTTCAGTTCCGGATTCCGCCCGCGCAGCAGTTCGCCGATGTAATGCGCGGTGGCGTCGCCTTCCGGAGTGAACGAGGTGGCAACGATCACCTCCCGCACGATGCCGTCGGTGGCGCGCGCCAGCAGCTGCTCCATCTGGATCTCGCGCGGACCGATGCCGTCGAGCGGAGACAGCCTGCCGAGCAGCACGAAGTACAGGCCACCATAGGACATCGACTGCTCGATCATCAACTGATCCGCCGGGGACTCGACCACGCACAGCAGCTGCGCGTCGCGCCGGACGCTGGCGCAGGTCTCGCAGACCTCGAGTTCGGTGAGGGTGTTGCAGCGTGCACAGTGGCGGATCGACTGCACCGCAGCGAGCAGCGACTCGCCCAGCCGCACAGCGGACTCCCGGTCGTGCTGCAGCAGGTGAAACGCGATCCGCTGCGCCGAGCGCGGTCCGATGCCGGGCAGATGCTTCAGCGCATCGACGAGCTTGTCGAGCGTGGGGCCGAGTTTCATGATGTCGAAGCGGGTGTATGCGGCCCTGCAGGCCGCACGTGCACCCGCTTCGCTAGATAGTGTGCAGCGGGCTTCGGGCGGCCGGGCGGCCGCTGCAAGGTCAACAGCACCGAGGAATCTGGCCGCATTGCCGCGGCGTCGCCTAGAACGGCAGCTTCATGCCCGGCGGCAGCGGCATGCCGGCCGTGATCGACGACATCTTCTCCTGCGACACGGCTTCTGCACGGCGCACCGCGTCGTTGAAGGCCGCGGCGACGAGGTCTTCGAGCATGTCCTTGTCGTCGCCGACCAGGCTGGGGTCGATCGCCACACGGCGCACGTCGTGCTTGCAGGTCATCACGACCTTCACCATTCCGGCGCCCGACTGGCCTTCGACCTCCGTGTTGGCGAGTTCTTCCTGCAGGCGCTTGACGCCCTCCTGCATCTTCTGCGCCTGTTGCATCAAGCCGGCAAGCTGGCCTTTCATCATCGCTGCGTTCCCGTGTCGTTGGAATCGCGCGGGCGTATCGATGCAGGATCGACTGCCGCGCCGAAGTTGTCGATTAATTCTCGCACGAAGGGATCACCATAGATCGACTCCTCGGCTTGTCGTTGCCGCTCCGCATTGGCCTGTGCGGTCCGTCCTGCCGCGGTCGGCCCCGTCGTGCTGCCGACGTCGGCCGTGAGACGGACCGTGCGTCCCAGCGCTGCTCCGAGCGCCGCCTTCAGCTTGTCCACCGTACCCGCTTCGGTCAGCGTCTTGAGCGGCGCGCGCAGGCGAAAGTGATCGCCCTGCACCGACACGAGTTCACTGCGCTGGGCCAGTTCCTTCACGAGGCCGCTGACCTTGAGCCGCGCAACCAGCGACGGCCAGTCGCCATCGAATTCGCTTGGCGCAACCGTCGACGGCGCCTGCGAAACAACCGGGGCCGGCACTGCCACTTCGGTCGCCCGAACCGGCGTCGGAACGCTGGCCCGCGCGGGCCGGCCGGCCGCGAGCGATGCCGGCCGCGGCGGCGGGGACGTCGTCGCAACACCGGGCGCAAACGCCAGCATGCGCAGCAGCGTCATCGTGAATCCGGCGTACTCGTCCGGCGCCAGGTGCAGGTCGTTGCGGCCGTGCAGCGCGATCTGGTAGTAAAGCTGCACTTCGTCCGGCGCGAGCGCGCGCGCCAGGCGTTGCACGTCGGCCGCATTCACTTCATCGTCTGCACCGGCCTCGACCTGCTGCGCCATGGCCACGCGATGCAGCAGGCTCGCCAGATCGCGCAGGGCCTGCGCGAACGACAGGCTCGCGCCGTTCATTTCGTCGGCCAGCGCCAGCACGCCTTTCGCATCGCGTGCGACGACCGCATCCAGCACGCGCACCAGCGTGCTTTCGTCGATCGCGCCGAGCATGCCCCGCACCGCCTCGAGCGAGACCGGACCGGCGGCATAGGCAATCGCCTGGTCCAGCAGCGACAGGCCGTCGCGCATGCTGCCGCGCGCCGCGTGCGCCAGCATGCGCAATGCGGCGTCCTCGGCCTGGATGCCCTCCTGCAGCAGTATCTCGCGCATGCGCTCGGCGATGCCGGCCGGCGTCATCTGCTTGAGGTTGAACTGCAGGCAGCGCGACAGCACGGTGACCGGCACCTTCTGCGGATCGGTCGTCGCCAGGATGAACTTGACGTAGTCGGGCGGCTCTTCGAGCGTCTTCAGCATCGCATTGAACGCGTGCGCTGAAAGCTGGTGCACCTCGTCGATCATGTAGACCTTGAAGCGTGCGCTGCTCGGCGCATACATCGCGCGTTCGAGCAGCTGCACCATTTCGTCGACGCCCCGGTTGCTGGCCGCGTCCATTTCGATGTAATCGACGAAACGGCCGGCATCGATTGCCGTGCAGGCTTCGCAGACACCGCAGGGAGTGGGTGTGATGCCGCCGGTGCCATCGGCGCCGACACAGTTCAGCGCCTTGGCAAGGATGCGTGACAGCGTCGTCTTGCCGACTCCGCGGGTTCCGGTGAAAAGATAGGCGTGATGCAGTCGATTGGCGCTGAGCGCGTGCGTCAGCGCGCGGACCACGTGCTCCTGGCCGACCAGCGTCGAGAAATCACGGGGGCGCCACTTGCGGGCAAGGACCTGATACGACATGCGCGGATTCTACGGGGCCGTCGGAGCCGCGAAGCGCGTGAGCGCATCGCCCGTCATCCGGCAGACGCGCCAGTCCGGCATGACGATGGCGCCGATCGATTCGTAGAACTCGATCGCAGGCGTGTTCCAGTCCAGCACGGTCCACTCGTAGCGTCCGCAGCCGCGCTGCACGGCAAGCCGGGCGCCGTGGCGGATCAGCGCCTTGCCGATGCCGCGTCCGCGCGCCTCGGGCACGACGAACAGATCCTCGAGATACAGGCCGCGGCGCGTAAGGAAGGTCGAGAAATTGTGAAAGAAGAGCGCAAAACCGAGCGCCTGCTCGCCCTCCCAGGCAATCACCGCCTCGATGACCGGACGCTCGCAGAACAATTCCTGCCGCAAGTCGTCAGCAGAGCCCGCGACGTGATCCGCCAGCTTTTCGTACTCGGCCAGCGCGCAGATCAGCGCAAAGACTGCATCACAGTCTTCCGGCCGTGCTGAAGCAATGCGAATATCGGAGGGCATATCACAAACCATGTAGGAGACGTCGGGGGGAGGTCCAGGAGGGGGCCCGGCCCCCTCTTGCGTCTCATCGGGCGAACCGCCTTTCCGCGCTTTGCGCGGAAAGGCGAGCCTTGTCCTCGGCACTGAAGGTAATCCGCTGTGGCTGCTTCGTTCCCGACCTGACCAGATTCACGGCACCTCCATGCGAGGGGGCCCGCCGGGACGAATGGTATCAGTGCATTCGTCGACGCCCGATGAGCGCTCTACTTCACCGCAAAGCAGTAAAAGCGTCCGTCCCCACCGGTACTGTTGAGCTTTGCCATGTCGCAACCGAGTGTGGGATGCGAGGAATTCCAGGAAGTCGCCCAGGTGGAGGTCATCATCGGGCCGGCGCGATCGTGATGGCCGACCATCGCCGACCCGTCGGCACCGCCCTTGGTCCAGTTACCGCAGGTCATGTCAGAAAATGGCGCGCCGGGAAACGCGGTGCCATCGGCACGTGAGCCGGTCAGTATGTCGTGCCGGTTGGGCTTGTCCACCGTGCCATTGACGACCTGACCGCGTTCGTCGAGCGCCGTCTGCTTGTTTAGATTGCTCGCCGGCGAATGCAGGTCATCGACGCTCTTCGCAACCTCGACTCCCATGACGTTGCGCCACGGTCCGGGACCGATGCGGTCGCGCGCATTGACGAAGTTCGGATCCCGCAGCCCCGGCGCCTGCGTGCTCAGGTAGGCGCGCCAGGTGCGATCGGGTGCGCCCGCGGCCTTGGCGAGCTTCGCGCAATGCTGATCGGCGCCCTCGAGTCCGCCGAGATCGGCGCCCTTGCCCGGGCCGGCGCTGGTCACGAAGAAGGTCATGTCCTTGGGGTTCAGCTGAGGCGGTGTGCTTTGGCAACCCCACAGCGCCATCAGGCCGACCGTCGCCAGCCCCGCAGTTCGCAGCGTCGATTGCATAACGATCCCCTGACGACTCAAGTGAGGCTTACTGCGCGCCGCTGCCGCGAGTCCTGCGGCCGGCACAGCCACCGGCTGGCCATTCTTCCGGCTGGGCTCGTCCAAGTCAACGCTCGTAGACCCTGTCCCCCGTTCAGGACATCACCTCGATCAGTTCACCGGCCGCCGTGACCAGGCCCATGCGCACGGGCCTGTCGCTCCGCAGGGAGCGCAGCACGTCGGCATAGCGACGCACCTGCGCTTCATACGCCGGTCGCTCCGCATCGGTCACCTGCCACTTGAAGTCGATGATCCACACGGCATCGTCGCGCTCGACCAGTCGATCCACACGCAGCAACTCGCCATCGTCGGCGACCAGTTCGAGTTCCACCGCATCGCGAGCGCCGAAAAAATCCGTATGTGCGGCCCGCACCTGCGCGGCGGCGGCGACCACGGTGTCGAGTTGCTCCTGCGTCAACGCATGCGCACGCGCAATCGTATCGACCGGGGCACCGCTGCCGTGCTCGAGCAGCGCATGCCATGCGCGCCCGAGTCGCATGGCGTCGGACTCATCGACAGACTCCTTCCGGCCTCCGGTCGGCAACGGATCGGGAAGGAAATCGCGCAGGGTTCGAACCTGCAGCGGAGGCGCAAGCGCGACGGCAGCAGCGGCGCCCGATGAAAGGTCCTCCGCGCACTGCAGCCTCGTGTACCAGCTGTCGTCGAGCGAACCGCGGGACGGCGCACTGCCGGAGACGATCAGGACCTGCCGCGCGCGCGTGGCGGCGACGTACAGCAGATTCCAGTCCTCCTGGACGCGTTGTTCTTCGTCGCGCACGAACCAGTCGCGCCGCGCATCGTCGCGCGCTTCCTCGCCACGGGCGACCAGGGAGAAGTGTTCGGGCGCCGGCATCTGGGGCGGCCAGTCGACGAGCACCCCTTCGCCCTCCGACGGCGCGCGTGCATGGGCGTCGGCCAGCGCGACGATGTCGGCTTCGAGCCCCTTGGCACCGTGGATCGTCATCACGCGCACGGCATCGTCGGTGCCGGTCGAGCCCTCGTCCGGCGCTTCGTCGGTCGCGTGGCGCCGGAGCCCCGCCAGCTCATCGATGAAGCGCGGCAGGCTGGGATAGCGGCCGGCATCGATCGCGAGGGCCAGTTCGATAAACGCGTCGAGATTGGCCTGCACCTGTGCGTGCAGGGCGTCCGGCACGGCCGCGGCATACCGTCTGCGCAGATCCCCCTCGAAGTAGATGCGATCCAGCAGATCGTGCACCGGCAGGACCCCGGCCAGGTCGAGCCACCAGAGAAACAGTTCGCGCGCGCGCGCCAGCGGCGCGGACACCGGGTCCGGAAGTTGCTGCAGGCGGTCCCACCAGCTTGCGCCGGTCGCAGCCGCGAGCCGCATCAGGTCGTCGTCACTGCAGCCGCCGATGGGCGAGCGCAGTGCATGCGCAAGCTGAAGGTCCGAGTATGGGGCGGTGAGGAATCCGAGCAAGGCGGTCAGGTCGTCGGCTTCGAGCGTCGCGAGCAGCCCGCCACGACGGTCGCTGATGAACGGAACGCCGGCATCGCGCAGCGCGCGCTCGTAGTCGGCAAGATGCGTGCGTCGACGCACAAGGACGAGGACATCCGACCAGCGCGCGGGGCGAAGGGCGTCTTGGTCCATCACCTGCAGGCGCAGCTTCCATGCGGCAATCTCATTGGCAAGCACGCGCCCCTCGCGATAGCGCGTTTCCGTTTCGCGCTCGGCCCGCGGCGTTGTCAGCACATCGCGCAGCAACGTCGCGTCACCTGTGCCCTCGGGGGCCGGCTCGGGCGCTTCCAGCGGCAACAGCACGAAGGCGCCTCGCCCGACCGCGGCGGGTGCCCGGGTGCTCTGCGGCTGGTACAGCGGATTGCCGGGCAGCATGACCCGGTCGAGCACCTCGATCACCGCCGGTGCATTGCGCCGCGTGACATTCGTGCGCAAGTGGCACGCGGCGTAGTCCCGGGACAGCAGTTCGAGGGCGGCGTTGAACACACGCGGCTCGGCCCGACGGAAGCGGTAGATCGACTGCTTTGGGTCGCCGACGACGAACACCGTCGGCCGATCCGGCGCGGATCCCGAGCCGGTGTCCTCGTCCTGAGCACCGTAGGCCGCCAGCCATGACTGCAGAACCTGCCACTGCAGGGGATTGGTGTCCTGAAACTCATCGAGCAGGACGTGCCGGTAGCGAGCGTCCAGCCGGGCGTGCATGTAGGCCGCATTGTCGAGGTCGGACAGCAATCGGTAGGTGTGCCATTCGAGGTCGGTGAAGTCGAGTGCCTGGTGCTGCTGCTTCAACGTCTGGTAGGTATCGACCAGCAACCGCCCGCAGGTCAGCGCCGCGTGGTTGAGCCTGAAGGCGCGCCAGGTCCGGCGCGCCACCATGAGTTGCTGCAGGCGGGCGACGACCGCGGCGTGTGCGTCGGCGTAACTGCGCGCCTGCGCGTCGTTCGCGAATCGGGACGCCATGCGCTCCGGCGTCAGCAAGATGATCGGCGTCGACTCGCCCTTTGTAAGCACGACGAGGCAGGCTTCGCGCAGGTCGCGGGCGGCAAGCTTCGCCGGCGACGACAGCCATGAGCTTGCGCGCGCCACCGCTGCGTCGATGGTTTTCAGCGGCGGTCGGATCGATTGCCAATGCGCCACCAGGTGCTGCAGGTTCTGGATGAAGTCCGCTGCGCGCACGTCCGCGGCCGGGTCCCCGCCACCGGATGTCCTGAGCGGCGCAAGCGCCCGGTCGACGGCGGCCTCCTCGTTGCCGGCGGCAAAACTCCACCACTCCGCGCGCTTGTGAAGAAACTGCTGCAGCAGCAACCGGGCCGAGACATCGCCGGTTTCGCCGATCAGATCTTCCCAGGCCGCACGCTCCGCCACGTGCTCCGGTCGGATCAGCGCAGCCATGAAGTGCAGCCAGGCATCCGCGCGCATGCGCTCGGAGCCTTCGAGCAGGACCGGTGCAAACGGCACGCCCGTGCCCAGCGGCGCACGCGCAATGAGCTGCCAGAACCACCCGTGAAAGGTCTCGACGGTCAATGGCACCCGCGCGGTGACGACGCGCTCGTAAAGCTTGCGCGCGTCATCGATGGCGGCGGCCGCCTGCGCGTGTGACAGTCCGCGCTGACGCAGGCTCGCAACGACCTCCGTGTCGGTCGCGCTTGCGAGATCCTGGAGGTCGCGCAGCAGTCGCACCTGCATTTCCTGCGCAGCACGGCGCGTGAAGGTAATGGCCAGGATTTCGCCGGGCGCGGTGCCCGCGAGCAAGAGCCGCACGATGCGACTGACGAGGAGCCAGGTCTTGCCGCTGCCCGCACAGGCCTCGACGACGACGCTCGCATGCGGGTCGCACGCCCGGCGCGTGAACTCGTCCTCGTCGATCGCAATCTCGTCCGCGAGATACTCGCTCATGCGAACGCATCCTCCGTGTCCGGATCGCTGCGTTCCCCGCCGTGCTCCCCGCCGTGTTCCCCGCTGATTTCCCAATAATCGCGTCGGCACAGGCCGCGCATCTCGCAGTTCACACAAACGGTCTCGGCCCCAATGGCCGGCAGCGCGACACCGTCGGCGATGCGCTGCAGGTCGGCCGTCAGACGGGCTTCGACGACGTCGATCAGTTCGTCGAACGCGCCCGGTGGAGCGACCGACTGCACACCGGACGTGTCTTCCCTGACACGATCGAAGCTGACGTATTCACCGGACCCGGGCCGCCGCGGCAACAGCAGGCCGTAGAACGGCAACTGGATGTCTTCTCCGGGCGATTTCAATCCACGCTTGAGCACGTCGGCCGCTCGCGCCTTGTAGTCCAGCAATCGCGACCGGCCGTCCGCCTGCGTGTCGACGCGATCGACCCGGCCGATCAGTTCGACTTCGCGTCCCGCGTTCAGGACGATCGGCCGACGATGGTTCTCTTCACCGCCGCTCCAGTGCCAGCCGCCGCCGGCGTGCTGCTGCAGCCACTCGATGTAGCCGTCGACCAGGCCGTCGAAGCGCCGCTCGAAGGCAAGGAGTCCCGGGGTGCGCTCGATCTGCGGCCCGAAGACCGCGCGCGCGTGCTCGCGCAGGCTTGCGACCAGTTCTTCAGGCGCGACACCGCTGAAGTCGACGGCGCCCCACGTCGTGTGGAATCGACTCAGGATCTCATGCAGGGCGATGCCGAACTCCCGTTTCTCGGGAAGTTCAATCACATCGTCGGGCGCCCTCAGCCCGAGCATGCGTCGCGCATAGAACTGATAGGGACAGTCCACGAGGCTTTGCGCCTGGCTGGCACTGATGCGTCCAGGCAAGCAGCTGCGGCGCCCGGGGCGCGGGACGTGTCCCGACCACGGCCTCGACCTCGACGGATTCGAGCACCGCGGGTCGCGTCAGATCGTCATCGAGCACCCGCCGTGCGATGAACCGCAGCCTGTCGAGCAGCGGCGACAGCGGACTGGGATCGTCGCCGCGGCACGTGCGCCATGTCGCCACGACCTCGGTCGAGCTCGCCAGCAGCGTGGCGAGCTGGGCGGCCTGGTCGAGCACCGCGCTGTCGGCGGTCGTCAGCCCGAGCTCCGCGCGTACTGCATTCGACATGAACAGAACCTCGGAGGGCCTCGAGGGCAGATGCTGCGCATCGGCACCGACCAGCACCGCGGCATCGAAGGTGCGCAGGGCCGCGGACGCGAGCGACACCATGACCACCGGTGACTCGATCTGTCGATCGACGAAGGCCACCTCCTCGAAGCGCGATGCCAGCAGCGCACGGAAGTCGGTAAGCGACGCGCGGCCGCCGAGGTTGGCAAGCTCCGCTTCGAGCGCTTCGACTTCGATCAGCACCGCCTGCCCGACCGGATCGGCAGCCAGCGCAGCACGCATGCCGAGCGCATCCATCGCCTGCCGCAGCGCCTGCACGTGCGAATGCAGCGTCGGCGCCGCCCGCCGAGTGGCCTGGGCCTGGGACTCGACCAGAGCAATCACTTCCAGTGCCCCGGCGTCTTGTTCGCGCGCCTCGCCGGATGAAAGGCTCGCCAGCGCGCGCCGGATGGACTTCGCGCCTTGCAGTGCTCCGGCGGACCGGATGGCCCGCTCGATCCGGTCGACCTCGTGCGACTTGCCGGGCCGTCCCGACAGCGTGAAGTTCGACTTCAGCCAGTCCAGCAGGTCACGCCAGTACAGGTCATCGGCCACGAGGTCGTACCACCGCATGATCGCGGCGGCGGCACTGGTGGTGGAAAGCTTCCAGCCCGTCTCATCGCGCACGCTGACCTGCGCACGCTCCAGGAGCGCGCGCACGCGGCGTGCCGTCAGACGATCCAGAGCAACCAGCGCGATCGACCCCGCACCGGCTCGCAGCCATTCGACAACCTGCTGCGCAACGGCGATCGCCTCTTCTTCCAGCGTGACCGCCTTCACGATCGACAGGAGTGACGACGGCCGGGGCGCGGCGCGGACGGCATCGGCGCGGATGGCGATGGCCATGTCGGTGTCGGCGCCCCCGAGTTCCGGCCAGGCGGCCGCCAGCAGCGGTTGATTCTCAAGGGCCGCAGTCACGTCGGGGTCAAGCAGCAATACCGGCGCCTGCTCGGCCGCGCGATCGATGAATGCGCGCTCCCACGTCGCCAGTCCTGCCCGACCGGCGGTGGACAGACCTGCGCCGAGGTACACCAGCGGCAGCCGGGTTCGCGATGCGCGTGCGGCGAGTTCCCGCAGGAACCGCGCGGCACCGTCGTCGGCTTCGCGCCGTGCGCGCCAGAGCTGGATGACGAGTTGCGACTGCGCCTGCAAGGCATGCGCCGCACGGCGATGGAAGTGCCGCCTCAGGCTGGCCTGCAGTCTGCCGTCGAAATCCTCGGCACCATTGACTGCGGCGAGCGTCAGTTCATCGCACAGGTGGGCCACGTCACGCGCGAGTGCCCACAAGGTCGCAGGCTGCGCTCCAAATGCCTCGCGGACCCATCGGTTCGCGCGCAATGCGGTGAAGAGCTCCACCCGCGCGGCCGTGCCGGCGGCCAACGAATGGCCGAGCCATGCCATGAGGGGCACGATGCGCGGTGGCATGAACGCGCGGCCGCCCAACTCGCTGCGCAGGGCGGTGCGCGCGAGTACTGCATGCTGTCCGCCGGGAACCAGCCATGTCACCGACTGAAGCTGTCGCTCGGGGGCGCCATGGCGCTTCGCAAAGTCGGCCACGGCATGGGCCGCTGTCGGCCAGAACGAGGCATCGGCCGGAAGATGGAGGCGATCGAGCGACATGACGCGATTGTAGGAAGTCGGCGATCGGTGAAATTTGGTGGATAAACTGGCCGCGCTTCGGTACCACGCAGAACCGGCGCACGGTGTTACCATTCGCTTCGAACTTGCCAGCCACCCTGATCCCGGGGTTGTGCCCCGGCCCGAGCGTCCCCACTTTCCCATCCTTGTGAATGCGCGCTATCCCCGGCGCCAGAAGGACTCAAATGAGTGAAATCAAGTACGTCAGCGACTCCAGCTTCGAACAGGACGTCCTCAAGTCCGACACACCGGTCCTGGTGGACTACTGGGCCGAGTGGTGCGGACCCTGCCGCATGATCGCCCCGATCCTGGACGAGGTCTCCAAGGAATACGGCGGCAAGGTCGCGGTGGCCAAGCTCAACGTCGACGAAAACCAGTCGACCCCGGCGAAGTACGGCATCCGCGGCATCCCGACCCTGATGCTGTTCAAAAATGGCGCGGTGGTCGGCACCAAGGTCGGCGCACTGTCCAAGTCCCAACTCACGGCATTCATCGACAGCAACATCTGATCGTCACCCGGGCCGGCGCTTGCCGGCCCGCCCGCCCCGCGGGCGCCCGGAACAGTCAAAGGGCGTCCCACTACTCCTCCGGTTGTCCCCATGCACCTTTCAGAACTCAAAGCCCTGCACGTTTCCCAGTTGCTCGAAATGGCCCTCGGCCTCGAAATCGACAACGCCAACCGGTTGCGCAAGCAGGAGCTGATGTTTGCGATCCTGAAGAAGCGCGCCAAGAGCGGCGAGCAGATCTTCGGCGACGGAACGCTGGAAGTCCTGCCTGACGGCTTCGGCTTCCTGCGCTCGCCCGAGACGTCGTACCTCGCCAGCACCGACGACATCTACATCTCGCCATCGCAGATCCGGCGCTTCAACCTGCACACCGGCGATTCGATCGAAGGTGAGGTCCGAACACCGAAGGACGGCGAGCGCTATTTCGCGCTGGTCAAGGTCGACAAGGTCAACGGCGTCGCGCCGGAGGCGACCAAGCACCGCATCCTGTTCGAGAACCTGACGCCGCTGTTCCCCAACCAGCCGCTGATCCTCGAGCGCGACATGAAGGGCGAGGAAAACATCACGGGCCGGCTGATCGACATCATTGCACCGATCGGCAAGGGCCAGCGCGGCCTGCTGGTCGCGAGCCCCAAGAGCGGCAAGACCGTGCTGATGCAGCACATCGCACATGCGATCGCCGCCAACCATCCGGACGTCGTGCTGATCGTGCTGCTGATCGACGAGCGGCCGGAAGAAGTGACGGAAATGCAGCGCTCGGTCCGCGGTGAAGTCGTCGCCTCGACGTTCGACGAACCGGCCACACGCCACGTGCAGGTCGCCGAAATGGTCATCGAGAAGGCCAAGCGGCTGGCGGAGTCGAAGAAGGATGTGGTCATCCTGCTCGACTCGATCACGCGCCTCGCGCGCGCCTACAACACCGTGGTGCCGGCCTCGGGCAAGGTACTGACCGGCGGTGTCGACGCCAACGCGCTGCAGCGGCCCAAGCGCTTCTTCGGTGCCGCGCGCAACATCGAGGAAGGCGGATCGCTCACGATCATTGCGACCGCTCTGATCGATACCGGCTCGCGTATGGACGACGTCATCTACGAGGAGTTCAAGGGCACGGGCAACATGGAGATCCACATGGAGCGCCGCCTCGCCGAAAAGCGCGTGTACCCGGCGCTCAACGTCAACCGCTCCGGCACACGCAAGGAAGAACAACTGCTCAAGCCCGACATCCTGCAGAAGGTCTGGATCCTGCGGAAGCTGCTCTACGGCATGGACGAGATCGAGGCAATGGAGTTTCTGCTCGACAAGATGAAGGCGACCAAGAACAACGCCGAGTTCTTCGACATGATGCGGCGAGGTGGGTAAGTCCGGCCTGCGCGCGAAAGTGCGACAACTCTGCTTTCGCGCGCCATGCAAGCGGAGAAACGGATCGCTGGCGAGGCCACGTCGATCTCTTTGAAAACAAGGGCTTGCGAGACACGTCCGGTTGCTCGCGGCCCAGAATTCCCGGATAATGCGCGGTTCCCGAAAAACCCAGGGACCGTGGTCGAGGCAGACCGGGGCAGATCAAGTCAGTCACCCCTCGACCGGGCGGCCCACGACGAGGCAAGAAAGCTTATGAAATCAGGCATCCATCCCGAATACCGCGAAGTCGTTTTCCAGGACATGCAGAACGACTTCAAGTTCATCACGCGCTCGACGCTGCAGACGCGCGATTCGATCGAATTCGAAGGCAAGACCTATCCGCTGTTCAAGCTGGACACGTCGTCAGAGTCGCACCCCTTTTACACCGGGGCGCAGACCCGCATCGTCGAGACCGGTCGCGTCGAGAAATTCCGCCAGAAGTTCGCGGCCAAGAGCGAAGCGGTCAATGCGGCCGCCGCCCAGGCCAACGCTGCCAAGGCTCGGCGCAGGTAAGGAGCCATCGGGGCGAATGAAGACAAGGGCAGCCTCGGCTGCCCTTTTTGTTGCCCCGGCTACTCTTCCCCAGGACCCCTTCTTGCGCGCATGAGCTTCGAACACCGACCGTCGCCTTCGCGCGTCACCGAGGCCGCCGCGGCCACGTTTCCGCGCTGGCTGCTCTTCGCGCTGCTGGCCGTCTACATCGTGCCTGGGCTGTTCGGCCGCGCTCCCTGGAGCCCCGATGACGCCAGCGCCTTCGGCGTCGCGTGGAGCATGGCAGCGGGCTCGAGTCTCGAGTGGTGGCTGCCTTCGGTCGCCGGCGAACCCCTGCCGGAAGAAGGTCCCCTGCCTTTCTGGGTCGGTGCATTGTTCGCCCGCTGGCTCGGACCCTGGCTCGGGGACGTCACCGCCGCCCGCCTCGTCACCGTGTTCTGGTTCGCGATCGGCACCTGGGCACTCTGGTACGCGACCTACCGGCTTGCCCGCCGTGACGAGGCACAGCCCGTTGCGCTGGCCTTCGGAGGTGAAGCGTCACCGCGCGACTACGGCCGCATGCTGGCCGACGTTGCAGTCTTGCTGCTGACGGCAACACTCGGCGTGCTGGTGCGCATTCACGAGACGGGCGCCGAACCCGCCATGCTGGCGCTGGTATGTGTGCTGCTCTTCGCACTCGCTTATTCACTCGACGATCCGTGGAAGGGAGCGTTCGTCGCGGGCGCCACACTCGGCGCGATCGCGCTGACACGAGGTTGGCTGCCGGCTGGCGTGCTGCTGCTGGCCGCCATCGCCTTCACGGGCGCTTACGGCGATCGTCGCATCGAGCGCGCCACGCTGATCACGCTGCTCGCATTCCTGGTCTTTTCCCTCTGGCCGACCGGCGCCCGGATTGCTCACCCGCAGGAGGCCGAGTCGTACCTGGCCGACTGGTGGCGCTGGAACCGCGCAAGCGTAGGCATGCCACAGGCTGAAGGCCCGCTATGGCTCATCCGCAATGTCGGCTGGTACGCATGGCCCTTGTGGCCGTTCGCCCTCTGGACGATCTACTCCTGGCGCCACTTCCTGCGCCGTCCGCACATGGCATTGCCGCTGCTCATCGTCGCCGCGGGGCTCGTTGCGGTGTTGCTGTCGACCTCGCCAAGCGACCGCGAGTTCCTGCTCGCGGTGCCCGCGCTGGTCGTGCTCGCGGCCTTCGGCGTGTCGTCGCTCAAGCGGACGGCCGAGGATGCGATTGACTGGTTTTCCCTTGCGCTCTTCAGCCTGGCGCTGTGCGCACTGTGGCTCTACTTCGGCGCGTGGAACACCGGTGTGCCGCCGAAGATGGCGGCATCGATCGTGCGTCTCGCGCCCGGGTTCGAGCCCGAGGTGCATGCGACAACCGCCCTGCTGGCCATCGCCGCCACCGTGTTGTGGATCGTGATCGTGGCCTGGCGCGTACGCGTCCGACCGCCGATGGTGTGGACCGGTCCGTTCATTGCCGCTTCCGGCCTGTCGCTGCTGTGGCTGGCGGCGGTCGCGCTCTTCGCTCCGGCCATCGATTACGCTCGTTCCTATGCCTCGCTCGCTCCGGTGCTGGCGCAGCAGATCGAACGCGTCGGCGGCGACTCGTGCGTGCAGACCGTCGGTTTGCCGGCGGGAACGCGCGCAATGCTGGCGTATCACGGCGGTATCCGCTTCGAGCGCCCCGCCGACGCAGGTCTGTGCCGCGTCGCCTTGCAGCGCGACAGCCAGCGAACGGCCGTCGACGACGCACCGCCTGCCGGCCGATGGAAACTCGCCTACGACGTCACCCGGCGCGCGCGCTTCGACGAAGCCTTCCGCGTCTGGGTAAGACAGCCTGACTGACGACCGGCACGTCGGCCGTCACGCCTCATGTCCACGACTCACCGGCCCACGGCGCCGGACGCCTCCACGTCGGCAGTGCTGAAGCTCGCCTGGCCGCTCTTCTTCGCCAACCTGGCGGTGGTCGGCAACGGCACGATCGATGCGGTCATGGCCGGGCGCCTGTCGGCCGAGGACATGGCTGGCGTGGCCGTGGCCTCGAGCGTCTACGTCACCGTCTACATCGGCTTCATGGCGGTGCTGCAGGCCTTGTCTCCGATCGCCGGCCACCACTACGGCGCGCAACGCTGGCGTGCCATTGGCGACGACCTGCAACAGGCACTGTGGCTATCGGTACTGCTGCTGGTCTTTGCTCTGCCGTGCGTGCTTGCCACCGGCTTCTGGAACGGCATCGCCAGCGTCGACGCTCGGGTTGCAGGCATCACGACGAGCTACCTGCATGCGGTGGCATTCGGCCTGCCGGCCGGCCTGGCAACCCGTGTCTTCGTTGCGCTCAATGCGGCGGTCTCCCGTCCGATGGTCACGATGGTGATCAATCTGACCGTGTTGGGGCTGAAGGCGCCGCTGAATGCGGTGTTCATGTACGGCTGGGGTCCTTTCGACGCCATGGGAGGTGCCGGCGCAGGTGTCGCGACCGCGTTGCTCGCCTGGCTCGCGCTGGGCATGAGCGTGGCCATCTGGCGACTGGACCGCTTCTACGACCGGTTTCGCAGCGCATCGGTGCACGGACCGAGATGGGAACGCCTGCGTGAATTGCTGCGGCTCGGATTGCCGATCGGGCTGTCGACGTTGTTCGAGGTGACCAGCTTCACGTTCATGGCCGTGCTCATCGCGCGACTCGGCGCAACGTCGGTCGCCGGTCACCAGATCGTGGCCAATCTCGTCGCGATCCTGTTCATGGTCCCGCTGTCACTCGGCATCGCCACCAGCGTCCTGGTGGCCCAGTCACTGGGCAGCGGCGCGCCGCGCGTTGCCCGCATGGCGGCCTTGCGCGGTTTCCGACTGGCACTCGGGGTGGCGCTGGTCGCTGCCTTGCTGCTGTGGCTGCTCCGGGTTCCGATCGTTCAGCTGTACACGAGCAATCCGGACGTCGCCCGCATGGCGCTGTCGCTGCTCGGCCTGGCCGCCCTGTTCCATGTGTTCGACGCGGTCCAGGGGATGGGAAGCTTCGTGCTGCGCGGCTACCGGCAGACATTCTGGCCGATGGTCATCTACGGCGTCGCGCTGTGGGGCCTCGGGCTCGGCGGCGGCGCCTGGCTTGCCTACAACCCGAGCTTCCTGGGACCGCCGCGGGGAGCGGCCGGCTTCTGGGAAGCCGCCACCTTCGCCATCGGCATCACGGCGGCGGCACTCGCGTGGCTGTCCGCATTCGAGGCACGCCGGCACGTCGCCGAGCACTGAAGTGCGAAACCCAGTACCTAGTCCGACCAGTTGCGCTCCTGCGCCCGTTCGGTGGCGGCCAGTTGATGCGCATGTTCTTCGGCTCGCACGCGTGACAGTGCCGATGCCATCAGGCCCGACGGCACGGCGATCACGCCGAGTCCGCACACCAGGACGATGAATGTGAAGAGGCGCCCGCCGGCGGTTACCGGGAAGATGTCGCCGTAGCCCACGGTCGTCAGCGTCGCGACGGCCCACCATAGGCTGTCGAACACGGAGGAGAAGCGCTCCGGCTGCGCCTCGTGTTCGAAGTGGTAGATGCCGATCGCGGAAAGGTACAGCACGATCAGCGCGATCACGCCGAACAGCACGAGATCGTCGCGTGCGATGACAAACGCCCGGTGAAAGCGATGGACGGCGTTCGTGTACCGGACCAGCTTGAACAGGCGCAGGAGCCGCAGCAGGCGAAAGGCCCGCACCGCCTGCAGGTTGAAGGCCACCATCAGGTAGAACGGTGCGATCGCCAGCAGGTCGATGATTCCGTAAAACGACGTGGCGTACTTCCAGCGGGGCCGGGCCAGATAGAGCCGCACGCCGTACTCGACCGTGTAGACCGCGGCGCAGAAGACCTCGAAGCTCCACAGGGCCTGCCGCCAGAACGGCGACAGGTCGGGCAGCGTCTCGAATGCCAGGGCAACGAGGTTGGCGACCACCAGCAGTTCGATCGGCAATTCCCACCGACCGAGCGAGACGTGGTGTCTGGGTGCGCCTGTAAGCAACGTTGCCTCCGCAGAATCGGGAATTCTTACCCGAAATCGGTGCGACACCCGATCCGACAGCGAAAAAAAACGGCCGGGGAGTCCCCGGCCGTCCGACTTCAGTGCACCAGCGGTTTAGCGCGTGGCCTGCAACGCCGCGATCCGCTGCTCGATCGGCGGATGGCTGGAGAACAGGGCCATCACGCCTCCCGGGGCGGAGATGCCCAGGGTCTGCACCGCCTGCGGTAGCTGGCCTGGCTCCATGCCGCCGAGCCGCGCCAGCGCATTGATCATCGGCCGGTTCGAGCCCATCAGCGCCACCGCGCCAGCGTCGGCACGGAACTCACGGCGGCGGGAGAACCAGGCCACCACGATCGCCGCCAGGAAGCCCAGCGCGATGTCCAGCACGATGGTCGTGACGAAGTAGCCGATCCCCGGCCGGTCGCCTTCGTTTCGCAGCAGGACCCGGTCGACGAAGAATCCGATCACGCGCGACAGGAAGACGACGAACGTGTTCATCACTCCCTGCAGCAGCGTCATCGTCACCATGTCGCCGTTGGACACGTGCGAGATCTCGTGCGCAAGCACGGCTTCGACCTCTTCCTTGCTCATCGACTGCAGCAGGCCGGTCGACACCGCCACCAGGGCCGAGTTCTTGAACGCTCCTGTGGCGAAGGCATTCGGCTCGCCGTCGTAGACCGCCACTTCAGGCATGCCGATGCCCGCCTTGTCGGCGTGCCGGCGGACCGTGTCGACCAGCCACGATTCCATCGCATTGGCCGGCTGGCGGATAACCTGCGCCTTGGTGCTCCACTTGGCCATCGGCTTGGACATCAGCAGTGAAATGAAGGCGCCGGTGAAGCCGACCACCAGCGAGAAGATCGCCAGGGCGCCGACGTCCAGCGTGCGACCGCCGAGGTTGAAGTTGATCCCGAACACCGACGACAGCACGGTGAGGAACAGCATCAGCACGATCATGATCGCAAGGTTCGTCAGTACGAACAGAGCGATACGTTTCATAGAGTCTCCAGAGAAGTTGGAAGGTTAAAGCCGCGCGAGAGTCTATCCAATCGGCGGATCAGTACACCATACACGTTTGTCCCCAGCGCTACATCGCGACACCCTGAAAATATCCCTTGAGGATCAAGGCGTTGGACCGGAATCCCGGCAAACGTTCCACATTTGGAGACGATTGTCCACAACTCAAGGCACCCCACGGAACGCACGTGCAGCGATCGCTAGAATCCAGCGCTTTGAGTGACGAGACCCTGACCATGTCCTTGCCGAGCGCCGATGCCGCCAATGTCCGACCGATCCCACTGGTCCCACGGCTGATCTTTGCCAGTCGCTGGCTGCAGTTGCCGCTCTACATCGGGCTGATCGTCGCCCAGGTCGTCTATGTGTTTCACTTCTGGGTCGAACTGGTGCATCTGGTCGAGGCCGCCTTCGGCAGCCAGGCGGCCCTGCAGCAACTGGTCACCAGCATCGGCTACAAGTCCGACGGGCTGCCCTCCGGACTGAATGAAACCATCATCATGCTGGTCGTGCTGGCGCTGATCGACGTGGTGATGATTTCCAACCTGCTCATCATGGTCATCGTCGGCGGCTACGAGACCTTCGTTTCGCGCATGTACCTCGAGAAGCACCCCGACCAGCCGGAATGGCTGTCGCATGTGAACGCAAGTGTGCTCAAGGTCAAACTGGCCACTGCCATCATCGGGATAAGCTCGATCCATTTGCTGAAGACCTTCATCAACGCGGCCAACTATTCGGACAAGGTGCTGATCGCACAGACAGCGATCCACATCACTTTCCTGTTGTCGGCGATGGCAATCGCGGCCACCGACCGCATCATGTTCCCGGCCGACAAGCTGAAGTCCAAGGAAAGCCGCACTCACGACCACTAGGGTTCCCCCATGACAGCGATTCGCCAGGCCGACCTCATCGAAAGCGTTGCAGCCGCGCTGCAGTTCATCAGCTACTACCACCCGGCGGATTTCATCAGCCACCTGGCGCGCGCGTACGAGGCCGAGCAAAGCCCGGCCGCGAAGGACGCTATCGCTCAGATCCTGACCAACTCCCGTATGTGCGCCGAAGGCCACCGGCCGATCTGCCAGGACACGGGCATCGTCAACGTCTTCCTGAAGGTCGGCATGGATGTGCGTTGGGACGGATTCACCGGTTCACTCGAGGACGCGATCAACGAGGGCGTGCGCCGCGGCTACCTGAATTCGGACAATGTCCTGCGGGCATCGGTCGTGAGTCCGCCGGAATTCGGCCGCAAGAACACCAAGGACAACACGCCCGCCGTCATCAACGTGCAGATCGTGCCGGGCGACAAGGTCGATGTGATGGTCGCCGCCAAGGGCGGCGGCTCGGAGAACAAGAGCAAGTTCGTCATGCTCAATCCAAGCGACTCGATCGTCGACTGGGTGATGAAGACCGTGCCGACGATGGGCGCCGGCTGGTGCCCACCGGGGATGCTCGGCATCGGCATCGGCGGCACTGCCGAGAAGGCAATGACGATGGCCAAGGAAGCGCTGATGGACGACATCGACATGTCGGACCTGCTGAAGCGCGGGCCGCAGACCGACGTCGAGAAACTGCGCGTCGAACTCTACGAGAAGGTCAACGCGCTGGGCATCGGCGCCCAGGGCCTGGGTGGACTGTCCACCGTGCTCGACGTCAAGATCAAGATGTATCCGACACACGCCGCGGGCAAGCCGGTGGCGATGATTCCCAACTGCGCAGCGACAAGGCACGCGCATTTCGTGCTCGATGGCTCGGGCCCCGCCTACCTCGAGCCGCCGTCGCTCGATACCTGGCCCAACGTGAACTGGCAGCCGGATGCGAAGAAGAGCACGCGCGTGAATCTCGACACGCTGTCCAAGGCCGAGGTAGCGCAGTGGAAACCCGGCCAGACGCTGCTGCTCAACGGAAAGATGCTGACGGGGCGCGACGCCGCGCACAAGCGCATCCAGGACATGCTCGCCAAGGGCGAGAAGCTACCCGTGGACTTCACCAATCGAGTGATCTATTACGTCGGCCCGGTCGATCCGGTGCGCGACGAGGTCATGGGGCCTGCCGGTCCGACGACCGCGACGCGCATGGACAAGTTCACCGAGATGATGCTGGCGCAAACGGGGCTGATCGCGATGATCGGCAAGGCCGAGCGTGGCCCGGTGGCGATCGAGGCGATCCGCAAGCACAAGAGCGCCTACCTGATGGCCGTCGGCGGAGCCGCCTACCTGGTCGCCAAGGCGATCAAGGCATCGAAAGTCGTCGGCTTCGACGACCTCGGCATGGAAGCGATCTACGAGTTCGAGGTGAAGGACATGCCAGTCACTGTCGCGGTCAGCGCTGACGGCACTTCGGTGCATCAGACCGGGCCGAAGGAGTGGCAGGCGAAGATCGGCAAGATTCCGGTGGCCACGGCCTGATCGCGCGGCGGTGCCTTGGCTGGACATGCTGCTTTCCCGCGCGCCTGGTGTGACGAGGCTGTCCGTCGCATCGAAGCCGACTACACGCGGTCGGCGGACACGCATCTGCTGCGCGTCGACATTCCCGGGGTGCCGGACTGCCCGCTCTACCTGAAGGATGAGTCGGTCCACCCGACGGGCAGCCTGAAGCACCGGCTGGCACGGTCACTGTTCCTCTATGGACTCTGCAATGGCCTGATCGGCCGCGGCACCACGATCGTCGAAGCGTCGTCGGGTTCGACCGCGGTGTCCGAGGCCTATTTCGCGCGCTTGATCGGCGTGCCCTTCGTCGCCGTGATGCCGCGCTCGACCTCACCCGAAAAGATCGCGCTGATCGAATTCCACGGTGGACGCTGCCATCTCGTCGACGAGCCGGCGGCGGTCTATGCCGAGGCCACCGCCCTGGCACAGCGGACCGGCGGCCATTACATGGACCAGTTCACGTACGCCGAGCGCGCAACGGACTGGCGCGGCAACAACAACATCGCCGAGTCGATTTTCATGCAGATGGCCCATGAGCCGTTCCCGGTCCCGACGTGGATCGTGGTCGGTGCGGGCACCGGCGGTACCGGTTCCACGCTCGGTCGCTACGCGAGGTATTGCCGGCATGCCACCCGCATCTGCCTGGCCGATCCGGAAAACTCCGTCTTCCACGACTACTGTGCGAGCGGCGATGCATCTCTGACGGTGGCCGTGGCCTCGCGTATCGAGGGCATCGGCCGTCCACGCGTCGAACCGAGCTTCAACCGCCACGTCATCGACCGGTCGATTCGCGTCGCCGATGCGGACTCCTTCGCTGCCGCGCGCTTTCTCGAGCGTGTGCTCGGACGCCGCGTTGGGCCGTCGACAGGAACTGCCCTGATCGCCTGCGCGGAACTGTTGTCGGAGATGCAAAGCGTCGGCGATCCGGGTGCCGTGGTCACGCTGCTGTGCGACGGCGGTGAGCGCTACCTTGGCACCTGCTATGACGATGACTGGCTGCGGCGTCAGGCACTTGATATCGCACCTGCACTCGCGGCGCTGGACCGCTTCTGGTCGAGCGGCCGCTGGACTGCATTGCGATGACGCGGTCCTCGCTCCTTCAGACGCCGAACAGGCCCGTGCTGAGGTAGCGATCGCCACGGTCGCAGACGACGAAGACGATCGTCGCGTCTTCGACTTCGGCAGCGATCCGCAGCGCGATCAGGCAGGCACCGGCAGCCGACGGGCCGCAACTGATGCCCTCTTCCGCCGCCAGGCGACGCGTCATCGCTTCGGCGTCGGACTGGGTTACGTACTCGAGCCGGTCGACCCCGGACGGGTCATAGATCCGCGGCAGGTACGCGTCCGGCCACTTGCGGATGCCGGGAATCTGCGAGCCCTCCGCCGGCTGCGCGCCGATGATCTGCACCGCCGCGCTGCGTTCTTTCAGAAAGCGGCCCACGCCCATGATCGTGCCGGTCGTGCCCATCGCACTGACAAAGTGCGTGATGCGGCCCTCGGTGTCGCGCCAGATCTCGGGCCCGGTCGTCTCGTAATGCGAGCGCGGATTGTCCTGATTGGCGAACTGGTCGAGCACTTTGCCCTTGCCCTCGGCCTGCATCTGCGTCGCGAGATCACGCGCGTACTCCATGCCGCCCTTGCTCGCGGGCGTCAGGATCAGTTCCGCACCGTAGGCTGCCATGCTCGCGCGCCGCTCGGAGCTCAGGTTGTCCGGCATGATCAGCGTCATGCGATAGCCCTTCATCGCCGCGATCATCGCCAGCGCAATGCCGGTGTTGCCACTGGTCGCTTCGACCAGCCGGTCACCCGGGCGGATTTCACCGCGCTCCTCGGCGCGCGTGATCATCGAGAGAGCCGGCCGGTCCTTGACCGAGCCCCCCGGATTGTTGCCTTCCAGCTTGCCGAGGATCACGTTGCGACGACGCGTGTTTTCGGTGCCGGGTAGCCGCTGCAGCCGCACCAGTGGGGTGTTGCCTATGGTCTCGTCTATCGTCGGGTGAGGCATGGCCGGAACGTCAAGGTTGAGCTAGAAAGATCGTGACCGCTGGGATCGCCGTCATCCACGGCGCAGGACTTTCGCATTTCGCCCCGGATCAGGCGGCATCGATTTCCTCGATGCGGCGGGGTGGATAGCTGTCCCAGCTGGTGCAGCCCGGACAGTTCCAGTGGTACTCGCGCGCACGGAAGCCGCATTTGCTGCAACGGTAACGCGCCAGCTTGCGCGCATGGCCCTTGAGCAGCGTGCTCATCGAGACCAGTTCTTCGTCCCCCGGGTTGAGCGCGAGCCGCGCCTCGGCAAGGCGTTCGAAACCGAGCAGCGATGGATGTCGTTTCAGTTCGTCGGCAACCAGCGCTTCGGCCGCCTCGGCACCGTCCCAGTCACGCGCTCGAACGTACGCGGCATCAAGCAGGTCGATCGACGGCACGTCGAGCAACTCGCGTCGCAGCCAGTTCAGCGCTTCCGTGCGCCGTCCGAGCTGGTCGAGTGTTGCACTCACCTTGCCAGCGATCAGCGGTACATGCTCCCGCGAAGCGCCCTCGACCCGCTGCCACAGTCGCAGGGCGCCTTCGGCGTCTCCCCGGTGTGCCGCAAGATCGCCCGCGAGTATCAGCGCGCGCACCGACTTGCGGTCCGTGGTCAGCGCATCATCCACGGCGCGCTGCGCGTCATCGATCCGACCCGCTGTTGCGGCGGCCTCGGCCAGCTCGCAGTGAAAGTGCGCAATGGCGACCTGATGATTCTCGCCGGCTTCGCGTTCCAGCAGGCGCGCGCAGTCGATCGCCTTCATCCACTCGCGCTCCATCTGGAAGATCCGCAGCAACGACCGCAGCGCATCGAAGCGATGGTCGCGATCCTCCAGCAGCCGCGTGAAGGCATCCTCGGCACGGTCGAGCAGCCCGCCCTTCAGATAGTCCTGTCCCAGTTCGGCAAGCGCCTGCGAACGCTCGCGCGCGGGCAGATCGGCCCGGTTCAGCAGGTGCGTATGGATGCGGACGGCGCGATCAAACTCGCCGCGGCGACGGAACAGATTGCCGAGCGCATGGTGCAGTTCGATGGTCTCGGGATCGAGCTTGACGACCTCGATGAAGGCGTCGATCGCCTTGTCGTGCTGGTCGTTCAGCAGCAGGTTGAGGCCGCGGAAGTACGAGCGTGGCAGCGCCGCGTTGTCCGTCGCGCGCGCACGGGACTCGAAGCCGCGACCGAACCAGCCCGCGGCAAAGACGAGCGGCAGCGCGACGAGATACCAGAGCTCGAACTCCATCAACGACGCTCCGGCTCGCCGGCCACTTCGACGACGGCGCCCGACTGCCGCGCCGCCGAGGCCATCCGGTCTGCCGCGGACTCGGCGGTCGTGACCATCGGGGCCTGCTGCCGCAGGTTGGTCACTCTCACGCCGCATCCGGTAGATCGGCAGCGCCAGTGCCAGCGCTCCGAGCAACGCACCGACGGCAATGCAGGCGAGCATCACGACGATGAGCGGGACGTGTTCCCAGCTGATGGCCGAGGTCAGACGCACCGGCACCGGCGTGGTGTTCTTCAGTGCAAACCAGAGCACGAGCAGGAAGAAGCCGACCTTGACCATCCACGCCAGCAGTCTCATTCGCGCCTCCGGCACCACTGCATCCGCAAAGCCGGCATTGTAGGGAACCGGTGTCCCGTCCGCGCGGGCAAAAAAAGAGCCGCGCGATGCGCGGCCCGGCAGGAGTGTCAATGCTCAGCCAGCGTTGCCGCCGCCGGGCGAGGCGGATTCCTCCTCGCCGTCGACGCGCTCGCGCAGTTCCTTGCCGGCCTTGAAGTGGGGAACGTACTTGGCAGGGACCTGCACCCGATCGCCCGACTTCGGATTGCGTCCGACACGTGGCGGCCGGTAGTTCAGCGCGAAGCTGCCGAAGCCGCGGATCTCGATGCGCTGGCCACTGGCCAGCGCTTCGGTCATCGCTTCCAGCATCGTATTGACGGCTTCATCGGCGTCGCGCGCGACCAGGCGGGGATTGCGCTCCGCCAGCCGCGCGATCAGCTCCGATTTCGTCATCGTCTTCAACGAACGGCTCCCGCTGCTTCGTCTGCCCGATTACTTGGTCTGGGTATCCAGCTTGGCCTTCAGCAGCGCGCCGAGATTCGTCGTCCCGGTCTGTGCTTCGGCCTGCATGCGCTCCATCGTCGCCGACGTCTCGGCGGTGTCCTTCGCCTTGATCGACAGGTTGATGTTGCGGTTCTTGCGATCGACGTTGATGATCATCGCATTGACGGCATCACCTTCCTTCAGGTGATTGCGTGCGTCCTCGACGCGATCAGCAGCGATCTCCGAGGCGCGCAGGAAGCCCTCGATGTCGCCGCCGAGGTCGATCACCGCACCCTTGGCATCGACGGACTTGACCGTCCCGGTGACCATCGAACCCTTCTCGTGGCCCGCGGCGAAGTTGGTGAACGGATCGCCCGACAGCTGCTTGACGCCCAGCGAAATGCGCTCGCGCTCGGTGTCGATCGCCAGCACCATCGCTTCGATCTCGTCGCCCTTCTTGTACTTGCGGACCGCGTCCTCGCCGGTTTCGCTCCACGACAGGTCCGACAGATGCACCAGGCCGTCGATGCCGCCGTTCAGGCCGATGAAGACACCGAAGTCGGTGATCGACTTGATCTGGCCTTTCACCTTGTCGCCCTTCTTGTGCGACAGCGCGAAGTCGTCCCACGGATTGGGCTTGCACTGCTTCATGCCGAGGCTGATGCGGCGACGCTCCTCGTCGATCTCGAGGACCATGACTTCGACTTCGTCGCCGAGCTGCACGATCTTCTTCGGGTCGACGTTCTTGTTGGTCCAGTCCATTTCGGAGACGTGCACCAGGCCCTCGATGCCTGCCTCGATCTCGACGAACGCGCCGTAGTCGGTGATGTTGGTGACCTTGCCGAACAGGCGCGTGCCCTGCGGGTAGCGACGTGCCAGACCCACCCAGGGATCCTCGCCGAGCTGCTTGACGCCCAGCGAGACGCGGTTCTTTTCCTGGTCGAACTTCAGGATCTTGGCCGTGATCTCCTGGCCGACCTGCACCACTTCGCTCGGGTGACGCACACGGCGCCATGCCAGGTCGGTGATGTGCAGCAGGCCGTCGATGCCACCCAGGTCGACGAACGCACCGTAGTCGGTGATGTTCTTGACCGTGCCCTTGACGATCGCGCCTTCCTTGAGGTTCTCGAGCAGCTTGGCGCGCTCCTCGCCCATGCTGGCCTCGACCACCGCACGGCGGGAGACCACGACGTTGTTGCGCTTGCGGTCGAGCTTGATGACCTTGAATTCGAGTGTCTTGCCCTCGTAAGGCGTGGTGTCCTTGACGGGACGCGTGTCGACCAGCGAACCCGGCAGGAACGCGCGGATGCCGTTGGTCATGACCGTCAGGCCGCCCTTGACCTTGCCAGTGATGGTGCCGGCCACGAGTTCGCCGCTGTCCAGCGCCTTTTCGAGATTCATCCAGGCAGCCAGGCGCTTGGCCTTGTCACGCGACAGGATCGTGTCGCCGTAACCGTTCTCGAGCGACTCGATCGCGACGGAGACGAAATCACCCGGATTGACGCTCAACTGGCCGTTGTCGTCCTTGAATTCCTCGAGCGGGATGTAGGCCTCGGACTTCAGGCCGGCGTTGACCACGACAAAGTTGTAGTCGACGCGGATCACCTCGGCGGTGATCACTTCGCCCTGCTTCATTTCCTGGCGATTCAGGCTTTCTTCGAAGAGGGCGGCAAAACTTTCAGGCATGTTGCTGCTGGTACTGCTGTGAGTTGCGACAGATGACATGGTGGGACCCAATGATTACCAACGATTACCAATCTCGCTTCGGCATTGCGCCTCGGCGGAGTTGATGACACGCAGCGGGACTACCTGAACGGGGCTGGCGCCCTCAAACAAAGACGTTCCTGCTGCACCCGGTACTGCTAACTACGAACTGTTCCAACTGCTACTTGCTACCTACAACTTGCATCCTGCCAGTTTCATCGAATTCGAGCGACGAGCAAATCGGCCGAATGTCGCCGACCCAGACCACGCCCCATCGATCTAACCGCCGGCGCCCTCCGGCCCGGGGGCTGGAGACTGCCGGCCTGCGTACCAGTCCAGGATCTGGGCCACGACCTCGTCGATCGTGAGCCCGGACGAGTCGAGCTGGTAGGCATCTTCGGCGGGCCTCAGCGGCGCGGCAGACCGTTCTGCATCGCGCCGGTCACGCGCTTCGAGATCCTGCGAAAGGTCGGAGATATTAGTTGAAAAGCCTTTTTCGATCAACTGCTTATGGCGCCGCTCGGCGCGCGCCGCCACACTCGCCGTCAGGTAAACCTTGAGCGTCGCATCGGGGAACACGACGGTGCCCATGTCGCGCCCGTCGGCGACCAGGCCGGGCGCGGCGCGGCATCGGCGCTGCAGATCGAGGAGCGCCCGGCGTACCGCCGGATGAACCGCGACCCGCGACGCAGCCTGGCTGATATCTTCGGCCCGGATCGCTTCCGTGACGTCCTCCCCGTCGAGCATGATGCGGCCGGCCTCGAAGCGCGGCTGCAGCGAGCTCGCGAGATTCGACAATCCGGCCTCGTCGCTGACGGCGACTCCGCGCCGCAGCGCCTGCCATGCCAGCAGCCGGTAGAGCGCCCCGCTGTCCAGATAGTGAAACCCCAGTCTGACCGGCGATCCGCTGCGCGATGGTCCCCTTGCCGGAGGCCGTCGGTCCATCGATCGCGATGACAGGGGGCTGCGAACTCACGTTGAAACTATCGACGTGATCGGAACGATCAAATGGACGGACAGGCGACCGTTGCTTACCTTGGTCACCAAAGCATCAAGGAGCACGTCATGCGCATGCCACTTCGACTGAGTCTCGCGAAAACCGCCAGCTTCGCCGTACTGCACTTTGCCGTCGCCTTCGGAATCGCTTACCTGCTGACCGGCAGCATCGGCATCGCCAGTGCACTCGCACTGATCGAACCGCTCGCCAACACGGTCGCCTTCTTCTTTCATGAGCGCGCCTGGTCGCGGATTGCTGTTCCGACGGCGGCACCGGGAGCGACCAGCGTCGCCAGCGTCGTGAAGTAATCCGGAAAGGTCTTCGCCACGCACTGCGGGTCGCGGATGTGCACCGGCACGCCACCGACCGCCGCCAGCGACAGGCACATTGCCATCCGGTGGTCGTCGTAGGTGTCGATCGTTGCCTCGCGCCACTGTCGCAGAGGCTGGACGCGCAGCCAGTCCGCACCTTCTTCGACGACCGCGCCCAGCTTGCGCAATTCGGCGGCCATCGCGGCGATGCGGTCCGTCTCCTTGACGCGCCACGAGCCGATGTTGCGAAGCGTGCTTGGCCCGTCGGCAAACAGCGCCGCCACCGCGAGTGTCATCGCGGCATCCGGGATGTGATTCAGGTCCATGTCGATGCCGCGCAAGCGGCCGGACAGTGGCGCCGACGCTTCGATGAAGTCATCGCCCAGCGAGACGCGGGCACCCATCGCCGCGATCGCCTCTGCGAACCGGACATCGCCCTGAACACTGTCGCGGCCCACGCCCTGAACCCGCACCGGTCCGCCGGCGATCGCGCCGAGCGCGAGAAAGTAGGAAGCGCCCGAGGCATCGCCCTCGACGGCGATGCGGCCCGGTGAGCGATAGCTGTGCACGCGGAACGACGAAGTTGTCGCCGTTGCGCGCGACGTCGACCCCGAAGCGCTGCATCAGCGCCAGGGTCATGTCGACGTAAGGACGCGATATCAGCGGACCGTCCACGACGATGCGCAGGCCCTTCGCCGAAGGGCCACGAGCGGCGCGGCCATCAGCAGACCGGTCAGGAACTGGCTCGACACGTCACCGCGCACCGAAACGTGGTCCGAGTTGATCTCGGTCGCCGGCTCGATCCGCAGACGGCGGAAATCCCGGAACGCCTTCGTAGGCAATGCGCGCTCCGAGCGCGTTGAGGGCATCCACGAGATCCCCGAATCGGCCGCTCGCGCATGCGCGCCACGCCGTCGAGCCGATAGCGCCCGCCGGAAAACGCCAGCGCCGCCGTCAGCGAACGAAACGCCGTGCCGGCATTGCCGAGAAACAGTTCGGCATCGCGCTTCGGAAAGACGCCGGAGCAACCCGAGACACTCGAACAGCGTCTTTGCCGCGATCAATGACGGACACGCCCAGCGCCATCAGCGCGTCGCGCATCACGCGCGTGTCGTCAGCCTCCAGCAAGCCCTCGATCGTGGTCTCGCCCGTCGCCAGTGCGGCGAGCAGCAGCACACGGTTGGAGATGCTCTTTGAGCCCGGCAATCGCACCGCGCCCTCGGCGCGGTGAATCGGGTCAATCGTGAGGACGGCAGGCCACGGAGTCACGTGGCGATGATGCCACGCGCCCAACACTGACGGACGCTCAGCGACCCCAGCAAAGATTGATATCGAGCTACGCCGGTCTCGGTCACGCAGGCCAGTGCTGTTCAGCGTGAGATTGCCGCATTCGTCGTCGGTCATCGGCCGGGATCGGAGTGGCCATAAGAGTGTAGTCACCGGCGTTGGGGCGTCTGCGACGGCGATGTTGTATATCGGCGTTCCCGATCGGCGGCGAAACGGTGATAGGGAAGCGGCGGCGGGTTGGCAGGTCCATGCGGATTCTGGTACTCCCGTTTTCCGTCCGCCACCGCTCCATCCACTGCGCGCACGCCATCAGCGTGCGCGCGCTTCGCTGCGATGGCCTCGTGCGATGAACTGCAGGTAGGCCGGAATGGCGATCGCCGCCAGGATCGCGACGATCGTCATGACGATCACCACCTCGATCAGCGTGAAGCCCCGCGCCCGCCGCGGGATGCCGCGCAATCGTCGCTGAGCGTGACTGGTCCACGAGCCGATCCTCGCCGTCACCGGATCGGCCGCCAGACCGTACCGGATCTGGAAGATTCCACCTCATTCGACGGCACGTGACCGGTCTGCACGTTGATCTGGTTGAACAGCTTCATGCACTGCAGAGTCCTTGTCATTCACCGTGACCGACTCATCCGACTTGCGCGTGAGGTTCGGCGCCTGGCTCGACTCTCCCAGGCTCAGCGTGTTCGACGGCTGCCCGGCTGGCATCTCCTCCTCAACGAGGTCCATTGCAGCGCTGACGACACCGTTGATCTTGGTTCGCACGATGCCACCAATGCGACGCGTCCATCGGAATGATGTAGATGAACGACGTACCGCCACCCTTCGCATGGATTGCTGGCCGTCGTCGGCTGGAACGACAGTCATCGTTAGGCGCCCCGCGCTGCACGATCGGATTCGCGATGACGCGTTCTCCAACCGGGTTCTGGTTGTTCGCGACGAGGTCGACAATACCAGCCCCGCTTGGTCTTCCAGGAGAAGCCGCCCGTACCCGTCAAGGGTTCGCGTCGACGACGTTGTTCTGTGTTGCTTCGGCGAAGCCCGAACGCCTGCAGATCCGCGGCCACGATCGGAGCCTTGTCACCCGGACTTGATCCACAGCCCATAGATCGACTGGACTTCAGTGCTGGTTTGATCCGGGTACTCGAAGAACTTGCCGGTGCCGAACACCACATAAGTCCCGCCGAACGGATGCGTACTCGCGCGCGGTGAGGCGACGATCGGCTGCCGCTGATTCGTGTCCATTGACGGCCGAGAACAGCGGGGCCGGCGTGTTTCCGGTCCCGTCCAGCGGATCTTCAGTGGCCACGCGCCAGTTGTTCGGGTCGCTCGAGCTGAGATCGAACTGCCAGAGGTTCCCCTGATAGTCGCCGGAATATGCACCGACCACGTTCCGGCTCGCGTCGTAGATGACACTCACATTCGCCAGCCCATTGAGCTCGCCGGGTCGCAGCGTCCGCCCTGCGCGTTGGCGGCGAACGGCGAGCCGTCGTTCTTCTTGCAGGTGTCGATCTTCTTCAGCGTCTGGCCAGTTGCTATATCGATGACCAGCAGCACGGCACGATTGTTGGTGCTCTCGTAGCCGTTGGGTACAAGCGCGACCCACTTTCCGCTGTTCTGATACTTGACGCTACCGATATAGCTTTGGCCCAGCACGCGCCCGAGATCCGGCTCTTCAGCCTGTGTGATGTCCCACAGCACCTTCGACTGGTCGAACTGTTCCGGATTCGTCACGTCGAGCGCGAACAGTCCCGCAGGCCCGGCCCCACCCGACCCATCGACGACGTTCTTCCAGGCACCGCCGAGGTAGACGTCGCCTTCGACCACCGGACCATCGACAAAGTAACGATGGACGTAGTCGACGTCGGTGAGCTCGTGCAGGATACGGATAGGCGCTGCGCGGCACGTAGGCAAACAGTTCCTGACCGCCGCCCTGGTTCGGATCCGGGTCGCGCGTCAAACGCATGGAACATGCCCGCATTCGCACCCACGTAAACCGCGGGACGACGGTTCGCCGCGTTGTTCACTACGTACTGTGTGTAGCTGTTGCCGCCGCCTGCAGCCGGATTCAACTGATAACCGAAGTTCGGCGCCTTCGAGTAGCGGGGGCTGGACGAGACGATCGAACCCAGAAGCGTCGTACGCGCACGGAACCCAAGCGTCTGGCCGTTGTTGTCCGGATTGTTGGCTTCGAGACCGATCTGCTTGCCCCGGATGTAGTCCATGACATCGGGAGAGCTCAGGCCAGTCTGCTGCTGCTGCTGTCAGGTTATTGAACGTATCGAAAGGAATGGCCGTGCCGGAAGCCGTCGATGTGAAGATCTTGCGCTGATTCCAGGTCGGGAACGATGGCGTTCCACAGCGCGCGCCGGCTCGGGCAGCTGATTCCTCGCTGCATTGGCCAGGGCGATCGCGTCATACGCCGCCAGATCTGCCCGTCCACACCTGCGTGGTAAACGACGCCCGATACAGTGTCGATGCCCACGGTCAACTGCGCGCTGGTGGCACCAAGTCCCGTTCCGGAAAAGGCCTGCTGCGCAATCGCCCGGAACACGCCGCGAATCCGACCGCGCATCTGGTCCGGGTCGTTCGCCGAATAGAAGTCTCCTCGGGTCGCGAGCGCGGCACGCATCGTGTCGTTGATCCGCTCACCTCCGGTGATCACCGCAGGCGAGATGTCGACCACCGGCCAGTTGACCGCCTGCCCCGCGGCAATCTGTGCCCGGACCGCCGGCGTGTCCATCGACGCGTTCAATCCATAGCCGACAACGAAGGTTGTCATGTTCTGCCAGAACGAGTCGTCCGGCCGGTTGGTGCGCTGCTGCACCGCGTTCGGAACACCCGGCCGAAGGTCCCGGTTCCACCAATACAGCGCGACATCCGTGAGCGTCTGCGTGACACCTCCGTTGCCGGTGGAGTACTGCACCTCGACGGACGGGTCGTAGGTGTAGGTTGTGTTCTGGTAAAGCCCGTCACCGGCGATCTGCGGTCCCGTCGTGGCGAGCGCAGCCGTCACGGTCCCGTTACCGGCGCCGACGGGGTCGGCCGGCCGCGTTGTGATCAGCGGCTGCGCCGGCGGTACCGGTGGGTTCTCGGGAATGGCCGTCCACTCGCCGTCGGTCGCCAGGATCGAGAAACTCCGGCGGCAGGAAGCGTGCTGGTCGCCACTGCGCCCACCACCTTGGCCCGGATTGTCGGCCCACGGTCCGAAGTCGCCAGCCGCGCTGGTAGTACGTGCCGATCGAGTCGAGTGCCTCGCGATTCGGCGTGGAACCGACCCAGTTCAGCGAGAAAGCCCAATCGAAGAATTGCTGGCGTGCCGCATTCCCCGGACTGTCGGTGAAGTCGCGCACACCGCGCACGACGGCGCCCGGGTGCGGCGGCGGTTGCGGGTCGTTGTCAAGTTCCGGGAAGTTGTTGCTGTTCAGGCGCGCGCCATACGGATTCCACGGATCGGGACCGTTGTTCGAATAGTTGATGCGACCATAGCCCAGCCGGATGGCCGACAGATCTCCCTTGAGGTCTGATGCGGCCTGCGACGTGACGGCAATCGCGGCGAACAGCCGGTGGCGATAGTAGGTGAACCAGTTGGCGTAGTTCTGCATCTCCTCGACACGGGTGCATGTCGTCAGCCCCACGCAGTCATCGCGCTGGCGCACCGCGCCAGTGCGCGGATCCACGGGCACCGGGAAATTGATGTTTACGGCACGATCGATTTCGACCAGCCGGTAATTGGCGATATTCGCCAGGTCATCGTCCGTCGCGGGGATCGAACCTTCGTAACGGTAGTAGCGCGCCGGCGTCAGGTTGTCGCTGGTGATGTTCTGCGGCGGGCAGACCCAGTTCGGGTCGGTCGCCGTGCAGACCTGGCCCGTCTGCACCTGGGCCGTCTGCACGCACTGGTTCTGGAAGACGGGCACCGTGTCCCACTGCACGCACACGTTCTGCGTGCCGGTCTGCTGGACCTGCCAATTCACGCACTGCTGACCAAAGACCGGCACCTGATCGTATTGGGTGCACTGCTGGCCGAAAACAGGCAGCTGCTCATACGACGTGCACTGCTGGATGTCGCCGATATACACCTGCTGACACTGCTGCACCTGGCGGTAGCCCGTCTCCGAAGTCGGGTCGACGACGGTCACCATCTGGCACTGCGTCTGGTACTGCGGTACCGTCTGCCAGGTCAGACACTGGCCGTTCTGCCAGCCGGTCTGCACCTGCTGCCAGTTAAGGCAAGCGCCGTTCTGCCAGCCGGTCTGCACCTGCTGGTACTGCGTGCAGACGTTGCCGAACACGGGCTGCAGCTGGAACTGCGAAGCACTGCTGCGTCGTGCCGGTCTGGACCTGTACCGTTTGCACGCACTGGTTCGTGAAAATCGGATCCCACTGGATGCAGGGCGGCTGCGCATTGCAGACCTGCGGCGGGTTCGTGAAGAGATCCGCCGCCTGCGGATCCGTCACCCGGCAGCGGGTTGTAGATGGCCACGCCGACCGGGTTCGCGAGCGGCTGCTCGTAGCGCTTGTTGAGATCGTTCCAGGTCCAGCGATCCGCCGCCGGGCTGGCCGCCCAGTAGTTGCCCGTCGGCCCGGTCGAGTTACCGACCGTCCCTCGCGATGCCGTGATCCAGTTGCGCAACGCATTCGGGTTGTTGTTCGCGAACCCCCGGAAGCGCATGTCGCGTTCGGTGAATCGACCCGCGGTCGCGACGGCGCCGGTGCCACCGATGTCCGCCGGCGGAAAGTTCTCGGAGCGGTTGGGCCGCGTGCCCTGAGCCGCCAGCGGCTTGTCGTTGTCGTTCCAGGGGGTGTAGGTGATGGACGGGTCGTAGGCGAGCGGATTGTGGATGCTCGAACGCAACGTGAACTCGTTGTGCGCCGCGACGGTCCGGGTTCCGGCACCGTACATCACGGTCACATTGCCAGGCGCCGGCCAGCGATTGTTGATGGAGAAGAACGGCGGCGGCGGCAGGCGGTAGTCGTTCATCGACCAGGAGTCGTCGATCATGAACACGGCGTTCGGATACACCGGATTGATCGTGAACAACGGCTGCTGGGCGACGTTCCAGTTGGCTGCAAAGGCAGCGGGCTGGAGCACGATGGCCTGAACAAGCAGCGCCACAATGAATCGGGCGATGCGTCGACCTAGATGGCGGCCAACCAAGTCCCGGCGATTGTCGTGTTGTTTACTTTTCATTGTTTATCTCCATCGCTCCATCCATCCGGCCCCCGCGGACGACTGGTGCGCTCACTTCACGTAACAAGAAAACGGACTTCACTCTGCGCGCGGTAGATAACGTTGCCAAACGCGGTGGAATCCGTAAATGTGACCACAACCGTCAAGCGGAACTTCCACAAGTAGGGGTCATTGATGCCGGTAGTTCCGGGGTTCGGGCCGCCCTGATGCCTGCCCCCGAGCAATTCATTGGTGGCGTCTTCGACCACGCAGATGGCGGCGGTGGCGCCCGGCGGTAGCAGGTCCGGCTGGATCGTGATGTACTGGTTCGCCGCAAGATTGCTCGCCCATGCCGCTGTCGCCTGGAAGTTCTCGGAGCGAGCCGTGTTCGGCGATAGCTTCCAGTCGCGCGCTGCCTTGTACGGAATCCCGGCCTGGGTCCTGAACAGCTCCGCCTCGCAATAGCGGACCAGTGACTCGGCGGCAGTCTGGCCAGAAATAGCCCTGCTCCAGTTGGCAGCCAACCGTTCGTCGACCGTGCCGCGGCGGACCTGCGTCACCACCAGCATGGTGACGACCATCATGACCACCAGCACGATCGGCAGAACAATTCCGTTCTGGCGCAAGGATTGAAAGTTGCGACCCATGGATTTGTCTCCGTCAGCCCTGAGACCCGGCGTGCGCCTGCGCACGCGACCGGATGGTGAAGACCTGCGTGAAGCTGCGTCGAGCTACGCCGTCGTTGAGCGTGACTGCCGCCGTGCCGGTTGCGGCCTCCGCCGCGTTCTGCGGGCATGGCTGATACACCGAGTCACCGTCCGGGGTTATCCCACCCTCGGTCGAGCGGAGCTGGATACAGACGTACACCGCAACCACGTGGTTCCACGGGTTGGCCAGGGAGTCCGGCGGCAAAGTGGCGCCAGGAAGCGCATTGACCTGTGCCGCGCTCAGCAACTGCGACGGCACCGTACTTGGGTGGCGCACACCCGTGTCCCCTATGGCATAGGCGTTCGAGTCGAGCGCGAGGAACACCTTGAAATCCTCGGCGTCTCGTACCAGACCCTGGGGTAGGAGACCGCCATTGCCAGTGCAGCTGAACTCGACCCCGCCGCCACCCGTCGGTTCCACGGAATAGACGTTGATGACCGTTGGAACCGGGATTCCATCGAATGTCACGGCCGGCGCGATCTGCCCGAGGCAGTCAGTCATCGCAACTCCCTGCACGCCCTGCGGGGCCGCGTTGACTGACTCCGCCTGGTAGCTGACGAACAACTGGTCGCCGGGGGCGCCGGCCTGCGCTGCAACGCACGTGAAGTCGTTGATCGCGGGGTTCGCGAAGCGTCCGTTGGTGCAGGCCCGCAGGTGCGGTCCTTTGAACGTGAGGACACCTACGCCAGTGGCGCCACCGAGCTCGCCGGAATTGATATTGCCGAAGCCGGCAAGGGCAATTGGCTCGCCGACGAGGTGTAGCGCCAGTCGACCGCGCTCTTCTGCACTGCCGAGTTGCTGCGCCGTGCGTGACGACTGACTGCTGAAACTGTAGAGACTTCCGACCGCCGCAACGATCATAAGGCTCAGAACCATGGCGATCAGCAGCTCGATCAGCGTGCGGCCAGCCTGCTTGCAACCCGAGGTTCTCATGGGTGGACCGTCCAGGTAAGGCACCGAATCGATGGGTCCCCGAAGGCCACCGGACAGTTCGGATCATCGTTGCCGTCGGTCGACTGGCCTTCCTGCCAGGCCAGCGTCAGAGTCATTTCGACCGGGTTCACCGGCGCGACAAGGAATGCGGCGGAGACCGGCAGGCGTCGGCGAAGATCGATGTACCACATCGCGAGGTCGCGGTTGGCGACTTCGAGAGCCGTACAGTTGGTCTGAATGGCGCACGGCGGAACAGCCGCCGGCGTCGGGTCATTCAGTTGGAAATTCTGGTTGTAGCTACCAGCCCGGAATCCGTCGTAATTTGCTCGGACGCGCTCGGTAAGCTGGGCCGCCATTTCCGATGCCGCCTTGCGGTCGAACGAGTCTTTCTGAAAGGACATCGAACGGGCCTGCAGGCCCGCCAGTCCCAGAAGACCGAATGCCACGATCGTCAAAGAAACAAGGATCTCGATCATCGACAAGCCACGCTGCGTGTTCATCGCTGTTTTCATCGTCGTCAAGCTGCCGGGCACGCGTCGTTGACAACGCGGGCCACATGGGCCCGCCCTGAAGCGTGCATATCAATGCAGCGGGCCATGTTTGTCCGGGCCGCGACCTGAATATCGCGGTGGTCAATGAACATGACGCTGGCGGCCCCGCCGCCCAGCGCCAGCCCGCGAGCATCAAAGGTCTTGAACTGTGCCGCCGCCGTGGATTCGATGATTAGGCGCTGCGGCATTCCAGGCTGAAAGGCCGCCTGCTGGAGGATTACTTCGTCGTTCGCCTGCACCTGACCGTTGGGCACGTTAGCCGGCGCAACAGCGAAGACGATCCAGCCGCTCGCCCAGTCGTTTGCGGCATAGTTTCCTGCCACGGCATTGCTGCAGGTGGGATTCGGCGCGTCTGCATTCGTGCTGCGACATACCGTCACGGACCAGTTGCGACGAATGGCTTCCGATCGAGCGATATCGAGCGTCGCTAGAACGAATTCGATGCGCTCGAGATGCGGTTGATTCTGGATCATCGCCTGGAATGACGGCACGGCCATCGCGACCAGAATGGCCGAGATGGTCAGCACGACCAGCACTTCGATGACAGTGAATCCGCGCACTTGCATGAGTCTCCCTCTTCCTGAACGAAGCTTATCCACAGCCGCAAGTCATTGCGCGTGGTCACCGCTCAGTGGAACTGAAGTCGCGACGAGCGGAGGGACTGCACTGGCCGAAGGCCGAAGGATTTGAACGTCAGCGCGAATTGGCTACGGCGAGTGGCTGAATTCGCAGGATCAGTGGCTGATCGATCGCAAGCCGCACGCTAGTCCGACCGGACGAAGTTGACGCGAGTCAGGTGTCCAGAACGGTGTAGGAACCGGTGCCGTCGGACCCTCGCTTGGCTGCCGACGCCGCGCTGAACACTTCTAACAAGGCTGCGCCGTCGCCTGCATCGATCGCGGCCTGGATCGCGGCAAGGCGTTCGCGATATGCGCGCAGTTCAGCTGCAAGCGGCTCGCGGTTGGCCAGGCAGACGTCGCGCCACATCTCGGGGCTGGAGGCAGCAATGCGGGTGAAGTCACGGAAGCCGGCACCGGCATGGGCGAACTTGGTGGCGGCGTCCGGCGCCTGCGCAATCATCTCGACCAGCGCAAAGGCGAGCACATGCGGCAGGTGGCTGACCGCGGCAAAGACGCGATCGTGGACGTCCGGCTCAAGGCGTTCGAGGCGAGCGCCGGTGCTGCGCCACAGGCGCTCGATCGTCGCCAGTGCGGCAGGGTCCGTGGCTGCTGTCGGAGTGGTGATCACCAGCCGATCGCGGAACAGTCGCGCATCGGCGTGCTGCACACCAGGGCGCTCGCCGCCGGCAATCGGGTGGGCGGGGACGAAGCGCGCCATTGCCGACCCGAGCGTGGCCGTCGCGTCGTCGATCACACTGCACTTGGTGCTGCCGACGTCCGTGACGATGGCGTGCGCCGGCAACGTTGCCGCGATGCTCGCCAGCGTTGCGCGCATCGCGCCCACCGGTGTCGCGACGACCACAAGGTCAGCGCCACTCACCGCCTCCGCCGCACTGGCCGTCGCACGCGTGACGATCCCTCGATCGACACCTGCAGCAACAGCCTGCGGATCGATGTCGAAGCCGATGACCTCCTCGACCTCGCCGGCAGCACGCAACGCCGCCGCGAACGATCCGCCGATCAGGCCAACGCCGATCAGCGCCAGTTTCACGAGCGGCCTGCGGCGAGCGCGTCCGGCAGCGCGCGCAGGAAGGCGGCGTTCTCCTCGGGCAGTCCGATCGTGATGCGCAGCCACTCCGGCAAGCCGTAGTTGGCGACGGGACGCACGATGACACCACGCTTCAGCAGCTCCTGATAGACGCGACCCGCGGGTCCGACCTTGACCAGCACGAAGTTGCCGACGCTGGGCACGTACTCGAGCCCGAGTCCGCGAAAGGCCTCGGTCAGCTGCTGCATGCCGCGCAGGTTCAGTTCGTAGCTGCGTGCCAGGAAGTCCTCGTCCGCCAGCGCCGCGACCGCGGCCGCCTGCGCGACACTGTTCACGTTGAACGGCTGGCGCACGCGATTCATCAGGTCGGTGAGTTCGCGCTGGGCGATGCCATAGCCGACTCTCAGCCCGGCGAGCCCGAAGGCTTTCGAAAACGTGCGCGACACGATGACGTTCGGGTACTTGCGCACCCAGGCCGTGCTGTCGACGCGCAGTTCGGGCGGCAGGTATTCGTTGTAGGCCTCGTCGAGCACGACCACGACCCGCGCCGGAACCCGCGCGAGAAAGGCATCGATCGCGTCGGCCTTCAGGTGCGTGCCGGTCGGATTGTTCGGATTGGCGACGTAGACGAGCGCCGTGTCAGCCGCGATCGCCGCCAGCATCGCGTCGAGGTCGTGGCCGAGCTGCCGCGCCGGCACCACGATGGCGCGGCCGCCGCGCGCCTGCGTGGCGAGCGCATAGACGGCAAACGAATGCTGCGCATAGACGCAGCTGCGACCTGGCGTCAGGGTGGCAGCGGCGGCCAGTTCGAGGATGTCGTTGCTGCCGTTGCCGAGCGTGATCCAGTCCATCGGCACGCCGTAGCGTGCCGCCAGCGCGGCCTTCAGCTCGAAACCGTTGGAATCCGGGTAGCGACCGAGGTCCTCGACCGCTGCGGCCATGGCCTTCTTCGCCGACTCCGGTGCGCCCAGTGGGTTTTCGTTCGACGCGAGCTTCACGATCGACGCCGGATCAAGCCCGAACTCGCGCGCGAGTTCGTCGATCGGCTTGCCCGCCTGGTACGGCGCGATCGCGCGCACATGCTCGAGCGTGCCGAGTGTCGTCGTCGATTCGGTCGGTACCGCCGCCATGGTCACCCTTCGAGTTGTCAATGCTCGGCCGGATAGGAACCGAGACACTTGTAGAACGCACAGGCCTGCTGCAGCTCGGCCAGCGCCGTGGCGACCGTCGGATCGGCCTGGTGTCCCTCGACGTCGACGTAGAAGTAGTACTCCCACGTGCCGACGCGGGCGGGACGCGATTCGAAACGCGTCATCGACACCCCGTGCTGCGACAAGGGCTCGAGCATGTGGAACACCGCCCCGGCCTTGTTGGGCACCGACAGGATCAGCGAGGTCTTGTCACGCCCGGGCGGAATCGATGGCTGCGTCACCTGCTGCCCCAGCACCGCAAAGCGCGTGCGATTGTTGGGGTCGTCCTGGATGTGCGTTGCGACCGGCGACCAGTTCGTAGCGCTCCGCGGCGCGATCGCCGGCGATGGCGGCCATCGTCGGACTTTCCGCTGCGAGGCGCGCGCCTTCGGCATTGCTGGCGACGGCGCGCCGCTCGATGGCCGGGTAGTGCTGCGCCAGCCAGCCGGCACACTGTGCAAGCGCCTGAGAGTGCGCGCAGATGCACTGAATCCCGTCCATCGTGCCGCTGCGAGTCAGCAGGTTGTGGTCGACTGGGACCGACAGCTCGGCGAGCAGCTTCAGCGGCGTCGCAAGCAACAGGTCGAGTGTGCGGCTGACCGCACCTTCGGACGAATTCTCCAGCGGCACGATGCCGACATCGGCGCTGCCAGCCTCGGTCGCGCGAAAGACTTCATCGAGCGTCGCACACGGCAATCCGGTGACGCTGGTGCCGAACTGGCGGTGCATCGCGGTTTCGGAGAACGTCCCGGCGGGCCCGAGGAAAGCCACCGTCAACGGACGCTCGAGCGCGCGGCACGCCGACATGATTTCCCGGAACACGTTGGCCAGCGGTGCCGCCGACAGCGGGCCTTTCGACAGCGCGTCCACCTTGCGCAGGACTTCCGCCTCGCGCTCGGTGCGCAGCACCGGCGCTTCGACTTCGCCCTTGAGCCGACCTACTTCGCTAGCCAGCCGGGCACGCTCGTTGAGGAGCTCGACGAGTCGCGCGTCGACGCCGTCGATGGCGTCGCGCAACGGCTTCAGGCGCCGGTCGATCGAATCAGCCATGGCGCACCGCCGGTCCGGAAGAGGAGTTGTAGACGCGGGACAAGGTGCGGCTTCCGCTCAGCCCTCGGTCGTCGGCGTATCGGGCGTATCGGGAGTATCGGCCTCGGACATGGGCTCGGCGCCAGCCTCGTGGCCATTGGCTGCCTCGCTGTCGCGCTCTACCACCCGCTGCAGCCCCGTCAGCGTCGTGCCATCGTCCAGCGCGATCAGAGTCACGCCCTGTGTCGCGCGCCCCATCTCGCGGATCTCGGACACACGAGTGCGTATCAGCACGCCCCCTGTCGTGATCAGCATGACCTCGTCGTCGCCGCGCACGAGCGTGGCCGCAACGACCTTGCCGTTTCGCTCGCTGGTGGCAATCGCGATCATGCCCTTCGTGCCACGGCCGTGGCGCGTGTACTCGACGATCGGCGTGCGCTTGCCGTAGCCGTTCTCGGTCGCGGCCAGCACGCTCTGCTCCTCGTCCTCGGCCACCAGCATCGCAATGACCTGCTGGCCATAGTCGAGCTGCATGCCGCGTACGCCGCGCGCGGTGCGGCCCATCGGACGGACGTCGTTCTCGTCGAAGCGCACGGCCTTGCCGGCATCGGAGAAGAGCATCACGTCGTGCTGTCCGTCGGTGATCGCGGCACCGATCAGGTAATCGCCCGGATCGAGATCAACCGCGATGATCCCTGCCTTGCGCGGATTGCTGAAGTCGATGAGCGCCGTCTTCTTGACCGTCCCCATCGCCGTGGCCATGAACACAAAGTGCTGCCCGTCGTACTCCGAGATCGGCAGCACCACCGTGATCTTCTCGTCTTCGGCCAGCGGGAACATGTTGACGATCGGCTTGCCGCGCGCGGTGCGCGCGCCCTGCGGCACTTCCCAGACCTTGAGCCAGTAGAGCCGCCCGCGGTTGGAAAAGCACAGGATCGTGTCGTGCGTGTTGGCGATGAAGAGCTGGTCGATCCAGTCGTCCTCGCGCATCGCAGCCGCCTGCTTGCCGCGACCGCCGCGCTTCTGCGCGCGGTAATCCGCCAGCGGCTGGCTCTTTATATAGCCGGTGTGCGATAGCGTGACCACCATGTCTTCGCGCGCGATCAGGTCCTCGGTCATCAGGTCCTGCGCGCTGCGCACGATCTCCGAGCGGCGCGCGTCGCCGAACTCGCTCTTCAGTGCGAGCAGTTCGTCGGCAATGATGTCGGTGATGCGCGCCGGCTTGGCGAGTATGTCGAGCAGGTCGGTGATGGTGTCCATCACTTCGCGGTACTCGTTGACGATCTTGTCCTGCTCCAGTCCCGTCAGCCGCTGCAGGCGCATCTGCAGGATCTGCTCGGCCTGCTCTTCGGACAGGCGATACAGGCCCCGCAGTTCACCTTCGCTCTGCAAGCCGAACCGCGCCTCGAGTCCGTCCGGACGATAGGCCGCCATATCGGCGCCGGAGCGCGTCAGCATCTCGCGCACCAGCGACGAGTCCCACGCGCGCGCCATCAACGCGGTCTTGGCCACCGGCGGCGTCGGCGCCGCCTTGATGATGGCGATGAACTCGTCAATGTTGGCGAGCGCCACGGCGAGGCCTTCCAGCACGTGGCCGCGCTTGCGCGCCTCCTTGAGTTCGAAGACCGTGCGCCGCGTGACCACCTCGCGCCGATGCGACAGGAACGCATCGAGCATCTGCTTGAGATTCAGCAGCCGCGGCTGGCCGTCGACCAGTGCGACCATGTTGATGCCGAACGTATCCTGCAGCTGGGTCTGCTTGTAGAGGTTGTTGAGCACGACCTCCGGCACTTCGTTGCGCTTGAGCTCGAATACGACGCGCATTCCCGACTTGTCGGACTCGTCGCGGATGTCGGAGATGCCCTCGAGCCGCTTCTCGTTGACCATCTCGGCGATGCGTTCGAGCAGCACGCGCTTGTTCACCTGGTAGGGCAGTTCGTCGACGATGATCGCGCTGCGCGCGCCCTTGTCGATTTCCTCGAAGTGCGTCTTGGCGCGCATGACGACGCGGCCGCGACCGGTGCGATAGCCTTCGCGCACGCCTTCGAGGCCGTAGATGATCCCGGCGGTCGGGAAGTCAGGCGCCGGAATCAGCTCGATCAGGTCGTCGACCGTGGTCTCGGGCCGGCGCAGCAGCACGAGGCAGCCGTCGATCACCTCGGAGAGGTTGTGCGGCGGCACGTTGGTCGCCATGCCAACCGCGATGCCAGCCGAGCCGTTGATCAGCAGGTTCGGAATCTTCGACGGCAACACCGACGGCTCGCTCTCCTTGCCGTCGTAGTTCGGGACGAAGTTGACCGTCTCCTTGTCGATGTCGGCCAGCAGTTCACCGGCGATCTTGTCGAGCCGGCACTCGGTGTAGCGCATCGCTGCCGCGTTGTCGCCGTCGATCGAGCCGAAGTTGCCCTGCCCATCGATCAGCGTGTAGCGCAGCGAGAAGTCCTGCGCCATCCGCACCAGCGTGTCGTAAATGGCGTTGTCGCCGTGCGGGTGGTACTTGCCCATCACCTCGCCGACCACGCGAGCACACTTCACGTAGGAGCGATTCCAGTGGTTGTTCGCCTCGTGCATCGCGAACAGCACGCGACGGTGCACCGGCTTCAGGCCGTCGCGCACATCGGGCAGCGCACGCCCGACGATCACGCTCATCGCGTAATCCAGATACGAACGCCGCATCTCCTCTTCAAGCGAGATCGGCAGGGTTTCCTTGGCGAATTGGTCCATCAGGGGCGGGGCCGTCGGTTCGAGCGGAACAGGCCTGTTCGCTCTGAAATGCAATCGCAAATTCTACCAGCGCGAAGGCCCGATTTCGCCCGACCCGGGTCGCGTTAAACGCCGATGTCGCCTCGAGCGCGCGGCGACGCCGATATCACCGACTCGCCAATCGGCGCGCGATGTGCTTTGATCCGCCGCCACACTTCGAACCGCCTGCTCAACATGGAATCCGTCGATCTGGTGATCGAGGCGCGCTGGGTCGTGCCCATCGTGCCGCGTGCCGCGGTACTGGAGGATCACGCCGTTGTCGTTCATGAGGGCCGCATCCTTGCGCTGCTGCCCCGGGACACGGCACATGCGCGCTACGCGCCGGCGGAGCGCGTGGTCCTTGCGACCCACGCCTTGACCCCGGGGCTCGTCAACCTCCACACCCATGCCGCGATGGCGCTGTTTCGCGGCATCGGCGACGACCTGCCGCTGATGCAGTGGCTGCAGCAACGCATCTGGCCACTCGAAAAGGCACTGGTGTCCCCGGAGTTCGTCTACGACGGCACGCGCATCGCAGCGCTGGAGATGCTGCGCTCCGGCACGACCTGCTGCTCGGACATGTACTTCTATCCTGAAGCCGCGGTACGCGCGCTGCGCGGTGTGGGCATGCGCGCAGTTGCCGGAATCATCGCGATCGAGTTCCCTACCGCCTACGCGTCCGATGCCGAGGACTACCTGCGCAAGGGTCTCGCGACCCGCGATGCCTGTCGCGACGATGCGCTGGTGAGCTTCACGCTCGCACCGCATGCCCCCTACACGGTCGAGGACGCCACGCTGACGAAGATCGCGGTCCTCGCCGAAGAGCTCGACCTGCCGGTGCACATCCATCTGCACGAGACTGCTGATGAGGTCGCGGAGTCGGTACGCCGGCATGGTGAACGGCCGATCGCGCGCCTGGACCGGCTTGGGCTGGTGACAGAACGGCTGATCGCCGTCCACGCGGTCCACCTCGAAGCGGCCGAGATCGCGCTGCTGGCGCAGCGGGGCGCCTCGGTGGCCCATTGCCCGGCGTCGAACCTCAAGCTCGGCAGCGGCATCGCGCCGGTGGCCGAACTGCTGGCGGCCGGGGTCAACATCGGGTTCGGCACCGACGGCGCAGCAAGCAACGATCGCCTCGATATGGTGTCGGAAATGCGCCTGGCTGCCCTGCTCGCCAAGGGTGCCAGCCGCGACCCAAGCGTGCTGCCTGCTCCGGCGGCCCTGGAGGCCGCCACGCTCGGTGGGGCGCGGGCACTCGGTCTGGAGCGCCGCATCGGCTCGATCGAGGTCGGCAAGGAAGCTGATTTCGCGGCCTTCGACTTGTCCGAAATCGAGACCCAACCGGTCTTCAATCCCCTGTCACAGCTGGTTTATGCCGCCGGACGCGAACATGCGACCGATGTCTGGGTGGCCGGCCGGTCTGTTGTCAGAACGAGACAGGTCCTTGCCGAAGCGCAAGGAGCGGCGTCGGGGTCCCCGGCGGCCACCCTGCTCGCGTGGCAGAATCGCTGTCGGCAGGTTCTGCAGACGGCGGGGTTGGCGTGAAGCTTCATGCGCCATCATCGGCCGATGCGGTGCCGGCCATATCCGGCCGAGTTGGTACCCCGGCCGGTCTCCGCAATCTCGAGTGAGGAGTTATATGAAGAAATCCATCAAGCTGGGCCTCCTGGCTACGGCACTGATGGCCATCACTGGGACCGTTTCTGCCCAGATGAAGGACGTCACTGTTGTTGATACCAAGGAAAGCCCGTATGTGATCGACGCGCGTGGCGTCATCGTTCGCGATCCGTTCGGCCTGTGCTGGCGTACGGGTTCGTGGAGCGTCGACCGCGCCGCGAAGACGGTGATCAAGGATGCGCCGTTCCCCAACTGGACGGCAGGCTGCGAGTGCGACAAGGACCTGATGGTCAAGCCGGTCTGCGAACCGCCTCCGCCGCCCCCGCCGCCACCGGCTCCGACGCCACCGCCGCCCCCGCCACCGCCCGCTCCGACGAGCGAGAAGGTGACGTTCGCGGCTGACGCCCTGTTCGACTTCGACAAGGCGGTTCTGCGTGCGGACGGCAAGGCCAAGCTCGACGATCTCGTGTCGAAACTGGCCGGCGTGAGCCTCGAGGTCATCATTGCAGTCGGCTACACCGACCGCCTTGGTCCTCTGGCGCACAACCAGAAGCTGTCGGTTGCGCGTGCTCAGGCCGTGAAGGACTACCTGGTAAGCAAGGGTATCGAGCCGAACCGTGTCTACACGGAAGGCAAGGGCCCGGCGAACCCGGTCAAGCAGTGCCCGGATCCGTCCGCCAAGGGCGAGGTTCGTAACTGCACGCAGCTGATCCAGTGCTTGCAGCCGAATCGTCGCGTCGAGGTCGAGGTGGTGGGTACCCGCCCGGTCCGTCGCTAAGCGATCTTCTCGCTGCAAAGCCCCGCTTCGGCGGGGCTTTTTTTTGCCTGGCGCCGGGCCAGTAACATTCGACCGATGAATACCAACAGCGCCAACGTCGATCCGGCCGAGCTGCGCAAGTTCGGCGACATTGCCGCCCGCTGGTGGGATCCGAATGGCCCCATGCGGCCCTTGCACGAGATCAATCCGTTACGACTGGCGTGGATCGACCGGCTGGTTCCGCTGGCAGGCAAGCGTGTACTCGACGTCGGCTGCGGTGCCGGCGTGCTGGCCGAGGCGATGGCCGGACGCGGTGCACAGGTCACCGGCATAGACCTGGCCGGCAAGCCGCTCAAGGTCGCCCAGTTGCATGCGCTGGAGTCAGGTGCGGACGTGAACTTACGAGGAAGGCGCAGCCGAGTCCTGGGCGGAACGCCAGCCGGCCGCCTTCGACGTCGTGACCTGCATGGAAATGCTCGAGCACGTACCCGATCCGGCCCAGAGCGTGAGGGCCTGTGCCGCCCTGGCAAAACCGGGAGGCTGGGTGTTCTTCTCGACCATCAACCGCAATTCCAAGTCGTTCCTGCTGGCGATCGTCGGCGTCGAGTACGTCCTCAACATCCTGCCGCGCGGCACGCACGAGTACGCCAAGTTCATCAGGCCGAGCGAGCTGACCCAGTACGCTCGCAGCGCCGGACTGGCGCTGCACGAACTGATGGGCATGACCTACAACCCATTCACCAAGTCCGCTTCGCTGGGTCGCGATACCGACGTGAACTACCTGATGGCCTTCCGCAAGCCTGCCTAGGTTCGGCTCAAGGCCCTGACCGGTGCGCGCATCAAATCAATCAAGTCGCCGCACCTGATCCGACGACCAGACGATTCGACGATGAACACGATCCAACTGGTGCTGTTCGACCTCGACGGAACACTGGCCGATACGGCCCCGGATCTGGCCGGGGCGGTCAACCGCATGCTGTCCAACCGCGGACAGGCGCCGGTACCACTCGAGACACTGCGACCACTCGCCTCGCACGGCGCGCGCGGACTGATCGGTCGCGCATTCGGCCTGACGCCCGCCGACGCCGGTTACGAGGAACTGCGGCAGGAGTTCTTCGGCGAGTACGAGTCGGCCCTGTGCGAGGCCAGCGCGTTGTTCCCGACGATGGCCGAAACGCTGGCTGCTCTTGATGCCGATGGCGTGCTGTGGGGAATCGTCACCAACAAGATGGCGCGCTTCACCGATCCGCTGGTCCGTGCGCTCGGGCTGGCGACGCGCGCCGCGTGTGTCGTCAGTGGCGATACGACCCCTCACGCCAAACCGCACCCGGCGCCGCTGCTGCACGCGCTCCAGAGTGCCGGCAAGACACGTGATGAGTCCCTCTACGTGGGTGACGACCTGCGCGATGTGCAGGCGGGCCGGGCTGCCGGCTTGCGTACGGTGGCCGCAGCCTATGGCTATCTCGGCGATTCCGATCCGATCGAGCAGTGGGGTGCCGATCACATCATCCATACCCCGGATGAACTGCTCCGCCTGATCAGGCCATAGCGGGCTCGCCGACGGATAATCGTCCCTGATCTACAGAGTCGTCGCCCGGGATGAACTCAAAGATGAGTCGATGGATGCCAGCGCTGCGCAAGGTGGCCATCGGCGCGGCCATTGCATTGCTGCTGTTCGGGGCCATCGGTTACTTGGCGATCCCGAAGCTTGTGCGCTGGGGTGTCGAGACCGTCGCGTCACGCGAGCTCGGACGCCCGGTGAAAGTCGAGAGCGTCGGCACCAACCCCTACACGCTGAGCATCACGCTGCGCGGCCTGGTGGTCGAGGGCGCACCTGGCGACACGTCGCCGCTGCTGACCGTTCGAGAGACCGTTGCCAATGCGTCCGTGGAATCAGTCTTCCGCCGCGCGCCGGTGCTGGATTCGCTCCGCATCGCCGGCCTGACAGCCAACCTCGCAAGGCTGGATCAGCAGCGCTTCAACTTCAGCGACATCATCGATCGCGTTCGAGCCAAGCCGAAGACCAGCGACGAACCCGCGCGCTTTTCCCTGAGCAACATCGAAGTCGCGGACAGCATCGTCAACTTCGACGACCGCCCGATGATGCGCAAGCACGCGCTGGCCGATATCAAGCTCGGCATCCCGTTCATTTCCAACCTGCCGACGCACGCCGAGATCAATGTCCAGCCGGCGTTCTTCGCGCGCCTCAATGGCACGCCGATCGACATCAAGGGCGAGACGCGTCCGTTCGCCGACACGCTCGAATCGTCGATCAATCTGAAGTTCGACGGACTGGACATTCCAGCCTACCTCGCCTACTCGCCCGTACGTCTGAACTTCACAACGCCGCAGGGCAAGCTCGACACGGACCTGCGCGTTGCCTTCCGGCGCGCGGCACCGGCGCGCGGCGACCGGCCGGCGCAGCCCGCGCACACCGTGATTTCGGGCGCCGTGGTCGTCAACGAATTCGTGCTGGCCGCGCCGGCTGCGAACGCGCAGCCCCTCGTCGGCTGGAAATCCTTGCGTGTCGTCCTCGACGAGGTCGACCCCTTCGCGCGCCGCGCGGTGATCGGCGACCTCGTACTCACCGCGCCGACCATCGAGGTCGTTCGCGACACGAGTAGTGCGATCAACTGGGTGCAGTTCGGCAAGCAACCGCTGCTGGAAGCGCCGGCATCGGCAGGGGGATCGAGCTCGCCTGATGCCGGTTCCGCGCCAGCGACGAGTCCGCCCTCACCGTTTGCATTTACTCTGAAGCACGCGGCAGTCAGCGACGGCACCGTGAACTACGCCGATGACTCGGCGGGTCGCTTCCGGCTGCAGGTCATCAATCTGGGCGCCGAAGCGAGCGACCTGACGACCACGTCCAGCGCACGCGGAAAGGTTCGCGTCAGCGGCGACATCGGCGAAGGCGGCGGATCGACCAAGCTCGAAGGTGAAGTGGGATTGGCGCCGGTCGCGGGACGTCTGGCGTTCACGTCGCGCGACGTGAAGATGCGCACGGCAGCGCGCTATCTGGCGCATGTCGTCAGCGCCACGCTCGACGGCAGCAGCGATGTCGATGCCATCCTCGAGTTTGCGGCTGCCGATCCCGCGATGAAGATCGCACTGCGCGAGATCAAGGTGCGCGGCAAGGACATCAAGGTGCGCGGTCCCGCCGGCAGCGCAGCCAACTTCGATCTCGCCGCCATCGCGATCGACGGCGGTGAGATCGATCTCAACGATCGTCTGATAACGATTGCCAAGCTTTCACTCGACGGTCCACGCACGATCGTGCGGCGCATGGCGGACGGCCAGATCAACTGGCTGACGGTATTCCGCGCCAAACCGGGCGAGGCTACCGGCACGACCGAGAAGCAGGAAGGGGCGGCTGCCGCCCAACCGTGGAAGGTCACGCTAAAGGAAACGTCGATTGCGCGCGGCGATCTGCAGCTCGAAGACCTGGCGGTCGATCCGAACGTGAAGCTGCGCGCATCGGCGATCACCGGCACGGTCAACAACGTCGTCAGCGATGGATCGCAACGCGCAGAGATCGCGCTGCGCACGCGCTTCGGCAGCGGCGGGACGCTGGCGGTCAACGGCGGCGCCAAATGGAATCCACTGGTTTCGGATCTGCGCGTCGATGCGCGCAGCCTCGACATCGCTGCCGTGCGCCCCTATCTCGCGGCGCGACTCAACGCGGTGCTGGCGAGCGCCCTGCTTTCGGCCCGTGGCAACGCCGTCATCAGTCAGGCCACCGGCGCTCCACTGAAGGTCGGATACAAGGGCAGCGCGCGGCTCGCAAACCTGCACATGCTGGATGCGCGCAGCGAGAACGACCTGCTCAAGTGGCAGGTGCTCGACCTCGAGCAGATCGACGCCAGGATCGGCGAAGGGCCGCCCAACATCGCCGTTGGAAAAATTTCGCTCGCGGACTTCTACGCGCGTGTCATCGTCTCCGAGCAGGGACGGCTGAACCTCGCCGACCTGATCGTGCGCGAAGGGCAAGCGCCGGGCGCAGCAGCACCGCAAGCGGAGACGAAAGCGGCGGCGGCGACCAAGCCGGCCGAGGTCGCGATGCCGGTCGATCGCGAACTCGCCGGCAACGAGCCCGCGAAGCCTTCAGGACCAGACCGTACTGCGACCACAACGGTCGCGCCGCAAAGCGGCGACCCGTCGGCACGACCGGTGATTCGCATCGGGCAGGTCGAAATCCTGCGCGGCAACGTGAACTTCACCGACAACTTCATCAAGCCAAACTACACGGCGAACATGACGGGACTTGGCGGCACGGTCACCACGCTGGCGAGCGATTCGACCGAACCGGCGACGATGACACTCGCGGGCAAGATCGATGACGACGCCCCGCTCGAGATCAACGGGCGCCTCAACCCGCTCGCGCCCAAGCTCTTCCTCGACATCAAGGGCAGCACCAAGGGCGTCGACCTGCCGCGCCTGACGCCCTACTCCGTCAAGTACGCCGGCTATCCGATCGTCAAGGGCAAGCTGTCGATGGACGTCAGCTACAAGATCGAGGACGAAAAGCTCAATGCCAATAATCACCTTTTCCTCGATCAGCTGACCTTCGGCGACAAGGTCGAGAGTCCGACGGCGACCAAGCTGCCGGTGCTGCTGGCGGTATCGCTGCTGACGAACTCGAAAGGTGAAATCGATATCAACCTGCCGATCTCCGGCACGCTGAACGATCCCAAGTTCTCGATCGGCGGGATCATCATCCAGGTCATCGTCAACGTGCTGACGAAGATCGTGACCGCGCCGTTCACCCTGCTCGCATCCGCCTTCGGCGGCGGTGAAGAACTCGGCTACGTGGAGTTTGCCGCCGGCGGCGCAACCCTGGCGCCGGAACAGACCAAGCGCATCGACACACTCGCGAAAGCGTTGAACGATCGCCCGGCACTCAAGGTCGACATCATCGGCCGCGTCGATCCCGCGGTTGACACGGACGGCGCGATGAAAGGCGAAGCTCGACGCCAAGCTGCGCGCCGCCAAGGTCCGCCAGACGGTGCGCGGCGGCGGCGATTCGGTCGACCCGTCCAAGGTGACGATCACTGAGCAGGAACGACCGGCCCTGATCGCGGCCGTTTACGACGACGAGAAGATCCCGGACAAGCCGCGCAACTTCATCGGTATCGCGAAAACGATACCCGTGGCCGAAATGGAAGCTCTGATCGTCGCCCATCTCGCCGTGACGCCCGAAGACCTGCGCGCACTCGCGAACCAGCGTGCGACCGTCGTGCGCAACCGCCTGGAGGTCGAAGGCAAAGTCCCGCGCGAGCGGCTATTCCTGGTGGAGCCCAAGCTCGATGCGGGCGGCATCAAGGACTCCGGAGCGAAAACCCGGGTTGATTTCTCGCTGAAGTGACCCACATTGAACGTAGAATCGCTTTTCTTGGGGGCGACCTGGCTTCGACACGGGTCGTGAAGGATCTCAGGGCATGCCGAGGACCAGTGACCTCGTAAATCCATCTGGAACACTACAAACGCCAACGAAGACGCGTTTGCTCTAGCCGCTTAATACCGGCCAGACGCTGCACTGGTTCGCTTCCGGGCCAGGTCGGGTAACCGACAGCAGCGCCATTTACGGAAGCTGGATGCCGGTGGAGTCACGACGGCGGCATCGAGACCCAGTGACTGGCTGTGTGCCGGCCTGCCGATCGGCTAAGCACGCGGCGAGACAAAAATAGACCGGCTACGCATGTAGAACTGGATCTGGATCACTCGTGGACGCGGGTTCAATTCCCGCCGCCTCCACCAAACCCAAAGGGCCGCCACCAGCGGCCCTTTGCCCTTGGACAGGGACGACGCTTCGGCGATTCGCCAGTATCACTTCAACGTCAGCGACGATCGAATGGCATCGACCGGGACTTCACTCACGATGAAGCGCAGGTCGCTGTTGCTGGGAGTCACGGGTTTCGGCGGATTGACTCTGTTGGGATGCGGCGGATCCGGCGCACCGTCACCATCCGCTCCCGCTGCGCTGAACGCAGCGGCGGACGTGTGGGACCTGTCCCCCTGGATGTGGTTCATCGCGGGACAGAACCGGGTGATCGACCTCAGCCTGACGTTACCCGCCGACGTTGTCCGCGGAGGCGCCTTCGGACTCGCCAGCGGCAGCACACCGCTGCCGCCGGGATTCACACTCATGCCATCCGGATTGCTGACCGTCGTAAATCCAGCCGTCGGTCAGACCATGAACGTGCAGTTCACGTACGCAGAACCGGGAACTTGACAGCCCGGCCGCGATACCGCCCTTTCCCTATCACGAGGCCGAACAACGCCGCAGCCAGTAGCGCCAGGGTCGTTGGCTCGGGCACCGGCGTCGTGACGGGTTGCTCGGCGATCGGAATGGGAAGCGAGCTATCGACCACCGGCGGCAAGGTGTCGATCACGGGTGGCAGCGGCGTGTCGACGGGTGGCGGCTGGAATTTCAGCACCTCTTCCTTTTCCGACTGCCCATCGAGGCACGATCCGTCGACATCGCTGCGCGAGCACAGTTGCTTGCGCATCAGCGTGTCGCTCATCGTCGCAACCTTGGGTTTCTGCGCGACATCGACCCAACTGTAGAACACCTCCGCCTGAGCGGGAGCACCTGCAGCCAGCCCGGCTCCGGCAACGAGTACAGCGATACTGCGTTTCATCGACAGCCCCTTGGCGCCGACCTGCCGGCGCACACCTGATTTCTACATCCCCAAATTACAATGGTCGAGTCGCTAAATCGATCGTCTATGCAGACGATCAATGTTGTGCCGTATTGCGGCCGCGAGCTTGTCAAGTTTTTCGACACTTGGGCGCTTTTCAGCATCAACGGGCACCTTTCATCAATGCCGGACTCGTCGTGCATGCAATGGGGTAATCACTATGGCCGATAGCACCGACATCCCGACGCTGCGCCGTCTGCTGCACGACTGCCGTCGGATTGCCGTTGTCGGCATCTCGGCGGAATGGCATCGCCCGAGCTACTTCGTCGGCAAATACCTGCTCGAGCACGGCTACACGATGATCCCCGTGAACCCGAAGTACTCCGAGGTTCTGGGGCAGAAGTGCTATCCCGATGTACGCACGGCCGCCCAGGCCGCCGGCCCGATCGACATGGTGGACTGTTTCCGGCGGGCCGACGATATCGGACCGCTGGCCGACGATGCGATCGCGGTCGGCGCCCGTTGCCTGTGGATGCAACTGGGCGTGACCAACAGCGCCGCTGCCGAACGTGCGCGCGCTGCCGGACTCGACGTGGTGCAGGACCGCTGCGTGAAGATCGAGCACGGGCGCCTGTTTGGCGGACTGAACTGGGCTGGCGTGAACACACGCGTGATTTCCAGCAAGCGCCCGCGGCAGCTGCCGTACTGAGGAGACCTCCATGGCAGACCGCGCCTTCGGCATCGAGACTTTGTGCCTGCACGCCGGCCAGATTCCGGATCCCGTGACCGGCAGTCGCGCCGCGCCGATCTACCAGACGACGTCGTACGTGTTCGACTCGGCCGATCATGCGGCGAGCCTGTTCAACCTGCAGACTTTCGGCAACGTCTATTCACGTATCAGCAATCCGACGGTGGCCGTGCTGGAGGAGCGTGTCGCTGCGCTGGAAAATGGCCGCGCGGCACTCGCGACCGCGAGCGGCATGTCGGCGCAGATGACGGGCATTCTCGCGATCGTGCAGCCGGGCGAACACGTCGTGGCCTCGTCGCTGCTGTACGGCGGCACGTACTCGCAGTTCGATATCACGCTGCGCAAGATGGGCATCGAGACGACCTTTGTCGACCCCGACAGGCCGGAGAATTTCCGCGCCGCGCTGCGCGAGTCGACCCGACTGGTGTACGCCGAGACGCTGGGCAACCCCAAGATCAACGTGCTCGACATCGAGCCGATTGCAGCGATAGCGCATGCGGCCGGCGTGCCGCTGATGATCGACAACACGATGGCCTCTCCCTACCTGTGCCGGCCGTTCGACTGGGGTGCGGACATCGTGGTCCACTCCGCGACCAAGTATCTGGGCGGGCACGGCACCACGCTGGGCGGTGTGCTGGTCGAGCGCGGCCAGTTCGACTGGGGCAACGGCAAGTTCCCGGACATGGTGCTGCCGTCGAAGGGCTATCACGGCGTCAAGTTCTGGGAGACCTTCGGCGACTTCGCCTACACGATGAAGGCGCGCATGGAAGTGATGCGCGTGCACGGCGCGGCACTCGCCCCGCTGTCGGCCTTCCTGCTGCTGCAGGGAATCGAGACACTCCATCTGCGCATGGAGCGACACTGCCAGAACGCGCGTCGAGTCGCCGGGTTCCTGAGCGCGCATCCCCGCGTTGCATGGGTCAACTGGCCCGGCCTTCCATCGAGCCCGTACTACCAGCTGGCGCGCAAGTACCTGCGCACCGTCGATGGCGAGCCGGGGGCCGCCGGGGTGATGACCTTCGGCATCAAGGGCGGCGCAGCGGCCGGCGAGAAATTCATCGACGCACTGCAGTTCCTCTCGCACCTGGCCAACATCGGCGACGCAAAATCGCTCGTCATCCATCCGGCGTCGACGACGCATCGTCAACTGACGGAAGCCGATCAGCTGAAGGCCGGCGTCACACCCGACATGGTGCGCCTGTCAATCGGCATCGAATCGATCGACGACATCCTCTGGGACCTCGAACAGGCGCTCGACAGGAGCCAATGATGCGCGCGTGGACGGCGCCGCGGCCACAGCGATAATCCGCGGATGGACGAACAGTCGGCTCGCGATATCGTGCTCGTGCGTGCGATCGAAACCACCGATGCGTCGGGGGCGATCTTCACGGCGGATGACCGGCGCTATGCGAGCCGTGCGGCAGGAGAACTCGCGCACTGGCAGGCGGCAGAGCAACGCACGGCGGCAACGGCCGAGCAGTTTCTCGCAAAGCGCGCCGGCCTGGCGCTCGACAAGCTGAGTACCCGGGCGCCCGCGCTGCGTGTCCTGCGCAAGGCTCGCTGGCGCCCGTGGATCGGCGTGGCCCTACCCGTCGCCGCATTCGCGCTGGGCGCACTGACCGAGCACATCGCCGACCGCCAGCATGTAAATGTGCTGGCGTTCCCGTTGCTCGGCATCCTTGCCTGGAACGTGGCGGTCTATCTCTTCCTGATCCTGCGTCCGCTTCTTGGACATCGACTAGGCCCACTGCGACGCTGGATCGCCGGTGCAGCGCGATTCCCACGGACAACCTCCAGCGAAATCGCCGCCGCGGCCGCAGCACGTTTCACTTCGGACTGGACCGACCTCAGCGCGACGCTGCTCGACGCTCGCGCGGGCCGCGTGCTGCATCTTTCGGCGGCACTGTTCGCGCTGGGTGCGCTGCTGGGCCTGTACGTGCGCGCCGTGGCATTCGAATACCGCATCGGCTGGGAAAGCACCTTCCTGCAGCCCGCATCGGTTCACGCATTTCTCGCCGCCTTGCTCGGTCCGGCCGCAAGACTGCTCGGCACGACGTTCCCCTCGGTTAACGCGATCGAGGCGATGCGCATCACCGGCGGTGTCGGTGGCACGAATGCCGGACCCTGGATTCATCTGTACGCCGTCACGGTCGGCATTGCGGTGGTCCTGCCCCGGCTCGCCCTCTTTGCCTGGTCCGCGTGGCGCGAACGGAGGCTGGCAGGGGCGTTCAGCTTCGATCTCGGCACCGCCTACTTCCGTCGGGTGCTGGCCTCCTTCGCGCCCAGCAATGCGCGCGTTCGCGTCATTCCGTACAGCTACACACTCGACGAGTCCGGGGTGGCAGGCTTGAATGGACTGGCACGGCATCTGCTCGGCGACGCGACGCAACTGGCGTTGCGACCCAGCGTGGAGTTCGGCACCGAAGCCAGCGCGGCCGAAGGACTGGCGCGACGCGAGGACGACCTGCCACTGACGCTCGCAGTCTTCAACGCGGCGGCTACGCCCGAGAATGAAAACCACGGACGGTTCCTCGATACGCTGAAGTCCGCACTCGATACACCGCTGGCCGTTGTCATCGACACCGGGCCGTATCGTCGGCGCCTGGCCGGGCAATCGGGTGCCAATGAGCGCGTGGACGAACGTTGCCGGGCGTGGCAAGGCTTTGCTGCCCAGCGCGACCTCCCGTTCGCCTGTATCGATTTCACCGCGCCGGACCTGGGCCGAGCCGAGACAGATCTGGCCGCGGCGCTGGGAGGCACCCAGTGAGCAACGGGTTGGGTAGCGACATCGGCACGCCGGTCACGGTCGAACTCGCCCTCGTTTCGCATACGAACAGCGGCAAGACGACGCTGGCGCGCACCCTGCTCGGCCGCGACGTCGGTGAAGTGCGAGACGCGCCGCATGTGACCGAACTTGCGGAGCCGTACCTGTTGCTGGAAACCCCGTCAGGCGATGCGCTACGGCTGTGGGACACCCCCGGCTTCGGCGACTCCGCGCGACTGGTGCAGCGACTTCGCATGGACGGCAACCCGATCGGCTGGCTGCTGCGTGAAGTCTGGGACCGCCATCGGGACCGGCCGTTCTGGTGCAGTCAGCAGGCGGTACGCGCGGCGCGCACTTCCTCGGACGTTGTCCTGTATCTCGTCAACGCCGCGGAACAGCCGCGTGACGCCGGTTACCTTGCATCCGAGATCCAGGTGCTGCGCTGGATCGACAAGCCGGTGCTCGTCCTGCTCAATCAGGTCGGTCCGCCGCGGCCCCGTGCCGATGACGCGGCGGAGCAGGAACGCTGGCGCAGCCATGTCGCAGGACTCGGCCTGGCGTGCGATGTGCTGACGCTCGACGCGTTTGCGCGCTGCTGGGTGCAGGAAGGCACGTTGCTGGCCGCCGTCTCGACACGGCTGGCGCCGGAAAAGCGCGATGGATTTGCGCGCATGCAGTCGGAGTGGGCCGCTCGCAATGTCGAGCGCTTCGAGTCCTGCATGCAGGTGCTGGCCGAGCAGATGGCCGCTGCCGCCCATGACGCGGAAACGATCGACGAGCCCGCTGCCTCGATCGGCTCGCGCATGCTCGTCACGCTGGGCCTGCGCAAGGATGACGACGCGCGCAGCCGTGCGATGGCGGCACTGGCCGCTCGACTCGACGCCAGCGTCAAAGCGGCAACCGACCGCATGATCGCGATCAGCGGCCTCGACGGGGGTACGACCGAAACCATTCTGAAGCGCGTGCAGGAAGCCTATGCGACCCAGGAGCCGATCGCGGAGGGTCGCGCCGCCCTGTTCGGTGGCGTGCTGACCGGTGCCATCACCGGCCTGAAGGCCGATCTCGCTACCGGCGGACTGTCGATGGGCGCCGGTCTGCTCGTCGGTGCAGTCCTTGGTGGGCTCGGCGGCGCAGGCATCGCGCGCGGGATCAACAAGTTGACCGGCTCCGAGCGCGCCCGACTGAGCTGGCCTGATGACTTCCTCGACGGGCTGGTGCGCGCCAGCGTCTTGCGCTACCTGGCCGTTGCCCACTATGGCCGAGGCCGCGGGCAATTCGTGGAAGGCGAGGCGCCAGCTCACTGGCATGACGAGGTGCAGACACAACTTGCCGCGCGGCGCGATGCACTGCACGACCTCTGGAGCAGTGCACGGGCCGACAGTCGACTCGATGCGACCGTGCACGCACTGAAGGGCGAACTGCAGGCGGTGACGGCGCGCGTCCTTATGAAGCTGTATCCGGACGCCGTACCCTCGCAGCTCAATGCATTGTCACTGCCGGCGCAGTCGGCCGACACATCCCCGCCGCATGAAGCAACGCCAGGCGCACTGCAACGTGATACCCGCGTAAGCTAGCGACCGATTTCAGGAGCCGAAGATGAAGACATCCAACATTGCTGCGATCCTTGGCGCAGGCGCCCTCCTCGCCGCGTGTTCGACGGCCACGCCCCCGGCAACGACCGACGCTCGCATTCCGGCCGCGCAGAACTACGATGTAAAGATCCAGCCCGCGCGTATTTCACCCAATCCGCAGGGCGCGTTCGCGCTGTCCAGCACGACCGGCTGCGACGTCATCTACATTACAAAGGCCGCCGCGGCAGACACGGTGACCTACGCCGTGCGTCCGACCAGCCGCGTTCCCGATGCGAAGCAGTGCATCGACATGCTGAAGGAACAGCCCGGGGTCGAGGCGATCGTCGCCGCGCGTTGAGTCGCGGCTGCGTCGACATCGGTCACTATCAGTAGCAGCCCAAGGGCCGCGATCAGGCGACTGGGGCGACACGCCCGAGGTGCCGCGCGTTATCGCTCAGCCTGACTTGTGGTCGTACATCAGGCGGTCTGCGCGCCGCATCAGGGTCTCGACGGTGTCATCTGGCCGCGCGGCAGTCACGCCGATGCTCATCGTGACGGTCAGTCCTTCCGATAGATGATCCCAGTCGTGTGCCGCGATCACCTTGCGGATCCGGTCGCACGCCGCACTCGCCTCAGTCACCGATGCGTTGCCGAACAGCACGACCAGTTCGTCTCCGCCGGTGCGCGCGGCGAAGTCCACACTGCGCAGGGTCGCCCGCAGCACATCGCCGAGCGACCGCAGCACGGAATCGCCCACGACATGGGAGTGCCTGTCGTTGATGTTCTTGAACTGGTCGATGTCCAGTACGGCAAGTGCGCACGGCCTGCCGCCAGCTCGCAGCTCGGCCAGGGCATCCTGCACCAGCGGATCCAGCGCGCGGCGATTCGCAAGCCCGGTCAGCGGGTCCTGTAGCGACAACTCGCGGAACGAACTCGCTTCGGCCGTCAGTGTGTCGAGCTGCTCGCGTTGCTTGAGCGACTCGCGCCAGCGTTCGATGCGCACGCGGTTCTCGCTGCGCAGGCGCAGGATCTCGCGCGTGACCTGCATGTGCCGGCGCAGCGCCTTGACCGCGGTCTCATGATCGCCAGTGGCCTCCGCGCAGCGTGAGAGCGCGTCATGCGCCTTGCCTTCGACCACCAGCAGGTCGAGGCGCTGCGCCATTTCGATCCCGCGTCGCGCACTTTCCACTCCGCGCACGGGGTCGGACTCGAGCAGGAAGACATCGGCCTCCACGACGGCACCCTCGGCCAGGCCGTGTGAATAACCCAGCTGGAGCGAGTCCCGGATCACGGAATCGACCGCGGCCCGCGCAGGTCCGGCATTGCCGAGTGCGACATGGATCTGGGCCAGCACCGCGTAGTGCGCCACGCGCTCGCGCAACTGCATCTCGGGCGTCGCGTCGGACGGCTGCTGCAGAAGATGCTCGGCCCAGGCCTGCAGCATGGTGAGGTGCTCACGATCGGGCGCGGACGCATGCAGCGCGGCCGGATCGGTCAGCCATCCAAGGTTGACGATCAACCAGTCGGTCCGGGCGGTCCGTTCCCAGGTCGCCAGAGTAGCCTCGCGCGCGATGTCGATCATGCGCGCAAAGAGCTGCAACCCTTCTTCATACGAACCGGCAGCGGAGTGTGCTGCGCCGAGGGCGCGGGTTGCCATCAGGCGCAATTCGGGCCGCGAGCCCTGCGGAGCGACGTCATGGGCCGCAAAGGCGGCGGCGTACGCATCGTCATAGCGGCGCAACTGGGCGCAGGCCAGCACGGCGTACGTCAGCGAGGCGACCTGCCCGGCCGCATCACCTTCGGCGGCATGCAGCTTGGCGGCCTGGATCGCGTGGGCATCCGCCGCCGAGAACTCGCCCAGCCGCAGCTCCAGCACCGCGAGGCGACTGAGCAGGCGCGCTTGCAGCGCGCTATCCGCGGCATTACGCGCCCGTTCGACCCCTTCGATCAATACTGTCCGGGCAGCATCGGTCCGCCCGTCCAGTACCGCGGCGGCAACCTGCTCCAGTTCAGTAGACGGCGATGCAGACATGGAACGCGAACTCAAGCCGGCGACTCACCGCGCGGCGAAACTAACGACTCGAATCGCCCAAGCGTAGCGGTCGCCTGCACAGGATCTGGGTGGAAAAGCCGGGTAAATGGGGGTGAAACCCGGTCGCATGGCCTGGTCATGTCGATGGCATCCGGCATTCGAACGCCAGACGCTCGTTGCCTAAATCTGGCGAAGGACGCACTTCAGCGCGGGCGGCGACGACGCTGAATGAGATCCTGTGCGACTCGTTGCGCCGGAGCGCTACTGATCGAGGCGAGGCTGAAGCCGCTCGAGCAGTGCCAGGGTTATCGGCAGGACCAGCGTCTCGTTGTTGTGGCGGATCGCGACTTCCGCGCTTGGCAGGCACTCGAACACCTGCACGATCTTTCCCTGAGCGCCCGCCGGCAGTTCACGCCCTTCCGAAAAAACGGGCCGAGTCAGGCGGACGGTATCCCCTTTACCCATGGCACGAGCGCGTCAGCGAGAAGATGCGTTGATCGGAGAACCCAGAGGTCGAAGGATGGCTCAACATGCCGCTGTTTGCCTCGACTTTCTGGCTCCCATCCCGTCTTCCCGCGACTCCGGCTCGATCCGGGAGAGAACTTTGTCGGACGCGCTGCCAACGCGGCCAACCCGACCTCAGGTTTCGTGG
>CAVYNB010000015.1:0-87173 GCA_963769745.1 uncultured beta proteobacterium
GCTCCCGCATCCCGCCCAACCCGAAATGTCCTTCCGGCCCCTCCCCACGCAACACTTCCGGGTCGATACCCTTGCCGTCGTCGCGCACCCGCACCCGAAGCTGCCGCTGGTCGTAGCGCAACTCCACTTCAATCCGCTTCGCACCGGCGTGGCGGAAGGCGTTGCGCAGCGCCTCGCCGGCGATTCGGAACACCTCGTCGCGCACGATCGGATGCAGAGCGCGCGACGTGCCCTCCACTTCGAAATGCAGCGATGAAGCGTTGCCGTTCTCGTTCGCGAGGTCTTCGGCTAGCGCCCGCAGCGAGTCGACGAGGTCGTTCGTTTCTGTGGCCGAGGTCCGCAGTCCTTGCACCGCGTCGCGACCCTCCGTGATCGCCTCGGCCGCTTGGTCAATGGCGCTCGCGAGGACCTGCTTCGCTTCGGCGGGACGATCCGGCAGAAGGTTGGACGCGGTCTGGAACCGCAGCAGCAGCCCATGGAAGCTCTGCAGCAGCGTGTCGTGCAGGTCGCGTGCAATGCGCGTCCGCTCGGCGACACGCGTTTCCAAAGTCATCTCGAACCGGCGCTGCAGCCAGCGGATGCGCAACCGGTAAGCCACCCAGGCGAGCGCCAGCAACAGCAACGGCGCATAGCGCGCGAAACCACGAGGTCTGGTAATACGCCGGCAAGATGGTGAATTGCGTAGTCGCCGTCTTGCCCGACCAGATGCCGTTGGCATCGCTCGCGTCGATTTCAAAGCGATAGGCGCCGGGAGGAAGGCTGCGATAACTGACCGAGGTTAGCGTGCCGGCATCACGCCAGTTGTCATCGACACCTTGCAGTCGGTAGCGGAAGCGGATCGAGTCCGGGTGCAGCAGGCTGACGGCGGCGTAGCCGATCTGGACGTTGGAAGTGCCTGCGGGAAACCGCAGCGGCTGGTCCAGTTCATGGCGCTCGCTATCGGCCGATACCGACTGGATCGAAACCGGTGGCGCCGGCAACCTTGCGGAACGGCGCTTTGGATCGAGCCAGACGACGCCGCTGCCTACGCTGAACCATAGCCGCCCATCGGCGCCTTCGATCGCCGTAGGCATCCGCCGCACCTGCGACGGCAAACCCGGCAAGCCAGAGCGGCGGTCGAAGCGCTCGCTGCTGACGCGATACGAAGGGTCATTGATCGCCTGCGCAATTTCTGCGCGGCCGATGTGCACGATGCCGCTGAGGCCGTTGAGCCACAGGTCGCCATCGGGCGTTTCCACGATGCCGGAAATGCCGCGCAGCGCCTCCGGGTCCAGGCCCTGAATGGTATGGAAACGCCCTTGGTCGTACTGTTGCAGACCGAATTCGCCGCCGATCCAGATGGCCGAGCCGCGGCCATGGATGGCCGTAACGTTGCCGACCTGGACTCCCTCCTTCGCCCCGAAGTGCGTTTCCGTCTCGCCGTCGATGACCGCCAATTGCCCCTTGGTGCAGCCGAGCCAGATGCGGTTCGCGCGGTCGGTGAATGTCAACAGCACACCGGAGCCTGGACACAACTTGCGAGCCTCTTCGGGGGGCAGGTGGGGGCTCGGCCGATATCGCGTCCACGTGCCGCCTTTGAGCCGGTATAGACCTAACCCGCCGACGGATACCCAGTAGCCGCCCGATCCGTCGTGCGTCATGGACACGAGGAACCGGGCCGATGCAGCCCACTCGGGAGGCAGGTCGACACGCGAGAAACGATCGCCGACGAGATGCCAGAGCCCGCCCTCGCCCGCGAACCAGTTCGTGCCGTCCGGTGCGCGGTACGCGAAACTCGACACCCCGGGGAGGGAACGCTCCGACTCGACCTTGCCGTCGCGGACCTGGTAGAGAGCGGACTTTCCTCGACCGTCCGCAGCGGTGATCCACATCGCGCCGCCTTCGCCGGGCGCGACCATGAACAACGACAGGTCCGACGGGGGAACGTCCTGTCGCACCAGCGGGCTGTAGGAAAGGCGATGTATCCCCGAGGCGTCTCCCATCCAGAGGCTTCCTTCGCGATCGACGAGCGTCGCGCCGTGGTTCGCGTCGACCTTGAAGACCTCGGAGTTGTCGGGCGCGGCCCGTTCGATCACGTCGGGAAGCGGATCGCCACTGGGGTGGCGAAGGACCCACTCGTCAAAGGAAAACACCCAGACACCATCGGCGCGATCGAGGACCTGATGCGACCGCCTCCTGAGGATCGGATGGCGGGGCGGCGGGCTTTCCCCCGCGATCAACGAGCCGCCTGCGGGTGCGCGTGCATCGCGGCTTGTCACCACCTTGTGATCGGCATCCCAGGTGAAGCCCCTGACGAAAAGCTCTCCGCCCGCTCTCCGGAACTCGCGTTCTCCCGCGGGCAACACGTGAAGCTCCGTGGGAGCCTCTGGGCTGCGCCGACCCGACAGGACCCAGAGGTTGCCCTCACGATCGAACCCCAGGTGCGCGACCTGCTGTGCGGGGAAATTCCATTGCTCGCCGACGTTGTGCCATGACGAGCCATCGAAGCGCCATAGCCCAGTCTTTCCTGGCCGACTTTCGCTGCTACCGGCCCAGACGACGCCCTGCTCGTCGCGGGCAAATCCGGTCACGGTGCCCGTTGTATCGACGAAATTCCGCACGCGCCCGTTCTTTATGAGAGTGAAACCTCCGAACCAGTAGCCGACCCACAGGCTATCATCTGCTGCGCTCAACGCGGCGACAAAGGTCGACTGCAGTGGCTCACCGGATGCCGCGCGAAACAGCTCGAAGCGCGTCCCGTCGAAGCGAAACAGACCGGCCGAGGCGCCTACCCATAGGTAACCATCAGCGGTTTGCGCGAGCGCGGTAGGAGATTCAGGCGCGCCGTCCTTGAACGCCCACAGTTCCTGAACGATCCGCTGGCTTCCCGACGGTACGGCTTGCGCTATCGCCCAATGCGGGCTGAAGGCAGCGATCACGACCACAACCAGCGATCGCAGAAAGATCGTCGGCACGTTGGCTTGGCGCTATTTAGAGCGAGCCGAACGAACTCTTCGACAATCCATTGTCGCGTCTTCGAACAAGAGCAGTGCCTTAAACCTGCTGCGTCACCATCCGTTTGAAAGACGAGTCAGAAGCCGTTTGAAGCTAACGCGGCAACGGAGCGCCTGCCGCATCCGCCGCGCCGAGTGCTGAACTGACACTACACGTTGTCCCCGCGGCGTTGCTGTGGGCAATGTAGCACTCTGATTCAAACGTCGCTGTGCGTGCCCCCGGCACTCTCAAGTGAAGAGTTGAGTCCGGAAAGTGTTCGCTATGCGGTGCGCTTCGAACGTCTCAAGTGTTCGCTCCAGGGCGAGTCGGCTCGAAGGACGTGGAGTCCTGAAATGACCGGTGGACGTTTGCACTGTCCACGCTCTGTACGACCTCATTGCCGTGATTACGATTTCAATGAACCGTCACGACAACAGTAACCAGAAACATCTATTCCGGCTCGATTCCCGCTGCCTTGACTACCTTGCCCCACTTGACCGTATCCGCTGCCTGGAACTTGCCGAGTTCTTCGCTCGTCGTGCTCCACGCTTCCACGCCGCTCGACTCGTAGAACGAACGAGCCGTTGCACTATTTGTGGCAGCGACGATCAGTTCGTTCAGGCGGCTCACGACGGCGGGCGGCGTTCCGGCGGGCACGTACGCGGCGAACCAGAAGCCCATCTCGTAACCCTTGACGCCGGCCTCGTCAATGGTCGGCACGTCGGGCAGCAGCGCCATCCGTTTCGCGGTAGACACGCCGAGCGCGCGCAGCTTGCCGGCCTTGACCTGTGGCGCGCCGGTCGCGGTATCGGTGATCATGAAGTCGATCTGTCCGCCGAGCACGTCAGTCAGGGCCATCGGGTTGCTCTTGTACGGAACATGCAGGATGTCGACGCCGGCGAGCTGCTTCAGCATCTCGCCCGCCACGCGGCTCGACGAACTGCCGCTGCCGAAAGTCAGCTTGCCGGGATTCTTCTTCGCGAACGCGATGAGGTCGGCGACCGTCTTGTACGGCGCGTCCGGACGGACGACCAGCACCTGTCCGCCCTTGCCGAGCCCGGTGACCGGCACGAAGTCCTTCACCGGGTCGTAGGTCAGTTTCTTGTACAGGTGCGGGTTGGCCGATTGCGTCGTGTTCGTGGTGATCAGCACCGTGTAGCCGTCGGGTGCGGAGCGCGCGGCCGCACTCGCCGCGATCTGGCCCCCACCGCCGGCCTTGTTGTCGACCACCACCGGCTGCTTTGTCTGCTCCGTGACCGATTGCCCGATTGCGCGCGCGAGCTGATCGGTCGCGCTGCCCGCCGCGAATGGCACGATGAACGTCAGGTTCTTTGACGGGAAGCCCGCGCCCTGAGCGAGCGCGACCGATGTGGCCGAGGCCAGGACAGCCGCGAGCAGGGCGCGGCGGAAGTTGTTGATTGTCATCGTGTGGTCTCCATGGATGTTGTTGAAGCATCGGGTCCCCGCAGCAGCGGGGCCAATTCGGTCGGAACCTGTACGCGCAGGTCGAGAAGCAGGAAGGAAAGCGACTTGCCGTGGCTGTCGAGGTTGAGCGAGTCGTTGACGCCGCCGTCGAGCACGTCGTCGATCACAAAGTTCATCGCGGCGAGCTTCGGCAGAAGGTAGCGCGTCACCGCTGTGGGACGACGGAACGCGAACAGGTGCAACACGGCGGCTTCGTCGACCTGGTCGACGAGCAGCGGGTAGAACGCCGGCTCCCACGCGATCACGTTGATGTTTGAGCGGTTGCCCTTGTCGCCGCTGCGACCGTGGGCGATGCGCCAGAGGGGGACCGTCAGGATCGCCATCTCAGGTCAGCAACTCGAAGCGGGTCGGCACGAGTTCGCGCGGCAACAAGCACGAGCGGGTGCCCAGCGTCGGCCGCAGGCTCGTGCGAACGCCGCCACCGCCGGCCGGACCGCAGCAGTAGAGGGCTAGCACTTCGCGTTCGAGCCGCTGCGCATCGTCACGGTCGTTGTGGCGCAGGGCGACCCGCAGCCGCACGTCGCCGGTGGCGCGAGCGCTGGTGGCAGAAAGCAGGTGGCCGTCGTCGTCACCGAACACGCTGCAGCTGCCGATCAAGTCGATGCGCAGCCGGCCCACATCGGCCATCCGTTCGCGGATCGTGTCGGCAGCCAGGCGCGCACGCGCATCGGCGCGCGGACCCGCGTAGGAAATCTCGCCTTCCGCCTGCCACCCGCTTTCGAAGCAGACGTTGACTTTCAGCGCATCGGGCCGCTCGGTGACCGCGCACGCCGATGAGCAGCACGCGGTCCGCTGACAGTTCCTCGACTTGCGCATCGCCGATGTCGGCGACGACGTCGGGTGTCAGGTACGCGCAAGGATCGTGAATCTCGTACAGCAACTGCTCCTTGACCGTGTGCGCATCGACACGGCCGCCACTACCGGCCGGCTTGGTGATGATCGCCGTGCCGTCGTCGGCGATCTCCGCGATCGGATAGCCCAGCCGTGCCATGCCCGGAACATCCTTGAGCCCCGGGTCCGCGTAATAACCGCCGCTGACCTGCGCGCCGCACTCGAGGAGGTGGCCGACCATCGTGGCGCGACCCAGCCGATCCCAGTCGTCGGCGCGCCAGCCGAAGTGCGCCATCGCGGGTCCGACCGTGAGCGACGGATCGGCCAGCCGACCGCCGACCACGATCTGCGCGCCCGCCGCCAGCGCCTGCGCGACCGCCTCCGCGCCGATGTAGGCGTTGGCGCTCACGATGCTGCGCTCCTCGAGCGACGATGGAAGCGCTGCTTTGAGCGCCGCCCGGTGTCGCAGGTCCCGACACATCGTCGCCGTGGATCACCGCAATGACGGGGGGCGGCAGGCCGAGTTCCAGGGCGAGGGCACGGATGCGCCGCGCGGCCCCGGTCGGATTGGCCGCTCCGAAGTTGCTGACGATGCGGATGCCGTGCCGCAGGCAACGCGCCAGTACGGGTCGCAGCATGTCGACGAGCAGTGGTTCGTAACCGCCGTCGGGGTCCTTCCGCCGCGCGAGCTGCGCGAGCGCGAGAGTGCGCTCGGCGAGCGTCTCGAAGATCAGAAACGACGGCCCGCCCGCCGCGACGAGCGCGTCGACCACGCCGATCGCCGCATCGGTGCGGTCGCCGGAGAAGCCGGCCGCGCATCCGATCCTGAGGACTTCCATTCGGCCAATCTAGGCCGATGGCGTTGATCTGTGAAATTCAAAGTTGAGATACATTGATCGGATATGCAGATCAATATCTCCACCCGTGCGCTGCGCGCCTTCATTTCCCTCGTCGAGCAGAAGAGCTTTACGCGCGCGGCCGCCTCAAACCACCTGTCGCAACCCGCCTTCTCCGCGCTGATCCGCGCGCTCGAAGAGGAGGTCGGGGCGCGTCTCTTCGAACGGACGACACGCAGCGTCGAACTCACCGCCGAGGGTGAAGTGTTCGTCGACCCGGTGCGGCGCCTGCTGCACGACGCCGAGGCGGCAATGACGGACCTCAGCGATCACGTGGCCCGGCGGCGCGGACGCGTGGCGATTGCGGTGCTGCCGTCGCTGGCTGCCGGCTGGCTGCCGCCGCTGCTCGCCCGGTTCCATCGCGAGCATCCGGGCATCGAGCTCGACGTGGCCGACGCGCTGTCGGACGAGTGCACATCGCGGGTGCGCCTGGGCCGCGCCGACTTCGCGCTCGCGGCGACCAAGGTCGAGGCCGCCGAACTGCGCACCGAGCGCTTCTGCACCGACCGGTTCCATCTCGTTTGCCGCAGGGACCACCCACTGGCGCGCCGCCGCGGCCCGGTGACCCTGAACGACTTGCTGCCTCATCCGATCGTCCAGCTCGCTCGCTCGAGCAGCGTGCGGCAATACATCGAGTCCACGATCTACCCGCGTCAGCTGCGCACAGTCCTCGAACTCGAACAGCTCAGCAGCGTGGCGGGCATGGTGCGCGCGGGACTCGGGGTCACCGTTGTGCCGGCGCTGACACTGTTCCACTTTGCCCACCCGGACCTGGTCTCACGGCCAGTGCGGGCGGCGGGATTGACGCGGGAGGTCTTCCTCGTGCGGCGGAGCGATCGAGGCCTGTCGCTCGCGGCACAGGCCCTCTGCGATCTGCTGATGAAGAACCGGCCGGTTCGGTCTTGAATCGATCGCTGTGCGGCAAGCCCTCGCCGAGCCGACGCTTCCGCATCGGCTCCTCGCTGATGAAGAGCCATCCTTCCAGAATTCATTGGTCCGAAGAAACCGGGCAGGTCACCGGCAGTCTTGCCGTCGGTTGTGTCGCATCGGTGGCCCCGCCGCAGCGCCGGCGTTCAGTATCCCGCGGCCAGGCCGTCGCGGCGCGAGTCGCTCGCAGCGACGTAGCCGTCGACCGCCGGATCACCGAGGCGCCAGATGAACTGCCCGGAGCCGAAGTCCATATAGCTGTCGTTTGCGCTCATCAAATGGTGGCCTCTCCGCCGCAGCTCGTCGACGACGGCCGGCGGCATCGAGCCCTCGACCTCGACGTCGAGCCCGGTCATGACTTTCCAGCGAGGTGCATCGCAGGCGGCCTGCGGCTGCTGATTCCCGAGCAGCATGCGCACCAGCGTCTGCACGTGACCCTGCGGCTGCATGTTGCCGCCCATCACGCCGTAGCTCATCACGGGCTGGCCATCCTTCATCACGAACGCCGGGATGATCGTGTGGAACGGCCGCTTGCCGGGAGCGACGACATTGGCGCTGGCCGGATCCATCGAGAAGCCAACACCTCGGTTCTGCAGCGAAATGCCATAGCCCGGCACCACGACGCCCGAGCCGAATCCCATGTAGTTCGACTGGATCAGCGAGACCATCATGCCGTTCGCATCGGCCGTCGTCAGGTAGATCGTGCCGCCACGAGGCGGCGTGCCGGCCTCGGCCACCTGCGCACGCTGCATGTCGATGCGCCGCGCGCGCGTCGCCAGGTAGCCGTCGTCGAGCAGGTCGGCCGCAGTGACGCGCATGCTGCGCGGATCGGTCACATAGGCGTAGGTGTCCGCAAAGGCGAGCTTCATCGCCTCGATCGCGACATGGTGCCAGTCGGCACTGTCGACTTTGAACTCCGCCAGCGGCGTGTGGCGCAGCAGGCCGAGGCACGACAGCGCCGCGAGCCCCTGGCCGTTCGGCGGGATCTCGTGCAGCTCGTGGCCATGAAAGTGCGTACTGATCGTGCCGACCCAGCCGTGCTGCTGCACGAACTCCCAGTAGGCGGCGAGATCTGCGGCGGTCAGCACGCCATCCGACGCGCGCGCATGGCGTTCGATGGCATCGGCAATTTCACCGCGATAGAACGCCTCGGCACCGTGCTCCGCGAGCAGATTGAAGGTGCGCGCTGCGCCGGTCAGCGTGAAGTGCTCGCCGATGGCCGGTGCGCGTCCGCGCGGCATGAAGTGTTGCGCGTAGCCGGGGCCGTCCTTCAGCAGCGGCGCGGCGCGCTGCCACTTGTCGTGCACGATGGCCGAGACGGCGAAACCGCGCTCGGCATACTCGATCGCCGGTGCCATGACGTCGGCGAAACTCAGCTTGCCAAGTCGGCGATGCAGCAGCCCCCAGCCGGCTACCGCACCGGGCACGGTGACCGTGTCCCAGCCTCGCATCGGCCGGTTCTGCGCGACGTTGTCGCCGTACTTGCGGCGAAAGTAATCGAGCGACCAGGCGGCGGGCGCAGTGCCGCTGGAGTTCAGTCCCAGCAGTTCGCGCGATGTCGGATCCCAGACGATCGCGAAGTTGTCCGCGCCCAGGCCGTTGCTGCAGGGCTCCGTCATCGTGATGACGGCAGCAGCGGCGATGGCCGCGTCGACCGCATTGCCGCCGGCCTGCATCACGCGCAGCCCGGCCTGCGCGGCCAGCGGCTGGCTGGTCGCGACCACGTTGCGCGCAAACACCGGAGTGCGGGTGGTCGGGTAGGGGTTGGTCCAGTCGAAGTGCATGTCGTTTACGCCGTGTCGCGATCGGCCCGGCGCGTCAGCGCGCGTCCGTTCCTGCGACGTTGATGGTGATCGCGTAGTGCAGCGGTCCGGCTGATCGGCCTCAATCGACCTCGTGAAATGCCTGTTCGCGGGTCTTGTTGATCTGCGGCAGCGCGACGATGACGACGAGCGCTGCCGCCATCAGCAGCAGCGTCAGCGACAGCGGGCGGGTAAAGAAGACCGTCGCGTCGCCGCGTGACAGCAGCATGGCGCGGCGCAGGTTTTCTTCCATCATCGGGCCGAGGATGAAGCCCAGGATCAGCGGCGCCGGTTCGCAGCGCAGCTTGTAGAACAGATACCCGACCACGCCGAAGGCCGCGGTCATCGTGACGTCGAACGAGTTGTTGTTGATCGAATAGACGCCGATGCAGCAGAACACGAGTATCGCCGGATACAGGAAGCGATACGGCACCTTCAGCAGCTGCACCCAGATGCCGATCAGCGGCAGGTTGAGGATCACCAGCATCAGGTTGCCGATCCACATCGAGGCAATCAGGCCCCAGAAGAGCGACGGATTGCTGGTCATCACCTGCGGGCCGGGCTGGATGTTGTGGATCGTCATCGCGCCGACCATCAGGGCCATCACCGCATTCGGCGGAATGCCGAGGGTCAGCATCGGGATGAACGAGGTCTGTGCGCCGGCATTGTTGGCCGACTCCGGCGCGGCGACGCCGCGGATGTTGCCCTGTCCGAACGGAATCGTCGGGTTGCGTGTGACCTTCTTCTCGACGGTGTAGGCGGCAAAGGCCGCAAGCAGTGCGCCGCCTCCCGGCAACACGCCCAGGATCGACCCGAGCGCAGTGCCGCGCAGCACCGCCGGCAGCGCCTCCTTGAACTCCGCCATGGTGGGAAGCAGTTTTCCAACCTTGTCGGTGAAGACCTGGCGCTCGCCCTTGTGCTCGAGGTTGGCAATGATCTCGGCGAAGCCGAACACGCCCATGGCGACGGAAACGAAGCCGATGCCATCGGACAGCTCCGGTATGTCGAAGTTGAAGCGCGCCACGCCCGAATTGACGTCGGTGCCGACGAGTCCGAGCAGGAGGCCCAGCAGGATCATCGCGATCGCCTTGACCAGCGAGCCCGAGGCCAGCACGACTGCGCCGATCAGGCCCAGCACCATCAGCGAGAAATATTCGGCCGGCCCGAACTTGAACGCCAGTTCGACCATCGGGCCGGCCAGCGCGGCGAGGATCAGGGTGCCGACCGTGCCAGCGAAGAACGAGCCGAGAGCGGCGGTGGCCAGCGCCGCGCCGGCGCGGCCACGCCGCGCCATCTGATAGCCGTCGATGCAGGTGACGACCGACGAGGACTCGCCCGGCAGGTTGACCAGGATTGCGGTGGTCGAACCCCCGTACTGCGCGCCGTAATAGATGCCGGCCAGCATGATCAGAGCGGAGGTCGGCTCGAGTGAGTAGGTGATCGGCAGCAGCATCGCCAGCGTGGCGATCGGGCCGATGCCCGGCAGCACGCCGATCAGCGTGCCGATCAGCACGCCGGCGAAGGCGTACGCGAGATTGGCAAACGTCAGCGCGGTCGAAAAGCCGAGCGCGAGATTGCTGATCAGGTCCATGAGGCTCGCCTCAGTCCCGCATGAAGGACGGCAGGACGGGGACCGTCATGCCGAGCCCGTAGATGAAGACGACGAGAACCAGGATCGCGAGCCCGACTGTCAGCAGCAGCACATCACGCAACTTGAACTCGTCGCTGCCCAGGCTCGAAATGATCACCAGCGCCGCGATCGAACCCAGCAGGCCGGCGGGGCGCAGCAACAGGCCGAACGCAACGACGGCACCGAGCACGAGGACGAGCGGCTTGAAGTGGAACCGGTCCACCTTGCCGTCGTTCGTTTTGGCTGTGAGCCCCTTGATTGCAATGACGACGCCCAGCAGCAGCAGCAGCCCGCCGAGCATGGTCGGAAAGAAGGCCGGTCCCATGCGCGCCGCGGTGCCCATGTCGTACTGGCGCGCAAACGCGACGAAGCCCAGCCCGAACGCCGCGAACATCACCCCGGACCAGAAGTCCTTGGCATCCTTGATCTTCATGCGTGATCCCCGAGGGCTCAGTCGACGCGTGCGCCGGAGAACTTCACGACTTTCTCGTACTTGGCGAGTTCATCGCGAACCAGCGCGGCGAACTGCTCGGACGACATGGGTGCCGGCTCGGCACCCATGCGCGCCAGGCGCTCGCGCATCTCCGGTGTCTTCAATGCGGCGGTGAGCGTCTGGTTCAAGCGGCTGACGATGGGCGCCGGTGTGCCGGCCGGGGCGAAGACGCCAAACCAGGTGGACACGTCGAAGCCGGGCAGGCCGCTCTCGGCCATCGTCGGAACGTCGGGCAGCGATGCGGCACGCTGCGGCGTCGTCACCGCGAGGGCCTTCAGCTTGCCGGCCTTGATCTGCGCCGTCGCCGAGGCGAGGTTGTCGAACATGAAATCGGTCTGCCCTGCCAGCAGTCCGAGCTGGGCCGGTCCGGCGCCGGCGTACGGGATGTGGACGGCCGAGACCCTGGCCTGCGACTTCAGAAGCTCCCCGGCCATGTGTCCTGCACTGCCATTGCCGCCGGAGGCATAGTTGAGCTGGCCTGGATGACTGCGCAGATAGTCGATCAGGTCGCGGGCGGACGCCACCTTGAGCTGAGCCGCTCGTTCAGGCGTGATCACCAGTACGTTGGGCACGTGCGCAATCAGTGTGATGGGCACGAAGTCCTTGATCGGGTCGTACGGCAGCTTGCGGAACAGCCACGGATTGACCGCATGCGTCGCCACCGCGCCGATCGCCAGCGTGTAGCCGTCGGGCGCCGACTTCGCGACCTGGTCGACGCCGAGGTTGCCGCCGGCACCCGGGCGGTTCTCCACCACGACGGTTCCGAGGCTGTCCTTGACGCGCTCTGCCAGGGCGCGGGCGGCCGTGTCGAGCGGTCCACCCGGCGGGTAGGGAACGATGAGCCGGATCGGGCGCGTCGGATAGGGAGCCGTCTGGGCGATCGCAGATGCGGCCACAGCGGCCACCGCGACGGCAGCCAGCGCGTGCAGGGCGCGATTCACGAGTTGTCTCCTTGCACCGATAATTGTTCTGATTCCGGATTAGAGCGGAAAACGGCCATGCCGTGTCGCTGATCACACTCCACCTCGCTGGCCATGCAGACGACATTCCTGACGACCCCGCGCCTGACATTAGAGCCCATGACTGCCGACCACGCGCCCTTGCTTGCGGAGTTTTTTCGTCGCAACGAGTCGCACTTGCAGCCATGGGATCCGCCGCGGCCGCGTGGCGTCACCGAAATCGGATACTGGGAAGCCGAAGGCACGCGCGCGGCCGAGGATTTCCGCGACGGCGCGGTGGTCCGTTGGCTGATGGTCCCGCAGGTCGGCCCGCGACGCATCGTGGGCCGGATCAATTACACGCAGATCGTGCGAGGGCCGTTCCAGTCCTGCATGCTCGGCTATGCCGTCGATCGCGACGTCGAGGGCCAGGGGCTGATGTTCGAAGCATTGCAGGCCACTCTGGGCCATGCCTTCGACGTGCTGCGGCTGCACCGCGTGCAGGCGAACCACCTGCCGGAGAACCACCGCAGCGCACGTCTGCTGCAACGGCTGGGATTCCGCATCGAGGGACTGGCGCGCGACTACCTTTACATCAACGGCGCCTGGCGCGATCACGTGCTGACCGCGTTGACCACTCCGAAGTTCGATGTGCGCATCTACACGCCTGCGTCGTGAACCGCGCGCAACGCGGGACGGCGCGTTGCCGACATCACGCTGACGGCCGCATCTGAAAGCCGCTGCCCAGCGCGTCGTCTTCTTCCGCGGCGGTCGCCGCCCGAGGTGTCACTGCGATCACGGTCGCACCGGCCGGTCCTCGTCGCGACCAGGCGTGCAGCAGTTCGACCTGCTCGGGCGAGCCGACCACGACGGCCTCGACGCTGCCATCGCCGCAGTTCCTCACCCAGCCCTCGAGGCCGAGGACTTCGGCCTGCCGGCACATCGCGTATCGGAACCCGACCCCCTGGACACGGCCCTGGATCAGCAGGTGCAGCGCCGCGATCACACAACCCCGGCGGAGCGCAGGCGCGCGATGTGATCCGGTGCGAACTGCAGCAGTTCCCGCAGCACCTCGTCGGTATGTTCTCCGAGCAACGGGGGCGGCCGTCCGTACGAGGCCGGAGTCTCCGAAAGCTTGATCGGATTGGCCACCAGCGGTACGTGACCTGCGAGGGCGTGCGGCAGGTCGATGCGCAGTCCGCGCGCGGCCACCTGCGGGTCCGCGAGCGCATGCGCGATGTCGTTGATCGGCCCGCAGGGCACGCCGGCGGCATCGAGTGCATCCACCCAGGACGACATCGTGCGCTCGCGCACGATCGTTTCCAGCAAAGGGACCAGGGTGCCGCGATGGCGCACGCGGTCGGCATTGCGGACAAAGCGCGGATCGCGCGCGAGATCCGTTCGGCCTGCCACTTCGCAGAACTTCACAAACTGGGTGTCGTTGCCCACCGCCACGATGATGTGGCCGTCTGCGGCGGCAAAGACCTGGTACGGCACGATGTTGGCATGCGCATTGCCGGCGCGGCCAGGCGCGCGGCCGCTGGTCAGGTAGTTCATGTTCATGTTGGCGAGCATCGCGAGCATGACGTCGTACAGCGCCAGGTCGATGTACTGGCCGGCGCCGGTGCGGTCGCGGTGTGCAACGGCAGCGAGGATCGCCACGGTGGCGTACATCCCGGTCATCAGGTCGCTCACCGCCACTCCCGCCTTCTGCGGTCCGCCGCCCGGCCGGTCGTCGCGTTCGCCGGTGATCGACATGAAGCCGCCGCTGCCCTGGATGATGAAGTCGTAGCCCGGGCGTTCACGATGCGGACCGGTCTGCCCGAAGCCCGTGATCGAGCAGTAAATGAGGCGCGGATCGAGACCCGAGAGCGATGCGTAGTCGAGTCCATATTTCACCAGCTGATCGACCTTGTAGTTCTCGACCACGATGTCGGATTGCTGCGCCAGCTGTCGCACGATGTCCTGGCCCTCGGGCCGCGCAATGTCCACCGTGATCGAACGCTTGTTGCGATTGGCCGCGAGGTAGTACGCCGCCTCCGACGTGTCTTTCCCGTCCGCATCGCGCAGGTAAGGCGGACCCCAGGCACGCGTGTCGTCGCCGCTGCCGGGCCGCTCGACCTTGATCACATCGGCGCCGAGGTCGGCGAGCAACTGCGTGCACCAGGGCCCCGCGAGCACACGGGTGAGATCGAGGACACGCAGATGGCCGAGGGCGGTTGTCATGCCGCGCGAGGTTAGCAGCGCCACGGCGTGGCGGCGAGATCCCGATGCCGGCGCTATAGACTTGGCCGATGGCTGGCACGACTCTGACGGGCATGGCATCACCGGGTTGGCTGCGGCTGCGCGCAAACCTCTGGCCACCCTTCATCGGCGCCGGCATCCGGGTCGAGCACATTGGCTCCGACTTCCGCTCGATCACCGTGGCCATGCGGCAGCGCTGGTACAACCGCGGCCTCCTCGGTGCCAGTGTCTGGCGCGCTCGCTCTACGCGATGACCGGTCCGTTCTTCGCGCTGATGGTGAGGAAGAGCCTGGCCGCTGATTACATGGTGTGGGAAAAGGCCGGGTCGATCGAGTACCTCGCGGCGGTGCGGGGCCGGGTGTGGGCGCGGCTCGAACTGCTCGAGGAAGACCTGCAGCAGATCCGGCGCATGACCGCGAACGGCGACAAGCATTTGCATCTGTTCTCGGTCGATGTGCGCGACGACGAGGGCATGGCGATCGCGCGCATCGAGAAGATGATCTACGTGCGCCGCAAGCGGAGCGCCGCGTGAGTCACTTCCGCGCCTGGCCCTGGCCGCGCGTGCTCGCGCATCGCGGTGCCGGAACGCTTGCGCCCGAGAACACGCTGGCTGCATTGCGAGTCGGCCATGAGCGCGGGTTCCGCGCAGTCGAGTTCGATGCGATGGCGCCGCTGGACGACGTGCCGGTACTGATGCACGACGCGACGCTCGAACGCACGACGGGCGCCGCGGGTGCTGTCACGTCACGTCGCGCCGAAGAACTCACGCGGTTGGATGCCGGTGCCTGGCACTCAGCGGCCTATGCGCGCGAGCCGGTGCCGTTGCTGGCGCAGGCGCTCGAGTTCTGCCGCGCACACTCGATCTGGGTCAACGTCGAGATCAAGCCGTCGCCGGGTGACGAAGTCCGGACCGGCGCGGTGGTTGCAACAGCCGTCGCCCGCGCCTATGCCGACCTGCTTCGTCGCGGCGGGGACGCCGCGGCGCGACTCGACCCGCGCATCCCCTTGTTGTCCTCGTTCGCCGAGGAATCGATCGTCGCTGCACGCGGTGCGGCTCGCGATCTGCCGCGCGCGCTGCTGGTCGATGCGGTTCCCGAGGATTGGCGCGAGCGCGTCGATCGCCTCGGTGCGGTCTGCCTGAACACGAATCACACCGGACTCACTCCGCCGATCATCCGTGCGGTGAAGTCCGCCGGCTACTGGCTCTTCTGCTACACGGTGAACGATCCGCAGCGCGCGCGCGAATTGCTCGCGTGGGGCGTCGATGCGTTCTGCACGGACCGCATCGACCTGATCGGTCCCGACTTCGCGGTTAGAGGCGCCCGGGTGTACGCGATCGGCGTTGCCGATCGCACGTGCACCTCGGCGGAAGGGCAAATTGTCGGCTCTGCTCCGGAGCGGCCGCGCGCGCCGCCGAAGGTCAACTGCTGGGCACTCCCCGGCCCCTCGCCAGCGAGGGGTGCAGATCGGCACTGCCAGTGGAGCTGCCTTAGCGCGGCGGTTGCGTCTCGACGAACGAAGGGCGCGCGATCAGCTTTTCGTAGAGGCGCGCAAGATTCGGATACTGCCCGCGCCAGTCGATCGAGCCGAAGCGGAAGTCGATGTATCCGAGCGCGCATCCGACCGCGACGTCGGCCAGCGTGTACACATGGCCGTTGCACCAGGGCTTGTCGCCGAGCCCGTGGCTCATGGCGGCAATCCCCGCATGGATCTTGCCCATCTGGCGATCGATCCACTTCGGGCTCTGCTGCTCGGCCGGCCGTTGCGTCATCTCGAGCCGGACCAGAATCGAGGCGTCGACGACGCCGTCGGCGAGGGCCTCCCAGGTGCGGACTTCGGCACGCTCGCGGCCCGATGGGGGGATCAGCTTGGCCAGCGGCGTCATGCCATCGAGGTACTCGACGATCACGCGCGAGTCGAACACCGCGCCGCCGTCCTCCATGATCAGGCACGGCACTTTACCCAGCGGATTGGCTTCGAGGATGCGCGTGTCCGGCGCCCAGACATCCTCGAGTTCGAGTTGATAGTCGATGCGCTTCTCGGCCATCACGATGCGCACCTTGCGCACGTACGGGCTGGTCAGCGATCCCAGCAGGCGGATGTTCTTGGACACGCGGATCAATTCAGTTCGTTTGAAAACGGGTAAATGAGTATATCGGGCCCGGAGGTGGGGTCGGCCCCGATGTGGTCTGCAGCGGTTCGAGTGATGCTCCTTTGCTACACTGCCGCGAGCCTGGTTCTCATCCCGTCCGGGTGCGAAATTCTTTTCCGACAGGCTGCGCGCCTGCCGACACGCCGTGTCCCTAGAACTGCTCTCCCTGACCGCCCTGTCCCCACTGGACGGCCGTTATGGCCGCCAGACGGCCGAACTCAGGGAAGTGTTCTCCGAGTTCGCCTTCATGCGCGAGCGACTGAGAGTCGAAGTCGAGTGGCTGGTCAATCTTTCCATGCTCGGCCTGCCGGAGCTGCCGCGCCTGCCGCGCGAGGCCGAGGCGCGCCTGCGCCAGCTGGTCAGCGATTTTTCCATCGAGGACTGCACCGAGATCAAGGCGATCGAGGCGGAGACCAACCACGACGTCAAGGCGGTCGAGTATTTCATCAAGCGCCGCACCAAGGATGTCGCTGCGCTGGCGCATGCGTCGGAGTTCATCCACTTCGCCTGCACGTCCGAGGACATCAATAACGTTGCGCACGCGCTGATGCTCGAGCGTGGACGCTTCGTGCTGCAGGGCCGGTTGCGGGGAGTGCATGCGCAGTTGCGCGAATACGCGCACGGCTACGCCGAGCTGCCGATGCTGTCGCGCACGCACGGCCAGCCCGCCAGTCCGACGACGGTCGGGAAGGAGTTCGCCAATGTCGCCGTGCGGCTCGCCGCGTCGATCGACGCGATTGCGCGCGTGCCGCTGCTGGCAAAGATGAACGGGGCGGTTGGCAACTACAACGCGCACCTGGCCGCGTACCCGTCGGTCGACTGGGAAAAATTCGCGCGCAACGTCGTCGAAGGCCTCGGCCTCACATTCAACCCGCACACGATCCAGATCGAGCCGCATGACTACATCGCCGAGCTGCTCGACGCGATCGCGCGAGCCAACACGGTGCTGCTCGACCTCGACCGCGATCTCTGGGGCTACATCGCGCTGCGCTACTTCAGGCAGAAGCTGAAGGCCGGCGAGATCGGTTCGTCGACGATGCCGCACAAGGTCAATCCGATCGACTTCGAAAACTCCGAAGGCAATCTCGGGCTGGCCAATGCGCTGCTGCGGCACCTGGCCGAGAAATTGCCCGTGTCGCGCTGGCAGCGCGATCTCACGGATTCCACCGTTCTCCGCAATCTCGGCGTGGCCTTCGGCTACTCGCTGGTCGGCATCGAATCCTGCCTGCGCGGCCTGAGGAAGCTCGAGGTCAACGAGGACCAGCTGCGCGCCGATCTGGACGACGCCTGGGAAGTACTGGCCGAACCGGTGCAGACGGTCATGCGGCGCTACGGCGTGCCGAATCCCTACGAGCAGCTCAAGGCGCTCACCCGCGGCAAGGGCATCACCCGGACGCGCTGCAGGAGTTCATACGCTCCCTCGCGATCCCCGCCGACGCGCGTGAAGCGCTGCTGGCACTGACACCCGCAAGCTACATCGGCAAGGCCGCTGAACTGGCGCGCCGCGCCTGACGGGCGGCGTGCGCGGAATCGTCCGGCAGTGGCGCAAGGGTGGCGAGTCCTAGCGCGCCCAAGGCAGCCACAGATACCCGGTGGGATCGTCAGGGCAGGGCCCCAACCCGCATTCGAGCAGGAATGCGATGACGTTGACGGCCGCAAGCCCCACGAACAGCGCACACGCCCCGATTTCGAATGTGTCCAGTGGCCGCGGTCGTGCGGCGTCGGCGACTTTGCCGCCGACAAGTAGCATCGCGCCCACGTACACGATCAAGCGCCCCGTAGCCCACGAACGCCCACGTGTAGAAGTGCAGGCCGAACAAGGCCGACCCGTAGCTACCGGACCCCGGAACGACGTGCAGCGCAATCTGGCGCAGCGACGCACTTCCCGCGGCGACCGCAGTGAGCAGCACCAGCCCGTAATGCGTGGGCGCGCGGCCACTGCGCAGGTTGAGGATCAGTGCCACACCGGCGACGAGGAAACCGACCCGCTGCAGCGCGCACAGCGGGCACGGCAGTTCGCCGAGCACGAACTGGTAGTAGAAGGCGACGGCAAGGACGACGCTGATGCCGTAGAGCGCGAGCGTGTCGAGCAGGCGGTTCACGGTCGGCGCGCCGTCAGAGGGAAATCTTGAGTGCGTCGGTCGCGTGGTAGATGAGCCACCACACCTGCACGACGAGGGTCGCCAGACCCAGCCATAGCGCCGACTTTGCCCGACCCAGACAGGCGAGCACGGCCGCGACCAGCACCATTGCAAAGGGAAGCACCATCACCATGCGGCGGACTCCCGTGGGTCGAGCGGAATGCATTGCATGCTGCTTGCCGAACGGCTCGCGGTCAAGATGACGGTCGTCGCTCGCATCGGGCGTTGCGAGCGTGGTCCGATTCGATGCCGCCGAGCCGCCTCCGGCGCGAGCGATCGTCTCGAGATGCCCGTCGATGTCGAGCGGGTGTTTACCCGCGTCCCGGTGAAAGGGCGGATTCAGGAATAATGCTGCGAGCGCCGTGGAAGCCCGTGTCCGGGCTGACGTTGTGAACTGATCGGAACGACGAGGGATTGATGAGAAGAATTGTTCTGCCGCTTGTCTGTGCAATGGGATTGATCGGCCCGTCCCAGGCCCAGTTCTCCAAGCCGGAGCGGGCGGTGGAGTACCGCCAGGCCGCGTTCACTCTCATGAACAATCACATGGGCCGCATATCCCAGGCGGTGCAGGGCAAGATCCCGTACGACAAGGACGCCGTCCTGCGCAGTGCCGAGATCATCGAACTCGTTGGCAAGCTTCCCTATGAAGCGTTTGCGCCGGGCACCGACCTGATGGAGTCCAAGGCCAAGCCATCGATCTGGAAGGAAGAGGCCAAGTTCAGGCAACTGGCGACCGACATGCAGGCCGAGACCGTCAAGCTGACCGCGGCCGCGAAGACCGGAAGCCTCGACACTGTGCGTACGCAGTTCCGCGCCACGGCGAAAAGCTGCGACGCCTGCCACGACGCCTATCGGGAAAAGTGATCCGCTTTCGGTCTACAGCGTGACGCCGTAGGCCACCAGCGCGACCGACAGCGCGAGCAGTACCAGCGCACGCAGCCGCATGGTCGTGTCGTCGGTGGCCGGCTCCGCGTCGATGCCGACCCTGTCGCCGCTGACCATGCCGCGCACCAGCGCGTCGCGTCGCCTGACCGTGTGCCATGCGATGGCGCCCAGGTGCAGCACGACGAGCCCAAGCAGGACCCAGCGATTGAAGCGGTGAATGCTGGACGCGAGCTTCACCGCGGGCTCGGATATGAACTGTGTCCAGGGTCCTTCGGTGAAGTCCCCGTCCGACGCGCAAAGACCGGCCACGACCTGCACCGCGGCCACGAACAGCAGCGCATAGACGGACAGCGCGCCGAGCGGATTGTGGCCGGCCCAGGGTCGCGGCGATCGCAGGTAAGCGAGCGCGCCGCGCCAGGATGGCGCAAAGCTCGCGAACCGTGCATAGCGATCGCCGGCATATCCCCACAGCAGCCGAAAAACCAGCAGGGCGAGGATCGCGTAGCCGAAGCGGAAGTGCCACTCGAGCCAGGGCTGCCCGCCGAAACTGGCCGCTGAGCCACGAAGCGGTCACGAGGCCCGCCAGCGCCCAGTGGAAGAGCCGCGTCGGCAGATCCCAGACGCGGATGCTCTGCGGGGTGGGCGCGGACACGGACGCGGACGCGTTATGGGACGAGTTGTTGCTCTTCGTCCTTCTTGACCGGCTTCACCAGGTCTTCGCGCTTGACCCCGAGGTACATCGCGATCGCGGCGGCGACGAACACCGATGAGTAGATGCCGAAGATGATGCCGATCGTCAGCGCCAGCGCGAAGTAGTGCAGCGCCGGTCCGCCGAAGAAGTACATCGCCAGCGTCATGCACAGCGTCGAGCCGTGCGTGATGATGGTGCGCGATATGGTCGCGGTGATCGCACTGTCGATCACCTCGACCGTTGTCATCTTGCGGTACTTCTTGAAGTGCTCCCGTACGCGATCGAAGATGATGACGGACTCGTTGACCGAGTAACCGAGCACTGCCAGCACCGCCGCCAGCACCGGGAGCGAGAACTCCCAGCCGAAAATGGCGAACATCCCGACCACCAGGATCACGTCGTGCAAATTGGCGACGATCGCTGCGACCGAGAACTTCCACTCGAAGCGGAAGGCGAGGTAGATCATGATGCCGGCGACCACAAGCAGCAGTGCGAGTGCGCCGTCGTGCGCGAGCTCCTCGCCCACGGCCGGTCCGACGAACTCCACGCGCTTGAGTTCGACCGCCGGGTCCTGCGCCTTCAGCGTCTGCATCACGCGCTCGGCCTGCTCTCCGGCGGTGTGGCCCTTCTCGATCGGCAGGCGGATCAGCACGTCGCGCGAGGTGCCGAAGTTCTGCACCTGGAACTCGCCCCAGCCTTTCTGCTCGATGGCGCCCCGAATGCGCTCGAGATCCGCGGCCTGCGGGTAGCTCACCTCCATGACCGTGCCGCCGGTGAACTCGACCGACAGGCTGAGTCCCCGCGTCAGCAGGAAGGCGACCGCGATGCCGAACGAAATGAAGCTGATCGCATTCAGGATCAGCGAGTAGCGCATGAACGGAATCGTGCGCTTGATGCGGAAGAACTCCATCGTGTTTCTCCGTTGCGGCCGTTACTTCGCGCCTGCGTCTGCAGCGCCCGGCCGCCAGATCTGACCGACCGAAAGCGTGGCCAGCTTCTTGCGAGAGCCGTAAATGAGATTGACGATCGCACGCGACACGAACACTGCCGAGAAGATCGACGTCAGGATGCCCAGGCAGTGCACCACCGCAAATCCACGCACCGGCCCCGAGCCGAAGATCAGCAACGCGACGCCGGCGATCAGCGTGGTCGTATTCGAGTCCAGAATCGTCGCCAGGGCCTTTTCGTAGCCTTCGAGATGGCCTGCTGCGGACTTCGGCCGTTGCGCAGTTCCTCGCGCACGCGTTCGTTGATCAGCACGTTGGCGTCGATCGCCATGCCGAGGGTCAGTGCGATGGCCGCGATGCCCGGCAGGGTCAGCGTGGCCTGCAGCAGCGACAGCAGTGCGATCAGCAGCATCACGTTGACGCTCAGTGCCACCACCGAGATCAGTCCGAACAAGCGGTAGTACGCGATCATGAAGATCGCGATGGCGGTGAAGCCGTACAGCGTCGAGCGGAAGCCGCGCTCGATGTTCTCCTTGCCGAGGCTCGGGCCGATCGTGCGTTCCTCGATGATCTCCATGGGCGCGGCCAGCGACCCGGAGCGGATCAGCAGCGCGAGGTCGGTCGTCTCCTGTACCGAGAAGTTGCCGGTAATCTGGAACTGGTTGCCGAACTCGCCCTGGATGCGGGCGACCGAGATCGCCTCGCCTTTGCCTTTTTCGTACAGCACGATCGCCATCAGCTTGCCGATGTTGTCGCGCGTGATCGCGCGCATTGCGCGGCCGCCGGCCTCGTCGAGACGCACCGACACGGCCGGACGCTGTGTCTGGCTGTCGATCGTGGCCGAGGCGTTATTGAGCTGATTGCCGGTCACCACTACGTCGCGCTTGAGAATGACGGGCGTCACTGTGCCGTCGCTCTTGCGCTCTGGCACGGTCAGCGCGCCGACGCCGCCGGAAGCCATCGCGTCCTGGTCGACCATGCGGATCTCGAGAGTCGCGGTGCGGCCGAGGATCTGCTTGGCGCGCGCGACATCCTGTACGCCTGGCAACTGAACGACGATGCGGTCAGCGCCCTGCTGCTGGATGGTCGGCTCCGCCACGCCGAGCTCGTTGACGCGGTTGTGAAGTGTCGTGATGTTCTGCTTCAGCGCGCTGTCCTGGATCTCCTTCTGCGCCACCGACGACAGCGACGCAAACAGCAGGTAGTCCGGGCCGGTGCCTTCCTCGCGCAGCGTCAACTCGCGGATCTGGCCGCGGATCAGGTCTTCTGCGCGCGCACGGGTCTCGACCTCGCGGAACCTGATCTCGATCTCGGTGGCCGACTTGGTGATGCCCGAGTGGCGGATGTTCTTCTCGCGCAGCAGCGTGCGGATGTCCGAGCTGAAGGTTTCGAGCCGTTTGTCGACCGCCGCGCGCATGTCGACCTGCAGCAGGAAGTGCACGCCGCCGCGCAGGTCGAGGCCGAGGTACATCGGCAGCGCGTGCACGGCTTTCAGCCACGAGGGTGTATTCGAGATCAGGTTCAGTGCGACGACATACGCCGGGTCGTCGGCATTCGGATTCAGCGCGCGCTGAATCGCGTCCTTGGCCTGCAGCTGGATGTCGGTGTCGCGGAACCGCGCACGCACCGTCGCATTGAGCCCCACCGTGTCGAAGAACACGCCGCTCGTTTCGAGCTTGGCGTCCTTCAGGATGGTTTCGATCCGGGTGAGGAGTGAAGCATCGATCTTGACCGTGGGCTTGCCGGACGACACCTGCACCGCGGGTGATTCGCCGAAGAAGTTCGGCAGCGTATAGATCGCGCCGAGCAGCAGGGCCACCGCGATGACGATGTATTTCCAGAGGGAGTAGCGGTTCATTGGACGGTCGACCTCGTGTACGCGCCGCCGCGCGGCGCACGTGCACTCGGTCGAATCAAGTTAGCGGACCGGGCTTCGGGCGGCCGGGCGCCCGGCCCGATCACAACTGCAGCAAGGGCGTCGGGTGCCAAGCTTCGAAGCGGCGTCAAATCGACTTCACCGTGCCCTTGGGCAGCAGTGTCTGGACGGCGGCGCGTTGGATCGACAGCTGCACCGGCTGGCCGTTGACAGTGGCGACCTGCAGCGTGATGTACTGGTCGGCGATGTCGTTGATCTTGCCGACGATGCCGCCGGCGGTAACGACCTCGTCGCCCTTGTTCAGCGCCTCGACCATCGTCTTGTGTTCCTTCTGGCGCTTGACCTGCGGGCGGATCAGCAGGAAGTAGAAGACGATGAAGATCAGCACCATGAAGCCGATCGACATCAGCGACGACTCGGCGCCGGGCTGTGCCGCCGGCGCGGTCTGGGCATATGCATTCGAAATGAAAAACATCGGGTTCCCCGCGGGAAAATGTGGAAGCGGACCGCACGCGCAGGGCGCAGTGCGGTGAAACCGGCGGATTATAGGGCGGCAGGGCGAGGGCGCTGCGCGTCGCAGCGCCTGACCGCCGTTCAGCGCGGACGCACCGGCGCCGGTCAGCCGACTCACACCGCCTCTAGATCCCCGCGCCCGATCGCTCGCGAACTCCTGCGGAACGCCTCGAATCGACCCGCCTCGATGGCATCACGCGCCTCGCGCATCAGCCCAAGGTAGAAGTGCAGGTTGTGCACGGTATTCAGCCGCGCTCCGAGGATTTCGTTGACCCGCTGCAGGTGGTGCAGGTAGCTGCGGCTGAACTGCCGACAGGTCGGGCACTGGCAGGTCGGGTCGACCGGTCCCAGGTCGTCGCGATAGCGGGCATTGCGCAGCTTCAGGTCGCCGTGTCGGGTGAAAAGCCACCCGTTGCGGGCGTTGCGGGTCGGCATCACGCAGTCGAACATGTCGATGCCGGCCGCGATGCCGTCGAGCAGATCCTCCGGGGTCCCGACTCCCATCAGGTAACGCGGCCGATCGCGCGGGAGTTGCGGTGTTGTGTGGCTCAGCACGCGCAGCATGTCCTCCTTGGGTTCGCCGACCGACAGGCCGCCGATCGCATAGCCGTCGAAACCGATATCGACCAGACCGGCCAGCGATTCGTCGCGCAATGGCTCGTACATGCCACCCTGCACGATGCCGAAGAGCGCATTGCGTTGACTCTTTGCTTCGCCGGATCGCTGAAACTCGTCGCGGCTGCGCTGCGCCCAGCGCAAGGAAAGTCGCATCGAAACGGCCGCTTCGTCCAGCGTGGCCGGCCGCCCGTCGATTTCGTACGGCGTGCATTCGTCGAACACCATCGCGATGTCGGAGTCGAGCACGGTCTGGATTCGCATCGATTCCTCCGGCGTCAGGAACAGCCGATCGCCATTGACGGGCGAGGCGAAGCGCACGCCGTCCTCGGCGATCTTGCGCAGCGGGCCGAGCGAAAACACCTGGAAGCCGCCGGAATCGGTCAGGATCGGGCCGCTCCAGCCCATGAAGCGATGCAGGCCGCCATGCGCCGCGATCACCTCGAGGCCGGGACGCAGCCACAGGTGAAACGTGTTGCCCAGCACGATCTGCGCGCCCGCGTCGACGAGCTCGGTGGGTGCCATCGCCTTGACCGTGCCATACGTGCCCACCGGCATGAAGACCGGCGTTTCCACCGTGCCGTGCGCCAGCGTCAGGCGGCCGCGGCGCGCGGCGCCATCACTGGTAACGAGTTCGAAGCGGCTGTTCATGGTGTCCGCGAATCCCGCTCGAGCAGCATCGCATCGCCGTAGCTGAAGAAGCGGTAACGCGCAGCGATTGCGTGTTCGTAGGCCGACCGTATGCGGTCCGGACCCGCGAAAGCGGATACCAGCATCAGCAGCGTCGAACGCGGCAGGTGGAAGTTGGTGATCAGCCGATCGACCACACGGAATCGGAAACCGGGCCGGATGAAAAGCGCGGTCTCACCTGTGCCGGCCCTGACCGGGTCGGCGCCGAGCGCGGCGGACTCGAGTGCGCGCAGGCTGGTCGTGCCGACCGCGACAATGTTCTTGCCGCTCCGCCGAGCCTCGTTGATCGCCGCCGCTGTCGCCACGGGCACGTCGTACCACTCGCTGTGCATCCGATGATCGTCCAGCCGCTCGGTCCGCACCGGTTGAAACGTGCCTGCGCCGACGTGCAGCGTCAGCCGGGTCGACTGGACTCCCTTCGCACGCAACTGTTCGAGCAGCGCGGGCGTGAAGTGCAGTCCGGCCGTCGGAGCGGCCACCGCGCCCGGGCGCTCGGCATAGACCGTCTGGTAGCGCTCGGCATCCATCGGACTGTCGGCGTGGGTGATGTACGGCGGCAGCGGCACATGGCCGTGGCGATCGAGGATCGACAGTACGTCATCTCGCAAATCGCAGCACGAAGAAGTCGTCGTGTCGCCCCTCGACCGTCGCCTGGACGGTCTCGTCGAAGATAAAGGTGGCGCCGATGGCAGGACGGTGGCTGGTACGAACCAATGCCAGCGCCAGCGTGGGCTCCAGCACGCGTTCGACCAGCGCCTCGACCTTTCCGCCGCTGGGCTTGCGCCCCAGCAGCCGCGCCTTGATCACGCGGGTGTCGTTGAAGACGAGCAGATCATCGGGACCGAGCAGTTGCTCGATGTCGGCGAAGTGCAGGTCGTGCAACGCTGTTGGCGCGACATGCAGCAGGCGGCTCGCGCAGCGATCGGCCAGCGGGTGCTGTGCAATCAGCTCCGGCGGCAGCTCGAAGTCGAAATCGGCGAGCGTCAGCTCATGTTCGGCGATGGCTTGACCGGCCATGCGTGTCTTCTGGCGCGCAACGCGCGCGGGAGTTTTGGTGCCGGGAAAGGGAATCGAACCCTTACGGTATTGCTACCGCGGGATTTTGAGTCCCGTGCGTCTACCAGTTCCGCCATCCCGGCTGGGCGGCGAATTATCTGTGAAAGCGCGCGCTCGACCAAACCTGCGCTCAGTGCGCGGCGCTCGAGGGGCGGTCCTTCACTACCACGGTACCCGCGAGCTTGTCGTGCCAACCCTGCTTGCGCGCATCGAACGCTACCCAGATCAGGCCGAGGCACAGCGGGATCATCGAGACGTAGTAGCCAAGGTAGCGGCCGACGAGCTGTGCCTGTTGAGGCTGGCCGGCCGGTGCGCGCATCGACGATGCGCGCACCAATCGCGATCTTGCCAGGCGTAGCCTGGCGGTAGACCCAGAACAGAATCACTGCGACTGCCGGCAGCACCCAGTTGAGCAGCAGGTCAGCGGCGCCTCCCATCATGTCCGGTTTCACGAAGTATCCGGGGCCATAGATCCAGTAGAGCAGGGGCACGATGATCAGCAGCAGCAGCACGGAATCGATGAGCGCCGCGCCGACGCGCGCCCAGAAGCCGACGTACTCGGCGCCGGCCATTAAGTCCGTGTCGGTGGCCCTCAGATCTCCAGGTTGTCGATCAGGCGTGTCGCGCCCAGCTTGGCGGCCGTCAGGACCACCAGCGGTACGCCGGACTCGACTTCGCCGGCGGCCGGTGCGTTCAGGTCGCGTTGGCGCCTGACCGACACGTAATCGACCTTCCAGCCGTTGGCCGCAAGTTCGCGCGCGGCGTCGTGCTCGATGCGTGCCACGTCGTGTTCGCCGCTTCGAACGCGGTCGCGCACGGAATTCAGCGTTGCGTACAGCCGCGGTGCTTCCTTGCGCTCGGTCTCGCTCAGGAAGCGGTTGCGCGAGGACAGGGCCAGGCCGTCGGGATCGCGCACGGTCTCGTGCGGGATGATCTCGGTCGGCAGTGCGAACTGCCGGCACATGTTGCGCACGATCATCAGCTGCTGGTAGTCCTTCTTGCCGAACACGGCCACGCGTGGCTGCACGCAGGAGAAGAGCTTCAGCACGACGGTCGAGACGCCGATGAAGAACCCCGGGCGAAACTCGCCTTCGAGGATGTCACCGAGGTCGTGCGGCGGCTGCACCCGGTAACTCTGCGGCTCCGGATACATCTCCGATCTCGTTCGGCGCGAACAGCACGTAGACGTGGTTGTTCTTCTGCAGCTTGTCGATGTCGTCCTGCAGCGTGCGCGGGTACTTGTCGAAGTCCTCGTTCGGCCCGAACTGAAGCCTGTTGACGAAGATCGATGCCACCACCGGGTCGCCGTGCTGGTGCGCCATCGCCATCAGCGACAGGTGTGCCGCGTGCAGGTTGCCCATGGTCGGGACAAACGCAATGCGGTTCTGCCCGCGCAGCTGGTCGCGCAACGCTTCGATCGAATGAACGACTTTCATCGTGTCGGAGCCCGTCGATCGGGCGCGCGGAAGGCAAGGCCGCGGATTGTAGAGCGTGACCCGGTGTCAGGTGCTGCCGGTCGGCCGGGCAAGCCGACCGCCGCAGTGTCGGTCAAGGGTCCCCGACCGAGGTCAGGCGAATCTCAATAGCCGTGTTCTGCCGAAGGGAAGCTGCGGTCCTTGACGGCACCCACGTAGGCTGCCACGGCCGAGGCAATGTCGGGCTGCCCCTGCATGAAGTTGCGCACGAAGCGCGGCTTGCGGCCGGGGTAGACGTCGAGCATGTCGTGCAGTACCAGCACCTGCCCGGAGACCTGGCCGCCGGCGCCGATGCCGATCGTCGCCAGCGTCACGGCGTCCGTCACGCGCGCCGCCAGCGCGGTCGGGATCAGTTCCAGCACCATCAGCGCGGCGCCTGCTTCATCGAGCGCCCGTGCATCGGCCAGCAGTCGTTCGGCGTCGGATTCGCTGCGCCCCTGGATGCGATAACCGCCGAGCGCGTGCACCGACTGAGGCGTCAGTCCCAGGTGCGCGCAGACCGGAATGCCGCGTTCGACCAGGAAGGCGACCGTGGGCGCGAGCCACTCGCCGCCCTCGAGCTTGACCATCTTGGCGCCGGCCTGCATCAGCTCGACGGCGCTGTCCAGCGCCTGCTCGGGACCGGCCTGATAGCTGCCGAAGGGCATGTCCGCGATCAGCCACGCGGCCGACAGGCCGCGCGCGACGCAGCGCGTGTGATACGCCACTTCGTCCATCGAGACCGGCAAGGTCGAGTCGAGGCCCTGGATCACCATGCCGAGCGAATCGCCGACCAGCACGCAGTCCACGCCCTGGGCGTCGAGCAGCCGCGCAAAGCTGGCGTCGTAGCAGGTCAGCATCGCGATCGGCTCGCTCGCGGCGCGCATCTCGCGCAGCCGCGGCAACGTGACCGGCTTGCGGGCGGTGCTGGGTGGAGGCTGCGGATGGGTGCTCATGCGAAAGCTCCGGATTGCGCTCTGCGGCTCTTGCCAGTGGGGCGGCCCGCGCAGCTCATGCCGCGAGGTTGAAGTATTCGCGGCGGCCGCGCAACTTGCCGATCCGGTCCAGCAGCAGCTGAAAGTCGGCGTCGCTGTCGATCGGATTCAGGTGTTCGGTATTGACGATCAGCACCGGCGCCTCGTCGTACTGGTGAAAGAATCGCGTGTAGCTGTCCGCGAGCGCAGCAAGATACTCCTCGCTGATGCGCGACTCCGCCGGGGTCCCGCGCCGCGCGACGCGCTCGGCCAGCGTCCCGGGGCTGGCCTGCAGGTAGATCACGAGGTCCGGCGCCGGGGTCTGTGGCCGCAGCTGCGCCAGGATCTGCTCGTACAGCTTCAGCTCGTCGTCGGCCAGCGTGAGCCTGGCGAACAGCGGATCCTTGTCGAGCAGGAAATCGGCGAACAGCACGGCGCGGAACATGTCGAGCTGGCGCACGTCGGCCAGCTGCTGCACGCGCTGGAACAGGAAGAAGAGCTGGGTCGGCAAGGCGAAACGCGGCCGGTCGCTGTAGAACCGCTCGAGAAACGGGTTGGCCTCGGGCTTTTCGAGCAGCGTGTGCGCGTTGAAGTGCTGCGCAAGCCTGCGCGTCAACGAGGTCTTGCCCGCGCCGATCGGTCCCTCGATGGCGACATAGCGGTAGCGGCCGGCGATCATTTACCGCGGTGCGCTATGCAACGACGAAGCGTCGACGACCGGCACGACTGACATCAAAACGGTGCCGGAAGTTATGGAGCAGCGGCCTCGACCGGTTCGATCTTCTGATCGTCGACCGATTCGAGGAAGGCGGAGGCCGGCCCCTGGCCGGGAATGCGGATGTCCGGTGCCAGATCGACCAGCGGCCGCAGCACGAAGGCGCGCAGGTGCAGTCGCGGGTGCGGCAGCGTGAGCGGCGTGCTCTGGATGATCATGTCGCCCAGCAGCAGCAGATCGAGATCGACGTTGCGAGGCGCGTTCTTCTTGAGACCGCGCCGCTTGCGGCCGAGCATCAGCTCGATGTCCAGCAGATGCAGCAGCAGCGCATAGGGCTCGAGCGAGGTCTCGACCTTGACGACGGCGTTGAGGTAATCCGGTCCGGTCGCATCGATCGGGGCCGAGCGATAGTACGGCGAGACCGCGACGAAATCCGTCTGCTCGATCGAACGCAGTGACTCGATCGCCGAGTTCAATGCCTCGACGACGTCACCCTGGTTCGATCCCAGCCCGATGTATGCGATCCGTTTCACTGTCGATGTGTGCCGCCGAAGTTCAAGCCATACCCGTTCAAGCCATGCCCGTTTCGCTGCTCGTGTCCGCCGCTGCGCGCGATGCACCGCCTTTGCCCCGCGTGCGGCGCCGCCTCTTGCGCCCTGGAGCTTCCGTCACACCCGTCCGCGCGGCCTCTTCAACCAGTCGTTCGCGTTCTTCTTCGTTCGCGTGTGAAAAGCGGGTCCACCAGTCGGCCAACTCGGCCGGAATCTCGTCCGCGGCCGCCCGCAGCAGCAGGAAATCATAACCGGCCCGAAAGCGCAGGTGCTCGAGCAGGCGGAACGCCGACCGCCCGCTGCGGCGCTCGAAGCGAGGCTGCAGGCCCCAGATTTCGCGCATGTCCGAGACGAACCGTCGCTGGATCGACAGTTTCTCGGTCTGGGCATCGAGCGTGTCGTCGATCGCGGCGTTGAGCGCCGGGATGCGATGCTCGCCCTGGGCCGTGCGTGCGTTCCATTTGACCAGCACGTCGTGCCACAGCAACGTGGCGAAGAGGAAGCCCGGCGAGATCGACTTGCCGCCCAGCACGCGTTCATCGGTGCGCGCCAGCGCCTGCAGCACGAAGCGCTCCCCGGCCGGTTGCTCGAGGATCACGTCGAGCAGCGGCAGCAGGCCGTGGTGCAGGCCTTCCATGCGCAGCCGCGTGATGCACGCGACCGAGTGTCCGCTCGTCAGCAGCTTCAGCATCTCGTCGAAAAGACGCGCGGCCGGGACGTTTTCGATCAGGCGTGCCAGCCGCGGAATCGGCTCGCGCGTCGCTTCGTCGATGTCGAAGCCGAGCTTCGCGGCAAAACGAACCGCGCGCAGCATGCGCACCGGATCCTCTCGATAGCGCGTCTCGGGGTCGCCGATCATGCGCAAGCGCTTGCGGCGGACATCCTTCACGCCATCGTGATAGTCGATGACCTCGCGCGTCGTCGGGTCGTAATACAGCGCGTTGACCGTGAAGTCGCGCCGGGTGGCGTCCTCGTGCTGTTCGCCGAACAGGTTGTCGGCCAGCACGCGCCCGTGCTCGTCCGTCTGCCGGTCCGGGTTGTCCAGCGCCCTGAAGGTCGAAACCTCGATCGTCTCCTGGCCGAACATCACGTGCACGAGCCGGAAGCGCCGGCCGATGATGATGGCGCGGCGGAAATGCGACTTGACCTGCTCGGGCGTGGCGTCGGTCGCGATATCGAAGTCCTTCGGCGCCACGCCGAGCAACAGGTCGCGGACGGCGCCGCCGACCAGGTAGGCACGATGCCCGGCTTTCTGCAGCGTTTCGCACACGCGCAGCGCCGAACGCGCCACCAGTTCCTGGTCGATGCCGTGCTCGGCGGCAGCGACGCGCTTGGGCTCGCGCGGCTTGCGCGGCTTGCGCGAGAACAGCGTCGAAACACGTGCGATGACACGCTTGATCAAGCAAACCTCGCGTGCACGGTCGGGGTGAGCTCAGGCATGGGCGGCATCGAACAACTGCAGGGTTCTCCAGCCGCGTTCGAGCGCGACGGCACGCAGGCGCGCATCGCCGTTCGTCACGACCGGATGGGTCACCTTCTCCAGCAGCGGAAGATCGTTGATCGAATCGCTGTAGAACGTCGTGATCGTGTCGGCGAGCGTACGGCCGCGGGCCGCGAGCCACTCCTCCACCTTGCGGACCTTGCCGTCCTGGTACGTGTGGGTGCCGACGTGCCCGCCAGTGAAGCGTCCATTGTCCTGCTCGGGCTCGACGGCGAGCACGTGGTCGATCCCGAAAGACTGCGCGATCGGCGCCACGACATAGGCATTGGTGCCGGTGACGAGCGCCAGTTCATCTCCGGCAGCGCGGTGCTGCTCGACGAGTGCACGCGCCTGTTCGCGGATCGCCGGGCTGACGTGTCGCTGCATGAACTCGCGATGCCACTCGTCCAGCGTCGCGCGCGGAAACGCGGCCAGCAGTTCCATCTGGAAAGCCACGTAGGCATCGACGTCGAAGGTGCCGGCGCGATACTCGTCGGCAAAGCGGCGGATGCGGGCGCCGTAGTCGGCGGGATCGAGCCCGCCACGCTCGACGACATGGTGCGACCACGTGTCGGCACTGTCGATCGGCAACAGTGTGTGATCGAGGTCGAAAAGCGCAAGATGCATCGGCACGATTCTACGCACTCGCACTTGTTTGCAATCCCTGTGGTTTGCAAGCCCAGTGCTATGACTGGGCCTGTGCTGCCCACTCGCGCACGAGCGGCACGGTGATCGCACGCTTGGCGGCCAGCGCATAGGCGTCGAGCGCATCGAGGATCGCGACCTGCGTGCTCAGGTCGCGCGGCATGTGGGTCAGCAGGTAGCCGAGCACTTCAGCCGACAGGTCGATGCCGCGCGAGGCGGCGTGCGCGCGCAGCGCGTCCTCCTTCTCGGCGTCGGTGAGGCCGTGAAGCTGGTAGACGAGACCCCACGCGAGCCGCGTACGGACGTCTTCGCGCAGCACGAGCTGGGCCGGGGGGGAGCTGCCGCTGGCGACCAGCGCACTGTTGCGCGACGCGCGGACCTCGTTTTGCAGCACGAAGAGCTGCTGCTGGTGGCTTGGGTCGTAACGATCGACGTCATCCGCCAGATAGAGCCGTACCGAGGTGTCGAACTCGAGCGGTGAACTCGCGCCGTCGATCCAGCGGCTGGAGGCGCTCGCGGCAACGGCCTGCAGCAGGTGGGTGCGGCCGCAGCCTTCACCGCCCCAGAGGTAGACGAACCGCTCGGAGCCGCCCGCGGCGAGGGTGCGCAGGGCGGCGATCACCTCGGCATTGCGGCCGACGACGAAATTGTCGAGCGAAGGGCGCAGCGGCTGGATCAGGTCGAGCGCCAGCTGTTGGTGGGGTGAATTCCGATAGGGTGAACTCATCAGTCGACGGAGGAAACACGGCTGGGCCGCGCCTTACAATCCGGTTTCCCTTCCTAGGTGCACTGTGCGCGCGGCCAGCGGGAAGTCTACCGGGCCACGCAGGGTCGACCCGTCCATGAATCCACTCGACTACAAGCAGGCGGGCGTCGACTACGCCAGTATCGATCCCCTGAAGATCCGGGCGCAGCAGGCCGCGGCGGGCACGGCCGGCAACCTGGCGCGGCATGGCCTGGTCGAGGTCGCCGCGTCGCGTGGCGAGTCGGCCTATGTGGTCGACTGCGGGGAGTTCTACCTGGCCTCGATCACCGAATGTCTCGGCACCAAGGCGCTGGTCGCCGACGCGATGCGGGCCATCACCGGCCGCACGTACTACGACCAGATCGCGCAGGACACGCTGGCGATGGCGCTGAACGACATCATCACCGTCGGCGCGACGCCGGTGTCGGTCCATGCCTACTGGGCGACCGGCGGCAGCGACTGGTTTGCCGATGCAGTGCGCGCACGCGACCTGGTGGACGGATGGCGCGCAGCTTGCGATCGCAGTGGCGTGGCCTGGGGCGGGGGTGAGACGCCCGCGCTGGCCGGCGTCGTCGAGTCCGGCCGCATCGACCTGGCGGCGTCGTGCGTCGGGCTGGTCCGGCCCAAGTCGCGCCTGACGCTGGGTGAGCGGCTGGGCGATGGTGATGCGATCGTGCTGCTGGCCTCGAGCGGCATACACGCCAATGGTGTTTCGCTGGCACGCAAGCTGGCCGAGCGCCTTCCCGACGGCTACCGCACACGCCTGTCCGACGGAACGATGTACGGCGAAGCGCTGCTGGTCCCGACCGTGCTGTATTCACCGGTGACCGAGGCGCTGGCGGCCGCCGGGATCGTTCCGCACTACTGCGCGAACGTCACGGGACACGGCTGGCGCAAGCTGATGCGCCATCCGGGCGAGTTCGCGTACCGACTGCACACCCTGCCGACGATTCCGCCGGTGCTCGACTTCATCCGCCAGCAGGCCGGCATCAGCGACCGTGAGGCCTACGGCAATCTCAACATGGGCGCAGGCTTCGCGCTGTACGTCGCCGCGCAGGACGCGCAGCGCTGTGTCGAGATCGCCGCTGCGTGCGGCGTGACCGCCTGGCATGCCGGGACCGTGGAATCGGGCAAGAAGCAGGTCGTGATCGAACCCCTCAAGCTCGCCTTCGGCGCCGACGACCTGCACGTACGCGCCTGAGGCAGCGAGCTTTCGGAATCGCTACAGGGTTGCCGACTCCTGCAGCGCCAGCGCGCGCGCAGGTGCCGGCAGCGAACGCTCGACATCGGTGGCCGACAGCAGCGCATGGTCGGGTGTTGCTGACGGTGCCTTGCCGACGAAGACTGATTCACCAGCCCGGTTCGAGGACTGCATCTGAAGCGCGCCATCCCCGGCCGTCGCGTGCTGTCCAATGTTGTGGCCGACCAGGGCACTCAGGGCCGGTGCGATGGCCAGCGCCACAACGAGCTGCGTGCGTCGCATCCGCTTCCTCGCATGACGATCATCTGGTTTCATAGTGACCTCCGCAAGCCGCATCGGTTGACTTCTGCGGCACGGCCCCAGTGTGCGCGGGGACGAAGCGCGCACGCACCCCGAAAGTCGGGCTGTGCAACCCGGATTGAGCCTTGCATTCAATGTCGGAAATTCACGAACCTGCAAGGGCAGCATGCGCGTGCGGCGACCGCACCGCCGGCCCGAGCGACCGACGCTATACCCGCCCCAATGCCGCCAGTCGGTCACCCAGCGGTCCGAGTGCGTCGACCTGCCGCGGATCGATCGTGCAGTCGGCGGACAGCGAACGCAGCCAGGTCAGTTGCCGCTTGGCGAGCTGGCGCGTCGCGGCGATCGCCGCGGCACGGAACTGTGCGTACGTGCAGGCTCCCTCGAGATGAGCCCAGGCCTGGCGGTAGCCGACGCTGCGCATCGATGGCAGGTCGGGTGTCAGGTCGCCGCGTTGTCGCAAGCTGGCGACCTCGTCGACAAAGCCCTGCCTGAGCATCTCGTCGAAGCGCTGTTCGATGCGCCGGTGCAGCGCGGCGCGATCGGCGGGCATGAGTGCGACGACGTCGAGCCGCAGCGATGATCTGCGGCCCGGTGCGAGCAGGCTCGACATCGGCACGCCGGTCGCTTCGATGATCTCCAGCGCGCGTTCGATGCGCTGGGAATCGTTCGGGGCGAGTCGCGCCGCGGTCGACGGATCGAGCCGGGCCAGGCGCGCGTGCATGGCCGGCCATCCGAGGCGGCGCGCGTCGTCTTCGAGCGCGGCGCGGATCGAAGCATCGGCCGACGGCAGTTCGGACAGGCCGTCGCGCAGGGCCTTGGCGTACAGCATCGTCCCACCTACCAGCAGCGGCAGCCTGCCTCGCGACCGCACCTCGGCAATGGCGGTCTCGGCGTCCCGGACGAAGTCGGCGGCCGAGTACCGCTCCGCGGGGTCACGCAGGTCGATCAGGTGGTGGGTGACGGCGGCGCGTTCCGCAAGCGTGGGCTTGGCGGTGCCGATGTCGAGGCCGCGGTACACCTGCGCCGAGTCGACGCTGATGATCTCGATCGGATACCGGCGTGCGAGGTCGAGCGCGAGCGCACTCTTGCCGCTGCCGGTCGGTCCGAGCAGCATCAGCGCGTCGACGATGGGGACCTCGGGCAGGGCCGAACGGGTTGTCGCGGGCAGGTGCGAAGGCGCCATCGACGCCGAGATTACCTTGATCGACGCGATGACCCGTGGGCGTGGCGGTTGTACAGTTTTGGGGTCAACTCACTGCGATGGAACACGGATGACGAACTGCAGGCCAGGTTCAATGAGGACCGCCGGGGAAAGCGGCGCGTGACGCGATGATCGACGCGGAACTGTTTCGCACCGAAGGCGTGCTCACCGTGTTTCCGACCGGTGCGCTGTCCGAGCGCGACTTCACCGCGCTGGCCGGGCTGGTCGATCCGTACATCGAGGACCATGGAGCGCTCAATGGCCTGATGATCGTTGCCGAGCACTTTCCGGGCTGGGAGAGTTTCGCTGCGCTGGTCACGCACGTCCGCTTCGTGCGCAGTCACGAAAGCCATATCCGGCGCGTCGCCGTGGTCACCGACTCGGCGCTGCTGGAACTGCTGCCGGCACTGGCTCGCCACTTCGTCCAGGCCGACGTGCGCAGCTTTTCGTTTATCCAGCGCGAGAGCGCATGGGCCTGGCTCTTGTCGGGTCCCTGATCGCCAGTCCCTGATTACTTGGACCGGAATTCGGCGCCGTGAACGCCGGCGCTACCTGCCGCGCAGAAACATGCGATCGAGGTCCGCGACGCTGAGCTGGACCCAGGTCGGCCGGCCGTGGTTGCACTGGTCGGCGCGCTCGGTGGTTTCCATTTCGCGCAGCAGTGCGTTCATCTCGTCGATCGTCAGCCGGCGGTTCGCACGCACCGCACCGTGGCAGGCGAGCGTGGACAACAACTCGTTGCGGTGTTCCGTCAGCACACGCGAGCCGCCGAACTCCCGCAGGTCGCGCAGGATGTCACGCGCCAGCGCCGTGCCATCGGCCTGGGCGAGCAACGCCGGCACCGCGCGCAGCGCCAGTTGCGTCGGCGACACCGGAGCGAGATCGAGACCCAGGTGGGCCAGGAGTTCCACTTCGTCGACGGCGGTCGCCAGGTCGAGCGGCGAACCGGTGAAGACCTGCGGAATCAGCAGGCGCTGTTGCGGGATCGCGCGCGCGTCGAGCTGCTGTTTGAGTTTTTCATAGACGATGCGCTCGTGCGCGGCGTGCATGTCGACGATGATCAGTCCGCGCTCGTTCTGCGCCAGCACGTAGATGCCGGCCAGCTGGGCGATCGCGATGCCCAGCGGCAGCGACTCCGTCGCTGCGCCCGAAGCGGCGTCAGGCAGGGGTGGTCGCTCGGCAAGCACGGCCAGGTAGCTGGCGACAGACTGTTCGACGCCGAGCCGGGTCTGCCCGGCCGGTGTGCGCCAGCCTGTCAGCGGTGCGGGCACTGTCTCCTCGGGGAGCAAGGGCCTGGCCACGCGTGCGGATTCCGCCAGCGTCGCCTGCACCGCGTGCAGCACGAACTGGTGCACGGCCGACGAGTCGCGGAAGCGGACCTCGACCTTGGTCGGGTGCACGTTCACGTCCACGCGCCGGGGATCGATCGACAGGTGCAGGCAGTACATCGGCTGGCTGCCGCCGTGCAGTACGTCGGCGTAGGCCGCACGCACCGCATGGGTCAGCACGCGGTCGCGCACATAGCGGCCGTTGACGAAGAAGTACTGGGCATCGGCGCGCGCGCGGCTGGCGGTCGGCAGTCCTACCCATCCGTGCAGTCGTATGCCGGGTGCTGCGGCGTCGACCTCGCGCTGAGCGGTCGAGAACTCGTCCGGCAGCAACTGCAGCGCGCGCTCCTGCGCCGACTGGGGCGGCAACGACAGCAGTGTGCGGCCCTGATGTACCACGGTGAATGCGACCGCCGGATGGGCCGCCGCGATGCGCTCGACCTGCGTGATGCAGTGCGCGAGTTCGGTCGCCTCGGCGCGCAGGAACTTGCGCCTGGCGGGCGTCTTGTGAAACAGGTCGGCGACCTCGATCCGCGTGCCTGCCGATCCTGCCGCGGGTACGAGTTCTCCGCTGTTGCTGATCGACCAACCCTTTTCGGATGCCGCCGTGCGCGAGGTGATCGTGACATCGGCGACCGAGGCGATCGACGCCAGCGCCTCGCCGCGAAAACCCAAGGACTCGACACCCTCGAGATCCTCGAGGCTCGCGATCTTGCTGGTGGCATGGCGTGCCAGTGCCAGTGCCAGTTCTTCGCGCGGAATGCCGCTGCCATCATCGGCGACCACGACGCGTTTGATGCCGCCTCCGTCGAGGCGAACCTCGATGCGGGTCGCACCGGCATCGAGGCTGTTCTCCAGCAGTTCCTTGACGACCGAGGCCGGACGCTCGACGACTTCGCCGGCAGCGATCTGGCTGATCAGCACATCGTCCAGTGGACGGATCGGCGGTCGGTCGAAAGAGGTGGTCATCACAGCGAATTATAGGAATAGCGCGCGGGATTACCCGGGCAGGACGCGGCGGGTCGTCGCGTATGATCCGCGCGCTTCATTACCCCTGCCGCTGCCGCGCTGTCGACACCCCCATGGAAGGCATCAACTGGCTTGACCTGTTCAATGCGATGGATCGCTTTCTGGTGGCGATCGTCGAGCAGAACGTCGTGCTGGTGTACGTGACGCTCGCGGCCATTTTCTTCTCCGAGACCGGCCTGGTGTTCATGGCGTTCCTGCCCGGCGACTCGCTGCTTTTCGTCGCCGGTGCCGTATCGGCGCTGCCGCAGGCGCAGGCCAAGGGACTCAGCGTTCACCTGCTGGCGCTTGTCATCACGATCGCTGCGGTACTGGGCAACACCGTCAACTACGCCATAGGCGCGTGGCTGGGCAAGAAGGTCTACGACGGCACGATCGGCTGGATCGACCAGACGGCATTGAAGAAGACACATGATTTCTACGAACGGCACGGCGGCAAGACGGTGATGATCGCGCGCTTCGTGCCGGTCGTGCGATCGTTTGCGCCGCTGGTGGCGGGTGCCTCGGGGATGGATTTTCGCCGGTTCCAGATCTACAACGTCCTGGGGGCGCTGATCTGGGTCGTGTCGCTGGTCTATGGCGGCTACCTCTTCGGCAATGTCCCGATCATCAAGGACAACCTCGGCATCATCCTGATCGTCGGCATCGCCGCCGTCGTCGGTCCGCTGCTGCTGGCCGCCGTGCTGCGGCTGCTGCGCCGCCGTTCGACCGCCTGAACTGCGCGGAATGCGCAGACATCGGCTGTCGCGCCATGTTCCAGCCCGCACAGACACCGACCCAGCACACGTTTTTCGAGGACGCGCAGGCGCTCGTGACGGCGACGCTGTTCATCGCGCTCGGGGTCGGCATGTACGGGCATGCGGGACTGCTGACGGGTGGAACCGCCGGCATTGCGTTTCTCGTGCACTACGCCACCGGCTGGCGTTTCGGTCCGGTGTTCTTCGCGCTCAATCTGCCGTTCGCATGGTTCGCCGTGCGGACGCTGGGGTGGCGCTTCGCCATCAAGAGCTTCATCGCGGTCGCCTTGTTGTCTGGTCTGACCGAGGTGCTGCCGCTTGGAGTGCGGTTCGACTGGCTGCAGCCGGTCTATGCGGCGATCATGGGCGGCTTCTTGATCGGGGTCGGCCTGCTGATGCTGTTCCGGCACCAGGCCAGTCTCGGTGGAGTCAATGTGCTGGTGCTGTGGCTGCAGCAACGCTTTGGCTGGCGTGCCGGCGCGGTGCAGATGGGCATCGATTGCGCCATCGTCGTCGCGGCGCTGGCGATCGTCGATCCGGCGTCGGTCGCGATCTCCATCATCGGTGCCGTCGCGCTGAACCTCGTGGTGGCCATCAACCACAAGCCGGGACGGTATCTCGGGGTGTGAGGTCGGGCCCGTCGCGCGGGCCCTTCGTGATCGGCCCTATCGAAATTCTGGCCGAACTCTGGCGTCCTACTTCTGGTTGCTGCCGATCTGTCCACCGACCACGGTACCGATCACCGCGCCCGATGCAATCGCCACGGTTCGTCCGGCGCCACCGCCGATCAGGGAACCCAGCGCCGCACCGGTGACGCCACCGACGATCTGGCCGGTCGCCTTGTTCTGTTCCTGCGGCGTCATGTTGGCGCAGCCGCCGAGCGCAAATGCCACGATCGCGAAAGCGATCGCCGTTGCCCTACCTGAAGTGACTTTCATCTGAATTCTCCTAATTGCGCGCGCTGCGCACCTTGATGACAAACACGCGAACCTCTTCGAACGTGACGACGCCATTGCGGTCCGTGTCGGCTTCGAAGAATTCCCAGACGCGGTCCGAGGCGACTTCACCGACGGAGAGCCTGCCATCGCCGTCGCGGTCGGCGCGCTGCACGCGGTTCGGGTCGTAACCCGGCAGTTCGTCCTTCGACAGGTACTTATCCCGGTTCTTGTCGAGCGTCACGAAGATCAGGATCGCATCGCCCACGGCTTCGTCGATGTTGATCACGCCGTCCTTGTTGTCGTCGGCGGCGGCGAAGGCCTTGCGCAGATCTTCGTCGCTCGGGGGCGCCGGCCGCGTCTGCGCCACCACGGCTCCGAACGCGAACGTCGCCGCCAGCAGCGCGGTGCCGGCCATCGTCCAGGGGGAAAGTGAAATTCGCGAACTCATCAGGTCTCCTTCGCGGGGTACAGAGTGACGTCCTCTGTGGCAAGGATAAGCCTTGTCAGGTCAGTGCCGGGACAGTTGAAGACGGCCCTCGCGTCGTTCCGAGCCGACAGGGCGCCGGCACGAGCTCGTCGAAGTGGCCGGACCTCGGCGGCGCGCGTCGCTACGTCAGCGGATTGCGCGCCAGCGGCGGGTTCTTGGCGAAGTAGCGCTTGATGCCGGCGAGCATGGCTCGCGCCATCTGCTCCTGGTAGTCGTCATCGCGCAGGCGCGCTTCCTCGTCCGGGTTGCTGATGAAGGCGGTCTCGACCAGGATCGACGGAATGTCAGGCGCCTTCAGCACTGCGAAGCCGGCCTGTTCGACGCGCGGCTTGTGCAGCCGGTTGACGCGCTCGAGTTCGCGCAGCACCGAGCTGCCCAGCCTGAGGCTGTCGCTGATCTGGGCGGTGGTCGACAGGTCCAGCAGCACGCGCGCCAGTTGCTTGTCGTGCGACGCGAGGTTGATGCCGCCGATCAGGTCGGCGTCGTTCTCGCGCCGCGCCATCCATGCGGCCGTACTGCTCGACGCGCCGTTTTCCGACAACGCAAACACCGACGAGCCGCGCGCATCCGGCCGTATCCAGGCGTCGGCGTGGATCGAGACGAAGAGATCCGCCTGCACTGCGCGCGCTTTCGACACGCGCGTGCGCAGCGGGCACGAAGTAATCGCCGTCGCGCGTGAGCGCAGCGCGCATGCCGCTGTCGGCGACGACCATCTCGCGCAGCCTTCGCGCGATCGACAGCGTCACGGTCTTCTCATAGGTGCCGCGTTTGCCGACGGCCCCCGGGTCTTCGCCGCCGTGGCCCGGGTCGATCGCCACCGTGACGATGCGCTGGACATCGGAGTCGCTGCGCCGACGCGTCGGGCGCGACGGCGCGCGCGCGATCTTCTGGTCACTTGCACGGTCGCCCGCTCGATCGGCCGTCGGCGGCGGCGACGGCAGCACGGAGCTGAAGTCGGAGTCGCGCGGTGTGGCCTGCTCGCGCAGCAGTGCCATCAGCGGGTCCGGCGGGTTGACCGGGTACAGGTCCATCACCAGTCGATGCTGGTACGGCCCGACCGGTTCGAGCGAGAAGACCTGCGGCTTGATGTCCTCCTTGAGCTCGATGACCAGACGCACGACCTTGGGCCGGTTCTGGCCCACGCGGATCACTCCAATGTAAGGATCGTTCGGCTCGACCCTGGCGACGCCTTCGCGGAACGCGGGGGTCAGGTCGATGCCTTCGACGTCCACCACCATGCGCAGCGGCGGTGCGTCGCGGATCAGGAAGTGCGTGAACCTGAGCGGCTCGTCGTGCTCCAGCGCCACGCGCGTGTAGTCGCGAGCCGGCCAGACGCGCACCCCGAGCAGCGTGGCGCCGCGTGCGATGTGGATTGGAGTCAGCGCGAGCACGAGCGAGCCGCCCGCAGCCTGCATCAGGCGGCGGCGGTCGTGTCGAACTCCTTGGCTGTGCTCTCCAGGCATGCGCGCCCCAGTTCACCGGACGCGGTCAGGATCGCGCGACGTCCGGCGTCTTCGACTTGCAGGGCGATCGCCAGGTCCGCGACGGGCAGGCGATCGCCGGCTTTCTCGGGCCATTCGATTGCACAGATGCAACGCGGCCCGAACAGGTCACGAAAGCCGATCGAAAATTCAGCGGGATCGGCAAATCGATAAAAATCAAAGTGATAGAAGTCTAAGCTCGAAACGTCCTGAGCTTCAAGTCCGGAATGACCAGCGGTGTCCGGCCGACGCAACGACACCACATACGGCTCCAGCACCGCGAAGGTCGGGCTGCGGATCGGTCCGCTGATGCCCAGGGCGCGCAGCCATCCGCGCACCAGCGCCGTCTTGCCCGCGCCGAGATCACCGCTCAGGTTGACCTGCAGTCCGTGCGTCGCGATGTCCGCCGCGTGCATGCGGCAGGCCGACGCCAGCGCCCGACCGAGCCGATCGGTGTCCGCGGGCGTGGGCAGCGTGCGCACGATCTGCGCGGTGAGGGATTCTTGCGACACCTAGAATGACCAGCATGAATTCAGATCGCGGCGAGGATACCCGCGCATACCGGTTCGACGGTGCGAAGCTGGTCGAAAGCATCCGTGCCTGGGCCGCTGAACTGGGCTTCGCGCGCGTCGGCATTGCCGATACCGACGTCTCAGAAGCTTCGCGTCACCTGCAGGCCTGGCTCGGTGAAGGCCGTCACGGCGCGATGGACTACATGGAGCGCCATGCCCGTTTGCGTGCAGATCCAGCGCAACTGCTGCCCGGAGCGTTGCGGGTGATCAGCGCGCGCATGGACTACCTGCCCGAGACAGGCGCCTCCTGACTGGGCCGAACGCGAACTGCACCGGCTGCGCGAACCGGGCGCGGCCGTGGTGTCACTGTATGCACGCGGTCGCGACTATCACAAGGTCATGCGCGCACGCCTGCAATCGCTGGCCTCGCGCATCGAGGGTGAAGTCGGTAGCTTTGGCTATCGCGTGGCGACCGACTCGGCGCCGGTGCTCGAGGTTGAACTGGCGCGCAAGTCCGGCATCGGCTGGCGCGGCAAGCACACCTTGCTGCTGTCGCAGGATGCGGGCTCGATGTTCTTCCTCGGCGAAATCCTCACGGACCTGCCGCTCCCCGTCGACGCGCCCGTCGTCGAGCGCTGCGGCACATGCGCACGCTGCATCGACATCTGCCCGACACGCGCGATTACCGGTCCGTACCAGCTCGATGCGCGCCGCTGCATTTCGTACCTGACGATCGAGCATCCGGGGCCGATCCCCGAAGACCTGCGACCGCTGATGGGCAACCGTGTCTACGGCTGCGACGACTGCCAGCTCGTCTGTCCGTGGAACAAGTTCGCACAGCGTGCGACGCTGCCCGACTTCGATGCCCGCCATGGGCTCGGGTCCGCAACGCTGATCGATCTTTTCGCGTGGAACGAGGAGGACTTCAACGCGCGCACCGCGGGTTCGGCGATACGCCGCATCGGCCACGAACGCTGGCTGCGCAATGTTGCAGTCGCGCTCGGCAATGCGCCGACGTCACCGGCGATCATCGCCGCGCTGACGTCGCGCCGTTCGGATCCGAGCGCGCTGGTGCGCGAGCATGTCGAATGGGCACTCGGCCGCCACAGGTCGACGGCCGCCGTCAGCGCGGCGCCAGGCTGAGCCACAAGGGCAAGGTCACCATGGCCAGCAACGTCTGCACGGTGATCGCGTAGGCCACCGGGGTCGCATGACCGCCCATGCGCGCAGCAAGGATGTACGCGCTCGACGCGGTCGGCAGCGCAGCGAACAGCAGCACGATCGTCGCCGGCACGCCGGACAGTCCGAGCAGTGATATCAGCCCCAGCGCAATCGCCGGCTTGGCCAGCAGCTTCACGCCGATCAGGTACGCCATGGTCGGCCGCTCTTCGTGCACCGAAGCGAAAGTCAGTCCTGCACCGATGCACAGCAGTCCCAGCGCCAGGCTGGCCGAGCCGAGTCGCGTGAGAAAGGTGCCCAGCAACGCGGGCAGTTCAATTCCCAGTTGATTCACCACGAGTCCTGAAACCGTGGCAAGGATCAGCGGATTCACGGCCATCTCGCGCAGCACGCCGGTCTGGCGATGGCGCGCCAGCGCGTAGACGGCGAACGTGTTGGCGAGCGGTACGCAGACGGCAATGATCACTGCCATCAACGCCACGCCGCGGGGGCCGGCAAGCGACTGTGCCAGTGCCAGCCCGACATACGAGTTGTAGCGGAACGATGTCTGCACGCAGCTGGCGAGGAAGGCAGGCTGAGGGCGAAACAGCCACCGCGCCGCAAAGCCCAGCACCACGGCCGCCAGGAATGCGCCGACCGCAGCCGCCAGCATGCGGCCTTCGCTGGCGAGCGAGAACTTGGCATTGACGATCGAGGTGAAGAGCAACGGCGGAAAGAGCGCGTAGTACACAAGCCGCTCGGCGCCATCCCAGAAGTTTCGCGCGAAGCCGAGGCGGCGCGCGAGCACCGCACCCATCAGGATCAGCCCGAAATCGGGCAGCATCAACAGGGCATTGTTCAAGCCGGGCTCACAATGTTAAAAATTGCTGCCGGTTGGCGTGCCCCGTATAATCCGCGGTTCGCTTCAGGGCTGCTGTAGCTCAGTTGGTAGAGCAACTGATTCGTAATCAGTAGGTCGGACGTTCGAGTCGTCTCAGCAGCACCAGCAACACACCGAAAGCCAGTTCGTCGTCTCATGCCAGCGGCCCTCCGGGGCCGTTTGTCTTTTCTGCTTGCATCGTTGCGAGTGCTGCCGCGACGGTCGGGTACAAGCAGCCGGATCTTCAGTTCTTCCTTGAGGCGGCGGTTCGAAAGCCGGCGCGACTCCGTCATGAACGAGTACATCATCGGCGACACCGCGGCCTTCAGTTCCGCGCGCGGCAGGCGCGGCGGGTGCGGCAGGCCGAATGCGTCGGCGACCACGTCGAAGTATTCGGCCATCTTCATCTCGTCGTTATCGCAGGCGTTGTAGACGCGGGCGGCCGCGCCGCGCAGCAGCGCGGCGATCGCGATGCGGGCCAGGTCGTCGGCATGGATGTGGTTGGTGTACACGTCGTCCGCGTCGGCCAGGGCCGGCAGGTTCTGGCGCAGGCGGTCCAGCGGCAGCCGATCGTGCGCGTAGATGCCGGGCACGCGCAGCACCGCGGCGCGCAGCCGGCGGCGCATGAGGCGTTCGGCATCGAGCCGCCGCACCGCACGTTCGTTGGCGGGCCACAGGCGTGCCGTTTCGTCGATCCGCCGACCGCCATGATCGCCGTAGACACCCGTCGTGCTGATGTAGACGGCACGGCGGGTGACGGCACTGCGTGGGGCTCCGTCGAGCGCAGCGACGAGATGCCGTGTGCGCGTGTCGCGTTGCTCCGACATTGCCCGGCGGGGCGAGATGGATGACGCGCTCTGCCAGACCCTGCAGGCGACGCAGGGATGCAGGCTGATCCAGGTTGCCGACGATCGGCACCACGCCGGCAGCGCGCAGCAATGGGGCGCGCTCCGGGGTCGACGTCAGCGCGATGAGGCGAAAGCGCGTGGCGAGGCGTGAGACAATGCGCAGCCCGACATCGCCGCAGCCGATGATCAGCAGGCGCGGTCGACCCAGCTTGCGTGGCTTGCGGCTCCCGAGGCGACTCGCGTGCGGTGACGGCGCGGGCCGATTGAGTTCCATCGCGCGATTCTATGAGCTTCAAGGTCACGGTCCGCCCGAGCGGACGATCCTTCACCGTCGAAGGCGACGAAACCGTGCTGGCCTCGGCGCTGCGGCAGGGCATCGGCATTGCGTACGGCTGCAAGAACGGAGCCTGCGGCACCTGCCGCGGCAAGCTGCTCGAAGGGCAGCTCGTGCACGGTCCGCACTCGACCTCGGCGTTGTCGGCGGCGGACGAGGCGAAGGGCCTGGCACTGTTCTGCTGCTCGCGTCCCGCAGTGCGACGTCGTGATCGAGGCGCGCGAGCTGACCGGCTTCGGCGACATACCGATCAAGAAGATGCCGGTGCGCATCGCGCGCATCGATCGCGTGGCACCGGACGTGGCCATCGTGTCGCTGCAGTTGCCGGCCACCGAGCGGCTCCAGTACCTGGCCGGGCAGTACCTCGAATTCATCCTGCGCGATGGATCGCGCCGTCACTATTCGATCGCCACGCCGCCCCATGCGGACGAGCAGCTGCAGTTCCACATCCGCCACATGCCGGGCGGGGTGTTCACCGACAACCTGTTCGGCACCGGACCGCAGCCCGTCAAGGAGCGCGACATCCTGCGTGTCGAAGGGCCGATGGGCACGTTCTTCCTGCGCGAAGACAATCCGCGACCGATCATCCTGGTGGCAGGCGGAACCGGCTTTGCCCCGATCAAGGCGCTCGCGGAGCACGTCTTCGCGGAGGGCATCAACCGCGAGGATTCGGGCAAGGTCTTCCGCCCCGTGGTGCTCTACTGGGGCGCACGTTCCCGGCAGGATCTGTATGCCGATGAGTTGCCATCGCGCTGGGCGCGCGAGCAGCCGAATTTCCGCTACGTGCCGGTGCTGTCCGAAGCGCGCCCCGAGGATGCGTGGACCGGGCGCACCGGCTTCGTGCATCGCGCGGTGATGGAAGACTTCCCCGATCTTTCCGGCTCACCAGGTCTATGCCTGCGGAGCCCCGCCGATGATCGCTGCGGCGCGCCGCGACTTCACGGCGTTGTGCGGGCTGCCGGAAGACCAGTTCTTCGCGGATGCCTTTACGTCGCAGGCGGACCTGGCTCAGGTCTGAAGCGGGCCGGACGCGATTCCGATCGACTTGACTCCGGATCGCGTCCGCTCACCGCACGTATTGTCCGCGATCAGTCCGCAAGGTCAGTTGCGCAACGGCAGCAGGTAACTCGTGGCAACGCGATGTCCGATCTTGCGCCCAAGCGCTGATTCCGTCCTCGCAGGCGCTGCGGAAGTGGATGCCCGCGTAGATCCGCGAGTCGGCACTCTCGCGGGCGGCCTGCGACAGGTGGGTGTACGTCCGCTTGATGTTCGCGAACGGCGGGCCGCTCGCGATCGTGAAGGTGACCTGGTCGGTCCCGAGGAAGCGTGGCGAGCACGACTGCTCGCTGCTCGCACTGAAGATGCTCTGGGTCGACGGGATAGTCGGACACCGGCGGCGTGTTCTGAGGCTGTTCCACTTCGGGTCGGCGACGGTGGCGTCGTTGCCGTCTTCGGCCGCTTCGCGGATGGCGGTGACCGGCCGCCAGAGGTCATAGACGTAGCGGATCTTGAAGCCGGCGATGTAGCCATCGGCCATCGCGAACGACACGCCGGCGAGGGCGCGTGCGCTGTCCCACGGATCGAACCCGCGAGCCTCGGACGCGGCGCGCGCAACGCGATACCAGGACCCGGGGTCCTTCAAACCAGAAGCGCGCGAGTCTCGGTCTGCTCGGGCGTGCGCACTGTGCTCACCTGGCCGCCGACGGACTTCACTTCGTTGAAGTCCGTGCGTACTGCGCGCTCGTCGAGGGCCGGCGGTCCGGGCAACCAGAACTGCGACGCAGACAGCAGCGTGAAGGGTGTGACGTTGCCCCACCCGGGCAAGGTGGATGCCGCCATGCCGGGCGCGATCTTCGGATCCTTGATCGGCGGATTGGGCGGATCGGGGTTCGGGTGCGGCCGCCACCGACCGGGCGCGTTCACCGGCGTGTAGGGAGCACCACGCGTCGCGCCGTCGTCCTTGCGCAGCGCCAGCATTGCTTCGCCGGCGGCCTGGCCCAGCGGCGATGCCGTTGGCCTTCGCGGGGCTGTCGGGCATACGCGGCCAAGGCTGTGCGATAGGCTTCTTCGACCAGCGCAAGCGCGTCCGTGCGCTGAGGCGGCTGACCGAAGTACGGAATGACCGCAACCAGCACGGTGCGCGTCGCGGCGGCGACGGCGGCTTCCGGAAGGGCGCCGGCGGCTGCCGGTCCCTCGAAGTAGTAGGCGGCGTAGCGCGGTGTGATCGCGTTCAGCGCATCGTGGACCGCGCCCTGCACCATCGCGACGTGCGGGACTGCTGGATGGGATTCTGGCCGCCCGTGGTCGCGGCCTTGACGGTGGTGTCGTTCCACTTGAGCACATCATTGGCGGCCGCGGGCAATGCGCAGAGAGCGACGATGGCGCCGGCCGCGGCAAGACGGACCAGCGCAGCAGCACGGGCAAACACGGAATCGGCGTGCATGGCAGTTCCTCCTCGAGGGACTTGTGTGAATGATGGAGCCGCTGGATGGCGGCCCGTGGAGTCAGGTCTTTGCAGCTCGCGCCCAGCGATGGTCGGCCAACGGCGCGATGCATGCGCGATCTCTGTCGCGAGCGAGGACCGTCCGGCGCGCCACGCAGCACTCGCCGGCGCTGCCGCAAGGCGCGATGAAAGGGTGCCCATGGGACAAATATCCATCCCGCCCTCGCTGTCGCGCGGCGAAGCGCGCGGGTTCCGGCTTCTGGGTGATCCGCCTTGCTATCGAAGCGGCGGAAGGTGCGGACGGTAGGCGCGCGTTGACTCCTCGTCAACAGGTTTCGGGCGAAGCAAACCATGACACCGCAAGCCGCGACTTCGCGGTTCACGGTGGCCTGCCGACGTCTTGGTTCTCCGCCGGCGTGTTCACTTCGCCGGCGGACCGGATGGATACAGTCCTGAAACAACTCCGACGTGTTGCAGAAACCAAACCTCGGGTACACTTTTCCGCATGACGACTTTCAACCTTTCCCGACGCGAGCGACGTCATGCGGATCTCCGCAGGGGTACGCGCGCGTAGGCAGACGACCGTAGCACCGGTTTGTTCCCGAAAGGCCGCGTAACCCGCGGCCTTTTTCTTTTGACCGAGGCACATGATGCAGATCGAGATCAGCAGCAATCCGGACTGGATCGACATCGACCGGGTGTGGCGCTTCCTGCGCGATGAGGCCTACTGGTCGCGCGGGATTCCGCGCACCGTGGTGGAGCGTGCGATCGCACACTCACTGGTATGGGGCGCCTATGAAGTCAACGGCGCGGCGCGCAGCCAGGTCGGCTTCCTGCGCGTCGTCTCCGACCGGGCGACCTTCGCGTATCTTTGCGATGTGTTCGTGCTGCCGGAGTGGCGCGGACGGGGCATTGCGCAGCGGCTGCTCGCGGCGGCGCATGCCCACCCGGACCTGCAGGGCCTGCGCCGGTGGCTGCTGTTCACGCGCGATGCTCACGCCCTGTATGCCCGGGCCGGGTTCACACCGCTGACGAACCCGCGGCGCGGCATGGAGCGTCTCGACAGCGACGTTTACATTGGGGCATCGACGCTGCAAGCCGGGATCGATCTGAGCGGAGAACTGACATGAGCAAGCCCACAGTCTTCATCGACGGCGAACACGGCACCACCGGTCTCGAGATCCGCGAGCGACTGGCGCACCACGCCGGCGTGCAGGTGCTGAGCCTGCCTCCCGAACAGCGCAAGGACGCTGCCGCCAAGCGCGCGGTCGTGGCGGCCGCCGACGTCGTGATCCTGTGCCTGCCGGACGATGCCGCGCGCGAGACGGTCGCGATGATCGGTGACGCGAAAACGCGCGTCATCGATGCGAGCAGCGCGCATCGCACGGCCGCGGGCTGGGTGTACGGATTTCCCGGAACTGACGGCCACCCAGCGTCGTGCGGTGGCTCAGGCGCGTTTCGTATCCAATCCCGGCTGCTACCCGACCGGCTTCCTGTCGATCGTGCGGCCGCTGCGCGAGCGCGACCTGCTGCCGGCCGGATACCCGGTCAGCGTGCACGCGGTGTCGGGCTACACCGGCGGCGGGCGCAAGCTGATCGAGCGCTACGAGCAGGCGGGGGCCGAGACGCCACCGAACTTCGTCGCCTACGGACTCAACCTCACCCACAAGCACCTCGGTGAAATGCAGACGCACGGCCTGCTCGAACGCCCGCCGGTGTTTGCACCGTCGGTCGGCGACTTCCGCCGCGGCATGCTGGTATCGGTTCCGCTGCAGACGTCCCTGCTGCCGCGCCGTGTGACCGGTGCGGAACTGCACGCGGCCCTGGCCGAACACTATGCGGGCGAGCACTTCGTCAGCGTTCGTCCGCTCAACGATGCGACCGCGCTGCGTGACGGGGCCTACCTCGATGCCGAGGCATTGAACGGCAGCAATCGCCTTGAAGTCTTCGTGTACGCCAACGACGCCCAGCAGCAGGCGCTTTTGATCGCGCGGCTCGACAACCTTGGGAAGGGGGCCAGCGGAGCCGCGGTGCAGAACCTCAACCTGATGCTCGGACTGCCGGAATCGACCGGCCTCGAGTGATGCTGTACACGCCCGCTCACTTTGCGTTGCGCCAGCGCGAACTCGCCGGCGCGCTCATGCGCGCGCATCCGTTCGCGACGCTGATCACACAGACGGCGGAGGAACCCTTCGTCACGCATGCGCCGCTGCTGCTCGACGATCGCACCGACCCATGGCAGTTGCATGGCCATGTGGCGCGCGCGAATCCACACTGGCAGGCGTGGCGCGACGGCGATCTTCTGTTCGCCATCTTTCACGGCGGGGATGCCTATGTCTCGCCGTCGCTCTATTCGGTGCGCAAGGCGGTGCCGACCTGGAACTATGCGGTCGTGCATGTCCGCGGCACGATTGCGATCAAGCACGACAGCGAGGGCAAGGAGCAGGTGCTGAAAGCACTGATCGACACACACGACGCGCCGTACCGCGAGCAGTGGAACGAACTGGATCTTGCGTACCGTGAAGGCATGAAGGAAGGGATCGTTGCGTTCACGATCACGATCGATCGTGTCGAGGCGAAGTTCAAGCTCAGTCAGAACCGGCCGCTCGACGACCGTGAGCGGGTGCGCAATGCCATGCTCGCCGGTGGCGACAAGGGACGCGAGCTCGCCGCGTGGATGCAGCAGTTGAGCGCGGAATAGCCGGATCGGCCGACCATGACCCGTCACCTCGAGGTCGAGCACGTCACGACCTACTGCTACACAAAGCCGGTGCGGTTCGGGCAGCACCGCGTGATGTTCCGGCCGCGCACCGGCAACGACATCCGGCTGCTCGATGCACGCATCGACGTCAACGTGCCGTCGCAGATCGACTGGATGCTGGACACCTATTCGAACTCGGTCACGCTGGTCCAGCCGCAGCAGCACTGCGGCTGAACTGCAGATCCGATGCCGATTCCGCATCGAGCACGATGGTGTACGCGGCGTGACGGAGCTGCCGCTCGCGCCGCACGCACAGCGCTGGCCGTTCGACTACACGGCCGATGAGCGGCGTGATCTCGGGTCCCTGCTGGAGCGGCACTATCCGGACCCGAAGGGCCGCCTGTTCGAGTGGTGCCGTCCATTCCTGGCGCCGACGGTGCGGCCCGATACGCGCGAACTGCTGATGTCGATCGCGTCGACGATCAAGGCGCAATTCCGTTACGAGACGCGTGACGCCGAAGGGACGCAGACGCCGGACGAAACGCTACAGCGCGGCGCCGGGACCTGCCGTGACTTTGCCCTGCTGATGATGGAAGTGGTGCGACGGCTCGGCATGGCGGCGCGCTTTGTTTCCGGTTACCTGTATGACCCGGCACTGGACCCGGGTGACAGCCGGTCTGCAGACACGGTTCTCAGTGGAGCGGGCGCGACGCATGCGTGGTTGCATGTGTACCTGCCGGGCGCAGGCTGGGTGCCATTTGATCCGACCAATGCGCTGTTCGGCGGCTCGAGTCTGATCCGGGTTGCTTATGCACGAGACCCCGGCCTGGCGGAACCGGTCGCCGGCGCCTGGTTCGGCGAGCCGGAGGTCTTCACGGAGATGAGGGTGCACGTCGGCGTGCGCAGCATCCCGGCCTGAAGCACGCTCGCCCGCTGCGCGCGGGTGCATCCGCAGATCGCCGCCGGCGTTCAGGCCGCTTCGCCCAGATAGGCCTCGCGCACCTTGGGGTCGGTCAGCAGATCATGCGCGTTGCCGCTCAACGTGATCAATCCCGATTCCATCACGTACGCTCGATGCGCCGCCTCGAGTGCGAGGCGCGCATTCTGCTCGACCAGCAGCATCGGCACCTTGCGGGCCGCGACGGTGCGGATGACCTCGAAGACTTTCTCGACCATGATGGGCGACAGGCCCATCGAGGGCTCGTCGAGCAGCAGCAGCTTGGGCTGGCTCATCAGCGCGCGTGCCATGGCCAGCATCTGCTGTTCGCCACCGGACAGCGTGCCGGCGAGCTGCCTGGCACGCTCCTTCAGGCGGGGAAAGATCGCGAACATCTCGTCGATGTCGCGCTTGATGCCGGCGTCGTCATTGCGCACGAACGCGCCCATCTGCATGTTCTCGGTCACCGTCATGCGGGCGAACACCCCGCGTCCCTCCGGAACCATGGCCAGGCCCTGCGCCAGCAGCTGGTAGGACGCCAGTCCGCGCGTCGTGCGGCCCATGTAGTCGATCTCGCCGGCCCACGCCTGTGTGCTGGTGATCGCCTTCAAGGTGGAGGTCTTGCCGGCGCCGTTGGCGCCGATCAGCGTCACCAGTTCGCCGGCGCGCACCTCGAGGTCGACGCCCTTGACCGCCTGAATGCCTCCGTAGGCGACCTTCGAGCCCGCGACGCGAAGGACGACGTCACTCACGCTCAGGCCGCCTTCGTCGCCACGTCCTTGTGGCCGCCACCGAGGTACGCCTCGATCACCGCCGGATCGCGCTGGACATCGGCCGGGGCGCCGACCGCGATCATCTTGCCGTAGTCGAGCACGGTCACACGGTCGCACAGGCCCATCACCAGCTTCACGTCGTGCTCGATCAGCAGGATCGTGATGCCGTCCCGGCTGATCGCCTCGAGCAGCGCGCGCAAGGCGAGTTTTTCGGTCGCGTTCATGCCGGCGGCCGGTTCGTCGAGTGCGAGCAGCTTGGGTTCGGTCGCCAGTGCCCGAGCGATCTCGAGGCGGCGCTGGTCACCGTAGGCCAGGGTGCGGGCCTGGTAGTCGGCGTACTTGCGTATGCCGACATACTCGAGCAGCTCGAGCGAGCGCGCCTTGATCGCGCGCTCTTCCTCGATGGTCCTGCGCGTGCGCAGGATCGCACCGAGGGCGGTCGCGTGCGTGCGCACGTGGCGACCGACCATGACGTTCTCGAGCGCCGTCATGTCCGGGAACAGTCGGATGTTCTGGAACGTGCGCGCGATGCCGGCCTGGGCGACCCGATGCACATCGGTCGGCGAGTACGGTTTGCCATCGAGCTCGAACGTGCCGGAATCCGGCGTGTAGAGGCCGGTGATCACGTTGAAGAAGGTCGTCTTGCCCGCGCCGTTCGGACCGATGAGTCCATAGATCTCACCGCGGCCGATCTCGATGCCGACGTCCGACAGCGCCTGCAGACCGCCGAAGCGCTTGTTGACATTACCCACCCGCAGCACGAGTTCGCGCATCACGCCCTCTGCGTCGCGGTGCGGCTGGCAGGATTGACGCCATGCTCAGGTGCCGGCCACAGTCCCTTCGGCCGGTACAGCATGATCAGCACCATCGCCAGGCCGTAAAGCATCATGCGCAGGACTTCCGCGTCGACGATGACGTGGCCGAACAGGAACGTCTGGACCGGCACGACCGTGTGTCGCAGGACTTCGGGGAACATCGAGAGCAGGACGGCGCCCAGAACCACGCCCGGGATGTGTCCCAGCCCGCCGAGCACGACCATCGCCAGCACGATGATGGATTCGTTCAGCGTGAACGACTCCGGCGAAACGAAGCCCTGGAATGCCGAGAACATCGCGCCCGATACTCCGCCGAAGGTCGCGCCGAGCGAGAACGCGAGCAGCTTGACGTTGCGCACGTTGATGCCCATCGCCTTGGCGGCGATCTCGTCCTCGCGGATCGCCATCCAGGCGCGGCCGAGGCGCGAATCCTGCAGCCGCACGCAGATGACTATCGTGAGGATCGTCAGCACCAGGAACAGGTAGTAATAGAGATACACCGACGGCAGGCTGATTCCGAGCAGGTTCTGGGTCTTGCCGAAATTCACACCGGCGATCGTGATCGGATCGATCAGCGTGATCCCCTGCGGCCCGTTGGTGATGTTCACGGGGGCATTCAGGTTGTTCAGGAAGATGCGGACGATCTCGCCGAAGCCGAGTGTCACGATCGCAAGGTAATCGCCGCGCAGCTTGAGCACCGGCGCACCGAGGATGATGCCGAACGTCGCCGCGATCCCGGCGCCGAGCGGTATCACGACCCAGATCGAGTTGTGCAATCCGGTCGGGAACATCTGCGCGATCCAGGGGAACGTGCTGGTGAGGTGCGGCGAGGCGAGCAGTGCGTACATGTAGGCCCCGACCGCATAGAACGCGATGTAGCCGAGATCGAGCAGCCCGGCGAAGCCGACGACGATGTTGAGGCCCAACGCCAGCATCACGTACAGGCATGCGAAGGCGAGCGCGCGAACCCATGCATTGCCGAGCTGCCCGACGATGAACGGCAGCAGCAGCAGGACGATGGCGATCGCTGCCGTCGCCAGCCAGACACTGGAACGGTTCTGCGACAGGCGCGGCAGCAGGGTGCCCATGGTCAGGCGCGGTCGGCGACGCGTTCGCCGAGCAGTCCGGACGGCCGGAAGATCAGCACCAGCACCAGGATGGCAAACGCAAACACATCCTGGTAATGGCTGCCAAGCACGCCACCCGTCAGCTGTCCGATATAGCCGGCGCCCAGCGCCTCGATCAGCCCGAGCAGCAGTCCCCCGAGCATCGCGCCAGGGATGTTGCCGATGCCTCCGAGCACGGCGGCGGTGAATGCCTTGAGTCCGGGCAGAAAGCCCATGTAGAAGTGCGCGACGCCATACGTCGCCGCCAGCATCACGCCGGCGAGCGCCGCCAGCGCAGCGCCGATGGCGAACGTTGCCGCGATCACGAAGTTGGGGTTCACGCCCATCAGTCCCGCCACGCGCGGATTTTCCGAGGTCGCGCGCATTGCGCGGCCGAGCTTGGTGCGATTGACGAGCAGCATCAGTCCCACCATGACGATGGCCGAGAACGCGATCACGAGCAGCTTGGTGACCGTGACCGTGGCACCGCCGAACTCGATCGGCGCGTTCGTGATCAACTGCGGGAAGGTCAGGTAGTTGCGGCCCCAGACGAGCATCGCGACCGTCTGGATGACGATCGAAACGCCGATCGCGGTGATCAGCGGCGCCAGGCGAGGAGCGTTGCGCAGCGGTCGATAGGCCACGCGCTCGATGACCAGGCTCAGCACGACGCAGACCGGGATCGCCGCCAGCAGGCCGGCCGAGATCAGCACCCAGCCCGGCAGCCCGGGGAAGAGCGCCTGCAGCAGCAGGATCGTCGACAGCGCGGTGAGTGCACCGACCGTCAGCACATCGCCGTGCGCGAAGTTGATCAGGTTGAGGATCCCGTAGACCATCGTGTAGCCGAGCGCGATCAGCGAATACATGCTGCCGAGCACGAGGCCGTTGAGGATCTGCTGGATGAACGTTTCCATCGACGCCTTTTGTAAGCGGCTGGAGGCGCTATCTGGCCGCGCGATCGCGCATCGTAGCAAGGCGCCCGATGCGGGCCGGACTGTCCAAAGAAAACGGCACCCGAGGGTGCCGTTTCGTGGAGCGGACAGGTCCTAGCGAACCGTCGAGAGGTACTCGAGCTTGTCGCCCGTGACCTTGAACATCGAGATGGCGCCGTTCTTGATGTCGCCCTTCTCGTCGAACACGATCGTGCCGGTCAGGCCCGGGTAGTTCGTCGCCGGCACTGCGGCCGAGATCGCGGCGCGATCGGCCTTGCCAGAACGCTTGATCGCGTCGGCGATGATGTACACGGCGTCGTAGGAGTACGGCGAATAGATCTGCACGTCCTGGCCGAATTCCGCCTTGTACTTGGCCTTGAACTCCTCGCCCTTGGCAAGCTTCTCGACTGCCTCACCGGCCATCGAGCAGTGCATGATTCCGGCAGCATCGCCAGCCAGCTTGATGAACTCGGGCGAGCACACGCCGTCACCCGCCAGCAGCACCGACTTCAGGCCGAGCTGCTTCATCTGCTTGGCCATCGGGCCGGCGGTGGCGTCCATGCCGCCGTACATGACGACGTCGGGCTTGGCGCCGCGGATCTTGGTCAGGATGGCATTGAAGTCCGTCGTCTTGTCGGTAGCGAACTCGCGGGCGACGATCTTGATGCCCTTTTCCTTCGCGACCTTCTCGACCACGTCGGCCAGGCCCTGGCCATAGGCGGTACGGTCATCGACGATCGCCATGGTCTTGGCCTTGAGCGCGTCGTGAGCGTAGTTGGCGAGCACGGCGCCCTGCTGGTTGTCGTTGGCGACGACGCGGAACGTGGTCTTGAAGCCCTGTTCGGTGAGCTTCGGGTTGGTCGCCGACGGCGAGATCTGGGTCATGCCGGCATCGGAATAGATCTTCGAGGCCGGGATCGACGTGCCCGAGTTCAGGTGGCCGACGACGGCAACGGCGCCGGAGTCGACGATCTTCTGCGCGGCAAGCGTGCCTTCCTTCGGATCGGCCTTGTCGTCTTCACCGAGGATCACGATCTCGAAGACCTGGTCGCCGATCTTGATGCCGCCGGCCGCATTGATTTCCTTGGCCGCGAGCTTGGCGCCGTTCTCGTTGTCCTTGCCCAGGTGGGCGATACCGCCGGTCAGCGGGGCCACGTGGCCGATCTTGATCTGGCCCTTTTGCGGGGCGGCTGCCGCAGCCTTGGGGGCCTCAGCCTTGGGGGCTTCCTCTTTCTTGCCGCAAGCGGCAAGCGCGACCGCGGCGGCAATCGCCAGCGGTGCAAGCTTGATGATCCGGTGATTCATGACCTTTTCTCCTCTATGAGTGTCGGCCGACTGGTGATGTGTCCTTGGGAACTGTTCTTGGGGACGTAGGCCCGGTGATTCTTCGCGGCGGCACCCGTTACTTGTGACAGGAACGCTAGCCTGCGAAAGCGCAGGATTGTACTCAGGTGCGAACCCCCTGCAAGGCAGGCGTCTTGGCCCGCATGCCGGCGTTGCGTGGATGACTCGGCGTCCATGCCACCGGCCCTCCTTAGAATCGCGCTTTGACCAATACCCTCGGACCAGGCACGTGCGCGTACTCGTCCTCGGCGCCGGCGTCGTCGGTGTTGCCAGTGCGTGGTTCCTGCGGGAGGCCGGGCACGACGTCGTCGTGGTGGATCGACAGCCCGGCCCGGCACTCGAAACGAGCTTCGCCAACGGCGGACAGATCTCCGCCAGCCACGCCGAACCCTGGGCCAATCCGGCCGCGCCGGGCAAGATCCTGCGCTGGATCGGCCAGCCGGATGCGCCGCTGCTGTTCCGGCCGCGTGCCGAACTGCAGCAGTGGCTCTGGGGCGCCGCCTTCCTGCGCGAGTGCCTTCCGTCCCGCACCGCTGCGAACATCCGGACGATCCTTGCGCTCGCCTTGCACAGTCGCGACGTCGTCAAGCGCCTGCGGCGTCGAGCTTGCGCTCGAGTACGACTGTGTCGAGCGCGGCATCCTGCACTTCTATACGGATCGCCGGGAATTCGAGGCGTCGCTGGCGCCGGCGGCCCTGATGCGCGAGCTCGGCTGCGGCCGCCGCTCGGTCTCGGCGGCGGAAGCGGTCGCGCTCGAGCCGGCGCTGGCACCGGTCGAGCACCGGATCGTCGGTGCGGACTATTGCGCCGAGGATGAGTCCGGCGATGCACATCGGTTCACGCAGCAGCTCGCGCAGCGCTGTGTCGAGCGGGGAGTGCAGTTCCGGTTCGACTCGACCGCGACATCGATCCTGCTGGCCGACGGACGCGCGCGCGGCGCTGTGCTGCGCGACGCCCAGGGCGGCCTGTCCGAGCAGCGGGCGGATGCGACGCTCGTGTGTCTCGGCGTGGAGTCGGTGGCCCTGCTGCGCGGAGTGGGCCAGCGCCTGATGATCTATCCGGGCAAGGGGTATTCGGCGACGCTCGACGTTATCGATCCGTCGAAGGCGCCCCAACTCAGCCTGACCGACGACGAGTTCAAGCTGGTCTTTTCGCGCTTTGGAAACCGGTTGCGCGTGGCCGGGACCGCCGAGATCGCGGGCTGGGGCACGGAACTGGACCCCCTGCGATGCGAGACGCTGACGCGACGCACGGCGCAGCTCTTTCCGGGGGCCTGCGACTACGAAAAGCCGACCTACTGGGCGGGGCGGCGCCCGGTCACACCGTCCAACGTGCCCTATCTGGGGCGGGCCCGGATGGCGGGGCTCTTCCTGAACACCGGACACGGCACGCTGGGCTGGACACTCGGACCGGGAAATGGCGAGCTGATTGCGCAGGCGATCTCTGGCACCGCGACCCGCATCCCGCTGCCGGCGGACCGCCGCTGAGCTGCGCCGCCGACCGGGGAAATGAAAAGGGGCGCCGCAGCGCCCCTCGAATTTCGTCGACAGCGGTTTACTGCGACAGGACCCACTTCGCGAGCGTCATGGCTTCCTGCTCGTTGACTTGCGGATTGGCGGGCATCGGGACCTGGCCCCAGACGCCGACGCCGCCTTCGCGGATCTTCTTGGCGAGCTTGGCGAACGCGTCCTTGTCGCCCTTGTACTTGGCGGCGACGTCCTTGTAAGACGGCCCGACCAGTTTCTTGTCGGCCGCGTGGCAGGCCAGGCAGTTCTTCTGCTTGGCGAGTTCCGGCGAGGCGAACACAGGGCCGCTGGCCACGGTTATGCCGAGTGCGGCGAGGACGAGGAATTGCTTCATGGAGGGTCTCCGTTGGGGTCTGTGAACTGGGGCCGTGGAAAGCCGCGAATTTGCCGTGGATTCGGGTAAAAGCCTGAAGATTCTAACGGCTTGCCCGCTTTTGCGTTGACCGCCCACCTTCAGTTGCGGGTCGGGCGCGACTATAGTGCCTTGGTCGAATCTGCAGGAGAAAGCGCGTGTGGCTGCTCTGGCTCGGTGTGGCGCTCGTCATCCTCAAGGTGCTTGAGATCAGCGTCTTCGCGGACCTGTCGTGGTGGTGGATCACCGTGCCGTTCGTCCTGTCGATGATCTGGTTCGAGATCTTCGAGCGCCGGCTTGGACTGGACAAGAAGAAGGCGTTCGACGAGATGGAAGCGCACAAGAAGAAGCGCATCAAGGATGCGCTGGAGTCCAGCAAGCGCATCCGGCGCTGATCAAGCCGGCTCCTGCCGGTGCGACTCAGCCGAACAGGCGTTCGTCGGTGATCGCGCCCTTGCTGGCGGTGGATGCCAGCTTCGCAAACTTGGCCAGCACTCCCTTCGTGTAGCGCGGCGCCGGCTGCTTCCACGCAGCGCGCCGGCGCGCGATCTCCGGCTCGGCGACGTTGAGTTGAAGCAGCAGCCGGTGCGCGTCGATCGTCACCGAATCGCCTTCCTCGATCAATGCGATCGTCCCGCCGACGTAGGCCTCGGGCGCCACGTGCCCGACCACCATGCCCCAGGTGCCGCCGGAGAACCGGCCGTCGGTGATCAGGCCCACGCTTTCGCCGAGTCCCTTGCCGATCAGGGCCGACGTGGGTGAGAGCATTTCACGCATGCCAGGCCCGCCCTTGGGGCCTTCGTAACGGATCACCAGCACGTCGCCGGGGCGGATGCGGTCCGCCAGGATGGCTGCCATGGCGGCATCTTCCGAGTCGAACACGCGGGCCGGACCGGTAATGACGGGATTCTTGAGTCCGGTGATCTTGGCCACGCATCCTTCAGGCGACAGATTGCCCTTGAGGATCGCCAGGTGCCCCTGTGCGTACAGCGGCTTCGAAAACGGATGGATCACATCCTGGGAGGCCGCCGGCTCTGCAGGGATGTCGGCCAGCACCGCCGCCATCGTCTTCCCGGTGATCGTCATGCACTCGCCATGCAGCAGTCCGTTGGCCAGCAGGATCTTCAGCACCTGCGGCACGCCGCCGGCCGCGTGCAGGTCGGTGGCGACGTACTTGCCCGAGGGCTTGAGGTCGCACAGCACCGGCACCTTGCGGCGGATGCGTTCGAAGTCGTCGATCGTCCAGGGGATGCCGGCGGAATGGGCGATCGCGAGGTAGTGCAGCACTGCATTGGTGCTGCCGCCGACGGCCATGATCAGGCTCACGGCGTTCTCGATCGACTCGCGCGTGATGATGTCGCTCGGCCGCAGGTTGTTCTTCACGGCCGCGATCAGCACGCGCGCCGCCTCGCGTGTGCTGGCGACCTTGTCCTCGTCCGGGTTGGCCTGTGTCGACGAGTACAGCAGGCTCATGCCGAGCGCCTCGAACGACGAACTCATCGTGTTGGCGGTGTACATGCCGCCGCAGGAGCCGGAACCGGGAATGCAGCGGCGCTCGATCTCCTTGAAGTCGGTCTCGTTGAGCCGCCCCGCCGTGAACTCGCCGACCGCCTCGAATGCCGAGACGATGGTCAGGTCCTTGTCCTTGTAACGGCCCGGCTTCACGGTGCCGCCGTAGACGTAGATCGCCGGCACGTTGCAGCGCGCGATGCCCATCATGCCGCCGGGCATGTTCTTGTCGCAGCCGCCGATGACGATGACGCCGTCCATCCACTGGCCGTTCACGCAGGTCTCGACGCAGTCGGCGATCACCTCGCGCGACACCAGCGAGTACTTCATCCCTTCGGTGCCCATGCCGATGCCGTCGGAAATCGTGGGCGTGCCGAAAACCTGCGAGTTGGCCTTGCAGGCGGCGATCTCCTCGCACGCGGCGTCGGCCAGCTTCTGCAGGCCGGAGTTGCACGGCGTGATCGTCGAGTGGCCGTTGGCCACCCCGATCATCGGTTTGTCGAAGTCCTCGTCCTTGTAGCCCATCGCGTAGTACATCGCGCGGTTGGCGGAGCGGGCGACGCCCTGGGTCACGTGCTTCGAACGGTCGTTATGCGGCATGTGCGGTGACGGAAAGCGGGAAGGTGGGCGAGCAGGCAATAATAGGCCAAGCGTTCATCCACACTCACCTTGTCACTGCGAGACCCGCGTGCCCCCCATCCACCATTTCGATCCCGTTGCACTGCAGATCGGGCCCCTGGCCATCCGCTGGTACGGGTTGATGTATCTGATCGGCTTTGCGCTGTTCCTCGTGCTGGGCAAATTGCGTTCGCGCGATGCCTGGCGCGGCATGAGTTCGCAGGACGTTGACGACCTGCTGTTCTACGGAATGATCGGCGTCATCGTCGGCGGCCGGCTCGGGCACGTGATCTTCTACGGTCCGCTGTCGTATTACCTGTCCCATCCGCTCGAGATCTTCGCCGTCTGGAAGGGCGGCATGGCCTCGCATGGCGGCATCCTCGGCGTGATCGCAGCGATGGCCTGGTTTGCGCGCAGCCGTGGCAAGTCCTTCCTCGGCGTCGCCGACTTCGTCGTCCCGCTGGTACCGCTCGGACTCGCTGCGGGGCGGATCGGCAACTTCATCAACGGTGAACTGTGGGGCCGCGTGGCCGATCCGGCCAACGTACCGTGGGCGATGATCTTTCCGCAGGCGGGAGACAAGCTCCCGCGCCATCCGTCGCAGCTGTACCAGTTCGCCCTCGAAGGATTGCTGCTGTTCGCGATCCTGTGGGTCTACTCGCGTCGCCCGCGACCCGTCGGCACGGCCGGCAGCCTGTTCCTGATCGGCTATGGCGTGCTGCGCATCGTTGGTGAGTTCTTCCGCGAGCCCGAGGCCCTGTACGGTGCGATGCCGCTGGGCCTGTCGGCCGGGCAATGGCTGTCGGTGCCCATGGTCCTGATCGGCATCGCCTGCTTCGTCGTTTTCCACCGCCGCGGACTGTCGCCCGGCGCGGCCGCAAGACGTTAAAGTACGGGGCCCGATCGCCGGACCAGCGTGCGGGACACGCCATAAGGCGCATGCGCCGACAGAGCGCAGCATCCACATTAGCCAAGGAGACCCACGTGACCCTTCGTTCCCTGATGATTGCCGTGCTTGCGGCCTGCGTGCTTGTGGCTGCGCCTGCGGGTGCCCAGAGCTGGCCGACCAAACCCATCACCTTGATCGTCCCGTTCCCGCCCGGCGGCGGCACCGATGCTTTCGCGCGGCCGCTCTCGGCACAACTGACCAAGCAGCTCGGCCGGCAGGTGATCATCGACAATCGCGGTGGGGCCGGCGGCACCGTCGGAGCTTCGATAGCGGCCAAGGCTGCGCCCGACGGCTACACATTCTTCGTCGGCGCGGTCCATCACGCGATCGCACCGAGCTTCTATCCGAAGCTCGACTACAACATCGAGACCGACCTCGTGCCGCTGACGGTGATCGCCAATCCGCCACAGATCGTCGTGGTCAATCCCGGCCGGGTGAAGGTCGACGACTTCAAGTCGTTCATGGTCCTGCTCCGCGCCAACCCCGGCAAGCTCAATTACGCGTCGGCCGGCAACGGCACTTCGCACCATCTCGCAGGGGAACTCTTCAAGCAGCAGAGCAACACCTTCATCGTGCACATTCCGTACCGTGGCGCCGGGCCGGCGCTGCAGGACCTCATCACCGGCAACGTCGACATGATGTTCGACGGCCTGGGCTCATCGGCCCAGCACATCCGGTCCGGACGCATCAAGCCGTTGGCAGTGGCCGCGCCGAAGCGCTCGCCGGCGTTTCCCAACGTGCCTACGACGGCTGAAGTCGGCATGCCCGACTACGTGGTGTCGACCTGGTACGCCATCTGGGGCGTCAAGGGCACGCCGAAGGAGATTCTCGATCGCATGCATGCCGAGATCGTCAAGGCGGTCGGCTCGCCCGAACTCAAGGACATCTGGGCCGGCAACGGCTCCGACACGGCGACGATGTCGCAGCAGGACTTCGCAAAGTTCCTGAACAGTGAGATCAAGCGCTGGGCGGCGGTGACGAAGTCGTCCGGGGCCAAGCTCGACTGAGAGCACCGGTGAGCGGCGTCGTCCACCTGCGCAGCGCCGGCGAAACGGCGACGGTCGTCCTCGAATCGCCGGGCAAGCTCAATGCCATCTGCGAGTCGATGTGGCATGCGCTCGCGCGCGCGTTCTCGACCTTCGCGGAAACGCCGGGGCTGCGAGCCGTCGTCATCCGCGGCGCGGGACACAACTTTGCCGCGGGTGCCGACATCGAGGAGTTCGAGCGCGTCCGTGGCGACCCCGCCGACGGACGCCGCTATCACCTGGAGACGATCGCCAATGCGCTGGCTGCGATCGGAGCGTGCCCGGTCCCGGTCATCGCTGCGATCGAGGGCGTGTGCGTCGGCGGCGGTCTGGAGGTGGCGATCGCCAGTGATCTGCGCATTGCGGCGGACAACGCGCGCATCGGTGCGCCGGTCGGACGTCTCGGTTTTCCGTTTGCGCTGCCCGAACTCGTGCCGCTGCTGCGCTTGGTCGGGCCTGGCGTCGCCGCCGAGCTGCTGCTCGAGGGACGGCTTTTCGACGCGCACGAGGCGGCCGCGCGCGGTCTCGTCACGCGTGCGGTCGCCCTCGATCGATTCGACACGGAGCTGCGTGACTGTGTGAGCCGCATCGTCGCCGGCTCGCCGCTGTCGGCGCGTGAGAACAAGGCCAACATCCGCCGGCTGAGCGCCACGGGTGGCGTCTATACCGAGCACGAACTGGACGCGAGCTTCGCGTTCCTGCAGTCCGAGGACTACCGCGAGGGAGTTGCGGCGTTTCGCGCCAAGCGGCCCGCGCGGTTCACCGGCAAGTAGTCGAGGTAATCACAATACGCAGGACCCGGCCATGGCGAGCGACTGCAGTTTCTATACGCTGATCGAACGGCGCTTTCCCGCAGACCTCGGGTCCGCCTGCATCGAGACCGCCGACGGTCTCGTGTACAGCTGGAGCGACCTGCATCACGCGAGCGGACGCCTGGCCCACTGGCTGGACTCCCTGCACCTGCCCGACGGCGCGCGGGTTGCGGTGCAGGTCGAGAAGTCGCCGGAGTGCCTGATGCTGTACCTGGCGACATTGCGTGCCGGGCTGGTCTACCTGCCGTTGAACACCGCCTACCAGCGGGCAGAGATCGAATACTTCCTCGCCGATGCCGAGCCCGACGTGCTCGTCTGCACGCCCGCCCGATTAGCCGAACTCGAACCGCTGGCGCGGCGTTCGCGTTGCCGCCATGTCGTCACCCTGGGTGAAGCGCGCGATGGCTCGTTGCTCGAGGCTGCTGCGCCGTTTGCGGACACGTACTCCACCCGTCCGCGCGCCGCCGACGACCTCGCGGCCATCCTGTACACGTCGGGCACGACGGGGCGCAGCAAGGGGGCGATGCTGACGCACGGCAACCTGGCGTCCAACGCACTGACGCTCGACGAGTTCTGGGGCTTTGCGGCCGAGCGCGCGGCGGGGCGCCAGGATGTGCTGTTGCACGCGCTGCCGTTGTTCCATGTGCACGGCCTGTTCGTTGCATCGCATGCAGCGCTGCTGGCCGGCGCGAAGACGCTGATGCTGCCGAAGTTCGACGCCGCGCAGGTGCTCGAACGGCTGCCACGCTCGACGGTGATGATGGGCGTACCGACCTACTACACACGGCTGCTGGCCGAGCCCGCCTTCGACAAGGCGCGCTGCAGGTCGGTGCGGCTCTTCATCTCCGGGTCCGCACCGCTGCTTGCAGAAACTCACCGCGAGTTCGAGGCGCGCACTGGCCACCGCATCCTCGAGCGCTACGGCATGTCGGAAACCGTCATGCTGGTGTCGAACCCTTACTTCAGGGAGCAGGGGTCGCGCATCGCCGGCACGGTGGGGCAGCCGCTGCCGGGCGTCGGTGTGCGCGTCGTGCGCGAGGACGGCTCCGCTTGCGCGACCGGTGAAATCGGGTCGGTCGAAGTGCGTGGACCCAACGTCTTCGCAGGCTATTGGCGCATGCCGGAGAAAACAGCTGAAGAGTTCACCGCCGACGGCTGGTTTCGCACCGGCGACGTCGGCCACTTCGGCGGCGCCGGCGTGCCCGATCACTACCTGACGCTGGTGGGTCGCTCCAAGGACCTGATCATTTCCGGCGGCTACAACGTCTATCCGAAGGAGATCGAGGGTTACATCGACGAGATGCCGGGCGTGGTCGAGTCGGCTGTCATCGGCCTGCCGCATCCGGACTTCGGCGAAGCGGTCGCCGCCGTGGTCGTGGCACGCCGACCGGGCGCGCTCGATGCGAGTCGCGTGGTCGACGGCCTCAAGGGCCGGATTGCCAACTACAAGGTGCCCAAGCGCGTCTTCGTCGTCGAGGACCTGCCGCGCAACACCATGGGCAAGGTGCAGAAGAACGTGCTGCGCGATCGCTACAAGTCCACGTTCACGCCGCAAACGCGAAGTGCGGCCTGAAGCTGCCGCGCGGCGAACTGCGGCCCGGCATCGCCAGCACCGCCTCGACGAAGCCTGACTTGCCGTTCGTATAGGCGTCACGGTCGAGGCGGAAGCGCGCGGCCAGGCGGCGCTTGAGTTCGGCGTAGCGGGCGGCGAGCCACGCATCGGCGCGCAGGTTGTCGCGGAACTTCACGTAGCGCTTCCAGTACAGGCCGTTGAGCTCCACGACGTGCACGTGGTGGGTCCGCACGCCGCGCACGACGCGCTTGAAGAAGCGCCGGTCCGGCAGCACGCGTTCGTATTCCGGGATGTATTCGTAGCCATAGATCGACAGCCGGTCGTAGTGGCGCTCGAATTCGTCGAGTGAGCGGACCCCCACCAGCATGTCGATGATCGGCTTGGCCGCCAGGCCCGGCACCGAGGTGCTGCCGATGTGTTCGATCGCGGGACGAAGGTCGCTCAGCGCGACCTGGATCAGCTGTGACTCGATGCGGAAACGGGCGGGCCACGCAGGGTCATAGGGTGTCACGACGATCTGGTCAGTCATTCGGGTCTCCTTGTAGGGCATCGGGGCGATCACGCCGGGGCCGGGTTTGTGAGGTCACTGTACGGGGGCGGGGAGTCTGGGTCAGCGGCGTCTGCCGCAGCGCCAATGCCGCAAATTCGACAGCCGGGGTCTTCAGCGCGCCAGGGTGGCCGCAGGCCCCATGGCGCGCTCGAGCGAGCCGAGCACGATTTCCTCGGGCAGCGGTGCTTCGATCAACGTAACGAAGGCCGCGCCAGCCACGCAGCCCGCCAGCAGCACGAGGACCACCGGCAAGCGACTTTCGCGGCGTCGCACCACAGGGCGAGGCTTACGCACCACTGCGGGGGTAGGTAGCGCGGTCGGGTCGTGCATGACGGCCTCCGTGGGCAGGGCGTTTCGGCCCGGTAAACACACGGTAGGCGACGACGGCAGCGAGCGCAGCGGAGGCTGCGGCCAGCGCGACGATGAAAATTCACGGGCGCCTGCGGGTGCTGGCGCCGATCAACGGGCGACGGGCGACGGGCGATCAGCGCCGCCCGCGTCTGCCGATCACCAGCGTGCCGGAGGCTTGCGATGGATCGTGATCGTGCGGTTTTCGATCGTGACGTAGCCGCCGATCGTCAGGTCCTTGAAGATGCGGCTGATCATGTCGCGCGACGCGCCGACGCGATCGGCGATGTCCTGCTGCGTCATCCGTTCCGGCACGACCAGCTTGCCCCCGTCTTCCTTCGCCAGCGACAGCAGCAGGCGCGCAACCCGGCCGTACACGTCCATCAGCGCCAGGTTCTTCACGTTGTCGGTCGCGATGCGGGCGCGGTCGATCAGCGTGGTGATCAGCGCCATCGCGATGTCCGGATTCGCGCCGATCGCGCTGCGCAGTTCGTCACGGGTGACCACCGAGCAGCTGGTCGGCTCGAGCGTCATCACCGAGGCGGCACGCGGACGGCCGTCGAGCGCCATCTCGCCGACGTAGTCACCCGGTCCGTAGATGTCGAGGATCATCTCGCGGCCGTCGTCATCGGACACGTAGACCTTGACCTTGCCCGTCAGGATCACGTAGAGGCTGTCGCCGCGATCGCCCTCGTTGATGATCACCGCGTTCTTCGGAAACGTGCGCACCTGACCGCGCGTCGCCAGTTCGCGCACCATCGGATCGCCGATCTCGCTGATGGCCTGCTCGCTTGCTGTCATGGTTGTTCCGCAAAGTCTCGTTATCGCGCCATTATGCGGCGCATGGCAGGGGCGGGGAAGGTGGCCTTTGCCGCGTCTGCCAAACGGCCGCTAGTACGCCCGGACGCCCTTGTACGCCATGTAGCCCGCCAGCAGGAACAGCAGGATGGCGAATACGCGCTTCAGCGGCTTGGTGTCGAGCGAGTGGGCGACGCGCGCCCCCAGCGGTGCCGTCAGAACGCTGGCAGCGGCGATGGCCAGCAGCGCCGGCAGATAGACGAAACCGGCGGTCCCTGGCGGCAGCGACGCCTCGCCGTGGCCGGCGAGGATGTAGCCGAGGGTTCCGGCGGCGGCGATCGGGAATCCGAGGGCGGCCGAGGTCGCGACGGCATTGTGGATCTTCACGTTGCTCCAGACCATGAACGGAACGGAAATGAAACCCCCGCCGGCGCCGACCAGGCTTGAAATGAATCCGATGCCGCCGCCGACACTGAACATGCCCGCACCCTTGGGCAGTTCGCGCGTCGGTCGCGGCTTGCGGTCGAGGAGCATCTGCAGGGCAGAAAAGCCGACGAAAGTCGCGAACACGACCGATAGCCAGAAGGTCGGCAGTCGCCCCGCGATCTGGGCGCCGATGAGCGACCCGATCAGGATGCCGGGCGCCAGCAACCGGACGACCGACCACAGTACGGCGCCTCGCTGGTGGTGCGCACGCACGGACGAGACCGACGTGAACAGGATCGTCGCGAGCGACGTGGCAATCGCCATGTGGACGATGTGATCAAGCGGAAAGCCGCGCCAGGTGAAGAGCAGCGTCAGAAACGGCACCATCAGCATGCCGCCGCCGATGCCCAGCAGGCCGGCGGCAAAGCCGGTCCCTGCGCCCAGCAACACCAATGCGGCAATGAATCCCACCTCCATTACGCGCGCTCCTTGAGCAGACTGCGCACGATGAACGACCACTCCGTCGCGGGCACCGGAGTGATCGACAGTCGGTTGCCGCGTCGCAGTACCGCCATGTCCGCAAGCTCGCTGTGCGCTCGCAGTTCGGCGAGCGGGATCAGCCGCGTCTTCCTGCGCGCACGGATGTCCACGAGCAGCCAGCGCGGTGCGTCGCGCCTGGATGCGGCGTCGTAATACTTGCTCTTGCGGTCGAACTGCGTCGGGTCCGGGTAGGCAGCGCTCGCGACTTCGGCCAGGCCGGCGATGCCGGGTTCCGCACAGCTCGAGTGATAGAACAGCACGCCGTCGCCTGGCTTCATCTGATCACGCATGAAGTTGCGCGCCTGGTAGTTGCGCACGCCGGTCCACGGCACGGTTTTCTTCGGCGCCGCGAGCGCGTCGTCGATCGAACACTCGTCCGGTTCGGACTTCATCAGCCAGTAGTTCATGCGCGGCCCATGGGGCGGCGGGATCGACGCGGCGGCCTCGCCGCCGACGCTGTCGGCACAGGAATGATCATCGGAAGGTCAGTGGGTGGAATGCGGAGTGCCGTCGTGGGGCGATGCGCAGGACGCTACCGCAGGATGGAATCGCGCTGTGCCGGCACTCGCCGCGTGCAGACTAGCAGCGCCTGGGTCGCCAGCAAACGCGACCCGAATAAGATCCCCGCCTGTGCCGCCCGGCCTGATGTCCTGAACCATCGGTTCAGGGTGGTCACTGTCCGCGTCGTTTAGGTTCAGCAAACGCGTGCCGATCGCACCGCGACGCGAGCCCAGCAACCTTGCGCATAGCGCATCGGTTCAAGGAACTATCGGCCTTTGCGCGGGCACCGCAGGGAAACCCTTTGTGCATTCGCGATCATCAAACCCTGCGCGAGTGCACTTCAATTTCATTGTAGCGCCGCTCCCGTGTCTGTCGTTGCGGCAAATGCTAAAAAAGCTTTTCCTGCGGCAGCAATGCGTCGTCGCAGGATTGCAGCATGTCGCGCACGCGACGGCGCAGGTCACCGAGCTCGATGCCGTCGCCGCTGCGGGCCGAGAACAGTTCATGCGCGATCTGCAGCGCCGCCATCACGGCGATGCGGTCCGCGCCCATGACCTTGCCCGCCGAGCGGATCGCCTCCATCTTGCCGTCGACATACTCCGCGCATCGCAGCAGCGATTCCTTTTCCTCCGGCGTGCAGGCCAGGCGGTACTCGCGCTCGAGGATAGTGACGGTCAGGTGTTCCATGGGACCCCGGTGGAATTCGGCGGCGTCGGCAGCCGCTCCATCAGCAGATCCAGACGCCGGCTCGCCTCGTCGACGCGGCCGCGCATGGCGTCGAGCTCGGACGACGCAGTGGTCAGCTGCGAGCGAAGCTGCTGATTTTCGGTGCGCAGCGACTGCACCAGTCGCGCGAGTTCGGCCACCTTGCCGGCGAGCATATTGATGTCTTCAAGCATTGAATAATCGTAGCACCGCACCTGCCGGCCAATCGGACGGAGTGGGACCTCGCGCGCTGGCTTTCCTGGGCTAGACTTCCTTGCGTTGATGGTGCCGAAGGTCTCGCCTTCGGTGAAACGGGAAACAGCAGGTGCGCCACTTTCGAGCGCGCCCAAGCTGTGCTGCCCCCGCAACGGTAAGCAGGCGCGTATTGCGCACGCTTCGCACATGCCACTGCGTCTTGTGACGCGGGAAGGCGCGAAGCGCAGCCTGCAGCCCGGAGACCGGCCATCAGCAGGAGGACGAGCCGCGGGGGACCGGCAAGCCGGACCGCGTCGTGCGCGCCCTGCTCAGCCCACTCCCGGCCGTTCGTGTCTGAACGACTGCCGGCGGCGGGCCGGCGCAGGGGAGTTCGCATGAGTCTTGCCTGGCCACAAGCGCGCCGCGTCGCGCTGGTGTTGAGCGCACTTTCACTGGTCGCCGGTGTGTCGAGCGCACAGCCGGCCTCCGAACTCCCCCCGACCGTCATTACGCCGATGCGGCAATCGCAGTCGATCGATGACGCATTGCCGGCCACATCGGTCATCACGCGCGCGCAGATCGATCGCTGGCAGGCGGTCGACATCGTGTCGATACTGAGTCGCGAGACTGGCGTGCAGTTTGCGCAGGCCGGCGGTCGCGGTGCAGCCGCGTCGCTGTTCGTGCGGGGCGCAAACTCATCGCAGGTGCTGGTCCTGGTCGACGGCGTGCGCCTGAACGCCGGCACGAGCGGAGCGGCGGCCGTCGGTGGCATTGCACTCGACTCGATCGACCGCATCGAGATCGTGCGCGGCAATCTGTCGAGTCTCTACGGGTCGTCGGCCATCGGCGGCGTCGTGCAGATCTTCACGCGACGCGGCGCCGAGGAAGGCGTGGCGCTCAGCGCCGAGGCGGGCCAGGGCCGGACCGTCAACGGCCGTGCCAGTGCCGGATTCGACGCCGGCCCGGTCCGACTCGGCGGCGCCATCGGTGGCGGGACCACGCAGTCGTTTTCCTCGATTGACCCGGCGCGAGTCGTGACGAGCGCCTTCGCGCCGGGCGTCAATCCCGATATCGACGGCAACGACTATCTGTCCGCTTCGCTGGGAGCGACCTATCGGTCGGGCGGCGGCACGCTCCTCAGCGCGAACGGCTGGATCAACCGCAACCGCACGGAATTCGACAGCACTGCAGACGGGCCTAGCGCGACGCACCTGGAGAAGTCACAGGTGGCGGCGGGCAATGCGAGTGTCCGTACGACGGTAACGGAAGGGTGGGCGACGCAGCTTGCCGCGGGCCTGAGCCGTGATCGCAGCACTAACGTCGTCAGTGATCCCAGCTCATTCAACAATGGCGAGTTCAGTGCTGACAATGTCACAGTGAGTTGGACCAACGACGTGGACCTCGCGAGGACCGCGCGTGCGCAGGTCGGCGTCGAGTATCTGCGTCAGGAGGGTGAGTCGACATCCTATGACCCGTCATTCAGTGGCCAGTCCCGGAGTTTCACTCGCTCCGTAGGAAGTGCCTGGGCCGGGCTGAGCGGGGACCAGGGATCGCATCAGTACCAGCTGAACGTGCGCCGCGACCAGTACTCCGATGTCGATGGCGCCACCAGCGCACTTGCGGCCTATGGCTACAAGTTCGATGCCGCATGGCGCGTGACCGCGCAGCTTTCGAATGCCTTTCGTGCGCCCAGCTTCAACGACCTTTACTTCCCCTTCTTCGGCAACCCCGACCTTGAACCCGAGCGGTCGGCCAGTGGTGAACTGGGGCTGCAGTACGTCGGCGACAGGTCGACGCTGCGCCTGGCGATCTACCGCACCGACACGCGCGATCTGATCGTGTACGACCCCGCCACCGCACGCGCGGAGAACATCGACGAGGCTCGCGTGACCGGTTTCGAACTCGGCGGTAGCTGGCGCAAGGGGCCCTGGCAACTGTCCGCCAACGGCACGGTGTCGCGTGCCGTCAACGATGAAACGGGCGAGCGGCTGCTGCGTCGCGCGTCGTGGGTCGTGAACCTTGCGGCCGGCTTCGATCCGGGCGCGTGGAGCGCCGGTTTCGAGATCTCGGTCGTCGGTCCGCGCGATGACCTCGACATCAACACCTTCGAGCGCGTGCGTTTGCCGAGCTACACCCTTGCGCGGCTCGTCGCTGCGTGGCCTCTCGGCCGCGGCGTGACACTGCGAGCGCGTGTCGAGAACCTCTTCGATGCGGACTACGAAACTGTCAGCGGATACAACGTCATGCCACGCACTGCCATCGCCGGCGTGGACTTTCGCTTCTGACCATGCTCAACGGGCGCTCCGCCGTCATCCCGGGTCTGGCAGTCGCCGCCCTGGGCACCCTGCTGTTGGCGCTGGCCGTTGGCAGCGTCGACCTCTCGTTGCCCGAAGTGTGGAGTGCCCTCGCGTCCGCCGATGCACCGGCCGCCGACATTGTGCGTGGCTTGCGGCTGCCGCGCGCGGTGGCCGGCCTGGCGGTCGGTGCGGCGCTCGCCTTGTCGGGCGCGCTGCTGCAGGCGCTCCTGCGCAACCCGCTCGCGGATCCGTACGTGCTGGGCATTTCCGGTGGCGCTGCGGTTGCCGCGCTGCTGGCACTGATCGTCGGGCTGCAGGCGGCGGCCGTGCAGGCGGCGGCGGTCGGTGGCGCCCTGGTCACGCTGGCGCTGCTCTTTGTGCTCGCGCGCCGCTCGCTGTATTCGAGCGAGAGCGGCAGCGGTGAGCAGGCCATGGGCTCGGTGCTGCTGACAGGAGTGATGCTGGCGTCGTTTGCGGCCGCGCTGATGAGCCTGATGCTGTCACTGGCGCCGGACGGGAGGCTGCGCACGATGGTGTTCTGGCTGCTGGGCGATCTGTCCGCGGCGACGAGCCTGGCACCTGCACTGTTCGCACTGGCGCTGGCGGGTGTGCTCTATCTGCTGGCACGCGTCGATGCGCGGGCACTGAACCTGATGCTGCGCGGCGATCTGCAGGCCTACACCCAGGGCGTGCGCGTCGCTGCGACTCGGCGCCGGCTCGTGCTGATCGCCGCGGTGGCCACCGCGAGCGCGGTCACGCTGGCGGGAGCCGTGGGATTCGTCGGCTTCGTTGCTCCGCATCTGGTGCGTCGGATGGTCGGCAATGACCAGCGGGTTGTGCTGCCCGCATCGATGCTGCTCGGCGGCGCGCTCGTCGTGGTGGCCGACACCCTTGCCCGCAGCGCATTTGCACCGCTGCAGTTGCCGGTCGGTGTCCTCACGGCGCTGATCGGCGTGCCGGTGTTTCTCTGGTTCCTGGGGCGCCGATGAGCGGGGCGGACGTACTGCTGAACCTGCGCGACGTGACACTGCGCACTGCTGAGCGCGTGCTGGTGGATACGCTCAGCGTCGACATTGCCCTGGGCGATCGCTGGGCCGTGCTGGGTCCCAACGGTGCCGGCAAGTCGACACTGCTGGCTGCCATGGCCGGTGCGCGGGCGGTCGATGGCGGTGACATCGTCCTCGGTGGACGCGCGATACGCAGCCTGGGTGCGGACGAGCTGGCTCGAGATCGTGCGCTGCTGACCGATCGTTGGACCGACCCGTTTGCCAGCACGGTGCTAGAGACTGTATTGACGGCCCGCTATGTGTTCCGGGATGAGCACGCGGGCGAATCGATCGCGCGGCAATGGCTGCAGATGCTGGACTGCGACGCACTCGGGGATCGCGATGTGCGGCACCTGTCGCGCGGCGAACGCCAGCGAGTCGCGATCGCCACGGCGCTGGCGCAGGACACGCCGCTGGTGCTGCTCGACGAGCCGACGGCACACCAGGATCCGCGACACCAGGCGCTGGTCATCCGCGAACTCGCGCGGCTTCCCGGGCGCGGGCTGATCGCCAGCCTGCACGACCTGAACGCCGCCGTGCGCTTTGCCAGCCATGCCTTGCTGCTTTGGGGTGACGGACGCACGCAGAGCGGACCGGCCGCCGACGTGTTGACGCCGGCGTTGCTGTCCGACCTCTTCCAGACTCCGATCACGCGTGTCGAAGCCGACGGCGAAGCGTTCTTTCACGTGCACCGAAGCGCAGCGTGACAGCCCGCATTTGGCGTGAACAGGCCCTAGACTCTCTTCATGCCCATCATCCTGATCGCAAATCCCAAGGGCGGCGTAGGCAAGAGCACGACCGCGACGAACCTGGCCGGCTACTTTGCGCGCCGCGGTCACGCGACGATGCTCGGCGACCTCGACCGACAGCAATCGGCACTGGCGTGGCTCCGCATCCGGCCGGCGGCCCTGCCGCGGATCGATTCATGGGACCGCACCGACGACAAGGTCGCGCGGCCACCGAAAGGCGTCACGCATGTCGTGCTCGATTCCCCGGCGGGCATCCACGGACACGGCTTGAAAGATGCGCTGAAGCTCGCCGACCGCGTGATCATTCCGCTGCAGCCGTCATTGTTCGACATCTACGCGACCCAGGCCTTTCTCGGTAAGCTGGCCGAGCGCGATGTGCTGAAGGGTGACGGGCGTGTCGGCGTCCTCGGCATGCGCGTCGACGCGCGCACGCGCGCGGCGGATCAGTTGCAGCGTTTCGTCGACGACCTCGGTCTGCCAACGCTCGGCTTCCTGCGCGATACGCAGAACTACGTGCAGCTGGCCGCGCACGGCCTCACGCTATGGGATGTGGCACCGAGCCGCGTCGCCCGCGACCTCGAACAGTGGCAGACGCTGCTCGACTGGGTCGAAAGCTAGATCCTGTTCCAGCAATTGCCGGGAACAGTCCCTAGCTACTTCGCCGTGACCTTGAACTCGCGCGAGGCAACGGTCGCCGACTTGGTCTCGTCCTTCAGGTACAGCGGCACGTGCACGACGATGCGCTCCGTGGCCGGGACCTTGAACTCGATTTCCTCGGCGACGGTGCCACTGCCGCCGAGGACCTGGGTGAGCTTGTTCGCGATCAGTGCGTTCTTGCTGTCCTGAACGACGATGCCGACGCCGCCGCCCTGCGCGGGCAGGGTGTAGGCGGCACTGATCGCCAGCTTCACCGTTTCCCCGGTCTTGAGCGTGCCGCCGTCAGGCTTGATAGAGGTGATCTTGATCTCGCGATCGGTCGGCGCGGTCGGTGGCACCACCGGAGTGCCGGCAACGGGCGGTGCCGCAGTCGCGGCCTTGTCCGGAGCGGCGTCCTTCTTGCCGCAGCCGGCCAGCGCTACGGCACCAACAACGGCGAGCACCGTCACGGCACGCAACGGGATCGAAAGAAGTCGAGATGTCATGGGAACCTCTGCCAGATACTCTGCGCCAGCCTCGCAATTTACTTGATCGAGACGGCGCGGGTCCGATCAATTGCCGCACAGAGCACGGCGATTTCGTCGGCCAGCCGCGGGCCGTGCCGGTTCATGCGGTCGGCGTCCAGCGTGACGAACTGCCCCCGGCGGGTTGCGGCCAGGGTCGGGAAACGCTGCCACATCGCCAGGGCGTCGCCGGCACGCGCGCCGGGCTCGGCCGTGATGATGAGCTGCGGGTCGGCGGCGACCACCGCTTCCATGGACACCTGCGGGGCGATGGGAACGAGTTCGGCGAATACATTGCGGCCGCCGCATACGGTGATCGCCTCGCTGATCACATGACGGCCCGACAGCGTCATCAATGGCGTCGCCCAGACCTGATAGAACACCCGTACCGGAGCGCGGCCCGCATACTGCGCGCGCAGAGCAGCGACTTTCGCGGTGAAGTTCGCAGCCGCCGGCGCGCCGTCGCGCCCGGTCAGCGTTCCGAGCCGCTCGAGCGAACGGGCAACGTCGTCGAGCGTCCGTGGTTCACTGACGAATACCGGAACGCCGAGGCGCCGCACCGAGTCGATGGTGGCCGGCGGGAAACCGCTGCCCCAGATCACTACCAGGTCCGGCTTCAACGCCGCCACGCTCTCGAGGTCGACGCTGTGGGCGCGTCCGACGCGCGCAATCGCACGCGCGGCAGGTGGGTAGTCCGCGAACTCGGTCGTGCCGACGATGCGGTCGCCGGCCCCGATCGCGAACAGTTGCTCGGTGAGGTGTGGCGCGAGGCTGACGATGCGGGCGGCGGGCTGCCGCAGAGTGATCGTCGAACCTTCGTCGTCGATGACGCTGACCGACGCGGATGCGCTCGTCGCACCGAGCAGCAACGCTAGCGCCAGCGACGCCAGCGTAGCGCGCGGACCGCAAGTCACGGCCGTACCGGCGACGCGCCGGGCGCGGGCTCCGTGATGAAGCCGATCTTCGTCAGCCCGGCCTGCTGCGCCGTCGACAGCACGAACGCAATGCGTTCGTAGCGTGTGGCCTTGTCGGCGCGCAGGTGCAATTCGGGCGGAGTGGACTGCTGCCCGGCGCCGGCAAGGCGCGAGCGCAACTGATCGTCGGTCAGCGCGTCGGCGTCCCAGTAGATCTGGCCGGCGGCATCGATCGACAGCTTGACCGTCGCCGGGACGAGTTCGGCCGCCGGTGCGGCATCGTTCGGCAGGTCGAGCCGGATCGCATAGGACAGCAACGGCGCGGTGATGATGAAGATCACCAGCAGCACGAGCATGACGTCGACCAGCGGCGTGACGTTGATCTCCGCCATCGGCTGCTGCGTGCCGCCGTGCCGTTCAAAGCCTCCGAATGGCATCTGCCTGCCCCGTCAGGACTGCGCGGCCAGGCGCGAGCCGGTCGTCAGCGTCGCATGCAGGTCGTGGGCGAAGCCGTCGAGCTGGCCGAGCACCATCCGGTTGGCGCGCGTGAAGGCGTTGTAGGCCAGCACGGCCGGGATCGCGACGGCCAGTCCGAACGCCGTCATGATCAGCGCTTCGCCCACCGGACCGGCGACCTTGTCGATCGCGATCTGACCCGATGAGGCGATGTTGATCAACGCGCGGTAGATGCCCCACACGGTGCCGAAGAGGCCGATGAACGGCGCGGTGCTGCCGACCGAGGCGAGGATGGTGAGGCCGGCTTCGAGCCGACCGGCCGCCTCGTTGATGCGCTGGCGCAGGGCACGCGTGATCAGTTCCGAGCGGTCGATCTGCGCGGCCAGGCTGTTTTCAGCGGCCGGATGGATCGCGGCATTCGAAGCACCGACCGCCAGCGGCACGAACACGCCTTCGGCGTCGACCGGCTTGAGCGTGGCGATCGCGACCTCGATCGTCGGCGCGCTCCAGAAGGCGTCGAGCTCCTTCGAGGCGCGGCGTACTCGCCACCAGCCCCAGGTCTTCCAGAGGATCAGGAACCAGCTGACGACCGACATGCCGAGCAGCAGGTAGGCGGTGAAACGGATGACGCCATCCGCCAGCTCCCAGAAGTGCGCCAGGCCCAGTGCGTTGTTCATCGTGCCAGACCCAGGACGTCGAACATGTCGTACAGGCCGCTCGTCTTGTCGGCGAGGAAGCGCGCGGCGCGCAGGCCGCCGTTGGCGTACGAAACGCGGCTGCCCGAGCGGTGCGTGATCTCGATCCGTTCGCCGGCCCCGGCGAACATCACCGTGTGGTCACCGACGATGTCGCCGCCGCGAATCGTCGCAAACCCGATCGACCCCGGACGGCGTTCCCCGGTGTGTCCTTCACGCGCATAGACGGCGAGTTCGGGGAGCGGGCGGCCGAGCGCCGCCGCGACGACTTCACCCATTTTCAGAGCCGTTCCTGACGGCGCGTCGACCTTGTGCCGGTGGTGGGCCTCGATGATCTCGATGTCGTAGCCGTCGCCGAGCATGCGCGCGGCCAACTCGACCAGCTTGAAGGTCGCGTTGACACCGACACTCATGTTCGGTGCAAAGACAATCGCAATCCGCTGGCTCGCGGCCTGTATCGCGCGCTTGCCGGCATCGTCGAAGCCGGTGGTACCGATCACCATTTTCACCTGGGCGGAGACGCACGCATCGAGGTGACGCAGCGTCGCTTCGGGCCGGGTGAAGTCGATCAGTACATCCGCGCCTGCCAGTGCCGAAAGTTCGGACGTGACGCGCGCTCCGGTGGATCGGCCCATCGTTTCGGCACAGTCGCGACCGAGCATCGGGCTGTCGGCGCGATCGAGCGCCACGCTGATCGCGAAGTCCGGCTGCGTCAGCGCGGCTTCTATCAGCATCTGGCCCATCCGGCCGGATGCGCCGGCGATCGCAAGCTTCATCGGGTAAGCGACCGTGGGGTTGGCGACCGTGTGGACCTTGGGAAGGTCAGTTTGAACCCGGGGCCGGCGTCGAGACTTCCGGCATCGGAATCGCCGGCTGATTCGAACGGCGGGCCACGCGCTTGACATCCGGACCGAGGATCAGCGTGTCGGCTTCGTCTTCGCCCGGCATCGGATCGGCATTGAACTTGTCGAGGCGATTGTCCTTGAAGTAGAGCGTCAGGCGCCGGTTCTGCACGGGTCCGCGCCGCGGATTCAGGTAGTAGATGTAATCAACGCGGTCCTTGCGGAACTCGCTCGTCAGCAGCGGTGTCCCCAGCATGAAACGCACCTGCTCGCGCGTCATGCCGATGCGCAACTGGTCGACCATTTCCTTGGTGATGATGTTGCCCTGGTGAACGTCCGGGCGGTACGGACCGAGGAACGTCGGGCCCCACGATGCCGCGGCCGAGCCCACGTCGGATAGGGTCTGGCAGCCGGCCAGCATCATCGCGGCGGCGAGTACGGACAAGAGGCGGCGGGGCATCTGCGAGAGCGCGGAACGACGGTCATCGGGCATCGAGGCCGTATGATACTCATGCGGCATGCCTGACTCTGCCGGCACTCCAACTGCGCAACTGCGATCCGTCTGCTGCTTCCTGCTGATATGCCGAACCGCTCGTCCACGTCCAGCGACCTGAAGAACATCGGCCTCAAGGCGACGGTGCCGCGCCTCAAGGTGCTGGAGATCTTCCAGCGCAGCACCGCGCAGCGCGGTGTCCGTCACATGAGCGCCGAGGACGTCTACAAGGCGCTCATCGCCGAGCATATCGATGTCGGCCTGGCGACCGTCTACCGGGTGCTGACCCAGTTCGAGCAGGCCGGGCTGCTGTCACGCAATCACTTCGAGGGCGGCCGCGCGATGTTCGAGCTCAACGAGGGATCGCACCACGATCACCTCGTGTGCCTGACCTGCGGGCGGGTCGAGGAGTTCGTCGACTCCGACATCGAGGCGCGACAGCAGCAGGTCGCCGCTCAGCGCGGGTTCAAGCTGCACGACCATGCGCTCGCCCTGTACGGCGAATGCACCAAGGTGAACTGCGAGTACCGGCCCAAGGAGTAGGGCCGGCGTCAGACGGCAATCCGCTGCCGCGTCGACGCGTCGAACCAGTGCATCGCGCTGGCAGGAAATCCGAGGCTAAGGTTCGACCCCGGCGCGGGAGAGTCGTCCGGACCGGTCCGGACGATGACATCATGGCCGGCGACGACGCCGTGGATCAGGTGTTCGGCCCCCAGCCGCTCGACGGTTTCGACGGCCATCGTCAGCCCTTCGCCACCCAGGTTCAGGTGCTCGGGACGCACGCCCAGGACGAGTACTCGGCCGACCAGTGCACTGACCGCCACCGGCAGGGCCAGGCGCACCCCATCCCTGGATTCAAAGGAATGGCCATCGGCCACGACACGCCCTTCGAACAGATTCATCGGTGGTGATCCGATGAAACTGGCGACAAAAGTTGTCGCCGGGCGAGAGTAGACATCGTCCGGCGTACCCACCTGCTCTGCGCGGCCGGCGTTCATCACGATCATGCGCTGCGCCAGCGTCATCGCCTCCACCTGGTCGTGCGTGACGTACAGGCTCGTCGTACCCAGCCGGCGGTGCAGCTTCTGGATCTCGAGCCGGGTCTGCACGCGCAGCTTTGCATCGAGGTTCGACAGCGGCTCGTCGAACAGGAACACGGCCGGCTCGCGCACGATGGCACGGCCCATCGCCACGCGCTGGCGCTGGCCGCCCGACAGCTGGCGCGGCTTGCGCTGCAGCAGCTCTTCCAGCTCGAGGATCCCGGCGGCCTGGTGGACGCGCCGTTCGATGTCGGGCTTCGGCAGCTTGCGGATCTTCAGGCCATAGGCCATGTTGTCGTACACGCTCATGTGCGGGTACAGCGCGTAGTTCTGGAACACCATCGCGCAGTCGCGATCCTTCGGCTCGAGATCGTTGACGATGCGCTCGCCGATACGGATCGTGCCGCCGGAAATCTCCTCCAGCCCGGCGACCATCCTGAGCAGCGTCGACTTGCCGCAGCCTGACGGGCCCACCAGTACGACGAACTCGCCGTTGTTGACGGTCAGGCTGATCCCGTGCACGACCTGGTTGCTGCCGTAACTCTTGCGCACGTCCGCAAACTCGATCGATGCCATGGCTATTTTTCTGTCTCGACCAGACCCTTGACGAACCACTTCTGCATCAGCAGCACGACCAGGGCCGGCGGCAGCATCGCCAGCATGGCCGTGGCCATCACGAGGTTCCATTCGTTGACGGCATCGCCGCCGGCGATCATGCGCTTGATGCCCATGACCACCGGGTACATGTCCTCCTGCGTCGTCACGAGCAGCGGCCACAGGTACTGGTTCCAGCCATAGATGAACTGGATGACGAAGAGCGCCGCGATCGAGGTGCGCGACAGCGGCAGCAGGACGTCCCAGAAGAAGCGCATCGGCCCGGCACCGTCCATGCGGGCGGCCTCGGCCAGTTCGTCCGGCACGGTCAGGAAGAACTGGCGGAAGAGGAAGGTCGCGGTCGCCGACGCAATGAGCGGCACCGTCAGCCCCGCGTAACTGTTCAGCATGCCCAGGTCGGACACGACCTGGTAGGTGGGCGCGATGCGCACTTCGACCGGCAGCATCAGCGTGACGAAGATCGCCCAGAAGAAGAAATTGCGGAAGGGGAAGCGGAAGTAGACGATCGCGAACGCCGACAGCAGCGAGATCACGATCTTGCCGAGCGCGATTCCCATTGCGCTGACCAGGCTCACCCACATCATCCGGCCCACCGGCGCGGACGAACCGGCGCCCTTGTCGCTGCCCGTCAGCACCGAGGCGTAGTTCTTGAAGAACTGGTCGCCGGGGACCAGCGACATCGGCGCCTGCACGATCGCCTCTGCCGTCTGCGTCGACGCCACGAAAGTGACGTAGACCGGGAACGCGACGATCAGCACTCCGACGAGCAGCACGAAGTGGGTCAGCACCGAAAGCGCCGGGCGGCGTTCGACCATCTCAGCTCCTTCCGGCCGTCTGCCGGACCGGGGCGGTGTTCGCCTGCCACCCGCGTTCGTGTGTCATGAGTACTGCACCTTTTTCTCGACGTAGCGGAACTGCACGACCGTCAAGGTGATGACGATCACCATCAGCACGACGGACTGTGCGGCCGAACTGCCGAGGTCCATGCCCTTGAAGCCGTCGTAGTAAACCTTGTAAACGAGAATCGTCGTGGCCCGACCGGGTCCACCCTGGGTCGCCGCGTCGACGATCGCGAAGGTTTCGAAGAACGCATAGACGATGTTGATCACCAGCAGGAAAAACGTCGTTGGCGACAGCAACGGAAAGATGATGGTCCAGAAGCGGCGCCACGGTCCGGCGCCATCGATCGCAGCCGCCTCGATCAGCGACTTCGGGATCGATTGCAAGCCCGGCCAGGAAGAACAGGAAGTTGTAGCTGATCTGCTTCCAGACCGCGGCCATGACGATCAGCGCCATCGCGTCATTGGGGTTCAGCAGATGGTTCCAGTCGAAACCCGCCGCGCGCAGCCAGAACGACACCATGCCGATCGACGGCGCGAACATGAAGAGCCACAGCACGCCGGCCACCGCGGGCGCGACCGCATAGGGCCAGACCATCAAAGTCTTGTAGACCGCCGCGGCGCGGATCACGCGGTCGGCGAAGACCGCAAGCAGTAGCGCGAAAGTCAGTCCCAGGCCGGCGACCAGCAACGAAAAGATCGCGGTGATCCTGAACGAGTCGAGATACAGCTCGTCATTGAAAAGCCGCTTGAAGTTCTCCAGCCCGACGAACTCAGTCGAGGTGCCGAATGCATCCTGCATCTGCACCGACTGCAGCAGTGCCTGCGCCGCCGGCCAGAAGAAGAAGATTGTGATGATGGCAAGCTGCGGTGCCAGAAGCAGCCAGGGCAGCCACGCCGAACGGAAGCGGACGCGCTTTTCCATCGCGCGCCTAGTCACACCGCGCGAGCGGGCTAACCCAGCGCCGCCCCGCGTTCCGACGGGCTGCCATCGAGCAGGCCAATACGACTTACTACTTGTTGGCCTTCTCGAACCGCTCCAGTTGCTCGTTGCCCCGCTTGACCGCCGAGTCGAGCGCCTCTCTCGGAGATTTCTTGCCGGACCAGACCTGCTCCATCTCCTCGTCGACGATCGTGCGGATCTGCACGAAGTTGCCGATACGGATCCCGCGCGACCTGTCAGTGGTTCGGCGGATCATCTGCGTTACCGGGACGTCGGCGCCCGGGTTCTTCTTGTAGAAGCCCGACTCCTCCGTCAGCTTGAATGAGGCGAGCGTGATCGGCAGATACCCAGTGCGCTGGTGACTGGCGGCCTGGACTTCGGGCCTGGAGATGTAGTCGAAGAAGGAGGCCACACCCTTGTACTCGTCCGGTTTCTTGCCGGACATCACCCAAAGACTGGCGCCGCCAATCACCGTGTTCTGCGGCGCACCCGGGACGTCCGGGTAATAGGGCAGGGTCGAGAGGCCGGCGGCGAACTTTGCGTTGCGCTTGATCGCGCCCTGCAGCCCGGACGATCCGGTCATCATCGCGCACTCGCCCGACGGGAAGGTCGCGTCAGCCGCGTTGTCGCGCCCCTTGTAGATGAACAGGCCCTGCTTGGACATGTTCGCCAGATTCTCGATATGGCGCTGGTGCAACGGCGAGTTGAAAGCCAGCCGCGCGCTCATGCCGCCGAAACCGTTGTTCTGGGTCGCGAACAGCGTGTCGTGCCACGCCGAGAAGCTCTCGAGCTGGGTCCAACTGATCCAACTCGTCGTGAACGGGCATTTGTGGCCGGAAGCCTTCAGCTTGGCGGCAGCCAGCGCGACTTCCGGCCAGGTCTTCGGTGGCTTGTCCGGATCGAGACCAGCGGCCTTGAAGGCGTCCTTGTTGTAGTGGAACACCGTCGTCGAACTGTTGAACGGCATCGACAGCATCTGCCCGTTCGGCGCGGTGTAGTAGCCGACGACCGCCGGGATGTAGACCGACGGGTCGAACTTGTAGCCGGCACCCTTCATGACCTCGGCCACCGGCTTGATCGCGCCCTTGGACGCCATCATCGTCGCCGTGCCGACCTCAAAGACCTGCAGGATGTGCGGTGCGTTGCCGGCTCGGAACGCGGCGATGGCCGCCGTCATCGACTCTGTGTACGTGCCCTTGTAAACCGGCACGACCTTGAATTCCTTCTGGCTTTCGTTGAATCCCTTGGCAAGATCATTCACCCACTCGCCCAGGGCACCGCCCATGGCGTGCCACCACTGAATCTCGGTCTGTGCCATGGCGCCGGTCGTGCCCAGGGCCAGGACGGTGGCAAGCGCACTCTTGACGAGCTTTTTGCTGAACATGTGTCTCCTCCGGGTCGTTCTTGATTTCTGGACAGCCTGAATTCTGCTGTAACAAGCTGACGCGCCTGTTACGATAGCCCGCCAACGGTTCCCGAGCAAAGTGTTCCGGCGCGCATGATCTCGACGGGCCGTCTTCCCCTCTATGCCAGCCTCGTCCGGCTCGACAAGCCGGTCGGGACTCTGCTGCTGCTCTGGCCGACGCTGACGGCGCTGTGGATCGCCTCCTCGGGCATCCCGGCGGCGCTGCTGCTGGCGGTCTTTGCGCTGGGCACTTTCCTGATGCGATCGGCCGGCTGCGCCATCAACGACGCGGCCGACTTCCGCTTCGACAGGAAGGTCAAGCGCACGTCCGACCGCGTGGTCGCGCGCGGCGATGTCAGCCCGCTCGAAGCCGTGGCGGTGTCCGCGGCGCTCGGCGCGATGGCGGCGCTGCTGTTGCTGTTCCTGAATGAAGCCGCCATGCGCCTGGCGCTGGTTGCCGCCGCCGTCGCCGGAACCTACCCGCTGGCCAAGCGCTTCTTCCCGATCCCGCAGCTCTACCTGGGTGTCGCGTTCTCGTTCGGCATTCCGATGGCGTTCGCCGCCGTGGAAGGGCAAGTGCCTCCACTCGGCTGGCTGCTCTTTGTCGCGAACATGTTCTGGGTCGTCGCCTACGACACCGAGTACGCCATGGTCGACCGGGACGACGACCTCAAGCTCGGCATCCGCTCGTCGGCGATCTTTTTCGGGCGCTGGGACGTGGCGGCCGTGATGTTCTGCTACGGCGGCTTTTTCTCGCTGATGCTGCTGGTCGGTCAAGGTATCCACGCGCAGTGGCCGTACTACGTCGGCTGGGCCTTCGGTGTCGCCTGCACGATCTATCACCATGGCCTGATCCGCACGCGCACCCGCGAAGGCTGTTTTGCGGCGTTTCGCCACAACAACTGGGTGGGTCTGGCGCTGTTCGCCGGTACGGTGGTGCATTACCTCATTTGAAGCCGTCGTCTGCTAGTCGACGTCGAACTGTTCGCCGAGTTCCGCAGCGCGATCGCGGGCGGCGCGCGCGGCTTCGACGATGCGGCTGCGGACATCGTGCTGGTCCAGTCGCGCAAGCGCGGCCGCCGTGGTGCCGCCCTTCGACGTGACCCGCTCGCGCAGTACCGATACCGGCTCGTCCGACTGGCGCGCAAGTTGCGCCGCCCCTGCGAATGTCTCGACCGCGAGCGCCCGCGCCTGGGCCGTGCTGAATCCCATGTCCAGGGCCGCGTCCTGCAGCGCCTCGATGAAGTAGAAGACGTAGGCCGGACCGCTGCCCGAGATGGCAGTGACCGGATCGAGCAGCGCCTCATCGTCGAGCCACAGCACCGTGCCGATCGACTGCAGGATGCGATCGGCGTCGGCGCGCTGCGCGTCGGATACGCCGGGCAGGGCCACGGCGCCGGTGATCCCTTTTCGAATCAGCGCAGGCGTATTCGGCATCGCCCGGACGATGCGTTCATGGCCGAGCCAGCGCGCCAGCGTCGCTGCCGCGGACCCCGGCAGCGATCGAGACGACCACCGGCGCGGCCATGAACGCGCGCAGCGGCCGCCACCGCGTCATGCGCCTGCTGCGGCTTGACTGCCAGCACGACCACGTCGGCGCCGCGCAACCATTCCCCGGCGCTGATGTGCGCGACCACGCCGAACGCACGTTCGAGTTCGGCGCCCTTGGCGGCGTCAGGTTCGAGGACGTGCATCGCCGTTGTCGGCATGCCGCTCTCCCGCATACCGCCCAGCATGGCGTGCGCCATGTTGCCGCCGCCGATGAATGCCACGATCACGCTGTTGTCCTTTCGCGTTCACCGAAGATTGCCGTGCCGATGCGCACCATCGTCGAGCCCGCCGCAATGGCGGCCTCGAGGTCTGCCGACATACCCATCGACAGCGTGTCGCAATGCGGATGATCGCGCCTGAGCGCGTCGAAGAGCGATCTCATCCGCGCCAGCGGGCCGGCCTGTCGTGCCGGGTCCGCGTCGGGCTCCGGGATCGCCATCAGTCCTCGCAGGGTCAGGTTGGGCAGCGCGGCGACCGACCGGGCCAGGTCCGGGACGTCGTCCGGCGCGACACCGCTCTTGGTGGATTCGCCGCTGATGTTCACCTGCAGCAGGACATTGATCGGTCCGAGTCGAGGTGGCCGCTGCTGTGACAGCCGTTCCGCAATCTTCAGCCGATCGACCGACTGCACCCAGTCGAAGTGCTCGGCGATCGCACGTGTCTTGTTGCTCTGGATCGGGCCGATGAAATGCCAGCTCACGGGCAGCTCCGGCGCCAGCTCCCGCACTCGCGCGATCTTGTCGACGGCCTCCTGGACGTAGTTCTCGCCGAACGAACTCTGGCCGCATTGAGCTGCCGCGATGACGGTTTCCGCCGGAAATGTCTTGCTGACGGCCAGCAGCACGATGTCGTCCGGCGATCGTCCTGCGCCTCGCGCAGCCTGGGTAATGCGCTCGTGAACCCCCCGCAAATTGGCTTGCAAGGTATCTCGCAACCTGGACATAATCGATTACAAAGCCGCTAGAGACTTATTTTTTCTGGCTTTTTTGCCGTTCCGCCGATGCCGGCGGGGCCTACGCTAGCCCCTTTAGTGGCTCTACCAAGCCTTTGCCCACGTCGGGACGGGCTGCCCGATCGCCAGAATTGCCCAGGAGCACACGCGTTCCGCCATGGACATCTCAGAACTGCTCGCATTCTCCGTCAAAAACAAGGCGTCCGACCTGCACCTGTCGGCCGGGCTGCCGCCGATGATCCGTGTGCATGGCGATGTCCGGCGTATCAATCTGCCGCCGCTCGAGCACAAGGACGTGCACGGCATGATTTACGACATCATGAACGACTCGCAGCGCAAGCAGTACGACGAGAACCTGGAGACCGACTTCTCGTTCGACCTGCCGGGACTGGCGCGCTTCCGGGTCAATGCGTTCAACCAGGATCGCGGTGCAGCGGCGGTTCTGCGGACGATTCCCTCGCGCGTGCTGTCGCTCGAAGAACTGCAATGTCCACGCATCTTTGCCGATTTCTCGCTGAAGCCGCGCGGGCTGGTGCTGGTGACCGGGCCGACGGGTTCGGGCAAGTCGACCACGCTGGCGGCGATGGTCGACCATGTGAACAACAATCTGTACGGCCACATCCTGACGATCGAAGACCCGATCGAGTTCGTGCACGAGAGCCGCAAGTCGGTGATCAACCAGCGCGAGGTCGGACCGCATACCCTTTCGTTCGCAAACGCGCTGCGATCCGCCCTGCGTGAGGACCCGGACGTCGTCCTCGTCGGCGAGTTGCGCGACCTGGAGACGATCCGTCTGGCGCTGACCGCAGCGGAAACGGGTCACCTGGTGTTCGGCACGCTGCACACCTCGTCCGCCGCCAAGACCATCGACCGTGTGGTCGACGTGTTCCCGGCGGCCGAGAAGGAGATGGTGCGCGCGATGCTGTCCGAGTCCGTCGTCGCGGTGATCTCCCAGACGCTGCTCAAGGTGAAGGACGGCAACGGCCGGGTGGCGGCGCACGAGATCATGGTCGGCACGCCGGCCATCCGCAACCTGATCCGCGAGAACAAAGTGGCACAGATGTACTCGATGATCCAGACCGGACAGCAGCACGGCATGCAGACACTCGACCAGACGATGCTGGAACTGGTTCGACGCAATGTCGTCTCGATCGCCGAGGCGCGGCAGTACGCGAAGACGCCCGAGACCTTTGTCGGCTGAGGCAGAAGGAACAAGCAACGATGGAACGCGACCAGGCCACACGATTTGTCCACGACTTGCTGCGGCTTCTGCACAGCAAGAAGGGATCGGATCTCTTTCTCACCGCGGACTTTCCGCCGGCGTTCAAGATCGACGGCCGCGTGCTGCCGGTATCGAACCAGCCACTGACGTCGCAGCACACCAGCGAACTGGTGCGCGCGATCATGAACGACCGCCAGGCGTCCGAGTTCGAAAAGACCAAGGAGTGCAACTTCGCGATCAACCCGACCGGCATCGGCCGCTTCCGGGTCTCGGCCTTCATACAGCAGGGCAAGGTCGGCATCGTCTTCCGTACGATCGCGGACCACATTCCGACCACCGACGAACTCAACCTGCCAAACCTGATCAACGAACTCGCGATGGCCAAGCGCGGCATCATCATCGTGGTGGGCGCGACGGGTTCGGGCAAGTCGACTTCGCTGGCGGCGATGGTGGGCTACCGCAACGAGAACTCGAATGGCCACATCATCACGATCGAGGATCCGATCGAGTACGTTCACCCGCACAAGAACTGCATCATCACGCAGCGCGAAGTCGGCGTGGACTGCGAGACCTGGCAGATCGCGCTGAAGAACACGCTGCGCCAGGCGCCTGACGTGATCCTGATCGGCGAGGTGCGCGAGCGCGAGACGATGGAGCACGCGATCGCCTTTGCCGAAACCGGCCACCTGGTCATGTGCACGCTGCACGCCAACTCGACCAACCAGGCGCTCGACCGGATCATCAACTTCTTCCCCGAGGAGAAGCGCTCGCAGCTGCTGATGGACCTTTCACTCAACCTGCGCGCGATGGTGTCGCAGCGGCTGATCCCGTTCAAGGACCGCAAGGGCCGCATCCCGGCCGTCGAGATCATGATCAACAACCCGCTGATCTCCGACCTCGTGTTCAAGGGCGAGGTGCACGAGATCAAGGAAGTGATGAAGCGCGCGCGCGAGCAGGGCATGCAGACTTTTGACCAGTCGCTGTTCGACCTGCACGAGCGTGAACAGATTTCCTACGAAGATGCGCTGCGCAACGCCGATTCGGTCAACGACCTGCGCCTGCAGATCAAGCTCAACAGCAAGCTGTCGGGCGGTGTGGCCGGCATCCACAAGGGAATCGAACACATGGGGCTCGCGGGATAGGCTCGGCGTGCGGCAAGTCGGAACGGGGCGCACTGCGCCCCGTTTTCATTGCGGCACCAACCCGGCCGCTACACTTTCGCTCTTCGCACTCCGGGGCCGATCATGACCACTGTCTACGACTTCAGCGCCAAGACCATCGATGGCAAGCCGCGCAAGCTCGCCGACTACAAGGGCAAGGTGCTGCTGGTGGTGAACACCGCCAGCAAGTGCGGCTTCACGCCGCAGTACAAGGGGCTGGAGGAGTTGTACAAGAAGTACAAGGACAAGGGCTTTGCCGTGCTCGGCTTTCCGAGCAATCAGTTCGGCCAGCAGGAACCCGGCCCTGAAAGCGAGATCGCCGAGTTCTGCGAGATGAACTACGGCGTCACGTTTCCGATGTTCGCCAAGATCGACGTCAACGGCGACGCCGCGCATCCGCTCTTCAAGTACCTGACGAGCACCAAGAAGGGACTGCTCGGCAGCGAAGGCATCAAGTGGAACTTCACGAAGTTCCTCGTCGGCAAGGACGGCAGCGTCGTCGAGCGCTATGCGCCGACGACGAAGCCGGAGGA
>CAVYNB010000016.1:0-114849 GCA_963769745.1 uncultured beta proteobacterium
GCGCTAGCTCGCAAGGGCTGCGCCAATGCGTTTCGCGAACCTGGCGCCGACGTCGCGGTGATCGGCCTCAGCGACGAGGCGCGTCAGCACGTCGAGCCGCCGCTGCGCACATCCGGACAACTGACGGCTCAGTGCAGCTGCACGGGTACCCGCCGCCAGCCGCCGAGCGGGTACGTCTCCCGCACGGGCAGGACATCGGTCGCGAGTTCGATACGGGCTGTTTCGCTCAGGAGCGCCTGAATGGCGACGACCAGTTCGAGCGTGGCCAATGGACGACCCGGGCACACGTGAATGCCAGTGCCGTAGACGAGGTTGCGGGGTGCGTTTTCCTCAGGTCGATAGGCATCCGGATCACCAAACACCGCCTCGTCGCGATTGGCCGATGTCCAGTTCAGATAGAGGCGCGTGCCCCGCTCGACCACGAACCCGCCGACTGAGTGTCGCGCCGTCGTCACGCGCCGGTTGACGAGGAACGGGTCGTCGATCCGCAGCATCTCGTCGATGGCGAGGGCCAGATTGCCGGAACCGCCGCGAAGTGCGTCCTGCACCTCGGTGTGCGTCGCCAGGAAGTGGACCACGACGCCCAGCGCCGCCGCCATGGACCCGAGGTCGCCCGCCGTCCAGTTGCGCAGGATTGACACGATGTCGGCATCCGACAGCAGTCGTCCGTTGACGACGACCTGCAACAGCTCGGTCGTCGGGTCTTTCGGAGCGGCGCTGCCCAAGCTGCGACGACGCCGCACCTGTGCCGCGACGATGTCGTCGAAGGCGGCGGCCACGGCGGCCGTCCGCGCTGGATCCGCCGAGCGAGTGGCGGCATGGTTCTGCGCCATCCACGAGAGGAGTTCGTCCTCGATGCCCTGCCATCCGAGCCAGTCAGCCTGCGCGCGCACCGCAAACGGGTATCCGATGTCGATGACCGCATCCACGGTGGCGTCACGCGGCAGCCCGCCGATGATCTCGCGGGCGATTGTCCGCAGACGCGGCTCAAGTGTTCGCATGCGCTCGGACGTGAAGAAGGGCTCGATGGCCGCCCGGAACGCCGTGTGCTCCGGCGGGTCCAGCGTGTTGGGCACATTGCGGTGGGCGGATGCCGCCGACGAGAACGTGGACGGGTCGGCGGCCGCCGCGACCACATCGGCATGTCGGAAGAGAGTGACGCCACCTGGCGAGCGCGCGACCGGACACCCGGCGCGCATGCGATCGTAGGCCCCGCGCTGATCCGCGAGCACTGCTTCTGACAAAGGATCCCATGCGGGAATCGGCTGACTCACGCCGCCATCTTCGCATGGGTGCTGACGTGGCTACAGCAGGACATCTCAGACGCCTGCGACCGGTTGCCGCCGATTGGGCAACGCCGCAGAATTGCTCGAACGTCGACAACGGAGACAATGTGCCCGAAAACAAGACCAAGGCCACCCATGCCAGCGTTGATGCCTATATCGATGCGATTGTCGACCCCGCTCGCCGCGCGGACTGCCAGGCGATCGCTCGTCTGATGCAGGCGATCACCGGTGAACGCCCGCGGATGTGGGGAAGCAGCATCGTCGGCTTCGGCAGCTACCACTACACGTACGAGAGCGGTCGGCAAGGCGATGCCTGCGCAACGGGTTTTTCCTCACGCAGGTCCGACATCAGCGTTTACCTGACAGCGAGACTTCCCGGGACAGGAGGAGTTACTGGCTCGCCTCGGCAAACACAAGATGGGAAAGGCGTGCCTGTCGATTCGGCGCCTGAGCGACGTTGACATCGGAGTGCTGGAGCAGCTCGTCGCCAGATCGGTCGAGGCCATACGCAAGCGCTATCCCTGAAAGCCTGAGCGTCACTGGCCCGATCGAGTGCAGCCGGGTCCTCATCGGTCCACTCGTCGACGCACTCGTTCATGTCGTCCTGGTTCGGTGGACGGCCTCGATGTATCGCCCCATGATTCGTGCCGTCTGCACAGCACGCGGACGTAATCTTTACGAGGTTCAGTGGTGTCGCGAAGGCACGAGTCAGGATGAAGTTCACAAATGACTTTGATGTGCATCGGCACGGCTGCAGGACGATGGGCCGTCAGTTTGAAAGTTGCACCGGGCTGAGGATCAGCTTGCCTCGCACCAGGAGCTGTGCCCGGGCAGGGACGGTGGAGCACTCTTGCGTTCGATAGGTCCCGGCACCGCGCGGACATCGTCCACCCAGCCGAAACCGGGACGCTCTGCGCGCGCTTACCGCTTCGGCCCGTGGCAACGCCGGCTCACGATCGCTGAACGCAGGCGAATGACGTTCGCATTGCTGCTCTCCCTGCTGATGCACACACTGCTGCTGGGCCTGATCTTCGGTGATGGAACGGGACTTCCGGGCTTCGGCTTTCCCTGGCGAGAGCGACGGATCCAGGCACCTGAACTGCGCGCCGTGCTCGTGCCGGCGCAGGTCCCGGTCGCGGAATCGGCGGAGCCGTCGGCCAGGGAGTCGTTGCAGCGGGCACCGATCAAGCGGCCTGTTGCCGGCGCGCTCCGCCTCCAAGAGTCCGCGTCACCCTTGCCGCCGCCCGTCCGGTCGACGGAACCCATCGTTCCCAAAGCAAAGCGAGCGACTCGGGCCACGCCGAAACCAGCGGCCAAGCCACGTGCCACGACCAGAGCGGCTCCTGCGACTGCCCCTCCGCGCGCTACGAAGGCAGCTCCTGCGATCGCGCCTCCTCGCACCGCAGCCTCCGGCGAGGCGGTGCCTCGACCGGCCCCTGAGCCGGAAGTTTTCGCGGTGAAGCGGCCAGACGATGTCACGGTGGCGGCGCCTGTCGTTCCATCGGCGCCACCGCCCGTGCTCGCAGGGTCGAGCACGCTGACTCCGGAGACCGGTGCTGTGGTGCAGGAGCGCAGCGACCCTGAGCCGCCGTCGCGAGCTGTTGAGCGCGCACAGCCTGATCCAGCGGAGCTGGAAGCGAAGCAGCAGGCGGCGCAACTGGAGGCGGCGCGGATCGAATCTGCGCGGCAGGAAGCAGCGCGCGTGGAAGCTGAACGGATGGAGCGGACGCGGCTCGAGGCTGCGCGCCAGGAAGCCGCACGGCTGGCAGCGGCGCGGCAGGAAGCCGAACGGCAGGACGCTGCACGGCAGGAATCTGCGCGGCAAGAGGCGCTGCGGCAGGCGGCGGCCCTGCAGGAAGCCGAACGGAGTGCGGCCGCCTTGCGTGAAGCCGAGCTGAAAGAAGCAGCCCTTCGAGAAGCCGAGCGGAAGGAAGCTGCGCTGCGGGAAGCGGAGCGACTCGAGACTGCGCGCCAGGAAATCGAGCGCAAGGAGGCAGCGCGACTGGAAGCCGAGCGCCAGGAAACGGTGCGACAGGCGGCTCGAAAGGAAGCGGCGCGACAGGAGGCTGAGCGAGTTGAGGCCGCGCGGCTGGAAGCCGAACGACAGGAGGCTGCGCGAGAGGCGGCGCGGCAGGAAGCCGCGCGCCGGGATGCAGAGCGCGCCGAGGCCGCGCGGCGTGAGGCCGAGCGACAGGACGCTGTGCGACAGGCCGCAGCCCGACAAGAGACAGCGCGGCAGGACGCCGCTCGACAAGAGGCCGCGCGACTCGAAGCAGCGCGGCTCGAGGCTGAACAGGAGGAGGCGCGACGGGAAGCGAGGCTACGGGCGATCGGACGACAACTGGATGAAGAAGCCGCCCAGCGCATTGCCGCTGCGACGGCAGCAGGCCCGACGTCGAAGCCATTACCTTCGTCGAGCAGCGCACGTCGAGGCAGGCTTTTCGGGCGCACCGACCCCAACCTCGAACTTGTTCTTTACGCGGAAGCCTGGGCTCGCAAGATCGAGCTGAACATGACCTTCGACATGGTCCGCGAAGCGGCGAAGCGCCCCCACACCGACCCGCTTGTGACGGTGGCCATTCGAAGCGACGGCTCCGTCGAGTCCGTGACCTTCGTCAGGTCCAGTGGTGTGGCCGAGATCGACGAAGCGGTACGGCGCATCGTCGAAAGCCAGTTGCCCTATCAGGCGTTCCCGCCGGCGCTGGCACGCGAGTACGACGTGATAGAGATCCGCCGGACCTGGCACTTCGACGTGGCGGTACGGTTGTACTGAGTGAACATTGATCAGCGCCGAACGAATTCAGTAGGTGCCGGCCTGCTTTGCTCCTGTGACCGCTTCATAGTTGCACTTTGACCTACAAGCAGACTGCCTGCACAAGGCGACGACTGCAATCGGAGAGCATCGAAGACAACTCGCGACCCTTTGCGGAAGTTAGAGATCGCCGAAAGCGGTCATGCGCACCCGCTCGTTAGCGGACGTTCGTCCAGAAGGCAGTAGCGAACTTACCCGCTGCCGCGGCAACTCTCCTATTTGAGTTTTTCCGTCCAGCTTTCCAGCGCCGCGAGGGCGCGTGCAGCGCGCTGATGAGGTGAATCGTTGCCTCGCCATGGAACCAGTACATCAGGCACAAGCCCGGCGACTTCATTCTCACCATTAGCGCGCAGTCGTGCGCAATCCGGCACCTTGATCTGCACGCCCGAATGTTTGAGGGTTATGGGAATGCCTCCGTCCGTATAACCGCAACCGGCGCCACGTGTCGGTGCGCCAATCAGCGTGGCGCGGTCGTTGTCCTTCAAGGTCGCGGCGAACAGCTCCGCGGCAGATACCGTGTTGTTGTCGACCAGAATGGCAAGCTTGCCATGCCAGGCAACACTTGCTTCGTAGCGTGCCGGGATGAAATGCACCCATTCGGCTTCGTAGCCGGAAAAATCGAGCGCTTGTGGCGTTGCCTCAAGGCCGGTGGAGTGGAGACGTCCAGGCACCAGCAGTGCGCAAACGCGCTGATTCTTCCAGATAGCGTCGCGCTCGCAGGGCTCGGCTGCCATTGCACGGCTCTTGGTGAGCTCGGCGCGAGCCGCCAGCAGCCATGCGCGTTGCGCCGCACCAATGGTGGTTCGCTTCAGGTCCAGATCGATGTCGTTCAGACGGCTGTCGAAGCCTTTCACCCAATGCGGGTGTTTGATGAATGAGATCCGCGGCGCGGCAACGCCCGGTCCGGTTACCACGCGCGCGGCGGCTTCCGCCCAATCGGTGCCGCCCCGGTTACCGGTGATATCAATCACGATCGCGTCGACATTTTTCGCCGCGAGTGCCTGCACCTGGCGCACGAGGGTACGGGTGAGCGTCTTCCCGACTCGGGTGAAGATTCTCTGCTCGCAAGCCGAGTCGCAGGGGGCCGGCGCAGGGTGCTCGCGCTCGCAAAGTATGGGGAACGCCTGTTCGGCAAAGAGGCCGATGCGGATCACGCCAAGCATCTTGCCGCCGGCCTTCAATACGCCCGCAGGCAGGATTGCAGCATCCTCGTTGGCCAGCGCCTCGTACCGACCAGTGCTGCCGAAGTCGATCCCCTCCCTGTCCCTGCGCATCGGTCGATAACCCATGTCGCGGCAGGTCTTCATATCGGTGGCCGCAGCGGTGGGGGGAGTGGCGGGAGCGGCAGCCGCCTCAGCGCGCTTGGGCTGCAACAGGTGCACATGTCCGTCACCAAAGGTGTCCAGAAACTGTTCCAGCACTTTCACTGCTTCTTCGTCGTTTCTTGCAGTGGCGATGCCCTGCTCCGTGCGCTCCGCCAGCGCCTGCAAATCAATCTTGCGTTCCGCCACGACCCAGTCAAGGTTGGCGTAACTCCGCGCCAATTCCCGGCGGGCCTGGGCGAAGTCTTCGTGCCATTTGACGGCATCGTAGGCGTGCGCGGTAATAGCCACTGAAAGAGCAAAGAAGAGAGCTATGCAGCGAAAAGACCGCATGGCGAGTCCTTGTGATCGGTGATGGGCGAAAAGAGATCGAATGCTACCCGTGCCGTGCAACCGATCGGGAGCCGACGCGCTCAGTCAAGCGTAAGAGAAGAAACTCGTCCCAGCGTAAAGGGCCGCAACACCGGACACTCCAGCCCCACCCACAAGAACGTCTGCTTTCCCTTCACTTGTCGAGCTCGCACTAACGTCTGTTCATGGCCGACAGCGCCCCGAACCCGTCATGACTCCTCGAATGAGTACTCGTCGATGTCGCACACCGGCCGATAGCCAATCCGCCGGTAGACGCTGTTCGAGGTCGGGTTTGCGAGATCGGTGTAGAGGCAGCAAGATCGACGGCCGCTGTCCAGCAGTCGCCTTGTGAGGGCTGACACGGCGGCAGTCGCGTAGCCTCGTCGGCGCAAGTCGGGCGGCGTGTAAACGAGGTTGATCCGCGCGCTGGTCGAGGGGCCGCCCACGCTGGCGCACATCGTGACCGGGCCACCGTCGTCCCAGAAGTTCAGAGTCCCGGCCCTCAGGTGGCGGTCGACACTCTCTTCAACCTCGTTGGGGCTGTTCGGCATCGCTTCGCGCACGAAAGCCAGGGCCCATTTGACCGCCAGGTCGCGCTCGCTGGAGGTCACTTCGCGCAGCCTTCCTTGAATCGCAGGAAGATCAGTACTGACGCGCTCGATCTTGTGCAGCCGCTGCCGCATGCTGATGGTCGCCCGACCCCCGGCCAAGGCCAGCCAGGCTTCAGCAAACCCGGCGGCCGCTTGACGTGGTCCGTTCACGCCAGGCAGCCGTCCGAATGCGCCGAAGGCATCGGCCGCAAGCGCGACCAGCCCGCGTGGCGTGCCGTTGGTGACCAGCATGTTGTGAGGCGGCGTTCGACTGGCGCAACAGTCGATCTCGCTGCCAACAACCGCCGCTGCGAAGTAAGGTGGCTCCTTCAGAGTCCGAGTCCCATTCGCGATGGAACTCGCGATGGTCAGCATGACGTTGTTTTCAACCTCGGCCCGCGCCAGCCATCGTCCCGCAGCGTTGAGGAATGCGCCGGCGTCCGCGTATCGGTCGACCTGCAATTCCACTTCTCCTGAAAGCGTCCCTACGGCTTAGCTTCGAGGCCGTTCTGACCCCAGCCATTGAACTTCCGGTTGTGGTCGAGCCTAAGACCTTACCGGGTCGTATGCCTACAGCCAGACTGCTACTTGAAGCGAATCACCAAGCGCCAAACTCCGTCGATCACTTGCCGCCCGTAGGCACCTTGCCGACGACGCCGGTGACGTAGTAATCCATCTTGCCCAGCTGCTCGTCGCTCAGCGTGCCGCTGGCAATGATGTCCTTGCCTTCGTTCGTCTTGAGCGGCCCGGTGAACGGATGGAACGTGCCCGCGCGGATCTCGTCCTCGCGCTTCTTCACTTCGTCCACCAGTTCCTTCGGCAGCTTGTCCGACAGGCCTTCGAGCTTGATGAAGCCTTCCTTGATGCCGCCCCACACCGGTGCAACGGTCCACTTGCCGTCGATGACCGCCTGCGCGCGCGCCGTGTAGTAGTCGCCCCAGTGGTGGGTCACAGCCGCAAGCTGCGCGTTCGGACCGAACTTGCGCATGTCGGAGTGGTAGGCAATCGCCATCTTGCCCTTCTCCTCGGCCACTGCGACTGTCGCCGTCGAATCGGTGTGGTGCGTGACGACGTCGGCACCCTGCCCCATCAGCGTGTTGGCCGCATCGCGCTCCTTGCCCGGGTCGTACCAGCTGTTGACCCACACCACCCGCACCTGCGCCTTCGGGTTCACCGCGCGCGCGCCGAGCGCGAACGCGTTGATGCCCTGGAGCACTTCGGGAATCGGAAAGGCCGCCACATAACCGAGCGTGCCAGTCTTGCTCATCTTCCCGGCCACCATGCCGGCGAGGTAGCGGCCTTCATAGAAGCGCGCGTTGTAGGTGTTGACGTTGGCGGCCGTCTTGTATCCGGTGGCGTGCTCGAACTTCGTGTTCGGGAATTCCTCCGCCACCTTGATCGTCGGGTTCATGAAGCCGAACGAAGTCGTGAAGATCAGCGTGTTGCCCTGCTGCGCGAGGTCGCGGATCACGCGTTCGGCATCGGCGCCTTCCGGCACCTTCTCGACGAATGCCGACTTCACCTTGTCGCCCAGTGCCTTGTCCATCGCCTGTCGGCCCGCGTGGTGCTGCGAAGTCCATCCGGCGTCACCGACCGGGCTGACGTAGACGAAGCCCACCTTCAGCGGCTCGGCCGCCTTGGGTGCCTCAGCCTGCTTAGCTGCCTGCGTTGGCTCTGCCTTGGTCGTCGCAGGCTCGGGTTTGCCGCACGCGGCGAGCAGCACTGCAACGGCGGCGGCGGAGACCAGCGTGCGACGGTTCATCGGGACGTACTCCTAGTGGATCGGCGGGACCAGCGGGGCGAGGAATTCTACGCAATGCGGTAGGTGGGAGCCCTCGTGGTAAACCTGCACCATGCGGTGAACGACGTGCGAAACTGCGGCGCCTTCCTTCATCATCCAGCCCGATGACTGCGCGCGCACTGGCCGATCTCGAGCGACACCGCGACAGCTACACACCGGACGCAGCCGCGAGCAAGCTCGCCGCGCTGCGCACGCTGGCCCGCAGCCGCCTGCGCACCGCCGATCAGGTCCGGCGGCTGCATGAACTGCTGTGCTTCCTGCGTGCGTGGCCCGACGACGCGACGGTCCTGAGCCAGGTCGAACGCCTGCTCGCGGGCTTCGTGCGCCGCTCCGACCTGCGCGCCCACCGAGATGCGCTCGCGTACAGCGGCATCGTCGGCACTCTGATCTGGTTTCCGTTCTTCTATCCGACCGCGCGCTGGATCGCGCAGCGGTGGCCTGACGCGCTGCGGCTCGATCGCAGCGACACCGTGGCCGAAGAGTCGATCAGCAAGTTGCTGCCCGCACTCGTGACGCCAGTCGAGGCGCATGCCTTGCGCGAGGCGCACCTGCCGGGCTATGCGGCGCTCGACCGGCTGCGCGGCCGGCGCAGCGATGCCACCTTCCTGATCGAGCGCGTCAACGCGATGCCGGGCAGCGACGAGACTCGGGAAGCCTTCTACGACCTGATCAACCCGAGCTGCGAACTGCGGCCCGCCGCCGGCACGCCGTCGCGCACCGATGCGCACTATGCGCGCGCTCCGCGGTCGTGGCAGAAAGGACCGCTGCGCCGCGGGCGCCCCGATCTGCGCGCCGAGTTGCAGCGGTTGCCGCGGACGCTCCGTCGCGTTTCTCGTGCGGAAGGCGAAGCGCTGGTGACTCTGGCGCACGGCGCGATGATCACGCGCCAGCGCGACCTCGATACGATCGCCCACGGCAACGCGCGCGATGTCTGGCTCGCGGACGACGGCGAAGGACTGGCGTTCGCGCTGATCGGAATGGTGCCGGAACGGCGCGCTGCACTGCCCGCGCTCTATGGCGGGCTCACCCTGAAAAACGGCGTGCCGATCGGCTACTGGCAGGTCGACTTCATCGGGCGCTCAGCGGCGGTGTCGTTCAATACCTTCGAGACGTTCCGCGGCGGCGAATCGGCGCATCACTTTGCGCGCCTGCTCGCCGTGCTGCGCGCGTTCGCGGGCGTGTCCTCATTCAGCATCGAGCCCTACCAGCTCGGTCAGGGCAACGACGAAGGCATCGAGTCCGGTGCATGGTGGTTCTACTTCAAGCTCGGCTTTCGTCCGCGCGCACGTCCTGCGGCGCGACTGGCTGCAGCCGAACTGCAGCGTCAACACGCGCGTCCGCAGCACCGATCGTCACCGCAGACGCTGCGCGCACTGGCCGCGCACCATCTGCACTTCGATCTGGATCCGCGCGATCCGGTTCCTCTGCTGCTGCCGGCGCGCATCGGCCTGCGGGTCTCCGACCACTTCGCGTCGCTGGCGCAGGATCGGACTGTCGCCATGGAACGCGCGCTGGCCGAAGCGGGACGCCGCTGCGGCCTGGCGTCGCTGGAAGGTTTCACGCGCAGCGAGCGAACGGCATGGCACGGACTCGCACCCCTCATCGCTGCGCTGCCGATGGCACACTGGTCGGCCGACGATCGCGCAGCACTCGTTGCGCTGGCGCGGGCGAAAGGGGCTGCCGTCGGAACGCGGCTTCGCGCAGCGACTTGGCGCTCACTCGCGGCTTGAGGCGTCCCTTGCCAGACTGTCGACCTGACTAGAATCGTCACTGCGCAAGGCGTGGCCAGAGCCGGCGCAAACTGCCCCGGCCGCGACTACGCGTTGGGATTGAACGCCTTGCCCAATGAAGCCGGCATGTTCAGGCGGATCCAGCGCGGGTTGCGCGAGATCAGCGCCAGCACGACGATCGTGGCGAGATACGGTGACATCGCCAGCAGCTGGCTCGGGATCTCCACGCCGCTGCCCTGCAGGAAGAATTGCAGCATCGTGACGCCACCGAACAGATACGCGCCGAGCAGCACGCGGCCCGGGCGCCAGGTCGCGAAGGTCACCAGGGCCAGTGCGATCCAGCCTCGTCCGGCCACCATGCCCTCGGACCACAGGGGCGTGTAGACGATCGACAGGTAGGCACCCGCCAGGCCGGCACAGGCACCGCCGAATGCGAGTGCTGCGAAGCGGATGCGACGCACCGAGTGGCCGAGTGCATGGGCGGCCTCGGGCGACTCGCCGACCGCACGCAGCACCAGCCCGGCACGCGTCCGATGCAGAAACCACGCGACCGCCACGACCAGCAACAGCGCGAAGTACACGAGCCAGTGCTGCGCGAACAGCGCCGGCCCGACCATCGGAAGGTCGCGCAGCAGAGGAATGCCCTCCGGCCCGCGCGCCGGCAAGCTCTCCCCCTGCAGCGGCTGGCCGAGGAACGCCGAGAGCCCGGCACCGAACAACGCCAGCGCCAGCCCGGTCGCGTACTGGTTGGTCAGCAGCCCGAGCGCCAGGGTCGCGAACAGCAACGCCAGAGCCGCACCGGCAAGCGCACCCGCGCCGAATCCGATTACCGGCAGGCCGGTCGCATGGGCAGCGCCGAAGCCTGCCACGGCGGCGACCAGCATGATGCCCTCGATGCCGAGGTTCACGACGCCGCTTCGTTCGCTGATCACGATACCGATGGCGGCCAGCAGCAAGGGCGTGCCCGCGGCCAGGGTGGCGGCGATCAGCGCAGCGATTTCGTTCATCGCGCTGCCGCCGGGGCGATTCGCACGACACGATGCATGATCAGCGTGTCACATGCGAGCAGGAAGAAGAGCAGCAGACCCTGGTACACGCCCGTCAGCGCCGAAGGCAGACCCAGACGCGACTGCGCCAGTTCGCCGCCGATGTAGAAGAGCGCCATCACGAACGACGCAAGCACGATGCCGACCGGATGCAGCCGCCCGACGAACGCGACAATGATGGCTGCAAAGCCGTAGCCGGGCGAGATCGTCGGCGTCAGTTGTCCGACCGGGCCGGCCACCTCCACGCCACCGGCCACGCCTGCCAGCGCACCCGAGAACAGCAACGCGAACCACAGCAGACGCCGTTCGGAGAAGCCGGCGTAGCGCGCCGCCAGCGGCGCGAGTCCCGCGACCCTGAGCTGGAAACCGATCACCAGTCGGCCGAGCATCAGCCACAGCGCCGCAGCAGACAGCAGCGCCAGCACGAAACCGATGTTGAGTCGCGTACCGGGCAGCACGAGCGGCATGCGCGCAGCGGATTCGAAGAGCTTGGATTGCGGAAAGCCGAATCCCTCCGGATCCTTCCACACGCCGTGCACGAGCCACGCCAGCAGCAACTGGGCCACATAGACCAGCATCAGGCTGACGAGGATTTCGTTCGCATTGAAGCGGTCACGCAACCATGCGGTGATGGCCGCCCAGGCCGCACCGCCGAGCGCGGCGGCGACCAGGATCGCCGGCACCAGCGCACGCGTGCTGTCGCGCGTGGCCAGCAGCGCGATGCCGCCGCCGGCGATGGCGCCGGCGATCAACTGTCCTTCGGCGCCGATGTTCCAGACATTGGCGCGGAAGCAGACGGCGAGCCCAACCGCGCACAGGATCAGCGGCGTGGCCTTCAGGCCCAGTTCGGACCAGCCGCGGCGTGTCGACAGCGGGTCCCACAGGAACACGCGCAGTCCCTGCAGCGGGTCCTGTCCCATCGATGCAAACAGCACCGCACCGGCGGCGAGCGTCAGCATGATCGCGAGCAGCGGCGAGGCCCACATCATCGGGCCCGAAGGCTGCACGCGCGGCACCAGCGCGAACGGCAGCGTCACGCGGCAACTCCCGCCTGCGCCTGATTCGGCCACAGGCCCGACATCCAGCGACCGATCTCCTGCACGCTGATCTCGTCCGGCCTCACGGCGGGCGAGAGCCGTCCGCGCGAGATGACGACGAGGCGGTCGCTCAGTTCGAAGAGTTCGTCGAGATCTTCGGAGACGACCAGGATGGCGCAACCGGCCTTGCGCAGTGCGATCAGTTCATTGCGTATTGCCGCAGCCGCGCCGACGTCCACGCCCCAGGTAGGCTGGTTGACCAGCAGCACGCGCGGCTGCGCCTCGATCTCGCGCCCGACGATGAACTTCTGCAGGTTGCCACCCGACAGGCTCGACGCGGTCGCACCCGGTCCCGCCGTCCGCACCGCGAAACGATCGATCACTCGCACGGCACCCACTCGCGCCTCGTGCCAGCGCACGACGCCACGCGTCCGCAGCGCTTCACGCGTCAGTACCAGGTTCTCCGTCAACGTCAGCGCCGCGACCGCTCCGTGGCCGAGCCGGTCTTCCGGCACATAGCGCATTGCATGCGCGCGCCGCGCGGCCACCGGCGCCTTCGTGACGTCTTCATTGAACAGGCGAATCGTTCCGCGTACGTCGGTCCACTCACCCGACAGCACCGCCATCAGGGCTGCCTGACCGTTGCCCGACACTCCGGCGATGCCGACGATCTCGCCCGCGTGCACATCGAGATCGATCGCGTGCAGCCAGTGCTGACGTTCGCCGACCTGCCCGGTGTCGAGTCCGCGTACGGACAGTGCGACGGCACCCGGCGGAGAATCGTGTGCGGCGATCGACGGCGGATCGGCGCCGATCATCAGGCGCGCGAGACTCGCTTCGCTCTCTGCGCGTGGATCGACGGTCGCCACCAGCCGGCCACCGCGCAGCACGACGCAGCGATGTGTCAGGCGCCGGATCTCGTCGAGCTTGTGGCTGATGAACACCACGCTGACACCGTCGGCCGCGAGCTGCTCGAGCGTGACGAACAGGCGCTCGATCGCCTGCGGCTTAAGCACCGAGGTCGGTTCATCGAGGATCAGCAGCCTCGGCGTCGACATCAGCGCGCGCAGGATCTCGACACGCTGGCGCTCGCCGACCGACAGATCGTGCACCCGCTCGTCCGGATCGACGTCGAGGTCGTAGCGCTGTGACAGTTCACGCAGCCGCGCGGTGACCGTGGCGAGCGGCGCCGGATCGATGCCCAGTGCGATGTTCTCCGCGACCGTCAGCGTGTCGAACAGCACGAAGTGCTGGAACACCATCGCGATTCCGAGTGCGCGCGCGTGTGCCGGGCTCGCGATGCGCACGTCGCGGCCATCGACAGCGACGTGCCCTTCGTCCGGGTGCACGATGCCGTAGATCACCTTCATCAACGTGCTCTTGCCGGCGCCGTTTTCGCCGAGGATGGCGACGATCTCGCCCGGCGCCACATCCAGCGAGATGCCTTCGTTGGCAACGACATCGCCGTAGCGCTTCGTGATGTTGCGCAGGCTGAGGCGGGGGGTCATGCGGAATGGTATCTGGCGGAAGCGGTGAGATTCGAACTCACGAACGGGTTGCCCCGTTGCCGGTTTTCAAGACCGGTGCCTTCAACCGCTCGGCCACGCTTCCAGAGGACGGATTCTGCCGGTTTTATTCGCGCCCCACTTGGCTCGGGCCGATCAAGTCGGCCACTCAGTCGACAACGCGTCGGCGCAGCGCCTTCACCTGTCCCCGCTGCACCTTCGTTTCAACGCGCTTGCGCTTCGACGTTGCGGTCGGCCGCGTGGGCCGGCGTGTCCGCGGAATCTCGGCCGCGGCGTCCAGCATGGCCCGCAGGCGTGCCAGCGCCTCCGCGCGATTCTTTTCAAGGCTGCGGTACGCCTGCGCCTTGATGACGATGACACCTTCGTCGCTGATGCGTTGGTCGCGCCGGGCCAGCAACCGCTGCTTGAGTTCGTCCGGCAGTGACGACGCCCCTATGTCGAAGCGCAGGTGGATCGCATTGGAAACCTTGTTGACGTTCTGCCCACCGGCACCCTGCGCGCGTATGGCCTGCAGCTCGACTTCCTCTTCGACGAGGGTGTACGCGATCAGCGGCATGGGGTGCGCCAGGACATCCGATTGCGCGGCAGCCGCTAGCTGCTGCCCTCGCGCGTCGCGGTGACCTGGAGCGCGCCCTGATCGTCACGGAACTCGATCCGGCTGCCTTCGATGCGTAGGGTTCGCACCGCGGCCAGTGCCTTCAGGAACGCCTGCTCCTGCTCCATCACGCCGGCGTCGGCACACATCCTTCGCGTCGCGGCAGGCGCTTCGAAGCGGAACTTCGAACTTTCGCCTTCATAACGCGTGGTGTACTGGTTGCAGCCCGCCGATCCCGCAACCTTGCCGTCGGCCGCAAAGGCCATCGTCACGGTCGAGCCGGTGACCGTGCTCACGAGCGCATTGCGGCCATTGTTGATCCCGGTGACTTTCCAGTTCGTGCCGGCCAGCAGCGTCGACTGGGCCGCGAGCGTAGCGAGCAATGCACCGTCTGCGCCGAGCAGCTGAAGCTGGCCATTGGCAAGGCGATAGGTCCTGGCGGTGCGCAGAGCATCCATGAAAGCTCCCGCCTGCTTCATCACCTCGGGCGGGCACGCCATCTGCGTCGACATGCCGGTGCCGGACAGGTCAATCGTCGATCCCTTGGTCGTGTAGGGAATGCCGAAACGATTGCAGCCGTCGCTGCCCTGGGCACGCCCAGCCTCGAAGCTCAGCGTCGCAGCTGCATCGGGCCGAAGCGTGCGGCCCGGCAATGCAGACAGCACCCACGCGGTGCCGTTCAGCGAGGCAGCGTCAGGCGTCGGCGTCACGGCGGCACAGCCAACCAGCAAGGCGGCCAGTAACAGCGCGGCGGGGGCGAAGCGGATCTTCATTGAGGGTCTCGTCGGGGTCGGAAGGCAAGGCCATGATTGATGTCGGGTGACGACGTGCTGCCATCGCGAACGATACCAATCCGCGCCGGCCCCGACTCAGCCCGACGCAGAAACGGTCAGACGTCAGTCGATGCGGACAGCGCACGTCAATCCTCGATCAGCACCTGTCGATCGAGCACGCGCCGCAGAAACACCCGGCCATTGGCCGGCTTAAGGAAGTGCCGATAGGCCTGCGCCCCAAAAAATATCGGATCGAGGAGGTAAGTGGTCAAGTTGATCTCGGCGGTCGCATCGAAGCCGCTACCCGGAATCTTCGCCAGCACCTGCTCGCGCTGCGCCGCCGGCATCGTTGCGAACATCGTTACATAGGCGAAGTACTCGTGCGCCACGGCGCTGAGCGGCTCGCGCCCGGCGTTGGCCGTGACGATGCGATGCGCAACTTCATGCACGACCAGCGCGCGGTGAAAGTTGCGGTCGACCACGATGTCGTGCGGCAGGCGACGTGTGCGGCATTGCTCGAACGACAATGCGTAAACGACCTGCTCCGATCGCACGTAGCAGCCGAGCACTGGCAGCCCGGCGACGATCTCCGGCATCACCTCAACGAAGCGGATCTCTATCGGATGGCTCGTATCGAGGCCCTGCGCCGCAAGGAACGCCTGTGCGTCCGCCACGGCGCCGCACGCGGACTGTGCATCCGCGGCGTCGCTCGCATGGACGAGGGCTCCGGTGTCGGGACAGCGTATCTGCGCGCCGGCGTTGCCGGCCAGCGCCCACGCCGCGAGAGCGACGAAGGCGCAGGCGAGGTAACTCACGCCCCGGGGGCGGCGGTCTCGAGCCTGGACTGCAGCGCGTCGAGGCGCTCCTCGACCTTCTTCTGGCGCACTCGATACTGTTGCACGGTTTCGCGCTCCGGCTTGCGGATGGATTTCAGCGCCCCGTCCCAGGCCACCATGTACTCGCTGAAGGCCGCTTTCGCCTTGGGTGTCTCGGCGCTCTTCACGGCGTCTTTGTACAGAGCGTTTCCGCGCAGCGAGGTCTGGTGTATGCAGTCGGACACGTCGGTGACCGTGGGCGGCGTGCCTTTGGGCTCGCGCTGGCCCTCGGTCATCAGCGCATAGAGCTCCCACTTCTCGAGATACGCCTTGTACTTCTCGCTGCAGGTGATGTAGCCCAGCCGTGTGCCCATCACGAACTTCGAGACCTCGGCAGTCGTCGTCGGCTCGCTGCGCGCGGTCTGGGCCAGCGAAGACAGGGGCAACCCGAGCGAGAGCAGCAGAACGATGTATCCACGCAGCATGGCGACCTCCCCGTGCGAATACCGCTACGGTAGCGCAGGAACCGTCGTACTTCACGATCATTACCATTGCAGCCGCTCGACGGCAGGCTCGGTCGGACCGCAGTCACCGCCCCATCGACGCTTGCGCCCGGGTCAGCAGCGTCTGCAGATAGCTTTCGTAGAAACCCGAGCGATCGAGCCCGACCAGGGGCTCGCCGATCGGCTTGCCGCGGCTGTCGAGCGCCATCACCACCGGAACCATGCGCACCCCAAAGCGTTCTGCGACGTCCGCCTCGGTCGTCGCGCGACCGTCGAAGTCGATCACACGCTCGCGGCTGGTGATGTCGAGTTCGCGGATCAGGATGTGCGGCGCACGCGCATCCGCGCCGGCGAGCCGCGGCGCAAGGTAATTGCGCCGCACCTCGAGGCAGTACGGGCATCCCGGCGTACTGAAGAGAATCACGATCGGCGCCTTAAGGCGAGCGCTCTCGGCCGCGAGCTGCTTCAGGTTTGAGGCCGCCGGCAGCGACTCCTCGCCGGCAGCCTGCACTGCCCGCCAGGGCAGCAGCAGGGCGGCGCACAAAAGGTGGCGCCGTCGCATGGCAGGTGTGTCAGGCGATGCCGGGGTTGCCCGCGACCCCCTTGATGACCGGCTGGTTGAGCCGCACGGGTTTGACGACCTTGCGATCACGCAGATAGCCGGCGACGACATCCCAGATCGGCTCGCCCTTGGCCCCTTCGGCGACCGGCGCCCAGCCGGCGACCTTGTAGGTCTTGCCGGGCTCGATCGGCTTGCCGTTGAGCTTCATGTCGCTGATGCGACCGCCCATGGTCGCCGCGGGATCGATCGTGTACTGCAGGCCGCCCACGCGCACCATGTCGCCGCCCTGCTGCAGGTAGGGGTCCGGGTTGAACAGATTGTCCGCGACGTCCTCGAGGACGGTCTTGATCATCTCCCCGCTCATGTCACTGACCGTCGAATACGGATACGTAACGGCGGTCTGGTCCATCAGGTGCTCCATCGTGATCGTCTGACCCGGAAGCAGGCTCGTGCCCCAGCGGAATCCCGGCGAGAAACCGATCTCGGCGCCCTTGACGGCCAGCATCGCATCGAGGATCAGCTGGTCGAACGTGCCGTTGAAATTGCCGCGGCGGTACAAAAGGCCCTCGGTCGTCGCGAGTTTCTCGGAAAGTTTGCCCTCGTACGGCGCGCGCACCTTCTGGATGAAGGCGCTCATGTCCGCATCGGCAGGCAGCAGGTTCGAGAACACCGGCAGCAGCTTGTAGCGGAAGTCCGCGACCTTGCCGCCCTTGACGTCGAAGTCCAGCACCGCGAGGAACTTGCTGTTGCTGCCGGCATTGGTCACCAGCGTCGTGCCGCCGGCGTTCTTGACCATCGACGGCTGCGGCACGCCGTCATGCGTATGACCGCCGAGGATCGCATCGATGCCGCGCACGCGCGAGGCCATCTTCAGGTCGACGTCCATGCCGTTGTGCGAGAGGAGAACGACGACCTGCGCGCCCTTTCCGCGCACCTCGTCGACCGTCTTCTGCATGTTCTCTTCCTGGATGCCGAAGCTCCATTCCGGAACGAAATAGCGTGGGTTCGCAATTGGCGTGTACGGAAACGCCTGGCCGATGATCGCCACCTTCACGCCGTTCATTTCCTTCAGCGTGTACGGCGGAAACACCTGGTCGCCGAAATCCGTCGTCTTGATGTTCTGCGCGACGAAGTCGATCTTGCCCTTGAAGTCCTTCTCGACGATCTCCAGCACGCGTTTCTGGCCGTAGGTCATCTCCCAGTGCGCGGTCATCACGTCGACGCCGAGCAGCTTGCAGGCGTCGACCATGTCCTGCGCGTTGGTCCACAGCGATGTCGCCGAACCCTGCCAGGTGTCCCCGCCGTCGAGCAGCAGCGCACCCGGACGCCCGGCCTTCATGCGCTTGATCAGGGTCGACAGGTGAGCGAAGCCGCCGACCTTGCCGTAGGTCTTCGCCGCCTCGACGAAGTCGAGGAACGTGAAGGCGTGTGCTTCCGGCGTGTTGCGCGCGATGCTGAAGTGCTTCAGCAGATGTTCGCCGACCAGGTGTGGCGGCTGGCCGCGTGCTGGACCGATGCCGAGGTTGACGCTCGGCTCGCGGAAGTAGATCGGCAGTAGCTGCGCATGGCAGTCCGTGAAGTGCAGCAGGTGCACGTTGCCGAAGCGCGGCAGCTCGTACATCTTCGCGCTGGCGGGCGTTGCGGCCAGCGCATCGCGCGCACCGATCGGCATTCCGGCCGCGGCCGCGACCGCCAGCACCTGCAGAAACTCACGTCGGTCCATCGACATCGTGCGTACCTCTCCCTCTTGGCTCTATGGGCTCTCTGGTTTTTCGTTCGAACTAGTGCGACCTGGCGGCGAAACGCGCCAGCGCTGCGATGTCTTCCTCGAACATCTCGCCGATTTCGCTGAAGACGATGCGTCCGGCCGGATCGACGACATGCACCTCCGGAAGGCCACGCCGGCGGCCGAACCACGCTTCCGACTGCGGTCCTGCCATGGCGGCCGCAAAGGTGTAGCCGTGCTTGGCCAAATAATCGCGCGCCGCCTGCTCGGTCTTGTCGATCGTGAAGGTCAGTACGCGCAGGTTGTCGCCGCCAGCCTGGCGATGCAGCTTCTCGATGAACGGGTTCTGCTTCATGCAGAACGGACACCAGCTGGCCCAGTACTCGACCACTACGGTGCGGCCCTGCAGTTCGCTCGCCTTGAGGGTGCGACCGTCGACCAGCCGGATGTCGCTCCAGCGGACGGGTGCACGAACGTCGGCACGCGAGGGAATCGCCGCACTGGCAAGTGTGGCAGCCAGCGCGGACAGGACAACACGGCGATGCATGGGAATCTCTGAAAAAAGAGGCCCGGCCGCCGCTGGCGGCCGGGCCTCGGGGACCTACTTGTTGACGGGCGAGTTCGGGTCCAGCAACAGCGCCATCACGTCCTTGATCTGCGCTTCGCTCAGGATGCCGGCATCGCCGTAGCGCGGCATCTGCGAGCACAGGTTGAACGCGTGCGTGTTCCAGATCTTGGCCCAGGTGTACTTCAGGGTTGCCTCGTTGTATCCGCGCAGCTTGCCGTACCCCAGCAGCGACGGGCCGATGTTCCCGAAGGACACTTCCGCTTGGGTCATCTGGTGGCAGGCATAGCAGTTGCCGCCGTTGACCGTCTTCGGACCGTCGCTCCACTGCAGGCCCACGCCGGACTGTGCGATGCGCTCGCCCTGCTTGTAGTCGCCGAGGAACTTGCCGTCGGCCGGATACTTGATCGTCGCCAGGACCTTCTTCTGCAGCGCTTCGGCCTCGGCCTTCGGCACCTCCTTGCCCATGATCTGGGCATCGGAACAGACGGCCTGGATCTCGGTCTGGTTGAGTCGGTCGAGCTTGGCCGGCCCGCGTTCCTTGAACGAGGACTTGACCGCCTGGACGGATTCTTCCTTCGTCGGCGCCACATACGTGGCGCAACCGGCCAGAACCGCGAGGCCGGTGATCGAGAAAATGACTTTCTTTTTCATCGTCGGCTCCTCAGCGCTTGATGGCCGGCGCGTCCATCTTCGCGCCGTTGGCGTTGACGCCAAGGAAGGTGATCAGGTCGATCGAGGTCGGTGAAAGGAACACCAGCTCGGGCCAGCGCTGCTGCCGGAAGCAGTCATACAGACGCCACTGCATCGAGCGCAGTGCGCCTTGCGAGACCCGATACGCCGGCCAGGTCGTGAACGCGCGATCGGCGTCGGGCTTGTTGCTGGAGATGTTCGGCAGGTCCTGCAAGCGGATACGCTGCCCCGTCACGCCGTGGCAGGTGGCGCAGGAGAAGTCGTACGGTCCGCCGCGCATGTAGAACGCCTGCTTGCCGCGATCGAACGAGGCTCTTTCCTTGGGATGACTCTGCGGAATGTTGACCGGAATGCCGCGCGACATCTCGGCCCCGAAGGCGGCCAGTGCCTCGATGTCCGTCTGACGCTGGCCCGCACCCGAGTACGGGCTCTTGGTGATCGCCGCGCGGTCCATGCCCTGCAGGTTGACCATGCACCAGACCACGCGGGACTCGAAGTCCATCACCTGGTCGGCATCGGCGAAGTAACGCGGCAGCTGCGCGTAGGCGCCCTTGATGACGCCCGGTCCGATACCGAGGTCGCACTGCTCGAGCGACACGTTCTTCGGTCCGCGCTTTGCCTTCCAGATCTCCTCGCCACGTGCGACCGTGAGCTCCGCGGGATTGCCATCCTGCAGCATCTCGCGATAGCGCGCGATGCCCTCCGCGGCACTGCCCTGGGCCAGCGCACTGGCGCTCGCACCGCCCAGAACCACCGCGGCCACGATCGTGGCCAACGTCTGCTTCTTCATGTGTTTCTGCCTCCTGGCTGAAGTTACGTCCCGTTTTGCTCCTCTACGGGAGCTCTATCCCCTAACTCTTGTTCGCCGGCTCACGGCCGGAGGTAAACATACCCCGCGCGCGCCTGCAGGTTCGCGGCTTCGGCAACGCCCGACGGCACGATCGTCGCCTCCGGGATCACCTTCGACTTGTCGATCTTGCGCGTCACCAGCGTGTTGTTGCAGACGCGAAAGTCGACTCCCCTGGACTTCAGATCCTGCACCGTCGCATCGAACGGATTGCCGTTGCGATCCTTGGCTCCATCGAGCAGGAACTCGATGCCGTTGCCGTTGGTGACCACGACGATCTTTGCGCTGGGGTCTGCCGCCAGATGATTGCGGATGTTGCCCATGCCTCGCTGGGCTTCATCGAGGCCGTTGGTCAGGTGGTAGACGGCCTTGACCGGCGCCGTGGACGTCGACCCAGCCGCGTCCACCTTGGTTGCGCTGACCGACATGCAGCCACCCAGCAGCGCGACCGCACTGCCGAGTGTCACCCTGAGGACCGCTGTTCGCATCAGTGTGCTCAGCCGATCGTCGCTTCGTCGGTGCGAGTTTCGCCCTTGTTGTCGACCCAGGTTACGGTGAGCTTGTCACCCTTCTTGGCGCCCTTGAACTTGAACTGCAGGTACGGATTCTTCGACACCGCCGGGCCCCAGTCGGCAGTCAGCACCGGCTTGCCCGCAGTCGTCACGGTCACCGTCTGGATGAAATGCGCCGGCACCAGGTTGCCCGCTGAATCGCGGCGCTGTCCGGACTCCATCTCATGGCTCATTAGTACACGCACGTCGACGCCGTCGGGCGTTTCGGTGGCGCGGATACGCATCGGATCTGCCATTTACTGCTCCTCGAATCAGAAAATTGAATGTGCTAGCCGCCGCAGCCGCCGAGCGTGACCTTGACTTCCTTGGTGGCGACATAGAACTTGTTGTCCGCCTTCACCACCGCGTGCACGTTCGACGTCTGACCCATCTTGATGCGGGTCGCGACATTGGCCTCGGTGCCTGCCGGAATGCCGAAGCCTGCTGCCAGGGAGTTCGGGTTCTTCTCGACCAGGATGTAGACCGCCTGCGTGTTGGGGATCTTGCTGGACACGCCGACCGGAACGACCGCGCCGTTTTCAGCGATATCGGGCGCGTTGATCGAGATGTCACCACTCTGGGCTGCCGATGTGCCGCCGAGCGCCTTGACCGTGTCATCGAGGTTCTTGGCCTCGAATGCTGCCTTGTTCCACGCGGCCTGCTGCGCCTGCGCTTCCCGGGCGGTAAGCAATCCCGCCGCCACCATCAAGCCCAGCACGCCGCCGGCCTTGACGAACTCTCTGCGTTGACCATCCATCTGTGTCTCCTACTCCGAAGAAAAATTGCCCGCTACTGTAAATGAAACGATCGGGTGTCGTCCCGACGTCCCCCATTGCCGCTACCCTTACTTCGAACCGGCCAGTATCCAGCGTGCCAGTGCCTTCGCCTCGTCTTCCTTGAGGCCGGGCTGCGCCGGCATCGGGACGCCACCCCATGCACCCTGCCCGCCTTCCTTGATCTTCTTGGCAAGATAGGCCTCGGCATCACTGCGTGCCTGATACTTCGTGCCCACCTCACGGAACGACGGCCCCACCACCTTGCTGTCGGTCGCGTGACACGCCGTGCATGCATTGCGCGTCAACAGGTCCTTCACATTCGGTCCCGCTGCGGCCGCGGCAGCCACGGGAACGGCAGCCGTCGCCACGGCCGCCGGCTTGCCGGCATCGTAGCGAGTCGTATCGATCCCGCGGACCGGGCCGAACGAGCGCTTCTGCTCGGCCAGGTTGCCGTGCTGGTTGCGCGCGAAATCGGGCAGTTCCGAGACCACTTTCACTGCGGGGACGCAGTCCTTCATGCAACTCGAACCCTGGACATCGGGCTTACCCTTGACCGACCACATGCCGTGATTCGTCGACATGCCACTGCGGTTCGGCATCTGGACCTTGGTCAGGTTCCCGTCGTTCAGCTCGAAGTCTGCGGGGACGATCTCGTTCAGGTGCAGCACGTAGGCCGTCACCGCATAGACCTGGTCCGCCGTCAGCGACTGCGGGTTGGTCCACGGCATGGCGCGATAGATGTAGTCCCACAGGTGGTCGCCGCATTCAGCTTGGTACCTACGGTACGCATGCCGTCGGGACGCGTCAGAGCACTGGCGCGACCGGCGGCGAGATCCTCTTTCTTCACGCCACCGGCGATGGCCATGTAGCGGTTGCTTTCGCCGAAGGTCCCATGACAGCTCGCGCACTGTGCGTCATAGATGTCCTGCCCCTGCGCAACCGTGCCGCGACCCTTCTTGACGCCGTGGCCGTCGGGGCGCACGTCGATGTCCCAGCCCGCGATCTCCTGCGCACTTGCCGGCCGACCGAAACCGAAGCGGGCTCCGTCGGAGCTGCCGGCCGTCTGCGCACTTGCGGCGGCCGCAGACAGGCCCGCCAGCACGATGACGATGCGCGCGCGATCAACCCACCTGAACATTCCACACCTCCCCGTTCGGGTTGACCTGCCACGTCTGTATCCCGTTGTTGTGATAAATCGAACGCGTCCCGCGGACCGCGCGCAGTTGCGGCAGGCTCGGCTGCACGTGCCCGGTGTCGTCGACAGCCCGGCTCTGCAGCAGCGCCGGGCCGCCGTTCCACGTCCAGTCGAAACGAAACCGCGTCAGCGCCTTGGTCAGCACCGGCTCCTGCAGGCGCGCCTGCGCCCAGTTGCGGCCGCCGTCGGTCGACACGTCCACGCGTCGCACCTTTCCGCGTCCGCTCCACGCGAGCCCGTTGATTTCGTAGTAACCCTTGCCCATCAGTTTCTGACCGCCCGACGGTGCCGTGATCACCGACTTCACTTCCTGAACGATTGAGTACTGGCGGTGCGTGCCATCGGGCAGCAGGTCCACGTAGTGCAGCGACTCCTCGCGCGCATTCCAGGGCTTGTCCCCGACCTCCAGTCGACGCAGCCACTTGACGCTGGAAACGCCCTGCACGCCGGGCACGAGGAGGCGCAGCGGATAGCCATTTTCGGGACGCAGCATCTCGCCGTTCTGTCCGTAGACGACCATGACGTCGCTGAGCGCGAACTCCATCGGAATCGAACGCGTCAGCGCGGAGCCGTCGGCCCCCTCGGCCAGCACGAACTTTGCATTCTTCTTGTCGTACCCGACTTCCTCGAGCAGCGTCGACAGCAGCACGCCGGTGAACTCGCTGCAGGCGAGCATGCCGTGCGTGTACTGCACCGTCGGCACGGCAACGTTGGCCCACTCCATGCCGGAGTTGGCGCCGCACTCGATGAAGTGGATGCGCGACACCGACGGGAAACGCATGATGTCGTCCATCGTCAGGATGACGGGACGCTTGACCATGCCGTGGATCATCAGGCGGTGCTGGGCCGGATTGACGACCGGCATGCCGGAGTGGTGGCGCTCGAAGTGCACCCCGCTTGGCGTGATGATGCCGAACAGGCTCTGCAGCGGCGTGAAGCTGATCGAAGACTGCGGCTGCGGCGTCAGGCCGGGGCTCTGGCGTCGTACGACGCTGGCCTCGAACTCCGACGGCGAGCCGTACGGCGCGGCAACGACCGGCGCACCGAGTGACCGGGTCCACGACGGAACACTGGGCGGCTCGAAGGCCGCCTTTTCCTGGGCAAAGGCCCGGCCACCGGCCACCGCCGCGACCGCTCCTGCCAGTGCGGCACCGCCCTGGAGGAATCCACGCCGCGATCGCGTCGCGCCGCGCAGGACGTCGGCCGTGAGGTGGCTCTCGGGCGCAGCAATGATCCGCCCGGGCGCCACAGCCCGTTCTCCCTTGCTCATCTGCTCTCCTATGCTCTTCTTCTGAATTCGACTTACCGGCGGCCGCTATTTCGTCGCCGGCATGAAACGCTTTAGCGTCCGGCTCGTGACCGGGTGATCGTCCTGCTGACCCGCGATGTGCACGCAGGCGGTGCGGCACAGCGTGACGACGTTCGGATCGCTGATCGAGTAGTACACGGTCGCCCCGTCTCGCCGGCGCTTCAGCACGCCGCGCCCGTACATCAGGTTCAAGTGGCGCGACACGTTCGTCTGGCTCGAACCCACCCGCTCGACGATGTCCGAAACGCTGCGCTCACCGTCACAGATCGTGTTCAGGATCTTCAACCGGGTCGGTTCGGCCAGCAGGCCGAAGTACCCCGACACCACCTCGAACAGCCGGTCCAGCTCGGGTTCCATGACGCCTATGTCTATATGCGCAACAACGCATATGATCCACAGCGCATGTGAATCTGTCAAGCCGCACTGCACCACGCCGCCTCGGCGACCGGAAGCGGACACGAATGACAGATACCGGTGGCCGACGCCAGCAGCCTCGGAACAATGTCAACTCGCTTCAGTTTGCCTCGGTTCGCCGACAGCCACTTGAGATTGATCAAGGCGCTGCAATATACCCTAGGGGGTATGGCATATCGCGCTATACTGCGCTGCCGGAATGACTCCGGAGCCCCCGGACCTACTTTCCCGGACGTGGGCCACCCAATCACAGATCTCCTTACCCGAGGACCATCATGACCGCCAACGTCGGAAACCTGGACCGCACCCTGCGCATCGTCGCCGGAATCGCCCTGATCGCCCTTGCCGCCACCGGCACGATCGGCGTCTGGGGCTACATCGGCGTCGTTCCGCTGCTGACCGGGCTGGTGCGCAGCTGCCCCGCGTACTCCATCTTCGGCATCAACACCTGCCGAACCAAGTAGTCACCGTTCTGCGTCGCGATGCACAGCCTTCGTAACGGCACGAGTACCGACCGTCCGCGCAGCCGGCCCGGCCGGGCTGCGCTGGCCCTGTTGCTGCTGTTGAGCGGCAGCGCGGTTCTCGCCGACAACGGCACGCCAAAGGCGACGCCTGCGGCGACGGTCGAAGTCCGCATGAGGGACGTGGACGAGGTCTACGCGGCCGACGCGGTGATCGAAGCGGTACGGCAGGCGACGGTCTCGGCCCAGCTGTCGGGAACCGTCACCCAGATCCTCGTCGACGCCGGCGACCGGGTAAGAAAGGGCCAGGTGCTGGCGCGCATCGACACGCGCGACACCGATGCGCAGGTGGCCGCAGGACGTGCGAGCGTCGCCCAGGCCGACGCCCAGCTCACGCAGGCCCGGCTGAATCTGGAGCGGACACAGAGCCTGCTCGAGAAGAACTTCGTCAGTCGAGCCGCGCTCGATCAAGCCGAATCGAACCTCAAGGCCGCGCAGGCGGCCGCCGACGCCGCCCGGGCGGGCAACACTCAGGCCGATACCGCGCGCAGTCACGCCGAACTCAAATCCCCGATCGATGGCGTGGTCACGCGCCGACTGATGGAGCCCGGCGAAGTCGCGTCCCCGGGACGCGGAGTCGTCGCCGTGCACGATCCCGCAGCGCTGCGCGCGGTCGGCAACCTGCCCCAGTTCGTGCTGCCGAAGACGGCGGGCGCCACCCGGGCAACGGTCGAGCTGCCGCAACTCGGGCGCACGATCAATGCCACGCGGGTGACGATTCTTCCCGCCACGGACGCCCGGCTGTTGTCCACACAGATCCGCGCCGATCTGCCCACGGGCGATACACCGGGAATCACGCCGGGCGCCGCCGCGAAGATCCTCGTACCGGTCGGCCGCACGCGCAAGCTGGTGCTGCCGCAGTCGGCGCTGATCCGGCGCGGCGAACTCACGGCCGTCAACGTCGTCTCGGCCGACGGACGGCCGCAGTTGCGGCAGGTCCGCGTTGGCAACCCAGTCGCCGACGGTGGCATCGAAGTGCTCGCCGGCCTGGGCGACGGTGAGCGCGTTCTGCTGAATCCGCTCGCGGCTCGCTGAGCCGGCCATGAACGACGCCGGTCCATCGCTCGGCATCTCCGGCCGCATTGCCCGGAGCTTCCTGCAGTCCCAGCTGACTCCGCTGATCGCGCTCGTGCTGCTGCTGCTGGGCGCATTCGCCGTGATGGTGACGCCGAAGGAAGAAGAGCCGCAGATCAACGTGACGATGGCGAACGTCATCATTCCGTTCCCCGGCGCTTCGAGCGACGACGTACACAACATGGTGACGGTGCCGGCCGAGCAGGTGCTCTCGCAGATCACCGGCATCGAGCACATCTTCTCGGTCACGCAGCCGGGCATGGCGGTGCTGACCGTCCAATACAAGGTCGGCCAGCCGCGCATCGACTCGCTCGTCAAGCTGTACGACACCCTGATGTCGAACGGAGACTGGCTGCCGACCCACCTCGGCGCGCTCGCTCCCGTGGTCAAGCCCAAGGGCATCGATGACGTACCGATCGTCACGCTGACTTTGCATTCGCAGCGCGCGGACGGCAGCGCGGATGATCTGCAGCGCGTCGCGCACGAACTGGAGATCGAGCTCAAGCGCGTGCGCGGCACGCGCGAAGTGTCCACCCTCGGCGGTCCCGGCAACGTGGTGCGGGTGACGCTCGACCCCGAGCGCATGAACGCCCACCATGTCACCGTCACCGATATCGAGCGCGCACTGCGCGCCACCAATACGTCGCTGCCGTCCGGGCAGCTGACCTCGGGCAACCGGACCGTGGAAGTGCGTACCGGCCAGTTCCTGCGCAGCGCGGCGGACGTCGGCCAGCTGGTGGTCGGACTCGCCGGGCCGACGCGCGAACGGCGCCCGATCCTGCTGGCCGACGTGGCCCGCGTGACCGACGGCCCGGATACGCCCAGCCTGTACGTCTGGCACGGCGCGCCCGCAGCCGCCGGCGCGAGCGGCACCGCGCGCGAATTCGTCGAGTGGCCGGCCGTCACGATCCAGGTATCGAAGAAGCCCGGCGAAAACGCAGCCACGGTCGCGGACGCCGTGATGGAACGCGTCGCGCAGCTCAAGGGGCAATTGATCCCCGCCGATGTCGTCGTCGCGGAAACGCGCAACTACGGCACCACGGCCAGCGACAAGGCCAACCAGCTCATCAAGAAGCTGATCTTCGCCACGCTGTCGGTGGTGGCGCTGGTGTGGGCCACGCTCGGCCGGCGCGAAGCCATCATCGTCGGCGCGGCCGTGGTGCTGACGCTGGCCAGCACGTTGTTCGCCTCATGGGCCTGGGGATTCACGCTCAACCGCGTGTCGCTCTTTGCACTGATCTTCTCGATCGGCATCCTGGTCGACGATGCCATCGTCGTCGTGGAGAACATCCACCGCCGTTCGATGATCGATCACCTGCCACTTTCGCAGATCATCCCGCGTGCCGTCGACGAAGTGGGCGGCCCGACGATACTGGCCACGTTCACCGTGATCGCCGCGCTGTTGCCGATGGCCTTCGTCACCGGCCTGATGGGACCGTACATGGCGCCGATCCCGATCAACTCGTCCATGGGCATGCTGCTGTCGCTGGCGATCGCGTTCGTGATCACGCCCTGGATGGCATTGCGCCTGCTGCCCGCCGCGCACGGCAAACCGACCGGTGGCGACAAACTCGGCGCCCGGCTCGCCGCCTTCTTCGAACGGGTGATGCGGCCGTTCCTGCGCGGCGATGCTGGCCGCGGCCACCGCCGCTGGCTCGGCCTTGGTATCGCGGCGGCCATCGCGCTATCGGTACTGCTGGTGCCGCTGAATCTCGTCGTGCTGAAGATGCTGCCGTTCGACAACAAGTCGGAGTTCCAGATCGTCGTCGACATGCCGACGGGCACCCCGGTCGAAGCGACCGCGGCCCTGCTGCGCGACCTGGCGGTGGAAGTCGCCAAGGTGCCCGAAGTGCTCGACTACCAGGCCTACGCGGGGCTGGCGGCGCCGATCAACTTCAACGGACTGGTGCGGCAGTACTACCTGCGCAGCGGTGGCGAAGTCGGCGATCTCCAGGTCAACCTCGTCGACAAGCATCGGCGCGACCGCAAGAGCCACGAGATCGCGCAGGCCGTGCGTCCGGCGCTCGACGCGATCGCCCGGCGCCATGGGGCCGACCTCAAGGTGGTCGAGGTGCCGCCGGGACCGCCGGTGCTGTCGCCGATCGTGGCCGAGATCTATGGCCCCGACATCGATGCGCAGATGAAGCTCGCGAAGCAGGTCCGCGGCGTGTTCGAGAAGACGCCCGACATCACGGCGATCGACGACACCGTTCTCGATCCCGCCGAACGCATCGTGCTGCGGGTGGACACCGCCAAGGCGGCCCAGTACGGAATCCCCGCGAACGAGGTGGCGCGCATCGCGCGCATGGCGCTCGCCGGCGAAGACATCACACCGCTGCACGATGGATCGAGCAAGTACGCGGTGCCGGTGCGCATCGGGCTGGCCGATGCGTCCAAGGGTTCCATGGAGGCGTTGCTGAAGCTCAAGGTCCGCGGCCCGGACACCGTGCGCGACGAGCAGACCGGCCTGCCCTACGAGATCCCGCTGTCCGAACTGGTCCGGCCGACCACCCTGCCGCGCGAGCACGTGCTCCATCGCAAGGACCTGCAGCCGGTCGTCTACGTCACCGGCGATGTGGCGGGAGGTGCAGGCAAGACCGACTCGCCGCTGTACGGGATGTTCACCATGCGCGCGGACATCGCGAAGATCGTGCGCCGGGCGGACTGCCACTGGCAGAACGCTGGATCACCGCGCCCGAGGATCGTTATGCGTCATTTGCGCTCAAGTGGGACGGCGAGTGGCAGATCACTTACGAGACGTTCCGCGACATGGGCATCGCCTATGCCGTCGGGCTGGTGCTGATCTACCTGCTGGTCGTCGCGCAGTTCCATTCCTACCTGACGCCACTGATCATCATGGCGCCGATTCCGCTGACCATCATCGGCGTGCTGCCGGGCCATGCACTGCTCGGCGCGCAGTTCACTGCGACGTCGATGATCGGGATGATCGCGCTCGCCGGGATCATCGTGCGCAACTCGATACTGCTGGTGGATTTCATCCATCAGCGGCTGGCCGATGGCATCGACTTCGAGCAGGCCACGATCGAGGCCGCCGCTACGCGTGCCAAGCCGATCGTGCTGACGGCCGTGGCGGCGATGCTCGGCGCCGTGTTCATCCTGGACGATCCGATTTTCAATGGACTGGCCATTTCGCTGCTGTTCGGCATCTTCGTCTCGACGGCGCTCACGCTGGTGCTGATTCCCGTCCTGTACTACGCCGTCAACTACCGCAAAACCAGGGCGGCCCCGGTCGGACCCACCCCTGACCCCGCCACTGCCACTGCCTGAGGAGGCCTTCATGACCGTAGATCGCTGGGTTCACATCTTCGCCGGAACCTTCATCCTGCTTTCGGTTGCGCTCGGCGCACCGGCCAGTCCGCTGTTCGTATCGCCGTGGTGGCTCGCCTTTACCGCATTTGTGGGCGCAAATCTGTTTCAATACGGCTTCACCAACTTCTGCCCGCTCGGCTGGATACTGAAGAAGCTGGGCGTCCCGGAGGCCAGACTTGTCCACGCGTAAGTCGACCATGAAGACCACGCTCGAAGATGATGCCGCGCGGGCTCGTCGCGAACTCATCCTGCGACTGAAGCGCGTCGAAGGACAGTTGCGCGGCATCCAGCGCATGATCGAGTCGGGCGAAGACTGCGAGCCGATTGCCCAGCAGCTTTCCGCCAGCCGCAAGGCACTCGACAAGTCCTTTTTCGAACTGCTGGCCTGCGCGATCGAGCATCCGGAATTCACGCTCGACGGCAAGGAAACCAAGGACCGCCGGATTCAGCGCATGGCTCGGGCACTGGCGCGGCTGGCCTGACGAGCGCTGCAGCCTTCGCCGGAAAATCCAATCGATTGAGTGAATCGACCGGCTAGCAGCCCCGGGTTGGCCCAGCTACTTGAGGCTCTGCCACAACCCCCGCGGATAGAGTCCGCTGCGCAGCAGGTGCCCGGCCACCATGATGACGATCTGCGTGATGTCGGCCACCGGCCGGAAGTGACTGGCGCGGGCCGTGCCGTAAAGGGCGGGAATGCGGACCGCCAATGTCCCGCAGCCCAGTCGCCCACACTCGATCAGCAACTCGCTTTCCAGCACGAATCCCTTGCGTCGGCTGCCGGGAGTGACCGGATACCTTGACGCGAGCTTCGGCAGCACGGCTCGCAGGATGGTGGCCGGATAGAGGCGAAAGCCTGACTGGCTGTCTGTCACCCGATACCCCGATGCCCATGCAACCCAGAAGTTGGCGAACCGGTTGGCGCGGTAGCGCGCGCTCGGAATGCTTTCCCGGTCCGCCAGACGGGCACCGACGATGATGGTCTGTGAGTGGGAGTCCGCCGCTTCGATCAGGCGCGCGATGTCCTCGGGACGGTGCTGGCCGTCGCCATCCATCGTCAGGACTCGCTCTGCGCCGTGGGCAAGGCCCAGTTGCATCCCGTCGATCAGCGCTCGCGCTTTGCCTTCATTTCGTGCGTGTCGTAAAAGGTGGACGCGGGCATCGGGAGCTACCTCGGCAATGCAATCATCGGACGAACCGTCGTCGACAACGATGACTTCGTCGATCAACCTAGGCTCCAGCCGAAGGACCGCCTGGACCAGTCCGCCCAAGGTGCCGCCTTCGTTGTAGGCCGGGATCACGAGCACAGTCTTCATCGTTGCCTCAAGTCAGGCCGCCGTCGATCGCAATGATCTGCCCGGTGATGTAGCGCGCAGCGTCGCTGCAGAGGAACGCCACGCAGGCAGCAACGTCTGCAGGCTCTCCGGCGCGACCCATCGGTACCAGCTGCCTGATGCGTTCGGGACTGAACGTGTCCGCTGTCATGTCGCTGACAATGATTCCCGGCGCGACCGCGTTCACGGTGATGCCACGGGTAGCGACTTCGAGCGCGAGCGCACGCGTCGCGCCGATCAGTCCGGCCTTTGCCGCGGCGTAGTTCACCTGGCCGGCGTTGCCGCGGATGGCTGCGACCGACGACACGTTGACGATGCGGCCGTTGCGACTGCGGATCATCGGCAGCAATACGGGCCGCGTGACGTTGTAGAAACCATCAAGGTTGACGGCGATCACACGCGACCACTTCTCCTGCGACATGCCGGCCAGCGGAGCATCGTCGTGGACTCCGGCACAGTTCACCAGGACCTGGATCGGCGCACGCTCGATCACCTTCGCGATCTCACGCTCGCACGCTGCCGCATCGGTCACATCGAAGCTGATCGCCTCGGCGGTCCCGCCGCTGTCGCGAATCAGCTCGCAAAGCTGCTCCACCGACGCCGCATTGCGATGGGCATGCGCAATCACATGCAGGCCCTGTGAAGCCAGCGCGCGCGCGATGGCGGCACCGATCGCTCCACTCGCCCCCGTCACCAAAGCAAATCTCATTGTCATCGCATCACGTCAGTCTCAGCGTCAGTTCGCCGCGGGACACCAGGACGTCTCCAGCACGTATCTCGAACACATAGCGCGCAGATTCGGAAGTCGCAATCATGCAGTGCGCCGATATCCGCAATGGCTGCGCAAGCCGGTCAAGGTAGTCGACGAAGACCTGCAGGTCCCTGATCTGGAGCAGCAGACCACCGGACACCGCTCCCTGCTCATGCGTGCGCGTGAGGCGGTGCAGTGCCGCCGCCTGGGCGCCGTATTCGACACTGTGCAGCGCCGGCACGCCCTGCAACTCGCCGAGCGGGTGGCCCGCGGATCCGACATGGGCCAAGCAGACGATGCCGTCATCCGTGATTTCGAGCGCGGCATCGATCAGACACATCGCTCCCTTCTGCGGCAGCAGGCGCTCGATCGCTTCTCGGCTCAGCGCAGTCAGGGCGTCACCTGCGTAATCGTCAGCACCGCCGCCAGATGGCGGACAACGCGACTGCCAACCAGGCCATCCGCGCCGCGCGCACGCACCGCGGCCGCCAGCGAGCCCGTCTGTGCGGGGCCTTGCTGCGCGCCACTCGACACCGCGCAGCGCCATCCGACCCCAGGATCCGCGGGCTCGCACCACGCAGCCAGGGCGAAGTCCTGAAGATCCGGACGTGCGCGCTCGAGCTCCGGTGGAAATCTTTGACTGGTCGCCAGCATGATCACCGGGCCGCGGCGCATCACCGCCTGAAGTCCAGCCTCCACCAGGGCTACCTCCACCGTGTCGTCGCCGGCGGCCAGCGCCGTCGTGGGCGCCTGCGATCCGAGCCCGATCGACCAGTAGCCCGCCGGCGCGTTATGTACGGAGTTGTGAAACTGCGTGGGTGAGACCGGCTGATGCCCGCGCAATGCGCTCAGCAGTCGCAGCAGCACGGTGCCGTCGCCGTCGCTGCTGCCGAACACCAGCGGCGTGGACTTCAGCAGGTCGCGCGGACGACCGCCGACCAGCCGCTCTCCAGCCGCCAGCGCAAAACTCGTCAGCGGATTGAGGCGACGCCGCTCCGCAGGCGGAAGTTCAAGCACGGGCGCAGGGGAGTCACGAGCCTCGACGCCACCCGCGCAGCGCAGATCGGATGCCGATGTGCACCAGACCCAGTCCGCAACGCAAAAGGTCAGTGCACTCATCGCTGCAGCAAAGCCTCCCTGCCGAAAACAAGCGCGCAGTTGCTGCCACCGAAGCCGAATGAGTTGGAGAGCACGCGCTTGAGGGTCGAGTCGACAGCCACCGTTGCGAGCCCGATCCTCGGCTCGACTCCTGCGACCGTGGTCCCGACGTTAGCGGGAACGCACTGGTGCTCCAACGCCAGGTCGCAGATCAAGGCCTCCACTGCGCCGGCAGCGCCCAGACAGTGGCCGGTGGCGCCCTTGGTCGAGCTGCACGGTGTCGCAGTGCCAAACACGCGCGCCACGGTGAGCGCCTCGACGTGGTCATTGGCCGGTGTTCCCGTGCCATGCAGGTTGATGTAGTCGATGTCGCGTGGCAGCAGCTGCGCGCTATCCAGCGCCTGGGAAATCGCCCGCTCGGCCCCGAGTCCCTGCGGATGCGGCGTCGACATGTGGTAACCGTCGCTCGACTCTCCTGCGCCCAGCAGTGCCGTCGTGCCGGCGCCATCGGGCATCAGCAACGCAAAGGCCGCGCCCTCACCGATCGAAATGCCCGAGCGGTCGCGCGCGAAGGGCCGGGCCGGTTGCGAACTCAGCAGTTCCAGTGACGCAAATCCGTAGAGAGTCGTGTAGCAGAGCGAATCGACGCCGCCGACCACCGCCGCGTCGCAGAGTCCTGCGGCAATGTAGCGGGCTGCCACCGCGAATACCTTGGCGCTCGACGAGCAGGCGGTCGACACGCAATGGCGCGGGCCTTCGAGCCCCAGCGCCAGCGCAACGAAGTCGGCGACGGATCCCATGCTGTGACGTCGCTCGAAGCGGGAGGACTCGAGCCAATCCTCGTGTCCGTAGCGGAACATGTCTTCCGTGTCGAGCATCCCCGACGTGCTGCTGCCGACAAACACACCGATGCGCGTTCGACCAAAGCGGCGCGCGGCAGCCGTGACAGCGACGTCGAACCCGTCTTCGTACAAGGCGATCCATGCCAGGCGATGGTTGCGGCAGTCCCATGCGGCGAGTCGTTCCGGCAGCATCGCTTGTTCGATCGCAGCGACACGGCCGACATAGGCGTGGATGTCCGCTGCCGAGTCGCCAAAGGTGTTGGGCGCGAGTCCGCATTGGCCGATCCGCAGCGCCGCGGCGATCTGAGCTCGGCCGCGACCGATGGCACAAGTGCCGGTGAATGCATCGATCGACAGCGGGTACAGGCGATTCCCCGCGTCGCGCTCAGGCTCGTACTTGCTCACGACAGATTCGATGAATGCACCCGGCTAGGTTGCTGCGCCGCCGGAGGCGGGCCCGCGCGTCGCAATGAGCCAGGCGAGCCCCGCAATGATACCGACGACGACCGTCTGGCCGACCGCCTCGACGACGCCAATGCCGCTGAGCCCGAGCGCCCCGAACACCGCCAGTGTGGTCGCACTCGCGATGAGCAGCGAAAACACCAAGTGCGCTCGTCGATCACTTTCGTCCGACCCGGCCGGCGGCGAGTGAATGAACAGTGAGTAGTTGGTGATGACACCCAGCAACAGCATCAATGCCACGAGATTGAACACCGTCAGGGGTCCGAATCCCAGCCGCACGAGTGCCGCGGTCAGCAATAGCGCGGTGACCGCCGGAGTCATCACTCGCAGGCCGTGGACCAGCGAGCGCCGGTCGACCGCGATAACGAGAAACATTGCGACCACGCAGAGCAGCAGCAGCCCCAGCAGGCGTTCGCGCACCGCCGTCAGGAGCGCACTCAGGTGCGTCCGCGGCTCGAACCACACAACGCTGACCGGCCGATCCGCGATGGCCTTGCGGGCTGAGGCGAGCAAATCGTCGCGCGAGGCGCGCCCCGCAATCGGCACCAGTCCCAGCGACTGGCCGTTAATCTGCAGCAGCAGGCTCTCGACGCGTTGCCTGAACAAGCCGTCGGGCAGTGCCGACAGTGTCAGCGAGGTCGAACGCGCCTTCGAGGCGCTCTCGAGAAATGGCTGGAAGGCTTCCACATTGAAGGCCGTGCCCTGTACCGCCCTTTCTAGCAGTGGCGCCAGCACCGAGGCTTCGGGCACCGCAGCCAGACGCTGCTGCTGTGTCCTGAAACTCGGGAAATAGCGTGCGGCCAGGTCGAAGGTGTCCACCTCACCTCGAAGCTGCAATGCGTCCAATGCCGGCAGCCACGCCTCCTGTGCCTGCAACACCGCTTCATCGTCTGCTCCCGAAAACAGCAGCACGCCCTGGTCGAGCGGGAGGCCTGCGGCGTTGCGAAGCGCGCGATCTGCCGCGATGCGATCGGCCGGCAGCGGATTGATGGCTGCCACGCCATCGTCCCATGTCGGCTGCGCGACCGACAGCACGAGCAGCGCGCCAACAGCTGCGGCCATTTGCACAATGCGCCCGCGCCGCCCCGCCGGCAGGTTCCAGCCGAACCAGGCCGGGACGCTGCGTGCGACCCGTGGCGGCGACCAGCTCGGCATCTGTGCAGGATTGAGCAGGTCCGGCAGCAGCCATCGTGCCGCCGCGCCCGCGACCAGCAGCCCGACGCCGCACAGCAGGCCGAGCTGCTGCAGACCGCGGAACTGTGCCAGCAGCAGCACCGCGAAGGCAGCGGTACTGGTCAGCACCGCGAGTCGCAAGGTGGGCCAGATGCGGCGAGCTTCAGCACCCAGTGGCTGCCCGGGTCGGGCCTGCGTCAGCAGATAGGACGCGTAGTCGGAGCCTTCATCGACGAGGATGCACGCGAAGGCGACTGCCAGCACGTTGATGTCGCCGAAGATGAAGTCGGTCACGACGCCACCGGCCGTTATCCCCAGCGCCACAGGCAGCAGCGACAGCACGACCGGCAGCAGCCGCCGATATCCCAGGTAAAGAATAAACGTGACCAGCAGCGCGCTGACCCACCCCAGTCGCTCGACCCGCGCGCGTGTCGCGTCGCGCGCCTCGGCAGCCAGCAGTCCCAGGCCGGTGTACTTCAACTTCGGCACGCCGACAGCCGACGCCGCCTGCCGGATGGCTGCTTCGACAGCCTTCTGCCCGACGGCATCGTCACCCGCAGCGCGCGTCGTGGCGATGATCATGGCGTCCGTGCCGCCGCGGGCAAACCAGACACCGTGCTGCATCGGCAAGCGCGCGCCACCGCTCCACTGCTCTGCCAGATGCAGCGTTTCGAGCGTCGGATCGAGCGGAAGCAGCTGCGTCACGATCCAGGCGCGCGCATCGGCGAGCATGGCCTCGGCATCACGCAGTCGCATACGAAGCCCGTCTTCCGAGAACAACGCGGCATCGACGCGATCGCTGAGCACGTAGCGATACGCGACCAGCGGCTCGACTTCGGCGGCAAGCAGCCCCGTATCGCCGTTGTGCACCGTCGCAAACACGCCGGAGATTCGCAACGCCGTCACCATGCGGCGGCTGGCATCGGCGGCCGCCTGCGTAGTCGATGCAGGAAGCGCGATCAGGACCGCCCGCCCCCCCATTCCGCGCTGCAGTGCGACTGACAAGTCGAGCTGTGGATCGGGCCTATCAGCCGATACGAAGCGGCTGAGATCAGCGTCGACATTCACCTGCGGAAGCGCGAACCCAAGCGCCACAGCCAGGATGCACCACAGCGCCAGACGGATGGAGCGACCCACGCCGGCGTCCGGTCTAGCGCGAAAGCTGGGTGACGGTTTTGTCCCCGCTTCGCTCCAGCACTTCGATCTCCTCCACCGCCCCCCCGCTGCCAAGCAGCCGAATGCTGCGGATCACTGTGTCGCTCGTGCGCGGCTCCAGGTTCAGCGTCCATCGCTCGCTCGAGCCCTGCGCGCTCGCCAGGTAAAGCGCGTCGAGCTCGCGCATCTGGCCACTGAGCACCGCGCGCAGCGTCTGCACCATCGCTGCAGGGGGTGTTCCGCTGATCAGTGAGACCACCGTTTGCGAGCCGCCGCGATCGATCGTGACCTGCAGGTCCTCGATGACCACAAACTCCTGCACCGGTTTGCGTGTCTCTCTCTCGAGCCGGCTCGGCGGGGAATAGCGCAGCACACCGGTGGACACCAGCGGCGTCTTCAGCAGGCGCGTCGTCCGCACCTCCCTGAACCCCACTTCGGGGGCAACCGCGGCGGAAACGCGCTGAAGTATCTCTGCGGGTGTGATGGGCTCCTGCGCCGCCGCTACTGACGACAGCATCATCGCGAGCGCAATGACGCCGGCAGCGACGACAGTCACGGCGACGGCCCAGTCGCCCCGGGCGCCGAGGACTGCGACGAGTTCCCGGACCAGAAGTCGTAGAAGTTGAACCAGTTCAATGGATAGGCGCGGGCATGGTGTTCCAGATGGCGCGCGAAGCTGGCGACCTGTTCGACGATCCAGCGCTCGCGGGCGACGCGCGAGCCGCCTGAAGGAGGTTCGCCCATGGCTTCGAAGAAGATCTCGTAGCCCTTGCCACTCAGTACCGCGCACGAGAACACGACCGGCACTCCGAGCAGCGCTGCAAGCCGGTAGGCGCCGACAGGGAACGGTGCCGGCTGGCCCATGAAGTCTGCAGCCATCGTTCGCTCGGCAAACGGCGACCGATCCGCCAGGATCCCGACGATGTGGCCGTGCTCGATCGCCTCGCGAATTTCGAGCATCGTGCCCGTGCGGCCGGCAAAGATCACATCGCGTTTCAACTCGGGGTTGACCGCATCGAGCACCCGCTGAATCTTGGGCGCATTGGCGACATACATCAACGGACGGATACGCCGGCCGCAGACACGCTCGCCGGCGCCGCGCAGTGCCTCGAAGCTTCCGAGATGCGAACCGACCACGATGAGACCGGCCGCCCGCCGGGCCAGGGCGGCCTCGACCACTTCGGCCCCGTGCACATGTACCGGAATGCCGTGCTCGGCGCGAGACAGCCAGTAGACGCGGTCAAGCACCATCCGCGCAAAGGTCATGTAATGCGCGAACACTTCCGACCAGAGCGGTGTTCGGTTCCATACGCGCCCAAGGAAGTGACGTGACGCCGCGACTTGCCGCGGTGAAAAGGTGACAAAGTAGGCGACGATCGGATAAAGCAGCAGCGAGACCGGTTCACGCGGGAACCACCGTGCCAGGCGGACGATCAGTGCCAGCAAACCGGGACTTCCGCGCTCGGGCGCGCGAGTCCAGTCGCGGTAGGCACTCTTCACTCCTGCGAGATGTGCCATAGGCCCCGGGCGACGATTCCACCATCGACCGCCATTTCCACCGAGCCACGACTGCTGCCGATCGGCATTATCGTGATGTCGATGTGTTCTCCCGGACGCACCGGTCGCAGGAACTTCATGCGCTCGATGCCCGTGAGCCGCTGTCCGGCACGCGCGAGCGTCAGCTCAACGAATCGAAGCAGCACGACCGCCGGAACGATCGGATCCCCGGGAAAGTGTCCCGCCAGCGCACGATGCCCCGCGTCGACACAGTACCGGGCCGATAGCGACTCAGCTGACATCGGAGCGCTGCACCTCGGTCGATCGTGGGGTCGTCTTGCGGCGAGCAGCGGCAGCCGACTGAACCAGCGGGTCAAGCCGCACTTTGCCATTGGCGTCGCGCGGCAGGCTGTCGACCAGTACCAGGGGGCGAGGGAGGAATGCGGCATCGATGCGAGCGGCCAGTGCCTCGCGTATCCGTTCGCTCGACAGTCCGGGCGCGACGACGATGGCCGCCAGACGCTTCTGTCCAATCGCAGCGCCGTCGATGAAGGCGCCATCTTCAACGCCCTGAATGCCACGGAGCACCGCCGTCAGCGCCTGCAGCGAAGTGCGCTTGCCGGCGACTTTCACGATATCGGTATCGCGACCACGCAGTTCGAACCCGTCGTCGCTCAGGACGATGCGGTCGCGCACTTCGAGCACGCCACCGACACGACGGCCGACCAGCACCACCTTGCCATCGTCCTTTACGGACAGTCGCAAGTCCTTGGCCAGACGCCATTTCAGACCTGAAACGGGACGGCGCGTGGCGATGCAACCTGCCTCGGTACTGCCGTAGATCTCGTGCACCTGCGCACCGGTGCCGGCTTCGACCCTGGCAGCCAGCGCGGCATCCAGCGGCATGGTCGCAGCAACGATGCGTTGCAGTCCTGCAGGCAACGGGCCTGCCTCGACGAACAGGCCCAGGTGATACGGCGTCGTCACCAGCCACTTCTCGGGTGCATCCAGCTCGGCAAACTGGGCCAGGTCGCTCGGAAAGACGATGCGCGATGCATAGACGACTCCCGGGCCGCGCAGCGCCTGCATCACCAGCATCTCGAAGCCGAACATGTGAGAGTGAACCACCGTTCCGCCGAGCAGCACCGCCGCATCATGCAACTGCAAGAGATCGCCCATCGCGTCGGCCGCTTCGACGAGCTGGCGCCAGGTCTTGGGCTGCGCCGTCGGCTGTCCGGTGCTGCCGGACGTGAAGAACACCGCGGCGACGTGCGACATCGGCAAGGCGATGCTGGTCGCCACGACCGCGCGTGCCTCAAGTGCACCGCGCAGCGCAGCGGCGTTGACGCGAAGCGTCGGCAGATCGGTCGTTCTGTCCTGCTCAGGCCGATCGGTGACGATGCAATCGTAATGGGATCCAGGCGAATCGCCCTGCGTGGGCTTGAGGTCGGGCGGCGGCATCACCACGGTGCGTCGGGCTGCCCAGACGGCCAGCACGGCCCAGAGGAACACTGCGCGGTCTTCGCACTCCACCAGCACGCGTCTGCCCGGCGGCAGCGACCGCGAAAGCTGGAGAGCGGCCGCCTGCAGGGCGCCCACTGAACACTGCGCGTCGCTCCAGACGATCAGCGCGCGGCTCTGGTCCGGCCGCAGGACGACCGGCTCGGCGCGACCAGGCATGTCTCCGCCCACCCGCGCAAGCTCTTCACGCATAACGCGTGTCGCGATTCGCCACTGCCGCGTCACGGGTCCGACCGATTGCGTTCCGAACATCACGCGTCGCACGCTGCGCTCGCCAAAAAAGAGCAGCGCTGCGAGCGCGAGAGGTGCGAAATAGCCAATCCCGGGCGGGAGCACTGCATCGCCAACGGCGCGTCGTGCAACGATGTATGCGCCGGCGAGCAAGGTGGCTGCCCACAAGAGCGTCAGCCATCGCAGGTAACGCTGTGCGAGCGGCCGGACGGCGGTCGCCGGATCCTCAGCCAATGCGAATCGCGAGACCAGTGGCGTTGCTCCCGGCAGCAACGAGCGCGCGAACAGCCCACCTGCAAGCAACAGCCCCACGGCCCCGACGGAAGCCATCGCGGAAACGACGACTTCGAGCATCACCGACTACTTGCTACGGTGGCGACGCACATGCTCGGCGAGCGATCCGAGCGACCGGAAGATCTGTTCATTGAGAGGGTCGTCAGAACGCAGTTCGAAGCCGTAGCGCTTGGATACGACGAGCGCCACTTCGAGTATGTCGATCGAATCGAGCCCCATGCCCTCACCGTACAACGGCGTGTCCTTGCTCAGGTCTTCGATGCGCACGTCAGGCAGCACGAGCGCATCGACGATCGATTCAGCGATTTCACGTTCCAGTTGATCCATCTGCCGCCCTGCACACGTTACCCCCGACGGGGCGGTCGTCGCACCATTCCCGCCCGTCGGTCAACTCACCAACTGGCGTCGGATAGCCTGATCCAGGTTCTGCACCCATCCGTTGTAGTTGCTTGTGGATCGTGTCACCTTGCTGTTCAAGGTTGACGCTGCTCCTGTAAAGGATGCTGTAAGACGTCGTGGAGAATGGGATCTCCACCACAGCCGTGTGCGTGCGCAGGTTCAGCGTGCCCACAATCAGGCCCGGCTTCTCGACCTTCATTTGCCAGCCGAGGCCGTTGCCGGCGCGAATGATCGCGCTCTCAACTGCAGCCATTGAGTCCTTTTGTCCGGCCGGCAGACTGATCGGCGCATCCTTGACGTTGTGGATGGGAACTGTGCGGCACCCGACCACCAGCAGTGCGGTGGCGGCGACGGCAACAGCGGCAAGCATCCGAAAACGCATAATCACCTCCCCCTTCGCAGACGAAACACGACAATTTCTAACTGATGCGCAATTGCTGCACTGCACAGTCTCGCAAGGACATATGACTCATTCTCTTGCCCGGGCCGAAAATAATATTGATGGTCAGCAAGTGGCAAGAGGTAAATGCGAAGAATCTTACATTGCCGATGTCACTGTTGAAGTGTGTTGTATTCGGCAATACTGCCGACGTCGTGGCGTTTACGCTGCGATCCCATTTGGAGTGATGTGTCTACATTCAAGCGCACGTTGACGGCGACCGAGGCGCGCTTCGAGGCGCAACGCATTGCGTTCGCCCCGGTCATTTTCCAGGTGGTACAGGTGATGCGACGGACCGGGCTGCTGCGCGCGCTGGTCAGCGCGCGCGACTGGTCGGACCAGGCCGAGCTCGAACGCGTTAGCGGGCTGTCGAGTTACGCGACCACTGTACTGCTGGAGTCGGCACTGTCCGCCGGGGTAGTAGAGCGCGACGAAGCCAGCGCCACTCAGGGTGCAGGAAAGATTCGTTGGCGCACCACCGCTGTCGGCCGCTTCATCGAGCGCGACCCACTGGTTCGCATCAACATGGACTTCGTTGATGACGTCTGCTATCGCAGCCTCGATCACCTCGAGGCGGCACTGGTCGAGGGCCGCCCCGCCGGATTGAAGGAACTCGGTCCCTGGAAGACGTTTTACGAAGGCATGGCAGACATGCCCGAGCCTGCCCGGACCAGCTGGTTCACCTACGATCACTACTACTCCGACAGCGCATTTCCCGCTGCGCTTGACGTGCTGGCTACGAGAGACCTGCGACACGTGGCCGACGTTGGAGCCAATACCGGCAACTTTGCAGTTGCCTACCTGCTTCGCGTCGCTGATGGCACGGTCACGCTGTGCGACCTCCCGCAACAGTTGCAGCTGGCACGCTCGAACCTCGAACAACATGGACTGCTGGAACGGGCCAGATTCCATCCCTGCGACCTGCTGAACGAAACGAGCCGACTGCCGGAGGGCGAAGCCGCCCCGGATGCCTTCTGGATGAGCCAGTTTGTCTGCTGCTTTTCCGAAGCCCAGATTGTCGACATTCTCCGGCGCGCGGCCGCTGCCGTTCGTGCCGGCGGATCGATATTCGTGCTGGACACGTTCTGGGACGACCAGCGCCACGACATTGCCGCGTATTGCCTGGTCAACACCTCGCCCTACTTCGCGACAGTGGCGAACGGCGACAGCCGAATGTACCGGCTCGACGTCTTTCTCGATCTTGCCAGTCAGGCCGGGCTCTGCGCAGAAAAGACCTGGAGCGATCTCGGCTGGTGTCACACGCTGATCGAACTCCGTCCGTTGCGCAGTGTCGACGGAGACCAGACTCGCCTCGTCAAGGAATGATCTCTTGACGCTTTACAACGAGGCCTCGGTGGATGGCGCGGACGCTGCTCGTGCCGCCGTGAGCGTCGGCGTACTGCCATCGCGCAACTCGCGCCGCAGGATCTTGCCGACGTTGGTCTTCGGCAGCGGCTCGCTGCGGAACTCGACGATGCGCGGAATCTTGTAGCCCGTCAGATGCTGCTTGCAGTGCGCGAGCACCTCGGCCTCCGTCAGCGTCGGGTCCTTGCGCACAACTATCACCTTGACCGCTTCGCCGGAGCGCTCATCGGGAACGCCAACGGCGGCGGCTTCGGTCACGCCGGGGTGCGCCGTCAGCACATCCTCGACTTCGTTGGGGAACACCTTGAATCCGGACACCACGATCATGTCTTTCTTCCGGTCCGTGAGACGGATCTCGCCGCGCTCGTCCATCACGCCCATGTCGCCGGTGCGAAGCCAGCCGTCGGGGGTGAACACCTTGGCGGTCTCGTCCGACCGGTTCCAGTAGCCCTTCATCACCTGCGGACCCCGGAGGCAGATTTCGCCGATCTCGCCGAGTGCAAGTGCGTTGCCATCGTCGTCGAGGATCGCCGCGTCGGTACTGGGCAGCGGCACGCCGATCTGTCCGCTCCACTCCACAATGGTGACCGGGTTGGCAATCGCCACCGGCGCACTCTCCGTAAGACCATAGCCTTCGACCAGCGGCACGCCGGTCATCTGCTTCCAGCGATGCGCAACGACCTGCTGTACGGCCATGCCGCCGGCCACCGCGAGCTTCAGTCCACTCCAGTCGACGCTGGCGGAATCCGGTGCATCGAGCAGCGCGCGGAACAGCGTGTTGACGCCGATGATCGCGGTGAAGCGCGTCTGCCGGAGTGCCTTGATGAACGCTGGCAGGTCGCGCGGGTTCGCAATCAGCACCGTCTGAGTGCCAATGCTGAGGAAGGACAGGCAGCCAGTCAGCGCGAAGACGTGATAAAGGGGCAGCGGGATGACGAGCGTTTCAACGCCGTCTTTCAGGTTGGGTGACATCCAGGCTGCCACCTGGAGCACGTTGGCCACCATATTGCCGTGCGTGAGCATCGCCCCCTTGGCCACGCCAGTCGTGCCACCGGTGTACTGCAGGAAGGCAAGATCAGAGTGGTTCAGTGTCACGTCGTCGGGTGACTGCGCACGACCGGCGGCCAGCACGCGGTTGAAGTTCACCGCACCGCGCAGCCGCCAGGGCGGCACCAGCTTCTTCACATGCTTGACCACGGCGTTTGTCAGCAGCCGCTTGACCGGCGGCAGCAGATCTCCCACCTGGGTTGTAATGACGAAGCGCACCGGCGTGGAACTGACCACCTGCTCAAGCGTGTGCGCGAAGTTTTCCAGCACCACGATGGCCGCGGCACCGGAGTCGTTCAACTGGTGTTCCAGCTCGCGCGGTGTGTAGAGTGGGTTGACATTGACCACCACCAGCCCGGCCCGCAGCACTCCGAACATCGCAACCGGGTACTGCAAGAGATTGGGCATCATCAGGGCGACACGATCGCCGCGCTTCAGCTTTGCGACCTTCTGGAGCCAGGCGGCAAACGCGCCGCTGGCTTCGTCGAGCTGCCGGAATGTCATCACCGTGCCCATCGAGCTGAACGCCGGCCGTTCGGCAAATCGCGTGCACGTGGTGGTCAGCACGTCCTTGAGCGACGGGAAGTCGTTGATGTCGATATCGGCCGGGACACCCGCCGGGTATTGAGCGAGCCAGGGCTTGCGCATGCGGACCTCACCTGTCTTCGTGTGGGCGGCTGCACCACTCGCTTGAAGTTTGCCCGCCGGCACTGGCAATGTTCTGAGCGATGACAACGGAAGTTCCTCTGGCACGTCGGCGACGCTCGGAAATTGCCAGACTGCCTTTCAGTGCCTAGTCCCACAAACTCATTGCGTCACTCGTTGGCGACCGACCCGAGCTTGCCCAACTTCGCAGCGACTGCGCGGGCGGCCACCAGCAGATCCGCCACCAGGCGCTCGTCGATCATCAGCTGACCTTCGTACTCGCCTTTGTTGCGCACATCGTGACACTTGGCCAGAACACGCCACACCTCCGGGCCGAGGCCGAGCGTGTGGGGCAGCAACTGGAAGACGATGTATCGATTGCTCGAGCGATACCCGCGCCGCCGCAGCGCGGCCAGGCACAGCGCATGTGCTGCGTTGTAAGCGAGGTCGAAGCGACTTTCGAGCGCGAGCGACCCCTTGCCCGCATCGGCGAGCCGCGCCAATCCTGAACGCCTGAGGCCCTCGAACTCGGCCGCATCGGCTGGCTCCTCGTGCAGCGGCTTACCAGCACCGCACAGGTTCTCAAAGGCCGAGGGCATGTTCATCTCCCTTCAGCCAGATCTTGGGCTGTTGCAGGACACGTTTGACGAACGCGCCGCCGCTCTTGACGCGCTTGGCCAACTCGGAAGGCGTGAAAATCGTCGCGTTTACCTTGCGCCCGAGCTGTTGGCTCACCGCTTCGAGCGCTTCGAACAGATCGGCGTATGTGAGATCGTTGCTCACGATCATCAGGTCGATATCGCTGCTCGCACTGTCGCTCCGCTTTGCCACGGAGCCGTAGACGAAGGCCGCGTGGATACGCTTTGCCAGGGGCGCAAGTGCCTCCCGCAGAGGCTCCGCCAAGCCCATTGTCTTGCGAACAACACCGCACAGTTCTTGAAAGATCGGTGAGTCGGGGTTGGCCTGATAGTGCTTCTGGTTGCCCGACACTTGCACCGTGGCCAGTCCGCTCTTCGCCAGCCGCGCCAGCTCGCGCTGGACAGCACCTGACCCCGCGCGCGCTAGCGCGATGAGCTCGTTGGCATAGAAGCTTCTGTCCGGCTGCCCGAACAGGAGCACAAGAACGCGCTGTTGAGTACCGGTGAAAAGTGCGTCGGCAAGGCTGATGCGTTCCAGGACGCGCTTGGCTGCTGGCGTGCGATGGGCGGATGCGGGGCGTGGCATGACAGCCAGATCATACCCAATTTGGGCTCGATCGTGCCCAGATTGGGTATTAAGTCGCCACCGGCCGTCCACACTGGGACTCGTATGCAGGCGACTTAGCTAATCGCTCGAAAGTGGCGAACTCGAGGTGCCATCGCCACTGCAGGCCGGTGGCACCGACGCAAAAGTAAAAGGGCCTGCAGCAATTGCAGGCCCTTCAGGAGTTGGCGCGCCCGGCAGGATTCGAACCCACGACCCCTTGGTTCGTAGCCAAGTACTCTATCCAACTGAGCTACGGGCGCGAGGTCGCGAGTTTACCATGCGGCCTCGCGACGAACTGCCGACGCGGCAGCGGATCTAGAAGCCGATCGTCACGCCAATGCTTGCCACCGGGAAGTACTTGAAGTTCTTGATGCTGTCCTGCAGGTCGATTGCTTCGGCCGCTGCGTTGGCCTGCAGCTGGCTGCATTGCGCCGCGGGTAATGAAGGACCGCAGGTCGCTGTCAGGGTGGCCTTGGGGTTGCCCTGGAACATCACGCCGAGGTCGAAGTAGAAATTGACGCCGGCCCCCGAGACGTTGCCGTAGCCGATGCCCAGGTAAGGCGCCGCCGAGTTGCCGGACTTGACCGTGCCCGACAGGCTGCCGATCGCCGCCGCCGGATAGACCACACCGTTCAGCGTAAAGGTGCCCCCGGTCGGCACGCCGGTGACATCGACCTTGTTGTCATTCAGGATCAGGCCGCCCGTGATGCGGAACGGGCCGAGGGGACTCCAGTCCAGGAACAGGTTGCCGTTCGAGAGCTTCGGCTTGGCGTCGTACTCGACGTCGCTCGAATCGACCGAGGTGCTGAAGCTGAGATAGGAGTAGCCGACCCGCGCCGACAGCGTGGGCAGGACTTCGACCGCGACATCTGCGCCGATACCGGTCGTGCCGGCACGGACGCCGACACCCGCGGCCAGCGCGCCATTGGCAGCCAGCAACGCGGCAACAGGCAGGATCATTCGCAACATCTTCACGCGCATCTCCGGTCGAGTGTGAATCGGGCGGATTATTCAACGGTATGCGGCGCACAGGCGAGACTGCAGATGATCTAGCCGCGATGCGGTATGAGGAAATGAAAACGCCCCCTGTGAAGGGGGCGTTTGTACTGGCGGAGACGGACGGATTCGAACCGTCGATGCACGTTTTTGCGCGCATGCTCCCTTAGCAGGGGAGTGCCTTCGACCTCTCGGCCACGTCTCCAAAAAAGTTTGCGCGGGATCGTGCCCGCGCCTTCGCGGATTCTAGGCGTTCGCCAAGCCCGCAGCAATTCTCAGGCCGGCGCCTGCTCGAGGCCGAACGCCTTGTGCAGGGCGCGCACCGCGAGCTCCATGTACTTGTCCTCGACCACGACGGAGATCTTGATCTCGCTGGTGGAGATCATCTGGATGTTGATCCCCTCTTCCGACAGGGTACGGAACATCAGGCTGGCGATGCCGACGTGCGAGCGCATGCCGATGCCGACGACCGAGACCTTGGCGATCTTCGGGTCGCCGACGATCTGCTTCGCGGCGACGTGATCCTTGACCTGGGTGTTGAGGACGTCGAGTGCCTTCTGGTACTCGTTGCGGTGGACCGTGAAGGAAAAGTCGGTCGTCCCCTCGACGCTGATGTTCTGCACGATCATGTCGACATCGATATTGGCGTCGGCGATCGCACCGAGGATCTGGTAGGCGATGCCGGGCCGGTCGGGAACTCGCGTGAGGGTGATCTTGGCCTCGTCGCGCGAGAACGCGACGCCGGAGATGACTGCCTTTTCCATCATTGAGGCTTCCTCGAAAGTGATCAGCGTGCCGGACGAGGCCTCCTCGGCCAGCGGCAGCCCGGGCTCCGTCAGGCTCGACAGCACGCGCAGCGGCACCTTGTACTTGCCCGCGAACTCGACAGAACGGATCTGCAGCACCTTGGATCCGAGGCTCGCCATTTCGAGCATCTCCTCGAAGGTGACTTTTTCCAGCCGGCGCGCCTCGGGAACGATGCGCGGATCGGTCGTGTAGACGCCGTCGACGTCGGTGTAGATGAGGCACTCGTCGGCCTTCAACGCCGCGGCGAGCGCGACCGCAGATGTGTCGGAGCCCCCGCGCCCCAGTGTCGTGATGTTGCCGTACTCGTCGGCGCCCTGGAAGCCGGCGACGACGACGATCGCGCCTTGCGCGAGGTCGCGCCGGATGTTCTTCTCGTCGATCTCGAGAATGCGCGCCTTGGTAAATGCGCTGTCCGTCAGCACATGGACCTGCGGACCGGTGTAGCTCTTGGCCTGCAACCCGCGGTCCTTCAGGGCCATCGACAGCAACCCGATCGTGACCTGTTCGCCGGTCGACGCGACAACATCGAGCTCGCGCGGATCGGGATTCGACTGGACTTCCTTGGCCAGCCCAAGCAGCCGATTGGTCTCGCCGCTCATGGCCGACACGACGACGACGAGCTGGTGGCCGGCCTTGTGCCACTTCTCGATACGGCGCGCCACGTTCTTGATGCGGTCGACCGTGCCGACCGAGGTGCCGCCGTACTTGTGAACGATGAGAGCCATGGCCGCGCTGCTGTTCGCTGCGGAAATTCGCTGCGGAAAGTTGATCAACTCGCGATTATAGGTGTGTAGGACATCGATTCCGAATGATCCGCGTCAGTCGCCGCACGGGAGATGCACCGTCACCGAAACTCGGAGTGGTCGAATCCGTCCGACCGGAACAAGGTGCGCAGATGCGCCCGCTCAGTCCACGCCAATCAGTCCGCTCCGCTCAGTCCGCGCCGATCAGCGTGGCGTCGGGTTGCCACTCGATCGTGACGCGTTCACCGTCGCGATCCGTGAGCCTGACATCTGCGCCGAGGCCGGCAACGAAGATCAGTTCCCCATCGCGCCACAGCAGCGGCAGGCGCGCACGGTCAAAGTCGGCGATGCCGGCGTCCTGGTACAGCCGCTTGAGTGTTCGCGACGGTCGGCCGGCGTATGGCTTGAAGCGCTCGCCGCCGGCGCGCGGCCGCGCTTCGAGTGGCATGGCGGAAAGCCACGCGGGGTCGAATCCCTCGCGGTCCTGCGTGCGATGGAATCGCAGCACCCCGCCCCACCCGGGTAGCGCAATCTCGTCCTCGCCGGTCCAGCGGAACGCCTCGGCGTCGCGCGTCCCGGTGTCGCTGTCCTTGAGCAGCAGCAACCCGCGGTAGCGCCGGATCTCGCGCGCACCGATGCGCACGAGCAACCGCGCATCGCTGCGCGCATCGCGGGCCTGCTCCAGCATCTCGACCAGCCGCGCCCGCGAGAGGGCCTCGAGACCATGCGATGAGAGCCAGGCGCGCAGCACCCAGGTCTGCCGCGCCGCGGGCAGCGTCGCCAGCACGTCGAGCCGCAGCATGCCCACGGGCGCGGCGTCCTGACAGAGCGCCAGATCGTCATCGGCGACACTGCGCAATGCCTCGGTGGCCTCGGCCACCAGATCCACCGATCGCGCCGCGGCGGCGCGAAAGCCCGGCCGAAGGGCTTCAATGCGTGGCAGCACGTCGAGTCGCAACGCATTGCGCAGCAGGCTCCGATCGTCGTTGCTGTCGTCCTCGATGGTGGCGAGTCCGTGTCGATCGACATAGCGTTCGATGTCGGCCCGCGCGATATCGATGAACGGCCGAACCAGCAGCAAGCCGTCGGCATCGAAGCGACGTGACGGAGGAAATGCCGCCAGGCCCTCGAGGCCGGCGCCGCGCATCCACTGAATCAGGAAGGTCTCGACTCGATCGTCGCGGTGATGCGCGCAGCAAACGACCTGTGCGCCGACGTCGGCTGCGACGTCTGCCAGCGCCTCGTAACGCGCCTCACGCGCTGCTGCCTCGAGACCGCGCCCCGACCGCTGCACCGTGACCCGGCGTCCGACGAACCGAAGGCCCAGGGCCGTGGCGGAGGCCTCGCAATGCGCCAGCCACGCGTCGGAGTGGCGACTGATGCCGTGATGCACGTGCACGGCGATCACTTCGCCCAGACCCGTGCCGCGCTTCCGCGCCAGTCCGGCCATGACCTGCAGCAGCGCCGTGGAGTCGCGACCGCCGCTGTAACCGACGACTGCCGTGATCGCCTGACGGCGAGCCGAACGTCGCCGCAACGCCTCGTCGCCGCTGCGGTCAATGGCCTCGAGCCGCGCCTGCGCGCGCCGCAGCGCCGCGCCGGCCGCGTTCACCAGCAGTTCGTCGAGCGGATCAGGTCTCTTCGGTCGTGTTCTTGAAGCGGCCATAGGCAAGGAGTCGCGCGTGGCGGGCCGCGACCAGTTCGCGCGGCTTGATGCCGGTGAACTGGCGCAGGGCGTCCGCCAGCGCGCGCTTCAGCAATGCCGACATCTGCTTGCTGTCGCGGTGCGCGCCACCCAGCGGCTCGGTGACGATCTTGTCGATCAGGCCGAGCGCCTTCAGGCGATGCGCCGTCAGTCCCAGCGCCTCGGCGGCCTCGGGCGCCTTGTCGGCGCTCTTCCAGAGAATCGACGCGCATCCCTCCGGCGAGATCACCGAATAGGTCGCGTATTGCAGCATCAGCACCTGGTCGGCTACTGCGATGGCGAGCGCGCCGCCGGAGCCGCCCTCGCCGATGATCGTCGTAATGATCGGAACCTTGAGCTGCGACATCTCGTAGAGGTTGTGGCCGATCGCCTCCGACTGGCCGCGCTCCTCGGCGTCGATGCCCGGATAGGCCCCCGGGGTGTCGACGAAAGTGAAAACCGGCAGGCCGAATTTTTCCGCGAGCTTCATCAGCCGCAGTGCCTTGCGATAGCCCTCCGGCTTGCTCATGCCGAAGTTGCGCAGCGCCCGCTCCTTCGTGTCGCGGCCCTTCTGATGTCCGAGCACGAAGACGGCCTGCCCGTTGAAGCGGGCCAGTCCGCCGATGATCGACAGATCGTCCGAAAAGGAGCGGTCGCCGTGCAGTTCGTGGAAGTCGGTGAAGATGTCCTCGACGTAGTCGAGTGTGTACGGCCGCTGCGGATGGCGCGCGATCTGCGACACCTGCCACGGCGAGAGCTTGGCGTAGATGTCCTTCATCAGGCCCTGGCTCTTCTTCTGCAGCCGCTCGATCTCCTCGGAGATGTCGACCGCCGAATCGTCCTGCACGAAGCGCAGTTCGTCGATCTTGGCTTCAAGCTCCGCGATCGGCTGTTCGAAGTCGAGGAATGTGGTCTTGGCCATCAGTACTCCACGGGAACCGGGTCCAGGCTGCGCCACAGATACCAGGTCGCCACGCTGCGCCACGGCTCCCATGCCGCTGCCAGCGCGGTGACCTGTGCGCGCGCATCCTTGCCCGTCATCGGCGCGCCGTCGAAATAATTGAGACTCACCGCCTTCAGCAATCCCAGGTCATCCAGCGGCAGGACATTAGGCCGGAGCAGGTTGAAGATCAAGAACATCTCGGCGGTCCAGCGGCCGATGCCCCTGATGTCGATCAGTTCGGCGATGATTTCCTCGTCGTCCTGCTCGGCATAGCGCGCCGGATCGACGCGACCGCTGACGATGTGCTGAGCGAGGTCGCGGATGTACTCGACCTTGCGATCCGAAAGCCCGCACGCGCGCAACGTCGTGGCGCGACGGCGCAGCACGGCCTTCGGCGACAGCTCGCCGCAGCAGGTCGAAAAACGGCCCCAAACCGATTCTGCCGCCTTCACCGAGATCTGCTGCCCGACGATCGAGCGCGCCAGTGTCGTGAACGGATCGCCGCGCGTAGCGAGCGCCACGCGCGGATGCGCGGCGATGATGCGCGCCATCGTGGCATCGCGGCGCCCCAGCGTGCGCTTGGCGCGCGACCAGTACTCCGGGCGGGGCCGCGATGCCATCTACGGCCTGCGCCAGGTCGTGCCGGATGCGCTGTCTTCGAGCACGATGCCCTCGGCCGTCAACTCGGCGCGGATGCGGTCGGCAGTCGCGAAGTCGCGCGCCTTCTTGGCAGCGGCGCGCTCGGCGACCAACGCATCGATTCGATCGCTGTCAGCACCCGCCGCGCCGCGCAGGAACTCGTCCGGCGCGCGCTGCAGCAGCCCAAGCACGGCTCCCAGCGCCTTCAGTTGCGCAGCCGCGGCCGTCGACCTACTGCGATTGACTTCCCCCGCCAGTTCGAACAGCACCGACACCGCCAGCGCGGTGTTCAGGTCTTCATCCATCGCCGCGGCGAAGCGAAGCGCATGCGGCTCGCTCCAGTCCACTTCGGTGACGGGCACGTCCAGGCCACGCAAGGCCGTGTAGAGCCGCGTCAGGCCGGCTCGGGCATCGTCGATCAACGATTCCGTGAAAGCGATCTGGCTGCGGTAGTGCGACCGCACCAGGAAGAATCGCAGCGTTTCGGCGTCGTACTTGGCCAACGCCGCACGAATGGTGAGAAAGTTGCCGAGCGACTTCGACATCTTCTCTTCACCCACGCGCAGCGCACCACTGTGCATCCACAACCGGGCGAACGGCTGCTCATACGCGCCTTCGCTCTGGGCGATTTCGTTCTCGTGATGCGGGAACACGAGATCCGGCCCGCCGCCGTGGATGTCGAAGGTGCGGCCGAGCGTAGCGCTCGCCATCGCCGAGCATTCGATATGCCAGCCGGGCCGGCCTGCGCCCCAGCGCGACTCCCACTGCGGCTCTCCGGGCTTGGCGTGCTTCCACAAAACGAAGTCGAGAGGGTCGCGCTTGCTGGCATCGACCGCCACGCGCTCGCCGGCACGCAAGTCGTCGAGCGACTTGCCCGACAACTTGCCGTAGCCCGGAAACTTGCGCACTGCGTAGTTCACGTCGCCGTCGGCATCGGTCTGATACGCAAGGCCCTTGCTCTCCAGCAGGCCGAGCAGGTCGAGCATTTGCGGAATGTATTGAGTCGCGCGCGGCTCGAGGTCGGGCGGCAATAGTCCGAGCGCCGCGAAGTCCTCGTGCATCGTGCGTATGTTCTCTTCCGTCAGTTCAGAGGGCGTTATGCCACGCTCAGCCGCACGCCGGATGATCTTGTCTTCCACGTCGGTGATGTTGCGTACATAGGTCACCCGCAGCCCGCGCGCGCGCATCCAGCGCACCGCCAGATCGAATGCGATGAAGGTGCGGGCATGGCCAAGATGGCAAAGGTCGTAAACCGTCATGCCGCAGACGTACATGCGGACATGGCCCGGTTCGATCGGCACCAGCGGTTCGACGCGGCGCGTCAGCGTGTTGTGGATCTCGATGGTCATGCGGGAACCCCTGTGATCGTTCGGCAGGCGCCGGACGGAAGTGTGGCGTCGGACAAGGCTGGTACGAGCTCGTCAACAGCGCCGCAGAGTCATCTCAACGGGGTGGCAGTTGTAGAATCGCTGCAGTATATCAACGCCCATCTTCCGCCCAGCGGGCGATGCGCTCGCGCACAAACCATGGTCCGCCACCCTGTCCTCGCCTGCCTGGTTGTCCTGGCGCTGCCGTCAACGGCGACGCTGGCGCAGGTGTCGACGGCGCTCCCACCGCAGACGATAGGCACGCTCGCCACGGACAAGGAGCTGCTTACCGAATTGCAGCAGGTCCAGCAGCTGCTGGCGGCCGGGCGGGCGCCACAGGCCCTGGCGCGCGCCGATGCGCAGCTGGAGAAGAATCCGCGCGATGCACAAATGCGCTTCGTGCGCGGCGTGATCCTTACAGAAATGAAAAAGCCGGCGGAGGCCCGCGATGCGTTCGAGCGCCTGACCGAGGACTATCCCGAATTGCCGGAGCCCTACAACAACCTGGCCGTGCTGTATGCCAGCGAAGGGAAGCTCGAAAGCGCCCGCGCCGCGCTCGAAAAGGCGCTGGCCGCCGCCCCGAACTACGGCACCGCTTACGAAAACCTCGGCGACATCTACCTTCAAATGGCCGCCGATGCCTATCAGCGAGCGTCCAAGCTTGACCCGGCCAATCGCCAGGCAAATGCAAAGCTGACCCTTTCCCGCGAATTGATCACCAAGGCGCGCAACGTCCGTTGAGCGCATGTCCTAAGGAATTCCGATGCAGCTTTCGACTCGACCACTGAACCTGTTGTTCTGCCTATTGCTGTCGCTGCCCGGAGCCGCGTGGGCCCAGCGCGTGGCGCTCGACACCACCCAGGGCACGATCGTCATCGAGCTGGCCCCACAGGAAGCGCCCAAGACCGTTGCCAACTTTCTCGAATACGTGAAGAGCGGGCACTACAACAACACCGTGTTCCATCGAGTCATGGGCACGTTCATGATCCAGGGCGGTGGCTATACGGCCGACCTGACTGAAAAACCGACGCGCGCCCCGATTCCGCTCGAAAGCCAGAACGGACTGAAGAACGTACGCGGCTCCGTTTCCATGGCGCGCCGGGGCGATCCCAATTCCGCGACGTCGCAGTTCTTCATCAACGTCGTGGACAACCCACGGCTGGATTATCCGAATCCCGACGGCAACGGCTACGCAGTCTTCGGCAAGGTGGTCGACGGCATGGATGTCGTCGACAAGATTCGCGCGGTGCCCACGGGCGCCAGCGGGTCGCACCAGAGCGTGCCGACGACCCCTGTGGTGATCAAGTCCGCCCGTATCGTCAAGTAGCCCTGCAGGAGACCCCATGATCCGCATGTACACCAGCCTCGGCCCGTTCACGATCGAACTCGACCACGAGCGCGCCCCCAAGACCGCCGAGAACTTCGAGTCATATGTCCGCAACGGTTTCTACGACGGCACGATCTTCCATCGCGTCATCAACGGCTTCATGATCCAGGGTGGCGGCTTCGAGACCGGAATGCGGCAGAAGACGACCGAGGCTCCGATCGAGAATGAAGCGCGCAATGGCCTGCGCAATGCGAAGTACACCCTCGCGATGGCGCGTACCGGCGATCCGCACTCGGCCACCGCGCAGTTCTTCATCAACGTCGCCGACAATGACTTCCTGAATCACACGGCGGCGTCACCGCAGGGCTGGGGCTACTGCGTCTTCGGCAAGGTCATCGAGGGATTTGCCGCCGTCGACAAGATCAAGGCCGTGCGCACCGGGCGTCGCGGTGGCCATGCCGATGTACCGGAAGTCGACGTGCTGATCGAGCGTGCAGAAATCACCCAGTGAGCACGCCTTGAACCAGGGCGCGCCCGCGACGCCTCCGGTGCTCGCGGTCGAGCGATCGATCGACCCGCTGGTCGATCCTATCGTCATCTCCGACCTGCACCTGACGACCGAGCGCCCGCGCACGGTCGAGCGGTTTCTGCGTTTCATGCGCGAGGATGCGCCGGCTCACCGTGAGCTGGTCATCCTGGGCGACCTGTTCGAATTCTGGATCGGTGACGACGCGGGCGCTGCGGCCGCCCCCGTCATTGCCGCACTGGCCGCCGCATCCCGCGACGGCCAGCGTGTGCTGGTGATGCACGGCAATCGTGACCTCTTGCTGGGGCGCGAGTTTGCGCGCGCCACAGGCAGCGTTCTGCTGGCCGATCCGATCGTCGTTGATGTCGCCGGCACGCGCACGCTGCTGTCCCATGGCGACGCGTGGTGCACGCTCGATGTCGCTTACCAGACGTTTCGCGCGATGGTCCGGCGACCGGAGTTCCAGCGCGAGTTCCTTGCAAAACCGGTGGCCGAACGGATCGCGGTGGCACGCGCCGCCCGCATGCAGAGCGAGACCGAGAAGGCGGTCAAGGCGATGGACATCATGGACGTGACGCCCGCGGCCATCGTCTCGGCGCTGGCTGCCGCCGGCGTCGATCGAGTGATCCATGGCCATACGCACCGGCCGGCCGCGCATGTCATCGACATCGATGGCCACAGCGCCGAACGTTGGGTCCTTCCCGACTGGGACTTCGACGACGCCGAACCCCGCGGCGGATTCATCGACTTCCTCGACGGCCAACCGCGGCTGGTTTTCTTCGACGACTGACGTCGGACGGTTCGATGGAGCGGTCGCCGCGAAGGACCGCCGCGGGTCGTGTCCGCATTTCCTACGCTCGTGCCACGCCGTCGAGCTACTCGTCCACGAGCCGGTTGAGCTGCTCCGGATCCACTTTCGGCACTTCGCGCGTGACGTCGTCCAGCGCAATGCCGTTGCGCTCCAGCGCCGCCACCAGGCGATCGATCTCGCGCTGCTGCGCGGTGGCGTGGTCGATCAGCCCGTGCAGCGCCTTGGAGAGCGGGTCGTCGCCTTCCTGCGTGATGCCGTAGGCCGAGAAGCCCAGCTGGTTCGCGGTCTGCTCGCGCTGCGCATCGAGCTCGCGGTGCAGGATGCGCGCGGGATTGCCCACGGCCGTGGCGCCTGCCGGCACGTCCTTGACCACGACGGCATTGGAGCCGATGCGCGCACCATCGCCGACCGTGAAGCCGCCGAGCACCTTGGCGCCGGCACCCACGATGACATTGCGGCCGAGCGTGGGGTGTCGCTTGGCCCCCTTGGTCAGCGAAGTACCGCCGAGCGTGACACCCTGGTAAATGGTCGTGCCGTCGCCGATCTCGGCGGTCTCGCCGATGACGATGCCCATGCCGTGATCGATGAAGACGTAGCGCCCGATGGTCGCGCCGGGGTGGATCTCGATTCCGGTCAGCCAGCGCGACATATGCGACACGAAGCGCGCGAGCCAGCGCATCCCGCCCTTCCAGCAGGCATGCGCCAGCCGATGCAGTGCCAGCGCGTGCAGGCCCGGATAGCACGTCAGCACCTCCCAGCGCGAGCGCGCGGCAGGGTCGCGTTCCAGTATGCAATCGATGTCTTCGCGCAGACGCGTGAACATGTTCAGGGTGTCGAGCTTGGGTGTCGAGTTACTGTGCGGCGATTGTACGGTTGCGCCGCGGGAAGCCTGGCAGCGCAACTCATGCGCAGCGTTGTGAACTGCAGCCGGTCACGTGCGGCGCTTGCGCCCCGCCCGATCCGCGCGGGCCTCGATCACTGCGGCCAGCACACCGCGCAGCAGATCGACCTCGGTCTGTGTCGGCCGGGCACGATTGAGCATGCGTCGAAAGCGCGGCATCAGGGTCTTGGGCTCGGCCGGGTCATGGAATCCCACCACCGTCGCCGCCTGCTCGAAGTGCTCGTAGAGCTTTTCCAGCGCCTCCACGCTGGCCGGCGGATCGTCGTCATTGAAGCGTCGTTGACCCTGCTGGATCGCGGCACTGGCACGCAGGGCCAACTGACATTCGTAGGCCGCCACCTGCACCGACTGCGCCAGATTCAGCGAGGCGAACTCCGGGTTGGCGGGAATGGCGCAACACACCTGGCAGCGCAGGACATCGGCGTTCTCCATACCACTGCGCTCGGTGCCGAAAACAAACGCGACATCGCCACTCGGTTGAACTGCCAACTCCTCGGCAGCCAGCGCTGCGACACTGCGCAGGTCCCGCAGCGGAGGACCGTATTCGCGGTCATAGCCGGTCATCGCGACGGCGTAGCCGACGCCCTGCAAGGCCTCGGTGAGCGAGGCGGCATGCGTACTCGCTGCCAGCACGTCGGCGGCCCCGGTCGATCGGGCAACGGCGTCGGCATCCGTGCGGAAGTTCACGTCGCGCGGGTTGACGACGACCAGGCGCGCGAAGCCCATCGTCTTGATCGCCCGTGCGGCCGCACCGACGTTGGCCGCGAGCGTCGGCTCGACCAGCACGAAGCGGACTCGGTCAAACGGCAACGTCGGGGAATCGGGCACGGTCGGCGAACTGCGGTGATCGACTAAACTGCATGGTTCAGTCTAAACGCGACGGCGGTCCTGCCGCACGCGCCCCACCATGCATCCGATGCTCAACACGGCCGTGAAGGCCGCGCGCAAGGCCGGTTCGGTGATCAACCGCGCCAGCCTCGATCTCGAAGGTGTCCGTGTCGGCACCAAAGGCCGCAGCGACTTCGTCACCGAAGTCGACCACGCGGCCGAACGCGCGATCGTCGACATTCTGCTGAAGGCTTATCCGGACCATGCCATCCTGGCGGAAGAGTCCGGTGCCAGCGGGCAGTCCGAATACACCTGGATCATCGATCCGCTCGATGGCACGACCAATTTCATCCACGGCTTTCCGCAGTACGCCGTATCGATCGCCCTGCGGCATCGCGACCTGATCACGCAGGCGGTGGTCTATGACCCGACACGCAATGAACTGTTCACGGCCACCCGCGGTCGCGGGGCCTTTCTCAACGAACGGCGCATCCGCGTCTCGCGGCGCGACCGCCTCGCCGAAAGCCTGATCGGCACCGGCTTTCCGTTCCGCAGCTTCGATCATCTCGACGAATATGTGCGGATGTTCAAGAGCATCACCGAACACACCGCCGGCATCCGTCGTCCCGGGGCCGCCGCGCTCGACCTCGCCTACGTCGCCGCCGGACGGCTCGACGGGTTCTGGGAAATCGGCCTGTCGCCCTGGGACATGGCCGCCGGCAGCCTGCTGATCCTCGAAGCCGGTGGACTGGTGTCGAATTTCAACGGCGATCCCGGCTACCTCGAGGATGGCCACATCGTCTGCGGCGCCCCCAAGGTCTTCCCGCCTCTCCTGCACCTGGTGCGTCAGGTCCACAGCGGCCGCGCTGCCTGAAGCGCGCCGGCGCCACCTGTTTCGCGCCCCGCGCGTCCGCACGCCACAGACCCAACGAGCATGACGGCGCGCGCAGACGTCAAGCAGCACACGCCCATGATGGCGCAGTACCTGCGCATCAAGGCGGACCATCCGGACGTGCTGCTGTTCTACCGGATGGGCGACTTCTACGAGTTGTTCTACGACGACGCCGAACGCGCTGCGCGCCTGCTCAACATCACGCTGACCGCGCGCGGCGCTTCAGCCGGTACGCCGGTGAAAATGGCCGGCGTGCCGGTGGTGTCGGTCGAGCAGTACCTGGCGCGCCTGGTCAGGCTGGGCGAAAGCGTGGCGATCTGCGAACAGATCGGCGATCCCGCCACCAGCAAGGGGCCGGTCGAGCGCAAGGTCGTGCGCGTCGTCACGCCGGGCACACTGACCGACACCGGGCTGCTGCAGGACAAGGCCGACGCCCCGCTGCTGGCGGTGGCGCCGCCGCTGCAGCGCGGCGGTCCGTTCGGACTCGCCTGGCTCGTGCTGTCATCGGGCGAACTGCGCGCCGCGTCGATCGCCCCGGCGCACCTGTCGTCTGAACTCGCGCGCATTGCTCCGTCCGAAGTGCTGGTCGCCGACGCCTGGTCCGACACTCTCGGCGCGGCCGTGCGCAGCGCCGGTGCAGTCGCCCAGGCTCGGCCGGACTGGCACTTCGACGCCGTCCGGGGCGCGGAGTCCCTGCAGCAATTGCTTCAGGTCGCCACGCTCGATGCGTTCGCAGTGACGGACGCCCCCGAAATCCTCGCGGCGGCGTCTGCACTGCTCGACTATGCGCGGTCCACGCAGGGGGGACGACTACCGCACGTGGCCACGCTCCATCGCGAAGCGCCGTCGGACTTCCTGCTGCTCGATGCCGTGACCCGCCGCAACCTGGAAATCACCGAAACGCTGCGCGGCGAGGACGGACCGACCCTGTTTCGCCTGCTGGATCACTGCGAGACCGGCATGGGCAGCCGGCGCCTGCGCCACTGGCTGCACCATCCGTTGCACGGTGACGAGGTGCCGCGGGCACGACACCGTTCGATCTCGGCCCTGCTCGACGGAACGGCGCTGCACGACAGCCTGCGCAACGGGCTGCGCGGACTGCCCGACCTCGAACGCATCAGCACGCGCATCACGCTGCGATCGGTGCGGCCGCGTGAACTCGCGGCGCTGCGCGACGCGTTGCCGGCGGTCGACCGGGTGGTCGAGCTGCTTGCAGCCGGCGACGCACCCCTGCTGGCGACACTGCGGACACAGTGCCGGGTTCCCGCCGACATCTCTGAACAGCTGGCAAGAGCGCTGCATCCGGAGCCCGCCCATGCCGTGCGTGACGGCGACGTGATCGGGTCCGGGTACGACGCCGAGCTCGATGAGCTGCGCGCCCTGCGCGACAACACCGGGCAGTTCCTCGTCGATCTCGAACAGCGCGAGCGCACGCGAACCGGCATTTCAAACCTGCGCGTCGAGTACAACCGCGTGCACGGCTTCTACATCGAGGTGTCGCACGGCCAGGCCGCGAAGGTGCCCGACGACTACCGGCGGCGCCAGACGCTGAAGAACGCCGAGCGCTACATCACACCCGAACTCAAGTCGTTCGAGGACCGCGCGCTATCGGCGCGCGAGCGGGCACTGGCGCGCGAGAAGACGCTATTCGACGAACTGGTCGAGGGCCTCGCGAGCCATGTACCCGCACTGCAGGCGGCCGCCGATGCCCTTGCCTCGCTGGATGCCCTGGCCGCGCTGGCGCACCATGCCCGGTTGGCGCGCTGGGTCGAACCCGAACTCGTCGAGCGCGCCGGCATCGAGATACGCGGGGCGCGCCATGCGGTCGTCGAGCGCGAGATCGATGCGTATGTTCCGAACGACTGCGTGCTGCACCCGGGCCGGCGGCTGCTGGTCATCACCGGCCCCAACATGGGCGGCAAGTCGACCTACATGCGCTCGATTGCGCTGATCGCATTGCTCGCCTATGCGGGAAGTTTCGTGCCCGCCGCGAGCGCGCGGCTCGGTCCGGTCGACCGGATCCTGACCCGGATCGGGGCCGCCGACGACCTGGCACGCGGCCGCTCGACCTTCATGGTGGAGATGACGGAAGCGGCCGCCATCCTCAACAGCGCAACCGAAACGAGCCTGGTGCTGATGGACGAGATCGGCCGCGGGACGTCGACGTTCGATGGCATGGCGCTCGCCGCCGCGATCGCGCGCGAACTGGTCGAGCGGAACCGTTGCCTGACCTTGTTCGCGACGCACTACTTCGAGCTGACGCAGCTCGCCGAGCAGCATGCGGAGGTCGCCAACGTGCACGTCGCTGCCGCCGAGTCCAACGGACGCGTGGTGTTCCTGCATGAGGTACGGGCCGGTCCCGCGAGCCAGAGCTACGGACTGGCAGTGGCCCAGCTCGCGGGCGTGCCGGGAGCGGTCGTGCGACGCGCCCGCGGCTTGCTGACGCAGCTCGAGGAACGCGCCCTCGGCAGCCGTCCCCAGCTCGACATGTTCGCGGCGGCGCCGGAATCGTCCGCCCCGCTGCCCGATCTCGACAGCCCGCTGCGCGCGCGCCTGCTCGGACTCGATCTCGACGCGCTTTCGCCGCGCGAGGCGCACACGCTGCTGGACGAGTTGCAGCGCCAGGCGCGCTTGGCCGACTGATTCAGTGCAATGTCCGCGGCGGCTCGGGGGCGCGCAGGAATTCCGGGACGCGCGGCGAATCGGCATCCGTCAGTTCCTCTTCGGTGGCCGTACGAACGTCGACCACGCGGATGTCGAAGCGCAACGCGATTCCTGCCAACGGATGGTTGGCATCGAGCACGGCCATGCCCTCGGCAATGTCGGTGATCGTGAATATGCAGCGATCTTCACCGTTGGGACCCGCCGCTTCGACACGCAGGCCGACCGACAGGTCTTCACCGAGTTCCTCGACGCGGGTCAGCACGACCAGTTCGGGGTCGTACTCTCCAAATGCGTCTTCCGGCTCGAGCTGCAACTGGACCGCCGCACCGACCTCCTTGCCGGCCAGCGCTTCCTCGATGCGCGGAAAGATGTCGTCGTGGCCATGCAGGTAGACGAGCGGTGCGTCCGACTTCTCGAGCATGTCGCCCTGCGCGTCGTACATCGTCACATCGAGGCTGACCAGTGCGCCGTCGGCGATCTTCATCGTCGTCTCCACGATGCGCCGATTATGCGCTGCCGCGCGTTCCTATAATCGGCTCGATGACCCACCAGGTGCTGCATCGTCTAGGCCCAATGACGGTCACGCGTTTCATGCGTGAGGCCTGGCAGCGCAAGCCGCTGCTGCTGCGGGGTGCACTGGCAGGATTTGAACCGCCAGTCGATCGCGACCGCCTGCTTGCCCTCGCTGCTCATCCGGAGGGGGAAGCGCGTCTGATCGAGCAGGTCAATGGCGCCTGGAAGCTGCGCTACGGACCGTTTACGCGGCTGCCTTCTCCACGGCGCCCGGGCTGGACGCTGCTGGTGCAGGGCGTCGACCTGCTGGACGAAAGCGCGCACCGGCTGCTGCAGCGCTTCCGCTTCGTTCCCGATGCCCGACTCGACGATCTGATGATGAGCTACGCGACCGACGGCGGAGGCGTGGGTCCGCACACCGATTCCTACGATGTATTCCTGTTGCAGGCGGTCGGTCGCCGCCGCTGGCGCATCAGCCGGCAACGCGACCTGCGGCGGGTCGACGGCCTGCCGTTGCAGATCCTCGCGAACTTTCAGCCCACCACGGAATTCGTGCTGGAGCCTGGCGACATGCTCTACCTGCCGCCCGGCGTCGCGCACGAAGGCACGGCGCTCGGCGAGTGCGTCACGTATTCGATCGGCTTTCGCGCCCCGACCCACCAGGAGTTGCTCGAACCCTTCCTGACGGACTTTGCCGCACATGCGAACGTCTCCGGCCGCTTCGAGGATCGCGGACTGCACGCGACGCGGCGTCCCGGAGCGCTGCCCGCCGCGATGGTGACACGACTGCACGCTGCGCTCGGCGCACAGCGGCCGGGGCGTTCGGACTGCGCGCGCTTTCTGCTCGCCCACCTGTCGGAGCCCAAGGCGCAGGTCGTGTTCGATCGACCCCGTCGTCCGCTGCGATCGCAGCGGTTTGCCGAGCGGGCGCGCAAGCACGGCGTCGCGCTCGATCGTCGTACACGGTTCCTCTACTCCGGCGGGTCAGTCGGCATCAACGGCGAGTTCTCAACGCTGGAGCGGACCCTCCGCGGACCATTGCAGCGATTGTCCGATCGGCGCGCGCTGACGCCGGACGAGTTGTCCGATGCCGTCCTGGAGCACCTGCACCCGTGGTACCTCGCTGGCTGGCTGCATCTTGCTGGAGTCGAGGAGCAACGATGAAACCCTCGGAGATGACTCTGACCCACGGCGCGCCGGAACGCGCGCTGATCACATCCCGTGCGGAAACGCACGAGGCCGTGCTGATTGCGCTGGGTGTTGCCGAACGCACGATCCGATGCCTGCACCGCGACCTGGCCGTGTTCGACCTGGGCAGCGTCGCGGTGGAAGAGCGGCTGCACCGGCTGCTGCTCTCGCATCGCTCGGTGCGCGTGCGACTCCTAGTCGACGACGCCGCCTGGCTCGAATCGCGCGCACCGCGCTTGCGCGCGCTGCAACGCCAGTTTCCACATGCGCTGGAAATGCGCGTCGCCGCCTCGGACGATCCGGTCGGCGACGATGCCTTTCTGCTGGCCGACGATCACGCGGCGCTCGAACTCAAGCCGACCAGCGTCGCGCGCGGTGACCTGTGGGTGCACAACAAGCCGCATGTCCAGCCCCTGGCGGCCGCGTTCGAACGTCGCTGGAATGCCGGCGGACACAACCTGGCCGTCGTTCCGCTGGGCCTCGGCTGAGTGACTCTCGGCGCTGCTGGTCGCCTGACCATGCGCGAACGCCTATAATGCCGGCCCGGCACGATCGATAGCACGTCAGTCGATGGCACGACGGTCGAAACCGATCGATTCCACTCGGTGCCTGCGGCCATGGCGTCGCACCGCTCACAAAGAATTCATTTACCAGAATTCATTCACCACTCAGGAAGGTTGCACATGAACAAGTCGTTACTGATCGCTTCGATGATGGTTGTCGCGCTGGCGGCCTGCGGCAAGAAGGAAGCGCCCGCCCCCGCCCCGACGCCTGCACCGGCCGCCGCTCCGGCACCTGCGCCCGCCCCGGCTCCCGCTCCTGCTGCCGACGCTGCCAAGCCGGCCGACGCCGCGCCCGCAGGCGCTCCGATGACGACGGCAGCTCCGGCAGGTGGAGCGGGCACGTCGCCGATGCCGGCCCAGGACGCCGCCAAGGCAGAAGCCGCCGCAGCGGTCGAGAAGGCCAACAAAGCGGCCACGCCGCAGAAGTAGTCCTCGCGTCAGCGCGAGCGCAAGGGCCGGCTCAGCCGGCCCTTGTTGTTTCTGCTATCTGTGCGGCAACTCAGACCGCGCGCCAGTCGAGTCCGACATCCTGGTAGGCGACGCCGATCTCGTCCTCCGCGCAGTCCAGCACGCCGGCAAGCGCCTGCCGCGCGAGGTCCGGTCGGTTGTTGCTGCGTGACAGATGTGCAGCGGCGATCCAGCCCAGCTGTGCGCGGTCGATGCGATCCAGGATGTCTGCAGCCTGCGCATTCGACAGGTGTCCGCGGGCGCCGGCGATGCGTGCCTTCAGGAAGGGCGGATACGCACCCCGCTGCAACATCTCGACATCGTGATTGCATTCGAGCACCAGCGCATGCACGCCAGAGAGCGCGGCAACAATCGTGTCGGAGCATTCGCCCGCGTCCGTCAGCAGCCCTGCCCGGCGCAATCCGTCGGTGAAGGTGTATTGCACCGGCTCGGCCGCATCGTGCGGTACCGCGTAGGGCTCCACCCTCAGCGCCCCGATCTCGACGGCCTGCCCTGCTTCGACACGCCGCCATTCGATGCGCTCGTCGTCGAACGACGATGCGGCTGCGGTGCCGGCGGTGCAATAGACCGGAACACCATGACGGCGCGCGAGGGCGGCGACGCCGCCGACATGATCCGAGTGCTCGTGGGTTACGAATACCGCATCGAGCGACCCCACCTCGAGGCCGGCCCGTTGCAGCCGCTGGCCGAGCTGGCGCAGATTGAAACCGTTGTCGACCAGGATACGGCTCGTGTGCGGTCCGTCCCGCACCTCGACCAGCAGGCCGTTGCCGCTGCTGCCAGAGCCGAGACTGCAGACGCGCAGCACGGGCCGCCGTTCAGCGAAGCTGGTCTTTGAGCAGCGTCAGGATGCGGTCGCCCGCGGGAGAAAGCTCGGGCTTGCCGTCGCTGTTGAACACCCGCACCTGCGTGCCCGCATCACCGGCCGACGAAAGCTGGACGCGGTACTGCGGCGCCTGCACCGGCTTTTCCCTGCCAAGCAGCTTGGTGAAGAAGCCCTGATCATCCTTTGCCTTGGCCTCGAAGTCCGGGTCGAGATAGCGCACGAAGTAGATGCCCTTGGCACGATCGCGGTCCTCGACGGTGAATCCGCCGCGATCAAGCGCCAGTCCGATGCGACGCCATGCACGATCGAACGGATCGTCGATGTCGAGGCGTTCGCTGCGGCCATCGGCACCCTTGACGACGTAGGCTCGCTCGGGTGTCGCAGCTGCGGCGCCTGCGGCCGTTGCCGCACCGGCGGCCGGCCCCGCGGCCGCGGTGACGGCCGGACCTGCTTTCGCTGCGGAGCTGTCGAAACGCACCAGCAGTCGCTGCAGCATCTCGGCCTCGAGCTCGGGGTCCGGTGGCCGCGGTTGCCACGCTGTACGGTCGTGCGCCGTCGACGTGAACACTTCGACCATGCCGCGATGGCTGATGAAAATTTCGGACATGCCCTTTTCCGTGCGCTCGAGGCGCGCGCGGTACCGGTCCTGTTCGCCGGTCGAGTAAACGGAGCCGAGAAGCCGGCCGAGCGTCTGCCGGATGATTCCCTGGTCGAGCTTGGCCTTGTTCTCGGCCCAGACGGTTTCCATCACGCCGGCCGCCGGGTCGGATTTCTCGACAGCCAGTCCGACACTCGGCCAGAAGTCGAGAAGAATGGGCCAGGCCTTTTCCGGCGGCATGTTGACGACGAGCCAGCGATGGTCTCCCTGCCGCTCGAGTCGCGCCAACGCCCCCGTCGGAGCGACCGTCCCGCCAGTGGCCGTAGCCGCACTCCCGGCGGGCGTGCCAGGGCGCCCGGCCGCCGCCGTCCCCGACGCAGTGAATGACTGCGGCCGCTCAGGGACCGTGAATCGCTCTTCACGCGGCAACTGGGAAAGGTCCGGCGGCACCTCCAGCGGCGTCGAGCGCGTCTTCGCGTTCTGGTAGTCGATCTTGTCCGAGAAGAGACTACCGCTCCAGGTGCAACCGGCCGACAACGCCACGAGAGCAATCAGCAACAGACCCGACAACGACTTGCGAAACATCATCAAGACTCCTGCAGGCGCCTACAGCAGGCCCGCGTCTTTCATTGCGGCCAGCACGACCGGCTCTGCCGGCATCGACAGGGGCGTCATGGGCAGGCGGATGCCACCGGGAATGCGACCCATTTTCGCCAGTGCCCACTTGACCGGTATCGGATTGGGTTCGACGAAAAGTTTCAGGTGCAACGGCAGCAACTGGTTGTTGATCTGCCGCGCCCGTGCGAGGTCGCCCGCCAGCGCCGACTTTGCGAGTTCGCTCATCAGCTTCGGCGCGACGTTGGCAGTAACGGAAATGACGCCATGCCCGCCGAGCAGCATCAGCGCGAGCGCCGTGTCGTCATTGCCGCTGTAGACGGCAAAGTGCGAAGGCAGCCGCTTCAGCAGGTCGCTGGCGCGGGCGAGATCGCCGGTGGCGTCCTTGATGCCGACGATGCCCGGCACGTCGGACAGACGCACGGTCGTGTCGTTGGCGAGATCGGCGACGGTGCGTCCCGGCACGTTGTAGAGGATCACCGGCAGGTCGACCGTCTCCGCGATCTGGCGGAAATGCCGGTACAGGCCTTCCTGAGTCGGCTTGTTGTAGTACGGGACCACCTGCAGCGTTGCCGCCGCTCCGACCGACTTCGCATGGCGCGTCAGCTCGATCGCCTCGCGCGTCGAATTGCCGCCCGTGCCGGCGATCACCGGAATATGGCCCTTCACCGCTTCGACGGCGACGCGGATCAGTTCGCCGTGCTCGTCCGGATCCACGGTCGGCGATTCGCCCGTGGTACCAACGGCCACGATCGCATTCGTGCCCTCGGCCACGTGCCACTCGATCAGCCGCCGATAGGCCTCGAAGTCGAGCGCGCCGTCCTCCCGCATGGGCGAAACGATGGCGACGATGCTGCCCTTGATCATGGTGTCTGCGGTCTCCCTGGCCGAAGCGCGGAATTCTACCGTGCAGCGCTCGGCCGCCGGTCCGCGCGGCGCTCCGCTCCGTGCACTACAGCGCCAGGGATTCGACCGGGCCGCTGGCCTGCGGTTCAACTCGCACGGCGGCCAGTCGCTGGATCATGGCGGGTTGTGGCTCGGCAACGTAGCCATCCTCAAAGGCGAGGATGCGCAAATCGCTGAACACGTCGATCAGCTCGCGTGGACGCAGCAGGAAGTCGGGGTTGCGCGGCCGGCCGAACTGCTCGTTGCCGCTTGCGAAGGTCTCGTAGATCAGCAGGCCACCCGGGGCCAGCGCCGCCGACAGTCGCGGCATCAGGGGCCGGTGAAGGTAATGAACGACGACGACCGCGTCGTAGCTCTGGTCGGCGAAGGGCCAGGGTCCGCTCTCGAGATCGGCCCGCAGGAACTCGACTCCCGGAGTGCCGGAAAGCGATGTTGCGCACGTCGCGTCGACATCCACCGCGGTGACGAGGCAGCCGCGCTCGGCCAGATGGCGCGCCTGGCGTCCATGGCCGCTAGCAACGTCGAGGACGCGGGCGCCCGGCGCCAGACGCGCCGCGAAGCGCACGACCCAGGGCGACGGCGCACGCGCAAGCGGGTTGGAGGTCGGCCGAGCTTCGTCCGGCATCGACCGCGCGTGCCTCACGCCTAGTCGTAGGTGAGTCCCATGGCGCCGCGGACTTCGCGCATGGTGTCCTGCGCCGTAGCGCGCGCGCGGTCACAGCCATCCGCGACGATGGATCGCAGCAGCGACGGATCATCCAGGTAGCGCTGCGCCCGTTCGCGCCAGGGCTGCTGCTCCCTGAGCATCGCGTCGATGACCGGCTGCTTGCAGTCGAGGCAGCCGATGCCCGCCGTGCGGCAGCCCTGCGCCGCCCAGGCCTGTGTCTCATCGGTCGAGTAGACCTTGTGCAGCTGCCACACCGGACAGCGCTCGGGTTCGCCCGGATCGGTTCGTCGTACGCGCGCCGGATCGGTCGTCATGCGGCGTACTTTGTCCGTCAGCGCTTTGGGCTCCTCGCGCATCAGGATCATGTTGCCGTAGCTCTTGGACATCTTCTGACCATCGAGACCGGGCAGCTTGGGAGTCTCGGTGAGCTTCACGTCCGGCTCGACCAGGATGACGCGCCGCGAACCCTCGAGATAACCGAAGGCACGCTCGCGATCGCCCATCGACATGCTCTGCGCCTGCGACAGCAGCGCGCGCGCCTGCTCGAGCGCATCGTCGTCGCCCTGCTCCTGGTACCGCGTGCGCAGGTCGTGATAAAGCTTCGCGCGCTTGGCGCCGAGCTTCTTCACCGCCGCCCTGGCCTTTTCCTCGAATCCCGGCTCGCGGCCGAAGAGGTTGTTGAAGCGGCGCGCAATCTCGCGCGTCATCTCGATGTGCGGCACCTGGTCTTCGCCGACCGGCACCATGGTCGCGCGGTAGATCAGGATATCGGCCGCCTGCATCAGCGGATAGCCGAGGAAGCCGTAGGTCGCGAGGTCACGGTCCTTGATCTTGTCGATCTGGTCCTTGTACGTCGGCACGCGCTCGAGCCAGCCCAACGGTGTTGACATCGACAGCAGCAGGAACAGTTCCGCATGCTCGGGCACACGCGACTGGATGAAGACGGTGGCTTTCTCGGGATCGAGGCCGGCGGCAAACCAGTCGATCACCATGTCCCAGACGCTGGCTTCGAGCACTTCGGGCGTTTCGTAGTGCGTCGTCAGCGCATGCCAGTCGGCGACGAAGAAGAAGCACGGGTACTCGTCCTGCAGCTTGACCCAGTTCTTCAGCGCACCGTGGTAGTGGCCGATATGCAGCGCGCCGGTCGGGCGCATGCCGGAAAGCACGCGATCAGGAAACATGGTTCAAACGAACACTCAGATAAACAGTCGGACGATGCCGACGCCGAACTCGTAGAACGGCTGCAGGAAGAAGCCGATCGTGTTGGTCGCCAGCAGGAAAATCAGAATGAAGAACCCGTACGGCTCGACACGCGACAGCGCGTACGCCAGCTTGTGCGGCAGCAGGCCGACGAGAATACGGCCGCCGTCCAGCGGCGGCAACGGCAGCAGGTTAAGTGCCATCAGTCCGATGTTGACGAACACGCCCGCCTTGGCCATCTCGATGAAGAATGTCTCCTCGACGCCCGACGACAGCAGGACCCTGAGCAGCACGGCCCATGCAATTGCCATCAGCAGGTTGATGCCGGGACCGGCCGCGGCGACCCAGATCATGTCGCGCTTGGGATGCCGCAGGTTGCCGAAGTTGACCGGCACGGGTTTGGCCCAGCCGAACAGGAAGCCCGCCCCGCCCGACAGCTTGGTGACCAATACGATCGCCAGCGGCACGAGGATGGTGCCGACCGGGTCGATATGCTTGAGAGGATTCAGCGTCACGCGACCGAGCATGTAGGCCGTCGAGTCGCCGAACATGCGGGCGACATAGCCATGGGCCGCTTCATGCAGGGTGATGGCCAGCAGCACCGGGATCGCGTAGACGGTGATCGCCTGAATGATGCCGTCCATTGCGATCAGTCTAGCAGTCGCCCCACGGGGCCTAATCAGAGACCGAGTGCCGCCAGATCACCCTTGCCGGCCCGCACGACCACCGCCTGCGCACCGGTGAGGTCGACCACCGTCGTCGGCTCCACCCCGCACGGGTCCCGCGTCGAGCACGAAGTCGATCGAATAGTCGAGCCGCGCGCGGATGTCGTCGACGTCGTTCAGCGGCAGTTCATCGCCGGGCAACTGCAGGGTCGTGCTGATCAGCGGCTGGCCGAGGACGTCGAGCAGCCCGAGTGCCACGGTGTTGTCGGGAATGCGCAGGCCGATCGTGCGGCGCGACGGATGCGACAGCCGCCGCGGCACTTCGCGCGTCGCTTCGAGGATCAGCGTGTAGGGTCCCGGCGTGACGTCCCGCAGCAGTCGGTAGGTGGCGTTGTCGACCTTGGCATAGGACGCAAGGTCGGACAGGTCGCGGCACATCATCGTCAGCAGGTGCCGTTCATCGATGCGGCGGATCGCACGGATGCGGTCGACCGCCGCCTTGTCGTCCAGATGACAGACCAGCGCGTAGCACGAGTCGGTAGGAATCGCGCCGACGCCGCCGTGGTCGAGGATCTGCGCGGCCTGTCGCAACAGACGTACCTGTGGATCGACCGGATGGACAACGAACAGCTGCGCCATGGGTCAGTTGCGCGCAGCGACGGTTGCTGCGCCCGCGGCGCGTAGGACGTCCGGCCTCACGTGAAGCGATGCCAGACCGGCGTCAGTCCCGGAGGCAACGGCGGAACGTGTCCGAGTTCGACGTTCTCCGCCTCCCCGGGCCCATGAAAGTCACTGCCGCGCGACGCCTCGAGTTCCATCTCCTCGGTCATGCGTGCGAACTTGCGCATCTGGTCCGGGGTGTGATTGCTGGTGACGACTTCGAGCGCTGTCCCGCCCGCCTCCTTGAACTCCTTCACCAGCTCGTGCAGCTTCAGTTCCCCGATGCGGTAGCGCCCGGGATGGGCCAGCACGGCCACACCGCCGGCGGAGGCAATCCACGCCACCGCCTCGTCAAGATGCGCCCACTCGTGCGGAACGTAGCCGGGTTTGCCGTCCACGAGGTAACGCCTGAACACTTCGCGCACGTCGCGGCAGTATCCGGATTCGACCAGGTGCCGCGCGAAGTGCGTACGCGAGATCAGCTCGGGATTGCGGACGAATCGCAGCGCACCTTCATACGCGTCATCGATACCGGCGGCAGCGAGGCCCTCTGCCATCTGCCGTGCGCGCGCCGTGCGCCCGCTGCGTACGCGCGCCAGCGACTGTTGCAGCGGCCGATGGTCGGGATCGATGCCGAGACCGACAACATGGATGGTGGTCGACGCCCAGGTGACGGAAACCTCGACCCCATGGACGAACGGAATGCCGACGGCGCGAGCGGTTGTGTCGGCTTCGGCCAGCCCGGAGACCTCGTCATGGTCGGTCAGCGAGTACAGCTCAACTCCGTGCGCGGCAGCACGCTCGACCACTTCGCGCGGCGTCAACAGGCCGTCGGATACGGTGGAGTGGGAGTGCAGGTCTGCGTCAACCAGGCTCGCCGGATGATCATGCATCGACATCGCAGCATTCTACCGGCCGGCTGCATCGACCCTTCGTTCAATAAAGTCGACGATCGCCCGTGCCACGCGTTCCGGCTGGTCGTGATGGACCATGTGGCCGGCATCCGCGATGACGAGGCTTTCGACGTCCGGGATCACGGCGCGTCGCCGTTCCACCTCGTCGACTGCCGCCGCCGGATTGTCCGCGACGAAGCGCAGCACATCGGTGGCCTCGGCGCGCACCCAGAGCACCGGACAGGCGATGCGCTCCCAGCAGGCCAGAACTTCATCCAGGCGATACAGCGTCGGATTGACGATCCGGTGGGCCGGGTCGCCAGCGACGGCCCAGCGGCCGTCGGCCTGCTCCAGTGCCCAGTGCCTCGCGAGAAAGGCAGCGCGTTCGGCGGTGAGTCGCGGATTGTTCCGTCGCAGGCGCGCTGCGACATCTTCCGGGCTCGCGTAGTCGCGCAGCGAAGGGCCGGTCAGCAGTTCGTCGAGCCATTGCGCATAGCGGCCCGGTGCCTGCGAGGCATGAGTTTCACGCAGTCCGAATCCCTCGAGGTTAACGACCGCGCGCACCCGCCCGGGCCGGATGCCCGCATAGAGCAGGGCCACGTTGCCCCCCATGCTGTGCCCGACCAGCACCACGGGATCCGGCGTGAGGCTGTCGAGCACCCGCTCGAGGTCTGCGAGGTAATCGGGAAACCAGTAGCAGTCGGCAAGGGCGCGCTCGGTCAGGCCATAGCCGCGCCAGTCGGGCGCGATCACCTGCCAGTCCGGGCCGAGCGCGTCCACGACGAACTGAAACGAGGCCGACACGTCCATCCAGCCGTGCAGCATGACCAGCGTGCGGCTGCCGTGCCGAGGCTCGCCCCAGCAACGCAGGTGATAGCGCAGGCCGCGGACGTCGACGAAGCGGGAGTGCGATGGGCGCGGCATGGCGATCAGTTGGCCTCTCGGCCCTCGAGCATTTGCAGGGGTGAACCGGTTCGGCGATTATAGGAACCGGCCCGTCCGAGACAGAGAGGATCACTATGCGCGACCACTATCGCGCGCTGTACGAGTCGTTCCGCTGGAACGTGCCGGCCGAATTCAACATCGCCGAAGTCTGCTGCCGTCGCTGGGCCAACGAATCGTCACGCATCGCCCTGCACTGCGAGGACGATCAGGGGCGGTCGTTCTCTTACACCTACGCCGCCCTGCAGGCCGACGCCAACCGACTGTCGAATGTCTTGCGGGCGCTCGGCGTGACGCGGGGCGACCGGGTGGCCATCGTGCTGCCGCAGCGACCCGAAACGGCGATCGCGCACATCGCGATCTACCAGCTGGGCGCCGTCGCGATGCCACTGTCGCTGCTGTTCGGCCCCGACGCGCTGGAGTACCGCCTGCAGGACAGCGGTGCCGTCGCCGCGATCATCGATCCGATTGCAGTTCCCGCCATCGAATCGGTGCGCGCGAGTTGTCCCGCACTGGCCAGCCTGATCGTCGTTGGTGGGCACGCATCGGGTGCCCATGAGTGGAGCGAACTGTTGTCCGCGGCTTCGGACCGCGTCGACTGCGTACCGACACAGGCCAGCGATCCCGCGGTGCTGATCTACACGAGCGGGACCACGGGACCGCCCAAGGGTGCATTGATGCCGCACTCGGCGCTGATCGGCAATCTGCCGGGATTCGTGGCGTCGCAGGACTGGTTTCCGCGCGCCGGCGACGTGTTCTGGTCGCCGGCAGACTGGGCCTGGACCGGCGGCCTGATGGATGCGCTGTTGCCGACCTTGTACTTCGGGTTCCCGATCGTCGGTACGCGCGGGCGATTCGCGCCCGACCGCGCCTTCGAACTGATGCAGCGCTATGGCGTGACCAATTCGTTCCTGTTCCCGACCGCGCTGAAAATGATGATGAAGTCGGTCGACGACCCGCGTCGGCAGTACGCGCTGCGGCTGCGGTCCATCATGAGTGCGGGCGAGGCGGTCGGCGAGACGGTGTTCGACTGGTGCCGCAAGTCGCTCGGCGTGACGGTCAACGAGATGTTCGGCCAGACCGAGATGAACTACATCGTCGGCAACTCGCACGAGAAATGGCCGGCGCGGCCCGGCAGCATGGGTCGCCCGTATCCGGGACATCGGGTGGCGGTGGTCGACGACGACGGCCAGCCGGTGCCCGCCGGAACCACCGGAGAAGTCGCGCTGAATCGCCGCGATATCCACGGCCATCGCCGATCCCGTGTTCTTCCTCGAGTACTGGCGCAATCCGGGCGCAACCCAGCGCAAGTTCAGCGGCGACTGGTGCCGCACCGGTGACCTGGCGAGCTGCGATGAGCAGGGCTACCTCTGGTATCAGGGACGCGCCGATGACGTCTTCAAGGCCGCCGGCTATCGCATCGGTCCCAGCGAAATCGAGAACTGCCTGATCAAGCATCCGGCGGTCGCCAACGTGGCCGTGGTGCCCCGGCCGGATGCCGAGCGCGGGGCTGTGGTCAAGGCGTTCGTGGTGCTGGCGGCCGGCCACCGGGGTTCGGCCGCGCTGGTGGCCGAGTTGCAGCAGCACGTGCGCGGCAAACTCGCGCCTTACGAGTACCCGAAGGACATCGAGTTCATCGACGCATTGCCGATGACGACTACCGGGAAGGTCCAGCGCCGAGTGCTGCGCGATCTGGAGGCAACGCGGGCTGCGGAGTCGGCCAGGAACGAATCGGCCTGATCGGCGCGCTGCGACGGCGACGTTGAGAACCTAGCCGTCGGCGACGAGCATCTTGCCGCGGGCGGTGGCGACCACTTCACCCTTCTGGTTGCGCGCCTCACACTCGGCCACGACGATGCCGCCGTCGCGATGCGGCTTCGGCACGAGTTCGACGACACTCCATTCGATGGTCAGCGTGTCGCCGGGGCGTACCGGTGCGAGGAAGCGCGCGTTGTGTTCGAGGTAACCGAGCGCTGTTCCTGCGACCAGATTCCCGAACGGCGCGCTCATCAGCGCTGAGGTCAGTACGCCGTGCAGGATGCGGCTGCCAAAGCGCGACGACTGCGCGAACTCGTCGTCGACGTGCAGCGGGTTGAAGTCACCGATGAGTTCCGCGCCGCGGTCGAGGTGGGCAACGGTAATGTCGACCGTCGAACCAAACGTGTCTCCGACACGGAACTCGGAAAAGCGGCGGCCGACGATCGGGGACGTACCGCACGCCCGCCATCGCCAAACTAGGGTCGGCTGCGGGTGTTGGACCAGGCGCCGCGCCGCGCGGGCAGCGGCCGGAACGTGGCATTGGCGATCGATGCAGCCAGAACGCGGTCGCGTTCGTCCGCCGTCGAGTCGATCAGGCGGGTCACGTAGGCGGCGGGAATGTCGCGGTAGCGGCGGCGGTCGGGGCGGAAGGTGATCTCGCGCCAGCCTTCCTTCACGAGCCAGCGCCACAGGGCATCCGTCATGCCTGCCTGTACGGTCATGCGCACGTCATCACGGAACAGGCGCGCACCCAGGGCCGGCTTGGTTCCCACCGACGGCAGTCCGCGGGACACGCGGATCTTCAGCAGCGTCCGAAAACGATCACGTACGGGTCCGACCAGATTCACTTCGATGCAATCCTCCGAGCACGAACTTTATCGGCGCAAGCGAACCGACGTATCCCCCGAAAGAGTTAGTTCGTCGAGCTGCGCTCCACCGCCACTTCGCGCTGGGGACGCGTCGCCTCGCGGATCGCCAGCAGGAGAATCTTTTGCCGGTCGTCCGGTGCGACATCGTAAAGCCTGTTGACGAGCGAGGTCGACAGCGCACGGTAGTGCAGGCGGTTCTCGCCCGTCCGCAGTTCGCGCCAGCCCAGCGCCGCCAGCCACTGCCACATCTCGTCGGTCAGCCCCGCCTGCACTGTCATGCGCAATCCGGCACAACACAGCGTCGCTCCCATGCGCGGCTTGGGCGCGCTGGCCAGCCGCGGCGGGGCAGGTTTCCTGCGGCCCAGCAACTGACTCAGCGGGGTGTTCAGTATCGACGCCAGATTCATGTGTCCTCCAGTATTGCCAAGGACTGTATCGGCGCCGTCTGCGGGATTCGATCCCACGTGGGTGCGATCGCGGCTGGAGGCTAGTCCGGAGAGGGTATCGCCCGGGCGGCCTCCGGCTGACCGAGCAGCTCGATTTCCACTGCGGAGAAACCCGCGGCGCGCCGTGCGGCAAGGTTGAACGGCCCGCGCGGTCGCGGCACGCAATGACGCGCCGCAATGCGCGCATCCGTGGCGACCGGATCCAGCCCGCGGGAGCCGCAGAGCCAGTTGAACCAACGGTTACCGATGGCCACATGGCCAATCTCGTCCTGCAGGATGATGTCGAGGATCGCCGCGGCCGCCGGGTCACCGGCCGCGATCAGCTTGGACCTGATGCCCGGTGAAACGTCCAGACCGCGGGCTTCGAGCCGGCGCGGCACGAGCGCCATGCGGTCGAGCACATCGCCGGCGGTGCGCGCCGCCATGTCCCACAGGCCGTCGTGCGCATCGAAGTCGCCATAGGCATAGCCCAGCGTCGCGAGATGCGCGCTCAGCAGCCGGAAGTGACGCGTTTCCTCATGAGCGACCCGCAGCCAGTCGAGGTAATAGACCGGCGGCAGTCCGGCGAAGCGCCAGATCGCATCGAGCGCCAGTCCGATCGCATTGAATTCGATGTGTGCGATCGAGTGCAGCAGGGCGGCGTGACCGTCCGCCGTGCGCGCATTGCGTGCCGGGACCTGGTGGATTGGTACCAGGCGTGGACGTACAGGTCGGCCCGGCACCGGGCGATCGGGCGCGAGCGGCCGTTCGGGTTCGAGCGGCAACGATGCGGACAAGGCGTCCACCGCCCGGCAACGCGCATCCGGCTCGCCGATCGCGAGCGCCTCGAGCGCCAGGGTCCGCAGTTCGCTCATGCGGTCTTCCTCGATCGTGCCGCCATCGGCCGCCGCACGAGTCCCCGTAAACTGGCGTCGAGTCTGCTTCGCACATTCCACCCTGCAACCCTACCGATGATCGGGCTCCCGCCATGAGCATCTACCAGCTTGGGGACCACGTCCCGTTTGTCGACCCCACGGCATTCGTTTACGAAAGTGCCACGATCATCGGCCACGTCGTCCTGCACGCGCGCGTCAACATCTGGCCATACGCAACGATACGCGGCGACAACGAGCCCATCATCATCGGCGAGAACAGCAACGTGCAGGAGTGCTGCGTGTTGCACACGGATCCCGGATATCCGCTGACCGTCGCTGCCAACGTCACGATCGGCCATCAGGCCGTGGTGCATGGCGCGACGATCGGCGAAGGATGCCTCATCGGCATCCAGGCGATCGTCCTCAACGGCGCGAAGATCGGCCGCAACTGCCTGATCGGCGCCGGCGCGCTCGTCACCGAGGGTCGCGAGATTCCCGACAACTCCCTCGTCCTCGGTTCGCCCGGCAAGGTCGTACGCACGCTCGATGAAGCAGCCATCGCAAACATGCACTCCAATACCGCGAACTACGTGCAGCGCGGCCAGTACTACAAGGGCGCGCTCAAGCGCGTCGGCTGACGAGTCGCGGAGGGTCATGTCCGATCGCCTCCTGAAATTCCTGTTCCGCGGAGCACCCGTGCGCGGCGAACTCGTCCGCGTGACGGACGCATGGCGCGAGATGACGGCGCACCATGACTACCCTGCCCCGGTCAAGCGCCTGCTCGGCGAAATGGTCGCTGCCGCGGCTCTGCTGGCGAGCAACATCAAGTTCAACGGCGCCCTCGTGATGCAGATTCACGGCGACGGGCCGGTGAAGCTCCTCGTCGTTGAATGCCAGCCCGATCTCGCGCTACGTGCGACCGCCAAGCTCGGCGACGAGTCGGTGGGCGATGAGGCAACGATGCGCGAGCTGATCAACCGCGGCGGCCGCGGGCGTTTCGCGATCACGCTCGATCCCCGCGATCCCCTGCCGGGACAGCGCCCGTACCAGGGCGTCGTCCCGCTCGACGGCGAGTCGATGGCCGACGTGATCGAGACCTACATGCGACAGTCGGAACAGCTCGAGACAAAGCTGGTGCTCGCCGCGGACGACGAGGCCAGCGCCGGCCTGCTGCTGCAGCGCCTGCCCGACCATGGCGGATCAGAAAAGGTCATCGATGCAGACGCGTGGGACCGCGCAACGACACTCGGTGCCACCTTGCGCAGCGAGGAACTGCTGCGCCTGACCCCCGAGAACGTGGCTCGACGGCTGTACGGCCAGGAGCAGCTCGACCACCAGGCCACGCTGGCGCCGCGCTTCGCCTGCACGTGTTCGCGCGAACGGATCGGCCGCATGCTGAATTCCCTCGGGCGCGACGAAGTCGATTCGATCATCGAGGAGCTCGAAACCGTGACGGTCACGTGCGACTTCTGCAACCGTCAGTATTCATTCGATGCGGTCGATGTGGCGCAGCTCTTTGCCAGCGGCCAGACCGAAGAAGGCGACAAGTCCCAGCGGCACTGACCCATCGCGGCCGGCGGACGCATCGGGGCGACACCCCCGATCAAACGGCGTCGCCGAACTCCGTCTTTTCCATCGCGCGGCGGAACTGGACCGCCGGTGCCGCCTCATCGATTTCGACATCGGTCCAGCGCACCGGCTGGCCAGCGGCCACGGCTTTATGCAGCCGCACGTGATGGGCCAGGCCGAGCGGCAGCCCTTCGAGCCCGAGCGATTCTTCCGCAGGCATCACACGACCATAGACGGTGGCACCGCCTTCGCCGTCGAGCATCTCGCCCGGCGCGAGGTCCCGCTTGGCCGTTGCCACGACATCCGCATTGAATCCGATCGGCGCTCCGGTCGGCTCGCCGCGCAGGCCAACGCTCGCGACACTGATGCCGAGTTCGAGGCCAATCAGGTGGAACGGCTTGTACAGCGCCGAGTACTGCCCGCTCGGGTCGGTCACCAGTCCGTACTCCTTGAAGCATCGTTCGACGTACTCGCTGCCGCCCGAGAACACGACGTACACGCCCCAGCGCAGGTCACGAGCGACCGGGCTGCCATCACGATGGAGGCTCGAGATCACTTCGACCTGTCCGCGCTGGTGCAGCACTCCACCCTCGCTCACCGGCCGCAACACGGTCGGCAGTTCATCGACGCCGCACGGAGGAAAGCTCAGGCCCTCGGGCGCATGCAGCCCGGTGGCATTGGCGACCGCGCACATCTCGATGGCGCTCTTCGTCCCATCCAGGAACGAGTTGAACATCTGCGCATTCAGGCCGCCGCGACGTGCCTCGTCCTCGCTCAGCCCGTAGTATTTCCAGACGGTCGCGGGGGTCGAGGCGTGGTACTCGGGCAGGTACTTCGTCCCCTTGCCGGCAGCGACGACCTCGAAGCCGCAGGCGCGCGCCCAGTCGACCATCTCGCAGATCAATGCCGGCTGGTCGCCGTAGGCCAGCGAGTACACGATGCCGGCCTGCTGGGCGCGCAGCGCCAGCAGCGGCCCGGCCAGCGCGTCGGCCTCGACGTTCACCATGACGATGTGCTTGCCACGATCGCAGCAGGCAAGCACGTGGTCGATGCCGGCGGACGGCGAACCCGTCGCATCGATCACGATGTCGACGTCGGGCTCATCGATCATGCGCCGCGCGTCGTCGAAGTAGCGAAGGGCGGTGATGGTCGATTCGGACCAGCCGACGTTCTTGAGCGCCTCGCGTGCGCGCTGCGGCGTCAGGTCGGCAATCGCCACGACCCGCATGCCCGGTGTGTGCCGGACCTGCGAAAGGAACATCGATCCGAACTTGCCGGCGCCGATCAGCCCCACGCGCAGAGGCTCACCGCGTTCCTCGCGTTGCTTAAGCAGTCGATGAAGATTCACGCCACTCCTCCGTGTCCCGGGCGCCAGCGCTCAGCGCCGCGGCTCGCTGACCGGGGCCGCGGCCGGCGCTCGATCGACAAACTGGAAGAACACTTCGCCATCGCGAACCATGTTCAGCTGTGAGCGGGCACGCTCCTCGATGGCTTCGTTGCCTTCACGCAGGCTGGAGACTTCGGCGGCCGCGGCGGCGTTGCGCGCGGCAAGCGTGGAGTTGGTTTCGCGCTGTGCGGCGAGCTGGCGCTCCAGGTCCCAGGCACGCAGCCAGCCGCCCTTGCCGAACCACAGCGGATACTGGATCGCGACCAGCAGGACGGCCAGCACGATGCCGAGTATCCGCATCGATCAGCGCAGGTTGTAGTACGCGCCGCGCCCGGGATAACTCGCGATGTCGCCGAGATCCTCTTCGATGCGCAGCAGCTGGTTGTACTTGGCGACGCGGTCCGAGCGGCTCATCGAGCCCGTCTTGATCTGCATCGCGTTGGTTCCGACCGCGATGTCGGCAATCGTTGCATCCTCGGTCTCGCCGGACCGGTGGCTGACGACGGAGGTGTAGCCCGCGCACTTCGCCATCTCGATGGCAGCAAAGGTCTCGGTCAGGGTTCCGATCTGGTTGATCTTGATGAGGATCGAATTGGCCACGCCCTTGCGGATGCCTTCGCGCAGGATCGCGGTGTTCGTCACGAACAGATCGTCGCCGACCAGCTGGATCCTGGAGCCGAGCCGCTCGGTGAGTGTGGCCCATCCGTCCCAGTCGTTCTCCGCCATTCCGTCCTCGATCGACAGGATCGGGTACTTGTCGCACCAGGTGGCCAGCATGTTGGTCCAGTCCGCCGGCGAAAGCACGAGTCCCTCACCGTCGAGGCGGTAGACACCGTCCTTGAAGAATTCGCTCGCCGCGCAGTCGAGCGCGATCGCGATCTGCGAGCCGGCGGTGTAGCCGGCGGCATCGATCGCCTGCAGGATCAGCTGGATGGCCGCTTCGTGGCTGGCGACACTGGGAGCGAACCCGCCTTCGTCGCCGACCGCGGTACTCATGCCGGCCTTGTCGATCAGCTTCTTGAGGGCGTGGAAGACTTCCGCGCCGTAGCGCACAGCCTCGGAAAAGCTGGGCGCCCCGACCGGCACGATCATGAACTCCTGCAGGTCGAGGCTGTTGTTCGCATGCGCTCCGCCGTTGATGACGTTCATCATCGGCACCGGCATCGACATCGGACCGCTGCCACCGAAATACCGGTACAGCGGCAGCCCGGCCTCCTCGGCGGCCGCCTTGGCGACCGCCATCGATACCGCCAGCATCGCGTTGGCGCCCAGGCGCGCCTTGTTCTCGGTGCCGTCGAGCTCGATCAGCGTGCGGTCGAGAAAGGCCTGCTCGTTCGCCTCGAGGCCCATGACGGCTTCGGAGATCTCGGTGTTGATGTTCTCCACCGCATGGAGCACGCCCTTGCCCAGGTAGCGGTTCTTGTCACCGTCGCGCAGTTCGATCGCCTCCCGGGAACCGGTTGACGCGCCGCTGGGCACGGCCGCGCGCCCCATGACGCCGGACTCGAGCAGGACGTCGCATTCGACGGTCGGGTTGCCGCGGGAGTCGAGGATCTCGCGCCCGATGATGTCAACGATGGAAGACATGGTCTCTTCTTGTAGGTGGATTCGGCGGTGGTTCAGGCGACCGGTGCGGCCACGCCCTCGACGAGGATCATGTTGAAGTACTCGGTCGCGCCGGCGCGCTTCGTCCGCACGCTGCGATAGGTCCCCTCGTCATACCAGGCTTTCGCCTTCTCGTAGCTGGGAAACTTCAGGATGGCCACGCGCGCCGGTTGCCAGTCGCCCTCGAGCGCCTCGTGCCGTCCGCCACGCACCAGGTACTCGCCGCCGTGGGCAGCGATCGTCGCCGGCGCCGCCGCCATGTACTGCTTGTACTGCTCGGGGTCGGAGACCTTCATCTCGACGACAACGTAGGCAGCCGGCATGTCGGTCTCCTGGTTCAGTGAAAATCGATTTCGAGAAAGCGGCGCTTCTTGGCGACGCGGTCGAGCTCGAGCAGCGTCTCGAGCAGCTCGCGCATGCGATCGAGCGGCACCGCGTTCGGTCCGTCACTCTTCGCTTCGGCCGGATTGGGATGCGTCTCCATGAAGAGCCCCGCAACACCGACCGCCACCGCAGCACGCGCCAGCACCGGCACGAACTCGCGTTGGCCGCCGCTCGACGTGCCCTGCCCGCCCGGCAGCTGCACCGAGTGCGTCGCGTCGAACACGACGGGTGCGCCGGTCTCGCGCATGATGGCCAGCGAACGCATGTCGGACACGAGATTGTTGTAGCCGAAGGTCACTCCACGCTCGCACGCCAGGAAGCGGTCTTCGCTCAGTCCGGCCTCGCGTGCAGCATCGCGCGCCTTGTCGATGACGTTCTTCATGTCGCCCGGCGCGAGGAACTGCCCCTTCTTGATGTTCACCGGCTTGCCGCTGACGGCGCAGGCGCGAATGAAGTCGGTCTGGCGGCACAGGAATGCCGGAGTCTGCAGCACATCGACCACGGCGGCGGCCGGCGCGATGTCAGCCTCGTCGTGCACGTCGGTCAGCACCGGCACGCCGACCCGGGACTTCACTTCCGACAGGATGCGCAGCCCTGCGTCGATGCCCAGTCCGCGGAAGCTCCGTCCCGAACTGCGGTTGGCCTTGTCGAAGCTCGACTTGTAGATGAAGGGGACACCGAGCGCGTGCGTGATGTCCTTGAGCGCACCCGCGGTATCGATCGCCATCTGCTCGGATTCGATCACGCAGGGACCGGCGATCAGGAAGATCGGACGATCGAGCCCGACGTCGAATCCGGCGAGTTTCACTGAATTACCCTTCGCGCTTCGCGCTGCGGGATGAGCGCTTCGGAGCGGCCGTGCGCAGGAACAAGAGCCTCCGCGCTGCGCGCTGCGGCGCGAGCTTGCTTGGGACGGCCCGGCGCTGCACTCATGCAGCGGCCTTCGTCAGTTCCGGCTCGCCCGCGTCACGATTGCGATGCGCGAGCGCTGCCTGGACGAAGGCAGAGAACAGTGGATGCCCGCTGCGCGGCGTCGACGTGAACTCGGGGTGGAACTGCACGCCGATGAAGAACGGATGCGATGGCAGTTCCATGATCTCGGGCAGGTTCTCCGTGGGCGTCCGCGCCGAGACTCGGTAGCCCGACGCCTCGAGCTGCGGCACATAGATGTTGTTCACTTCATAGCGATGCCGGTGGCGCTCATTGACCTCCGGACCGTAGATCCGGTGGGCAAGCGTGCCCGGCTGCACCGGACACTTCTGCGAACCCAGGCGCATCGTGCCGCCGAGATCGGACTTCGCGTCGCGACGCTCGATGCGTCCGGTACGGTCTTTCCACTCGGTGATCAGCGCGACCACCGGGTGCGGCGTGTCGGGATCGAACTCGGTCGAATTCGCATCGGCCAGGCCACACACATGGCGGGCAAACTCGATCGTCGCCAGCTGCATGCCCAGGCAGATGCCCAGATACGGAATGCCGCGCTCCCGTGCGAACTGGATCGCCTTGATCTTGCCTTCGGTGCCGCGCTTGCCGAAGCCTCCGGGAACGAGAATCGCGTTGAGCTGGGCCAGCGCGCCGGCGCCATCGCGCTCGATCTGCTCCGAGTCGACGTAATCGATCACCACCCGGGTATGGGTGTGGATGCCGGCGTGCCTCAGCGCTTCGTTCAGGCTCTTGTACGAATCCGACAGGTCGACGTACTTCCCGATCATGCCGATCCGCACCTCGTGCTTCGGGTTTTCGAGCGCGACGACCAGCTTGTCCCACGCCGACAGATCGGCCGGGCGCGACGGCATGCCGAGCGTGAAGCAGACGATCTCGTCGAGGCCCTGCTTGTGCAGCATCGAGGGGACCTTGTAGATCGAGTCGGCATCCCACACGGAGATGACCGCATTCATCGGCACGTTGGAAAAGAGCGAGATCTTCGCGCGCTCTTCCTCGGGAATCGGGCGATCGGCGCGGCATAGCAGCACGTCGGGCGAGATGCCGATCTCGCGCAGCTTCTGCACGCTGTGCTGCGTGGGCTTGGTCTTGAGTTCACCGGCCATCGGGATGAACGGAACCAGCGTCAGGTGAACGAAGCAGCACGAACCACGTCCGAGCCTCAGGCTCATCTGCCGCGCCGCCTCGACGAACGGCAGCGACTCGATGTCACCGACGGTGCCGCCGATCTCCACGATCGCGACGTCGGCCTTGCCTCCCCACGCCGCCGCAGCGCCACGCTCGACGAAGTCCTGGATCTCGTTGGTGATGTGCGGAATGACCTGCACGGTCTTGCCGAGATATTCCCCGCGCCGCTCTTTCTTGATCACCGACTCGTAGATCTGGCCCGTCGTGAAGTTGTTCACCTTCCGCATCCGGGCGGAGATGAAGCGCTCATAGTGGCCGAGGTCCAGATCGGTCTCGGCGCCGTCCTCGGTCACGAACACTTCGCCATGCTGGAACGGCGACATCGTGCCGGGATCGACGTTGATGTACGGATCCAGCTTGATGAGGGTGACTTTGAGGCCGCGCGATTCGAGGATCGCGGCGAGGGAGGCGGCGGCGATCCCCTTGCCCAGGGAGGAGACCACGCCACCGGTAACGAATACGTATTTCGTCATCGTCTGCGCTCTGCCCGGCTGCCGTCAGGGTCTACGCGATACCGGTAAAGCGGCATTATACCGACCTGCGCATAGCCGGCAGCGACGAAATGTGCCGGCCGTCGGGCATGCTCGTCGAGCGCGCTGAATTGCATTGACGCGGACGCCCTCGAGTCACTGGCTCAGTCGACGGCGATACCCCTGGACGCCAGCACCGGCGCGCACGGTCGGGATAGTCGGTGATCAGGCCATCGACTCCCAGGGTTGCCAGACGTTCGACTTCCACTGCGTCATTAACGGTCCACGGCACGACCTTAAGACCCAGATCATGTGCCTCGGCGACCAGTTCCACAGTGACGTTGCGCCAGAACGGCGACCACGTCGAACATCCCGCCGCCTTGACCAGAGCGGAACCAACGAGTCCGCCGTGCTCAGCCGCCTTGCAGTCCCGCGTGCCAGGGAGAGGCGCCGTCCGCTGCAGTGCGCACGGTGTTCATATCGCCCGACTCGATCGTGAGGCAGGACGTGGCAATGACGGGGCTCGAGCCGCCGGACTTCGCGCAGCGTGCGCCAGTCGAACGACTGAACGGTAACCCGGTCGACCAGGCCGGCCGACCTGACTGCTTCAACGACCGCCTGCGCAAAAATTCGGCTGTCTGCCGTCGGGATCTCGGCGCCGGGGGTGACCTTGGTCTCGATGTTCAGACGCACCGGGGCACCTCCCGGCGAACGGGCCTCGCGGACCAGTGCGAACAGCGATGCCAGTGTCGGAATACGTTCTCCATCGAACGGCTTCTGATCCGGCCATTGAGACGCGTACTTGTTCGAAGGATTCAGTCGACCGATGTCGTAGCGCCCCAGTTCACCGTGGTCGAGTTGCACAAAGGGGGCTCCGTCTTCCGGCAGCCAAGTGCCGTCTGGCCCGCGGGTCAGGGCCGAGGCCAGCCGTGGCTCGTGTGACAGCACCAGTACAGCCGTCACGCGTCAACGCAAGGTCTGTTTCGAGCGTCGTGACGCCGACACCGAGCGCAATGCGAAAGCCGGCGAGTGTGTTCTCCGGTGCAAGTCCACGAGCGCCACGGTGACCTTGCAGGTCGATCGCATGCGCACAATGAAGGGACACCACCACGCCACCACACAGCATCAACGGCCGCAGTAGGCGGCGACGGAGTCCGGCACTGCGCCTCCCAGGGCAGTAGTCGCTACCCGGCAGCATGTCGAGTCGTTGAAGTCGGGGTCTCAGCGGTACACCAGCACCGGTACTGTCGAATGCGTCAGTACCTTGTGCGTTTCGCTGCCCAACACGAGTCCCGCCAGCCCGCGCCGTCCGTGTGACGCCATGAAGATCAGGTCACAGTGCTGCGCTCGTGCCGCCTCGACAATGGAGTCGGCCGGGAACTCGCTCGTGACTGATATGCAGTTGACACCGACTCCAGCCTCGCGCGCTGCCTTCTCGACCTCTGCAAGGTAGTGTCTGCTCACCGTCTGAATCAACGCTGCGTGCTGGTCCGGGGGCATGTATCCGACCGGCATGAAGTCACCGTACACCAGCGGCGTCGGTGCCGGCGCCGCAAAGAAGCCAGTGACCCTTGCTCCGAGAGTGCGCGCCATGTCCACTCCAGCCCGGATTGCCTTTCCCGAGAGCTCGGATCCATCCGTCGGAATTAGTATGTGCTTGAACATGTTCGTTTCCGTGATGCATTACTTCGCGTAGGGCAGGACCCAGATCAGCATGCCGAGCAGATAGCAGACGAACGACGCGACCAGGGTGAAGGGCACGCTCCATGAAAGAAACTCTCGCAGCGATACCCTGCGGTCCTCCTCGCGTTCGCAGATGTTGACTGCGGCGAACAGCGCCGGCGCGCCGGCCACCGTAAGGTTGCTGCCCAACGTGCCGGCCCACAAGAGCATCCACCACAGCGGCCAGGCCGCCACGCCGTCGGCCTGGAGTTCCTTGATGGTGTAGAGGAAAGTGAGGATGTAGGCATCGTGCTCGACGATGCCGACGATGGGCACCGTGATCCAGTAGAGCAACGACGCTCCAAGGACGATGTTCTCCAGGAAGAGCGGCCGCAACGCCGTGGCCAGCTGGTCAAGGATGTGCAGCCGTTCAAGGGCACCAACGAGCGCAAACAATCCGATGTAGAAGAAGATCGCGCGCCAATCCAGCTCGCCCAGGATAGCTTCGAAACTTGGCGCCTTGACCCGTTCACCGAGCAGCTCGAGCAGCAGCACCAGTGTCACCGCGCCCGTCATCGCGATGAAGCCGAGCTTGACACCCAGTACCTGGCGGAAGGCCATGCCGACGACCGTCAGCAGGAACCATCCGACGACGACCGTGGCAAACAACTTGTTCGGGATGTGTGTCTCGATACCGAGCTTGCTGATGTCGACGGCGAGCTTGCCATGCGCGCGAAAGCCATAGGCATACATCGCCGCCAACGTGATCGCGAAGGTCACCATGAGGATCGGAAACGATGACGGGCGCCCGTCCTGCCAGATGAAATCCATGAACTCCGCGCCCGAGACGCTGTGCATCATCTGCGGTGGCAGGTCACCGAGGAGCAGCGCGGTACCCATGAAGTTGGCGCTGAATCCGATCATTAGAACGACCGGTGTGACGGGCAGCTTCAGCGCCCGGGCAAGAGGCAGCGCGACCGGGGCCATCATCAGGATGACGACGACGTTGTCGACGAACATCGAGATCACGCCCGCGAGCATCGAGAGGATCATGACGAGCAGCCCGGGCCGTCCGCCCGACAGTCGCAGCGCCTGCACCGAAAGCCAGCTGGGAACGCCTGTCCTGCCGAAGTATCCGGCGATGACCCAGATACTCACCAGGATTGCCATCACGTTCCAGTCGACCAGCTGAAATGCATCGACTTCGGACATCACGCCGAACCAGATCATCACAGTGACACCGAGCAGCGCGGAAACCGTGCCGTCGACCACATTGGTGATCACCGCAACGATGGCGATCAGGAAGACGATCAGCGCGAACCAGGCCAGAGCAGTCATTGCTTCACCACACGGGCACTCGCTGCGGGCGTCGCGGAAGTGACGACAGTGCTCACTTGACCAGCACGACGGGAAGGCGCGTCATATGCAGCACCCTGAGTGTGGTCGATGCCACCAGCAGGTCTGCCAGCGCAGTGCGGCCATGCGTTCCCATGACGATGTGGTCACAGTTAAGCGACTCGGCGCGCTGAACGATGCGGTCGGCCACAGTCCCGACGTCTTCATGCACTTCGTACGGGAGCCCGGCGGCATCCAGCAGGCTGCACGCCGGCCGCAGGGAATCTTCGCTCTTCTCGTGCTGGTAGCCCTTGATCTCGCCCGGCGCAACAAACTGGCTGACATCGCCCCGCATTGCAGACTGGACATTGAGAAGGTGAACCCGCGGCTGCAGACCTTCGGCGCGGGCGGTGATCAGGTAGTGCACTGCGCGAAGCGAGCACTCCGATCCATCGACCGGTACAAGGACAACCTTCATTTCCCCTCCCTTGGCGCTTGTCGTTATGAATTCACCCGGCGCCATCGGGCCTGCCACTGCCGGATTATGCTGCCAGCGCGGATAGCGCATCCGGCTGATCGCCACCACGACCCCACGGCCGATGACATCTGTAACAGCGCAGGCCGATGCAGTCGCGCTGGATGTGCCCGTGCGCCTGACAGCGGCTTTCGACACAACCGTGCGATAGACTGAATTCCGAACGGACCGTTACGCAATGCGTTACTGCTCGACCTGCGGAAATCCGATCACCCTGCGCGTGCCGGGCGGTGATACACGGGTGCGTGCCTGCTGTGACCAGTGCGGAGCGATCCATTATGTGAACCCACGCCCGGTCGTGGGCACGATTCCGATCTGGGGCGACGAGATCCTGCTGTGCCGCCGTGCGATCGAGCCACGCTATGGCAAGTGGACGCTGCCGGCCGGATTCATGGAAGTCGGCGAAACCACCGCGGACGGCGCACTGCGTGAAACCATGGAGGAAGCCGGTGCCCGCGTTGCACTCGGTCCCCTGTTTTCCGTGATCGACGTGCCGCACGTCGAACAGGTCCACATCTTCTTCCAGGCCAGGCTGCTCGACCTCGGCTTTGCGCCCGGTGAAGAGAGCCTCGAAGTGCAGCTGTTCACCGAGCACACCGTGCCATGGCCGGAGCTGGCATTCCGCACGGTCGCCAGCACCCTCAGGCACTACTTTGCGGACCGGGCCCGTGGTGCATTCGGCGTGCATACGGAAGCCATCGCACCCGGGGTGCCGCAGCCCCACGTTCCTGCCGCATGATTCCGTGGCTCGCCGGCGGGCAGCCGTTTCCCGACGTCGACACTGCTCTGCGCTCGCCCAACGGGCTGCTCGCGGCCAGCACGGACCTCAGCGTCGAACGGCTGATCGAGGCCTACTCCGAGGGCATCTTCCCGTGGTACGCGGAAGGCGAACCGGTGCTGTGGTGGTCGCCCGATCCGCGCATGGTGCTGGTCTGCTCGGAGTTCCGCGTTTCGCGTTCACTGCAGAAGACCTTGCGCCGTACCGCACGCAGCAGCACCGTCGAAATCTGGGTCGACCGTGCCTTCGAGGACGTGATGCGCGCATGTGCATCACCTCGATCGGACGAAGCCGGCACCTGGATCACGCCCGACGTCATCCGGGCCTACGGCGCGCTGCATGCGCGCGGACTGGCGCATTCGGTCGAGACCTGGATCGATGGACATCTCGTCGGCGGACTGTACGGCGTCAGCATGGGCCGTATGTTCTTTGGCGAATCGATGTTCACCCGAGCACCTGACGCCTCGAAACTTGCACTCGCAGCCCTGGTGCGAATCCTGCTGACCGAGCGCGTGCCGGTGATAGACTGCCAGCAGAACACGAGGCACCTGGCCTCGCTTGGGGGACGTGAGATCGCACGACACCAGTTCTGTTCGCATGTGCGAAAAGCGGTGAACGAGGCGCCCATCGACTGGGGGCAGTACCGCCACCGCCTGAACGAGCAACTGGCTGCTGCGTTCGAACGATCGGCGGACTGACGTGGCGAACCTCAAGGAACTCCCATTTTCGGCGCTGCAGTTCTACGCCACGGCGCCCTACCCCTGCAGCTACCTCGAAGACCGGCAGGCGCGTTCGCAGGTGGCCACGCCGGCGCATCTGATCAACGCCGATGTCTACAGCGAACTGGTCAAGATGGGATTTCGCCGCAGCGGAATCTTCACCTATCGCCCGTATTGCGACGGATGCCGCGCCTGTGTGCCGGTGCGCGTACCTGTCGCCGAGTACCAATCCAACCGGACCCAGCGCCGTGCGGGCCAGCGGCACGTCGATCTCGTGTCTCACGTCGGCACGCTGGCCTTCGATGCCGAGCACTACGACCTGTACCTCCGCTACCAGGCGAGCCGACATGCCGGCGGCGGCATGGACAACGACAGCCGCGAGCAGTATTCGCAGTTCCTCCTGCAGAGCAAGGTCAACACACGGTTGGTCGAGTTCCGCGATCCCGTGGCGAGCGGCGACACCGGTCCCGGCACATTGCGTATGGTGTCCATCATCGATTTGCTCAATGACGGACTCTCGTCCGTCTACACGTTCTTCGATCCGGAAGTTCCGACTGCGAGCTTTGGCACGTTCAACATCCTGTGGCAGATCGAGCAGTGTCGCGCACTGAAGCTGCCGTACCTGTATCTCGGCTACTGGATCGCCGAGAGCTCGAAAATGGCTTACAAGGCTCGCTTCCGTCCCGTCGAGTTCCTGCGCGGCGGTCGCTGGGAACGGCTGCGCGAACCCGCGCCCAAGGCATAGCTGCACGCGCGCGCCGGTAATATGGCGGCGTGCTCTACCCGTTTGCACGTTCCGTCCTGTTCGCGCTCGACCCCGAGGTCGCGCACGAACTGACACTTTCGAAGCTCGAACACGCAGCGACCTTCGGGCTGACGCGCCTGATCGCGCGCCGGGTCCACGACCTTCCCGTGCAGGCCATGGGGCTGACGTTTCGCAATCCCGTTGGCCTGGCCGCCGGCATGGACAAGAATGCGGCACATATCGACGCGCTCGGCAGTTTCGGGTTCGGTCATATCGAAGCCGGCACCGTGACGCCACGTCCGCAGCCGGGAAATCCAAAGCCGCGCCTGTTCCGCCTGATTCCGGCGCAGGGCCTGATCAACCGCATGGGCTTCAACAACGATGGCGTCGAGCGCTTCGTCGCCAACGTGCGCGTGCAGCAGCGCTTTCGCGGGGCCGGCGGCGTGGTGGGCCTCAATATCGGCAAGAACGCGACGACACCGATCGAACGCGCTGTCGATGACTACGTCGCATGCCTGCGCGTGGTCTACGAGCATGCGGACTACGTTGCAGTCAACATCTCCTCACCCAATACCAAGGACCTGCGCGTGCTGCAGGGCGAGCGTGAACTCGTCGGCCTGATGCGTGCCCTGGCCGATGAGCGCCGCCGGCTCGAAGACGAGCATGGTCGGCGCGTGCCGCTCGCTGTCAAGATCGCGCCTGACCTCGACAATGCCGCGATCGCACCGCTTGCCGACGTGCTGGTCGCCCATGGCGTGGACGGCGTGATCGCGACCAATACGACGATCGCGCGTGACAAGGTGCAGGGGCTTGCCCACGCGAATGAAGCGGGCGGCCTGTCCGGGGGCCCGCTGCGCGAGCGTGCGACCGACGTCGTGCATCGCCTCGCGCGGCACCTGCAAGGGACGCTGCCGATCATCGGCGTCGGCGGCATCCTATCCGGCGCCGACGCGGTCGAGAAGATCGAGGCCGGCGCAACGCTGGTACAGATCTATACCGGCTTCATCTACTCCGGGCCGGACCTCGTTGGACATTGCGTCGAAGCGATACGAGCTGCAGGGAACCCCGCCGCGGGAAACGCGAAGGCGGCCTCGACGCCCCGCTCTCGAGCATCTCTCGAGCCCTGATGCGCTGCTTCGTCGCCGCGTGGCCCGACGATGCGACGCGGACTGCAGTGGAGAAGCTGCTCGTTCAGCTGGGGCCGGACCTACCGAAGGCGCGACCGATGCAGCGGCGCAATCTGCATATGACGCTCGCCTTCATCGGCAACATCGATGCTCCGGGTGCGAACGAAGTCGCCCGCGCATGCGACGCGCTGGCCATTGATTCGTTCGACTGGTCGATCGATTGTCTCGGCTGGTTTCCGCGAGCCCGCGTGATGTGGGCCGGCGGCGAGGTCAATGGCCCACTGGAATCTGCCGTTGACAGCGCGCGCACGCAGCTCGATGAACTCTGCATCGGCTACGACCGCAAGCCTTTCGTCCCGCATGTCACCTTGTTTCGTGACGTGCGCCGCTTCGATCGATCCGGACCGCTGGAACCTGCGCTGCCGTGGCACACCGCGCATGTCGCGTTGTATGCCGCTGCGCGTGACGAGCGCGGGCCGTTGTATCGCCGAGTCGGGCCAGCGGAAGAACTGAGGGCCTAAGCTGCCGGACCGCGGGCGCGGCGTTCGCGGTACATGTCGCGGAATGTCCGTCCGCTGGGCGCAGGGAAGTCACGGCTGGCGGTCCAGCCGCCGCCCAGTGGCAGGTTGCGGATGCGGCCCTCGGTCCCGCCCATCCAGTTGAGGGCCCGCGCCGCGATGCGCGACCCCAGTGCATACAACGCGGGACGCGTGGCAGCGAACGCCCACACGGCGACACCGACACGTTCGTACCATGGGCGCAGGCCCCGTTCCCACTGCTTTTCTCGCAGCTTGCGAAGCAGATCGGGCAACGGGATCTTCACCGGGCACACCACGCTGCACTGCCCGCACAGCGTTGCCGCATGTGGCAGGTCGAGGGCATTTTCCAGACCGACGTAACTCGGCGTCAGCACGGAGCCCATCGGCCCCGGATAGACCCAGCCATAGGCGTGGCCGCCGATCTTCTGGTACACGGGACAGTGGTTCATGCAGGCACCGCAGCGGATACACCGCAGCATTTCCTGGAACTCGCTGCCGAGCAGCCCGGTCCGGCCTGCATCGAGCAGCACGTAGTACATGTACTCGGGGCCGTCGGGCTCGCCCGGCCGGCGCGGACCGGTGAGGATCGAGAAGTAGTTCGAGATCGGCTGCCCCGTCGCCGAGCGCGGCAGCAGTCGCATCAGCGTAGCGACATCCTCGAGCGTCGGCAGCACTTTCTCGATGCCGGTGAGCACCACATGGACCTTCGGCGGCATGATCGTGCACATGCCCTCGTTGCCTTCGTTGGTCACGATCGACACGGAGCCGGTCTCGGCGATCAGGAAGTTGGCCCCCGAGACCCCCATGTCGGCCGACAGGAAGTGACCACGCAGCACTTCGCGTGCTTCGCGGGTCAGTTGCGTGATCTCGGTCTTGCGTTCGGTCGAGTGCGCCTTTGCGAACAGCGCCGAGATCTCTTCCTTGTCCTTGTGGATGACCGGCGCAATGATGTGCGACGGCGCTTCGTTGTCGTTGATCTGCAGGATGTACTCGCCCAGGTCGGTCTCGACCGGCTGCACGCCCGCGGCGGTGAATGCCGCATTCAGCTGCACTTCTTCCGAGACCATCGACTTGGACTTGGTGACCTTGCGCACGCCGTGCTTCTTCGCGATCTCGACGATCAGCCGCGTCGCTTCTTCAGGCGACTGCGCGTAGAGAACCACGGCTCCTCTGGCACGGGCGTTGCGCTCGAACGTTTCGAGCCAGACATCGAGCCGGTCGAGTGCGCGGTTGCGTCGCTCGACCGCCGCGTTACGCGTTGCTTCGAAGTCGTCGATCTCGGTGATCGCTGCCGCGCGCGCGGTGACGAACTTCTCCGACAGCTTTTTCAGGTTCTTCTGCAACCGGGCATCCGCCAGTTTCTGTCCGGCGCGCGCCTTGAAGTGCATCGACTGCGTCTGCATCAGGCGTCTCCGGCAAGGACCTGGGCAATGTGGAGTACTCGCGTGGTCGTATCGCCGGTCCGCCGCAGCCGGCCTTCGATGTTCAGCATGCACCCCAGGTCGCCCAGCACCACCGCATCGGCGCCGGTGGCGCGCACATTGCCGCACTTTTCGTCGACGATCGCACCCGAGATGTCCCCGAACTTGATCGAGAACGTGCCGCCGAAGCCGCAGCACTGTTCGCAATCCTTCATCTCGGTCACGTGCACGCCCGGCAGCATCGCCAGCAGCGTCCGCGGCTGTCGCTTGACGCCCAATTCACGCAGCCCGCAACACGAGTCGTGGTAGGTGATGTTGCCGCCGAAGTTCGACGGAACACTGCTGACGCGCAGCACGTTGACGAGAAAGTCGGTCAGTTCGTACATGCGCCCGGCCAGTTTCTCGGCGCGTGACTTCAGGTCCGGGTGGTCATGGAAGAGTTCGAGGTAGTGCAGCTTGATCTGGCCGCCGCACGAACCACTGGGGATTACGACGTACTCGAAGCCATCGAACTCCCTCAGCACTTTTTCGGCCAGGGTTCGAGCGGCCGCGCTGTCACCGGAGTTGTAGGCCGGCTGGCCGCAGCATGTCTGCGATTCGGGAACCACCACTTCGCATCCGGCCGACTCCAGCAGCTTGACCACCGAGAAGCCGATTTCCGGGCGAACCGCATCGACCAGGCAGGTCACGAAGAGTGCTACGCGCATGCGGTCCCCCTTAGTCGGCACATCAACTGGCGCAGATCTTGCTGCTTCGCAGCACACCTATCCGGACGATTGCGAGTCACCTTGCGGTCCCGCAAACCCTCGCCCTGCAAAGGACTTGGCCGTCGTTTCGTATGGTGGTATAAAACTGCCAATAGCGATATTGCTCTGCACCATGTCCACGACCACGCGGGAAAAGACAGCCATTCAGGTCATCGAGCGGATGATGAAGCTGCTCGACACGCTCGCGTCGCGGTCGGATCCGGTCAGCCTTAAGGAACTCGCGGGGTCCACGGGCCTGCATCCATCCACGGCGCATCGGATCTTAAATGACATGGTCATCGGACGCTTCGTCGATCGCGCGGAAGCGCCAGGGTCGTACCGACTTGGCATGCGACTGCTCGAACTGGGAAACCTCGTCAAGGCGCGCCTTTCGGTGCGCGAGGCGGCGCTCGAGCCGATGCGAGAGCTGCATCGCAAGACCGGGCAGACCGTCAACCTGTCCGTGCGGCAGGGTGACGAGATCGTCTACATCGACCGTTCCTACAGCGAGCGCTCGGGCATGCAGGTCGTACGGGCGATCGGTGGTCGCGCACCGCTGCACCTCACGTCGAGCGGGAAGCTCTTCCTCGCGACCGATGATCCGCGCCTCGTGCGTGCCTACGCGACCCGGACCGGGCTGGCGGGCCACACGCGCAACAGCATTACGGAACTGGTCAGGCTGGAGAAAGAACTGTCGGAAGTCCGTGCGCGCGGCTATGCCCGCGACAACGAGGAACTCGAGCTCGGCGTGCGGTGCATCGCCGCCGGCATACGCGACGATTCAGGACGCCTGGTGGCGGGCCTTTCGGTGTCTGCGCCTGCCGAGCGCATGCAGGACGACTGGCTGGCGGACCTGCAGACCACGGCCACGCGCATATCGTCCGGGCTAGGACATACGCTCCCGGCCGACTGAGTCGGTCTTAAATCGGTTTTGCAGCGCCGGAGACGTTGGCGACCGGCTTGACTGCCGGAGAGGTGCTTTCGCCACTCAGCGCCTTGGATGCGAGCCAGTCGCGGATGCGCTGTGCGTCGCCGATGCGCGAATACTTGCCGACGGAATCGAGCAGCACCATGACCACCCGCTGTCCCTCGACGACGGCCTGCATCACCAGGCATCGGCCCGCCGCCGAGATGTATCCGGTCTTCTGCAGCCCGATGTCCCACTCCGGGTTCGCGGTCAGGCGATTCGTGTTGCCATAGCGCACCATGCGCTTGCCGACCGGCAGCGCGAGTTCACCGCTAACCGAGTGCTCGCGGATGACATCGTGCTCGTACGCGGCCTTGACCAGCTTCACGAGATCGTTCGCGCTCGAGCGGTTATCGGGCGACAGCCCGGTCGGATCGGCAAAGTGCGAATCGCTCATGTCGAGCATGCGTGCCTTCGCATTCATCGCTTCGACGAAGGCGTCGAGCCCACCCGGATAGGTGCGCCCGAGCAATTGCGCAGCACGATTCTCGGATGACATCAGCGCCAGGTGCAGCGCCGTGTCGCGCGTCATCTTCATACCCGGTCGCAGGTTCGAGCGCACGTTGGCGCGCACGAGTTCCGATTGCGACACGGTGAGTTCTTCATCCAGCGGCAGATTGGAGTCGACCGTTACGAGCGCGGTCATCAGCTTCGTGATCGATGCGATCGGCAGCACCGCGTGCGTGTTCTTTTCGAACAGGACCTCGTCGGTGTCCTGGTTCACGACCAGCGCGACGGACGACTTGAGGTCGAGCGCATCGTCGGCGCGATGCAGTCCGGCGAGTTGACCTTCGGAAGGACGGAACGGCCTGCGTGCGTAGGCCTTCTTTGAGCGGGTCGACTGGATCCTTGCCTTGCCGGCCGGGATGCTTCCTTGCACGCGTGCACCGCCGGTCGCACTCGCCTTCGCAGCAGTACCGGTGGACTGGGCTGCAGCAGGCGTACCGGCCATGCCGGTCAAGGCCAATCCCAGGACACACGCAATCGCAATCACTTGCCGCAATTCATCCTCCTGCTTCTCCCCGGACGCCGTTGCCGGGAACCTGTCGCCAGTGCCAAGTTCACCCGACCTGGCTCCGGCACGATCCCTCGTTTACCGGCGCAGACGCCTGCCTTCTTGCTCGTCGGCCTCGACCTGTCGATTCCGTTCGATCTTCGTGAGGCCAGCGACGCGGGCGATTGTAACCACGCTTTTCGCAATGTGGTTAATTGACCGGGTTCAGTCCATTCGCATTAGCGCTTAGCTCGCGCACTTCAAGCACTACTTGAACTTGCGAGCCGGATTCTGCTCGGTTTGGCTTCCGGCGCGCAAGTGGGGTCAGGAATGAAAAGGGGCCCGCACTGCGGGCCCCCAGGTTCAGAGCAAGTGTGACGTGGTTCAGCGCTTGGCGTTGTAGCGACGGCTCAGGCTGGCGAGACCCAGCAGGCCAAGGCCAAGCAGGGTCAGCGAACCGGGCTCGGGAACCTGCTGCGTCGGCTCTGACGCGCTGAAGATCGATACGTGCGAGATGCTTCCACCGTTCGGCCAGATCAGCGGATTGGAGATGAAGATCGACTCCATTCCGTCCCAGTCATAACCGGTGGGCCCGAGGTTGAAGTAGATCTGGTTCGGCGTGTTGTTGCCGTCCTTGACCAGCAGGATGCAGATGCCGCAATCGAACATGCCGGGGCCATCCCAGGAGACAGTCGCGGTCTCGTTACCCCCGCCGAACACCGTCGTGTAGGAATCCGCCAGGTCCTTTTCTTCCGTGCCGCCCGCGTTCGCCTTGTAGTACTCGGTGACGGTGTAGCCCAGGATCGCGGACAGACAAGCTGCATTGCAGTTGCTGGTCTGATTGATCGTGCCCAGCGCATCAGCAGGATTGATGACCAGCACAGCCTGCGCCGGCGCTGCGGCTACCCCCAGCGCCATGACAGCCGATGCGGCCATCGTCTTCAAGATATTCACAAGTTTCATTTCGATGTCCTCAACGTTGATCCGGAGATTTCAACCGCCGCACTCCGTTCAACGAAGTCAGCAAACGTCCCCGCGAACTACTAAGCAGGACGCGTGCCAATGGGAAAAAATCCCATCCCGTCAAGGTATTGCAGCGCGGTAATCCGTTCAGCGAAGGAGCGTTTGTAAAGGAATCCGACACAAATTGAGGATCGCGCCAGGCACGTCGGGTACGATCTGCGCCCGTGCGCAAGGACGGGCAATTGTCGTCGCCATCGGGCACAGGCAGAGATCGTGCTCAATCCGTAGCACGCGACGATGTAACCCTCCGGCGCTTCAAGTCTCGGTGGCAAGACGATCGCCGGATCGCCAATAACTCAGGAACAAAACAATGAGCAACTTCTGGGACTTGATGTGGCTGATCTTCTCGGCCTTCGTCTTCATCGCCTATCTGGTCGTGCTGTTCCAGATCGTGGTTGACCTCTTCCGCGACGCCGAGCTGGGTGGGGTTTCGAAGGCAGTGTGGATCGTGGGCCTGCTGGTGCTGCCGTTTCTGACTGCCTTGCTCTATGTCGTGGTGCGTGGGCGAGGCATGGCACAGCGCCAGCGAGCCGCGCTGCAACAGGTACGGTCGGACGCCGAGACGCAACTTCGTTCACTGGCGGGAAAATCGCCGGTCGAGCAGATTGCCGACGCCAAGGCCCTGCTCGATGCCGGGACCATCAGCCCGGACGAGTTCGCGAAACTCAAGGCGAAGGCTCTCGCCTGACAGCCGCTCGCCGCGTCTTTCGGTAGAGCCCCCGTTCAGTGAGCCCGACGATCCATCGGCTGGCCCGGTTCGCTCCGGGACTGCCGGCGCTTGCGGGCTACCGACGCACTGATTTTCCGCACGACCTGGCTGCGGGCTTCGCTGTCGCAGCGATGGCGATTCCCGGCAGCGTGGCCACAGCGCAGCTGGTCGGCTTCTCCCCGGTCGTTGGCCTGTATGCCAGCACGTTGCCGATGATCGCCTATGCGCTGTTCGGCACTTCCCGGCAGTTGATGGTCGGCCCGAGCGCCGCCACTGCGGCGATCGTCGCCGCGGCGGTTGCTCCGCTCGCGGGTGGAAGTGAAGCCCAGTCGCTGTCGCTCGCGATTGCGCTGACCTTCATCACGGGTGTACTGCTGATCGGCGCAAGCTTCATGCGGCTTGGCGCGGTCGCCGACTTTCTGTCGAAGCCGATACTGGTCGGCTTCATGAATGGCGTCGCCATCAACGTCGTACTGAGTCAGCTCGGGGTGCTGTTCGGCTTTCGCTTGGAAGCCAGCGGTATCGTGCCGCGCACTTCGGAGTTCATCGAACGCTTGCCCGCGACTCACTGGCCGACGCTCGCCGTCGGACTCGCCACGATCGCGCTGCTCTTGCTGCTCCCCCGGGTGAGCCGGCGCCTGCCTGCCACTCTCGTCGCCCTGGTGACGGCCGGACTCGCCGTGCACTTCCTCGGCCTCGAAGGCCACGGCGTGCGCACGATCGGTACGGTGCCGTCGGGATTCCCGTTACCGCAGATACCGGACATTCCGCTCGCCGACTTGCCGATCCTGGTCGCGGAGGCCGCCGGCCTGGCACTGGTGATGTTTTCCACGACGATGCTGGCCGTTCGCAGCTTCGCGGACCGCAACCGCTACGAGATCGATGCCGACCGCGAAATCGCCGCGCTTGGAGCCTCCAACATTGCGGCAGCGTTCGTCCAGGGTTTCGTGGTGACGGGCACCAATTCCCGCACCGCCGTTGGCGAGGTCGCCGGGGGCCGCACGCAGATGGCCGGCATCGTGACCGCGGTGGTGATCGCCGCCGTGGTCGCTTTCTTCACCTGGCCGCTGCAGTACATCCCCTCCGTCTCGCTTGCTGCCTTGCTGGTGGTGGCCGGGGCGTCGCTGTTCAGCTGGGGCAACGTGGCGGCGATCGGGAACATCGACCGGCGCGAGTACTGGATTGCGATGATCGCCACTGTCGGCGTGATCGTGGTGGGCGTGATGAACGCGATCCTGCTGGCTGTCGTGCTGGCACTGCTGAGTTTTGTGCAACTGGCGGCACGGCCGAAGGTCGAGCTGCTCGGGGCCATCGAGGGAAAGAGCGGCTTTCACTCCCTCGCACGGCATCCGGAAGCTGCCGCGCCGGAAGGGCTCATGCTGTTCCGCTTCAACGGCGCGATCATCTTTTTCAGCGCCGCCCACTTCAAACGAGAAGTGCTCAAGGCGGTTGGCGCGGCCGGCAACGTGCGCTGGTTCGTGCTCGACCTGGTGCCGGTCAACATGATCGATGCGACCGGGGTGTTCACGATCAAGGAACTGTTCGAGGAACTGCGCGCGCGCGGCATAACGACCTGCGCCGTGGGGCGCGAGACCGAGTGGACCGACTGGGCCGCCGCGCGTGGCCTCGAAGAACGGTTGGCGATGACGCGCTTCTTCCCGACGCTGGACCACGCGGCCAGCTCCTTCGATGCCGAAGTGGGCGCGACACAATCGTCGCCCAGCGCCCGCTGCGGACTGACTGCAGAAGACCTCACTCTCGACCAAGCGGATAGTTCACCCGGCAGACGTCAGCCGCCGCGCGCGTCCCGCTTGGCCTGATTGCGCGCATTGCGCGCTCGCACTCGAGCAGCCTGCGACACGCGCTTCAACTGCACGGGGGCGGACACAACGCCCACTGCGCCTGTCCGACGCGCACCGGCCGCGCGTTTCGCCTTGCCCTGGCCGGATCCGCCGCCCGCCGCTGCCTGCGACGCGCGCTTGCGCGCCAGGGCGTCGGCCACCGCCACCCTGAGGCTTGCCAGGCGCCGCTTGGCATTCAGCTTGTCGAGTTTCGCGACGAAGCGCGCCAACGTCTCCTCGAACAGGCGTGACCGTTTCTCCGCCACGGCCATCGCGGTGACCTGCGTGCCGCTCTTCATGCCGGTGGCTGCGCGGTTGGCACGCCGCATCTTCCGATGCAGGTCCCGATTCTTGTCGCGCAGCTTGCGCGTGCGCTCGATCTTTGCCTTGAGGGTCGTTGGCGTCCAGGCGACTTCGCTGCCGGCAAAGCTTGCAGTGACCAAAGCAAATTCGGAGTCCGTGCACCACTTCCGTGCTGTGGCGATGGAATAGCCCATGGTGTCTTTCCTTTCGTCGACGATCGTGTGTTGTTGCGGGCCGCCGAGCAGCGCGTGCCCGCCTTCAGGAGCGAGCTTTCAGGATTTTTCGCGCATCAGCCAGTTCGGAGTCGGTTCGGCGACTTTGTGCATCCGGTTGCGGTCGGTGTGATGGAAGAGTTCGTCGCGGCCCAGGATCCTGAGCACCGTGTCCTGTTCGTACGACCAGGTGCCGTCATCATGGATGTCGACCTTGATGCGGAATTCGAGCGTCTTCTTCGCGTGGTCGAGGAACGGATTCGAACAGGTGCCGTTGGTCGGTGATCCGAACACGCACTCGAGCGCGAAGGACTTTGCATCCGCCGTCGCGTTGCCGATCGCCATCGCGACCTGGCCGCGCGGAATCGTGTGCGTCTGGATGATCATGCCGGTGGCCGGTTCCCACAGCCAGTAGCCCACCTGGTCATGGAACGTTGCCGGCCGGTTCGGCCGCAACACATGCGTCCAGTAGCGCAACCCGTAGAGCAGCTGCGGTCCGTTCAGCTGCGGGTCGATCGGCTGCAGCTCGTACCGCTCGTAGAACGCATCCTTCTTCGAACCTTCCTCGCCCAGGTGCACGTCGAGCCCGCGCTGGCCCTCCCAGATACCGGCCAGCGGCGCCAGCGGGCCGAGGTTACGCAGCGTGTCGAAATCGACTTCGTCGGGCTCGTGAAAGATGTCGGCGGGAAATCGGGACATGGCGATATCGTGTGGGGATAGTTGAAGGAATGGAACCGTTGTTCTGTCAGTGGTCGCAGCGTTCAACGGTCTTGCGCGATCCTGCAGGTACGAGTGAACCGGCGGATTCGCGCGCCGAACCAGCTGAACCGCTCCGACAGGAAGCGGTAGATCGATGCGCCGACCAGTGTACCGAGCGCGACCGAGGTAACGACAAACACGACGGTGATCAGTCCTTCAAGGCCGGCGGCGCGGTCGCTCAGCATGCGCGTGACGCTCAGCAGGCCGAGCGAACCCGGCACCACCAGCCAGAAGCTTGGCAGCAAGGTCACGACCGACGGCGGCCCGCGGAAACGAAACTGGATCAGGTAGCTCGCCGGCACAGCGACGATCATGCCGAAGAAGCCGCTGATCTCCGCGCCGAACGGTGCTGCCGCCGCGCGCTGGGCTGCAATCGCGGCGAACGCAACCAGCAGAATCCACAGCAACGAATTGCGCGGCGCCGAGAAGTGCAACGAGACCCCGACACAGAACACGGCGACGCCCGCCCACGCCGCCCACGGCACCTTGACGAACTGGGAGCTCGAATAGATCAGGCTCTCAGGGTCCGCACCGAGCAGCATCGCGCCGGCAGCCAGGCCAAAGGCCAACAGCACCAGCTGCACGAAGCCCGTGATGAGGCGGCTCGATCCGCTGACCATATCGCCGTACGCCAGCTCGACCATGCCGAGCGTCAGCATTCCGCCGGGCAGGAACGTCACCAGCGGTGGCACCAGCATGTGCAGCGGGTCGATCGGGTAGCCATGCTGGGCCGCGTAGAACACGGCAGCCGATACGACAGCCGCCGCCACGACCGGCATCGGCACTGCAAAGAGCGTGCGCTGCGGCAGCAGCAACTTCAGGGCGCCGACTAGAAAGCCAAGTAACGCGGCAGCCGCGATGTTGACCGGGGTCGGCATCAGCACCATCGACACGCCGATGGCGAGAATCGTGTGGCCGATCAGGCCGCCGATGCGGCCGAAGCGCGGCTGCGTGCGCAGGATCTCGATCAGTCGATCCAGTCCCTCGCGCGGCGTCAACTGTGGCCCGCTGGGCGGCGTCGCCGAGCCGGTAGACCTCGGCGATCTGATCCAGCCGCAGGGCCTGCGAGGGGCCTTCGGCCAGCGTGACGCGCTCGGACGTCTGGTCGTGCAGCGTGATGAAAATGGCGGTGGGCAACGCGACGACACGCGTTTGTCCCATGCCGTAGGCCAGCGCGACCCGGCGCAACAGCAGTTCGATCTCGGCCGTCTGCTCGCCGCAGGCCAGGTACGACTGGCCGAGCCGGAACATGAATTCGAGCAGGACGCCGGAGTCGTGCGCCGGATTGGTCGCGGTCATGGCCGGAGCCTCCCGGGCCGGTGCATCGGTACCGCGCGCAGATCGGCTTTCATGCACCGCTTCGGAAGTGTGTGGCAGGTCCGAGCGCGGCCAATGCCGGGCCGCGCTCGTTCGCTGTGATGCTGGTGTGCGATCAGACCGCCTTGCCTTCGGCACGCGTCATCAGGAAATCCGCAATCAGCGGCACCGGCCGGCCCGTTGCGCCCTTCGCGTCGCCCCCCACCGACGCCGTGCCGGCGATGTCCATGTGCGCCCACTTGTACTTCTTCGCGAAGTGCGAAAGGAACAGCGCGGCGGTGATCGAGCCCGCCGGCGGTCCGCCGAGGTTGCTCATGTCGGCGAAGTTGCTCTTCAGCTGGCCTTGGTAGTCGTCCCACATCGGCAGTTGCCACGCCCGGTCGCCCGAGTTGATGCCCGCCTTCAGCAGTTCGGCCGCCAGCGCGTCGTCGTTGGCGAAGAGTCCACTGGCATGGGCTCCGAGGGCGATGACGCAGGCCCCAGTCAGCGTGGCCAGGTCGATCACGCAGGCCGGATCGAAACGCTCCGCATACGTCATCGCGTCGCACAGCACGAGGCGACCTTCGGCGTCGGTGTTCAGGATCTCGATCGTGATGCCGGCCATCGACTTGACGACATCGCCCGGGCGGCAGGCGTTGCCGCCGGGCATGTTCTCGACTGCCATGACCAGCCCGACGAGATTGATCGGCAGGCCGAGCTTCGCCACGGTCCTGAAGATGCCGATGACGCTGCCTCCCCCACTCATGTCGTACTTCATCTCGTCGAGGTTGGCGCCCGGCTTCAGCGACACGCCGCCGGTGTCAAATGTCATGCCCTTGCCGATCAGCACGATCGGCTTGGCGCTGCCGCCCTTGCTGTACTTCATCACGATGAACTTGCAGGGCGAGTACGAGGCACGGCCGACCGACAGCGCCGAGTGCATGCCGAGCTTTTCCATGTCGGCGCGTTCGAGGATCTCGACGTCGAAGCCGAACTCCTTGCCGAGTTTCTGCGCTGTCTCGGCCATGTAGGCCGGTGTGCAGACATTGCCGCCCAGGTTGCCGAGGTCCTTGGTCAGCGCCATGCCTTCGGCGACCGCGACTCCGGCCTTGATCGCGCTTTCGAGCTCTGCCGTCGATTCGCTCGCAATCACAAGCGCGATTGCGCTCGCCCCGCGCGCCGGTGGCTGCTTGGCACGCGGCGCATCGAACTTGTACGCGCCATCGGCCAGCAGGCGGGCCGCCTGCTGCAGGCGCCACGGCAAAGGCCGGTTCGGCAGATCGACGTCCGCGAGCGTGACCGCCGCGTCTTTTGCAACCCCGCCGGCCAGCGTCTTCGCAGCGGCCGCGACAGCGTCGCGGTAAGCCTTGTCGCTCAGCGCGGCGCGCTGACCCAAACTGACCAGCAGCACACGCTCCGCCGCCACGCCGGGCAGGTCCGGGAACAGCAGCGTCGAACCGGCTTTCTCGTCGAGGTCACCTCGCTTGAGGGCCGCCGCGAGCTTGCCGCCGGCCGCCTGGTCGACCGCCTGCGCAGCGGGCAGCAATGTTCCGTCGGCAAATGCGCCGACGACCAGCACGGCGGACTTCAGCGTGGCCGGTGCAGCGTTTGAAAGGGTGATCTTCATGGGGTCGCTCCGAAGAAACGAAAACCGCAAATGCCGAAGGGCGCGGACTGCCGCGCCGTTCGGTCTTGAACGAATCGCTCTATATACCCCAGGGCAGACCGACGAGTTGCCAGGCCACCAGCAGAATCAGCCAGACGATGGCAATCGCGATCACGTAGGGCAGCATCAGCGCGATGACGGTGCCGACACCGGCATCCTTCACGTACTTCTGGCAGAACACGACGATCATCGCGAAGTACGCATTGAGCGGCGTGATCGAGTTCATCGGCGAGTCGCCGACGCGGTACGCGGCCAGCGTTGCGTCCGGCGGCACGCCGAGCTTCATCAGAAGCGGCACGAAGATCGGCGCGAAGATGGCCCACTTCGGAATCGCGCCCGTCATGATCAGGTCGAGAATAATCACAACGATCACAAAACCGATCATCAGCCACACGGCATCGAGGTTGGCCGCCTGCAGGATGTTGCCGAGCGAGATCGCTGCCAGCGGCGCCATGTTGGTGTAGTTGAAGTAGGCGAGGAACTGGCTGATGATCAGCAGCAGGAAGATGAGGCCGCTCAGGCTGGCGATCGACTTCTGCACGGCATTGATCACGTCGATCGAGGTATTCATCGTCTTCGCGCCAATGCCGTAACCGATACCGGCTGAGAGGAAGACCAGCGCGATCGTCACGATCAGGCTGTTCATGAATGGCGAGTTGCCGATGATCGAGCCGGTCTCCGGGTTGCGCAGGGGCGCCCCCGACGGCAGCAGCAGCAGAGCGACAAAGGCGAGCGCGAGCGCCAGACCGACGCCGGCGAACTTCAGGCCGCGATACTCGTCGGCCGAAAGTACGTTCTCGCCTTCCACCACGTAGTCGCCGGTGTACTTGCCCAGCCGCGGTTCGACGATCCGGTTGTTGACCAGTACGACCACCACCATCATCACCAGCACGGACGCGATCGAGAACCAGAGATTCGACGCCAGGTCGATCGACTTGTTCGGGTCCATCAGATGGATTGCATCGTTGGTGATGCCGACCAGAATGCCATCGACCGGCACGATCAGGATGTTGACCAGAAACACGCTGGCGACAGCCGCGAACGCCAGCGCAAGGCCTGCCAGCGGATGTCGGCCGACGCTGATGAACGCAGCTCCTGCGAGCGGAATCAACACCAGGTAGCCGGCGTCTGCCGCGATGCTCGAGACGATGCCGACGAAAGTCAGGATCCAGGTGAGCGCCCAACTCGGCGAGATGATCACGAGCTTGCGGATCAACGCCTTCACCAGACCCGATGCCTCGGCGACGCCGACGCCGACCATCGCGACGATGATCACGCCGACCGCCTGGAAGCTCATGAAGTTCGTGACAACCCCGGTGAACATGAAGCGGATGCCGTCGGCCGTCAGCAGGCTGCGCGCAGCCGTCGTCACGTTTTCGAGCTTGTGCGTTTCAGGATTGATGACCTGATAGCTGATGGCCACGCCCATCAGGTAGAAGATGTGCGACAGCACGATCACGAAGGCGATCAGGATCAGGAAGATCACGACCGGGTGCGGCACCTTGTTGCCGACGCGCTCGACGACATCGAGGATCTTCTGCATTCCCCCCTTCTTTGCTTCTTCGGCCTGAGTCATGGATGGCATCCTTTCGTTTTCTTTCTTGTCGGTACATCCGATTCACATCAGCTTCACATCGCGCACGACGCTGTCGCGCGGCCGCAGATTGCAGGTCGGGAACGGTCACGGCAAGCGGATCGGCAATTAGAGTCGACGTTGCGACGTTCGGCAAGTCCCTACGTGCTGATATCCTCTCCGGTCGCGCAGCAGCGACGCGAACATTCGCAGCCGTGTACGAATCGGACAGTGCAGGAGTTGTAAGGGTTCGGTCACAAACCGCCTCCATGCTGGGCCAGAACCGCTTCATGCACCTCGAGTCGCGCATTTTCTTGATCGAGACCCGGATTCGACAAGGAGAAAAACAATGGCCAAGAAATCCCATCATCGTGCAGGTGCGAATCCTGCTCCGTCGCTCACGGAATCTTCAAAGGCCACGGTCAGCGTTGCCCGCTCGGTGCCGTCGAGCGCCACCGCTGTCGGCATCGCCGTCGGATCGAAGGGAGCGGTACCGCGACAGATCGGGCTTGATCGCGATGCGCTCGCGGCCGCGGGCTTCGAGGGCAAGCAGGGCCAGACCCTGGTGATTCCAAAGGACGGAAAGTCGGTCGTCATTGCGGTGGGCGTCGGCGATGCCGGCCTCGATGTCGCCAAGTTGCGTGATGCGGCCGCCGCGTTCGCGCGGGCCGCGTCCAGGCAGTCGCATCTGGCCACCGGCCTTGCCGATGTCGCCGGCGGTGTCGCGCCTGCGGCGGCTGCGCAGGCTGTCACTGAAGGCGTGCTGCTCGCGCGCTACCGCTACGAGCAGTTGAAGAGCAAGAAGTCTGGCGTTCCCCTCGAGCAGCTCACACTGGTGACGACTGCCGAGCGCGCGAAAGCGGAAACGGCGGGCGCGAAGACCGGCCAGACCATGGCCTCGGCCGCGATGCTCGCGCGCGACCTCGCCAATGCACCGGCCAAGGAGCTGCCCGCCACACGCATGGCCGAGATCGCCGAAAGCGTGGCGCGCGACCGCGGCCTGCAGGTCGAAGTGTTCGGCAAGGCCGATCTCGAGAAGATGGGCTGCGGTGGCATCCTCGGCGTCAACGCCGGCAGCACCGAACCGCCACGCATGGTCAAGCTCACCTACAAGCCGAAGGGTGGCAAGGGCAAGGGCCGGCACCTGGCGATGGTCGGCAAGGGCATCATGTACGACTCCGGCGGCATCAACCTCAAGCCGGCGCAAGGCATGCAGCTCTTCATGAAAATGGACATGGCCGGGGCCGCGGCCGTTCTCGGTGCGATGTCCGTCCTGCGTGATCTCGACTGCCCGAACACCGTTACCGCATTCCTGATGTGCACCGACAACATGCCGTCGGGTTCGGCCACGAAGATGGGCGACGTGCTCACCCATCGCAACGGCAAGACGACCGAGATCCACAACACCGACGCCGAGGGCCGCCTGATCCTTGCCGACGGACTTGCGCTCGCGGCAGAACTGAAGCCCGACGCGATCATCAACATCGGCACGTTGACCGGTGCGATCCTGGCCGCGCTCGGCGAATTGCTGACCGGCGTGTTCTCGAACAACGATAGCTTTGTCGGCCAGGTGAAGGCCTCGGCCGCGCGCACCGACGAAACGATCTGGCAGATGCCGCTCGACCGGCGCTACCGCAAGCAGATCGATTCGGCCATCGCCGACCTGCGCAACATGGGCGACGCGCAGCCGGGTTCGATCACCGCGGCGCTGTATCTCGAAGAGTTCGTCGACGGCATTCCATGGACGCACTTCGATATCTGCGGAACGATGAAGTCCGACACCGACGATTCGTGGCGCTCGAAGGGAGCCACCGGCGTTGGCGCACGCCTTCTCGCGGACCTCGCGGTCAATTTCGCCGCACCGAAGTAGAGGTCTGGTTGTCCTTTCAGGGTCGCGGATCGCACTCTTGCAGGGTGATCCGCGACAGCCGGTACGGATTGCCGCGAGTCCGGCAATCCCACAGTAGAAACCTGGCGAGCCGGGTTGTGCGAGCATCGGGTTAGTTCAATCAGACTTCATCCAACGACGGGCATTCATCGTGAACGATATCTACATACTTTTTCTGATCATCGCGGCGGTAATCGTCCTGTTCGTCACGGAAAAGGTGCCGGTCGTCATTGTTGCTCTCGGCACCGCGCTCGCGCTGTACTTCACGGGCATCCTCACCATCAATCAGGCGCTCGGCGGCCTCGGCGACACGACGACGATCTTCATTGCGACGCTCTTCGTCGTCAGCGCAGGTCTGGAGGTCACCGGCGTCACGGCATGGGCTGGCCAGTTGCTGATCTCCAAGGCCGGCGACAGTCGCGTGCGTCAGATCGTCCTGATCATGCTGCTGTGCGCTCTGCTGACCGCGCTGATCAGCCTCAACGGTTCGGTCGCCGCACTGCTGCCGGTGGTGGTGGTGATGGCGGTGCAACTCAAGCGCTCACCCTCGCAGTTGCTGATGCCGATGGTGTTCGCCGCGCACGCCGGCTCGATCCTCGCGCTCACCGGCTCGCCCGTGAACGTTCTCGTATCCGAGTCGGCGGCCTATGCGGGCACCGGCAATTTTGGTTTCTTCGAGTTTGCAATCGCAGGAGTGCCGTTGCTGATCGGGACGATGGTGATTCTCGTTCTGCTGGGTCCGAAGCTGCTGCCGACACGCAGTGGCGCGTCGCTGCCAACCGATCTTTCCAAACATGCGCGCACGCTCGTCGAGCAGTACCGTTTCGACAGCGGCGTCTTTCAGCTGAGCATTCACGAGGGCTCGCCGCTGATCGGCACGGCCCAGGACTCGATCGATCTGAGTGGCTACGCGGGTCTAAGCCTGATCGGTGCGCATACCGATACGCATCGGCCACTGACGCGCCCGACGCTGGCTGCCGGTGACATGCTGCTGGTGCGCGGTGACGCTGAGGCCGCCGCGAGTCTCGCGAACAGCATGAAGCTCGGTTTCGGTCCGGACGATGAGAAAGGCAATGCGACCGATGTGCTCTTCAATCGCTCCTCGGGTCTGGCTGAGGTGGTGATTCCACCGCGCTCGGCGCTCGTCGGGCAGGAGATGTTTCCCGGCATGGTGACCGAAAGCGGCGATCTTCTGATTCTTGCCGTGCAACGGGGAGGCGTGGAGCTACCTGGCAAGACTGCGCTCGAGGTCGGCGACACGATGCTGCTGCAAGGCACCTGGTCGGCACTCGACAAGCGCCTCGCCGATCCGGAAGTTCTGGTCGTCAACTCGCCGGACGTCGTGCGCCGCCAGGCGGTGCCGATGGGCAACGGCGCGAAGACGGCGATCGCGATCCTCGTGGCCATGGTTCTCGCACTGGCAACGGGCATCGTGCCGGCGGCAATCGCCGGTCTGGTCGCCGCGTTCCTGATGGTGCTGCTGCGCGTGCTGTCCGTAGACCAGGCCTACCGCTCAGTCAACTGGACCACGGTGATCCTGGTTGGTGCGATGACGCCACTGTCGGCCGCAATGTCCGAGACCGGTGCTGCGCAGTTGCTGGCCGACAAGCTGGTCGCGGTGGTGGGTGATGCCGGTCCCTACGCACTACTTGCGGGTCTTTTCATACTGACCGCGATCATGGGCCAACTCATCAGTAACACCGCCACCGCACTGATCATCATTCCGATCGCGGTCGCGGCTGCGATCGAGGTCGGCATTTCGCCCCGCCCGGTGTTGATGAGTGTCTGCGTGGCGGCGGCCGCGTCGTTCCTGACTCCGGTCGCCACGCCGGTGAACCTGATGATCATGGGACCCGCCGGCTACAGGTTCGGCGATTACTGGAAGCTTGGCATCGTCTGCATGGCATGGTTCTTTGTGATCGCGGTGTTCTACGTGCCGATGGTCTGGAGTTTCTGAGGTCCGCGTCCACCGCGAATGTCGCGGCGACATGAGCGCCATCGCCGCGACACGGCACTGGCTCGAACACGCCGTCATTGGCCTGAATCTCTGCCCGTTTGCGCGGGCAGTACACGTGAAGGAGCAGATTCGCTGGGTCGAAAGCGAGGCCCGCGACACGCAGGCCCTGCTCGACGACCTGGCGCGTGAACTGCAATTCCTGGCGGCGGCCGACCCCGAGACGGTGGACACGACGCTGCTGATCCACCCGCTCGTGCTGACCGACTTCCTCGACTACAACGACTTCCTCGATGTGGCCGACGCTGCCGTCGAGGAACTGGGCTACGCCGGCGTCCTGCAGGTCGCCAGCTTCCACCCCGACTACCGGTTCGACGGCACGGCCGCAGACGATGTGAGCAACTTCAGCAATCGGTCGCCCCACCCCATGCTCCACCTGCTGCGCGAAGACAGCATTTCCCGCGCCGTCGCTGCATACCCTGATGCCGCGGCCATCTATGAACGCAATGTCGAAACGCTGAACCGACTCGGCACCGATGGCTGGCACAGGTTGATGTCCAGCGCGGGCCACAGTGAAGAACGGTAGCCGACTCCGGGGTCCGACACGCTGCGGGCTAGACTACGCTCCGCAGGGTGTAGTTCGGGAACGGGCGGTCGTGAAGCCGCCCGTTTCCACAAGAGGCAGGTCATGAACGCCCTATTTCTCAACCGCCGGCCTCGACAACAACTCAAGGATAGAAATGAACTTCATCAAAGGCGGGCTACTACTCGCCAGTACGGTCTCGCTGTTTGCCCTTGGAGCGTGCAGTCCAAAACCTGCTGATCAGGCCTCCAAGGGCCCGGCGGCGGCCACGGTGAACGGAAAGCCGATCAGCCAGCGAACCGTCGACATGATCGTCAAGCAAGGCGCCAGTTCGGGCCGTCCGGATACGCCTGAAGTGCGTAAAGGGATCATCGACCAGATTGCCCTGCAAATGGTGGTCGCGGAGGAGGCAGTCAAGAAAGGACTGGACAAGACTCCCGAGGTCATCGAGCAGTTCGACACGATCAAGCAATCCGTTCTGGCCAATGCCTACGTCGAGGACTTCATCAAGAACAATCCGGTCAGCGATGACATGGTGAAGGCGGAGTACGAGCGCATCAAGGCAACAATCACCGGCACGGAATACAAGGCGCGCCACATCCTCGTGGAGAAGGAATCCGAAGCCAGGGACATCATCGCCAAACTCAAGAAGGATCCGGGCGCATTTGCGAAACTGGCGATGGAAAAGTCGAAGGACTCGGGCTCAAAGACCCGTGGCGGCGAGCTGGGTTGGTTCGATCCCAAGAGAATGGTTCCGGAATTCGGCGCGGCCGTGAGCACGCTGGAAAAGGGCAAGTTCACCGACGCGCCGGTCAAGACGCAGTACGGGTATCACGTCATCCTGCTGGAAGACTCGAGGAAGATCGAGGCGCCCCCGCTGGAAGACGTCAAACCCCAGATCAGCCAGCAGCTTCAGCAGCAAAACGTCAAGAAGCAACTGGACGCGCTCAAGGCAGACGGCGAAGGTCGAAGTCGTTGGCACTCAGGCTCCGGCACCATCGACACCCGATGCTCCGGCAGCAAAGTGAACGGCCCGGTCTCGTGCCGTGCTGAGTTGCCGAGACCGATGCTGAACTGACTGCGTTCGTGAAAGCGCTTCAGGTCTGAAGCGAGGCAGAGCCTGACCGATTTCGGCGAATGCTGACGACGGCTTGCGGTCGATCAGTCGACCCGCGGTGATCCAAGAATCTGCCGCTCTCTTGCCCTGTACGGTTCAGGACCACATCGCTCAGAACAAGGCAGCGCCGAACAAGACTGCAATCGCCAGCATCGACACGCCGGCAACGGCCCACTGCCGCAGGACGGTGTCCGTGCGCAGCAGTACGGCACCCGCACGCATTGCGAGGCGTACGCCGCCATCGATACCGACCGCGATGTCGCCGGCCGGGATGCGCGGCAAACGCGCTCCCCAGCGCGCCAGCGCCCACGCGAGCGCGCCGCCGACGAGCACGGGCCATAGCGATGCCCACAGCCCCTTCGGGTCGATGAGGTCGGACGCGGTGCCGAGCGGCAGACCGAGATAGAGCGCCCACGGAACCAGGATCGACGCAATCGCCGTGGCAACCCACGGCCAGCGCAGTCCCGGCGCGGCAACTGCCGCAGGGTCGGCGGCGCAGTTCGCCATCACCCGGCGCAGGAAGTGCAGCATCAGCAAGGTCGTGCCGACGGCCGACGCATACGCGACCGTCGCGGCCCAGCCATCGCCCAGGGGTCCCTTGACCGCGAGCTTGGCCACGGCACCGCCGGTGAATGGCAGTCCGCCGAGTCCGACGGCAAGGACAGTGGCCAGTATCAGCGTGCCGCGGAGACGCGTCGCGGCACGTCGCCGCCACCACACCCACCAGCAGGAACATGGCGCCCTTCACGAGGATGTGATGAGTCGCGTAGAAGGCGGCGAGCACCGGTGCGGCGGCATCGGCGTTGGCGATGCCCATGCCGATGACAGCGACCGTGAATCCCATCTGGCTGACGCTCGAATAGGCCAGCACGACCTTCGGATGCGCCTGCGTGATGCCGATCACCACCGCATACAGCGCGGTGACCATGCCGACAATCGCCAGCAAATTGCCCCAGTCGGCCAGCGCGGTATCCACCGGCAGGAAGCGGATCAGTCCGATGATGCCGGCCTTCACCACCACGCCGCTCAGCACGGCCGAGGCTGGCATCGGTGCCGCCGAGTGCGCCAGTGGCATCCACACATGCAGCGGCACGAGGCCCGCTTTCAGGCCGAAGCCGATGACGAGCAGCGTGATGATGACGTCACGCTGCGGCGCCGATGGCAGCACGGCCGCCGCATCGCGCAACAGCAGGCTACCGTCAGGTGTCAGCGCGGCGAGCTGGATCATCGCCACCAGCACCATCGTTTCGCCGGCGAGCGCCAGCCCGAGGTAGATCGCCGCGGCGCGGCGCGCGCCCGGACTCTCGTCATGGAACACCAGCGCGCTGGCCCCGAAGGTCATCATCGCCAGCATCAGGTACAGCATCGCCATGTCGGCCGCGATGAACACGCCAAGACACCCGGTCAATGCCAGCAGCCAGCCCGCGGCGAAGCGCCCCGCATTGGCCGCGTCGCGCTGGTACGTGGCGGCATACGCTCCGGCCGCGATCCACAGCAACGCAGCCACGCCGAGCAGCAGCGCACCGGGCGCATCGAGTGCCAGCGTGGCGCGATAGAAGCCGTGTGCAGGTCCGATCGTGAGCACGGCGTCCTGCTCGAAAAACAGCGCGGCCAGCAACGCGGGCACCGGTGCCACCGCAAGCAGCGTCAGCATCCGTTCACGCACGCGCGTCCAGGCACACGCGGCGAGCAGTACCAGCGGCACTCCGAGGGTCGCGCCGAGCAGGACGTGCGCGGCCGTCATCGGATGCTCATCGCCGCGGCCGGACGCCCGATCTGCACGAGATCGACCGGCGCGAACGCCAGCAGACCCAGCAGCATCGACACAATTGCCAGCGCCAGCACGATCGCCTCGCGCCCGCGCGAGACGCTGACGACTGCTGGAGCGATTTCGACGGTGGTCATCGCACGGGCCAGCACCTTGATCACGTAGGCCGCCGTCAGCAGTCCGCCGATCGCGATCACGACGACCCACCACCACTGCGACGTGTCGAGCGCGGCCGACAGCAGCAGCCACTTCGCCAGAAAACCGCCGGACGGTGGCAAGCCGATCAGGGCGATGCCGCCGAGCGCAAACGCGGCCATCGTCATCGGCAGCGCGCGCGCGATGCCACCGAGGTCGGCGACGCGATCGTGTCCAAGCGTTGCGTAGATCAGCCCCGCCGCCATGAACATCGCCGCCTTGGCGGTCGCGTGCGAGATCGCCTGCATCAGGCCGCCGGCCAGCGCCGCGGAGCTTGTCGCGAGCGACGACGCACCGAGCACCAGCGGAAACATCAGGAAGAGATAACCGATCTGCGCGACGGTCGAGTAGGCAATCATCAGCTTCAACCGAGCCTGCTGCAGCGCGACCGCACTGCCGAAGACGATCGCGCAGGCACCCAGCGTGGCCAGCAGCTGGGCGGCGTCGGTCGTGACCACGCCTACAAAGGTGTCGAACCACAGGCGGATCACGATGAAGAACGATCCCTTGACCACCAGTGACGACAGCAGCGCGCTCGCGGCTGCAGGCGCGCCGGCGTGCGCCGGCGGCAGCCACAGGTGCAATGGGAAGAGCGCCGTCTTCGCCAGCAGGCCGACCGTCATCAGCGCCGTGGCGGCCAGCACCGCCGGCTCGGGCTCGACCTGCGCGGCCAGCAGCGCGATATCCAGCGTGCCGTAGACCCCGTACATCAGCGTGCCGCCCAGCAGGTACAGCACCGATCCCGCGAGTGCAAACAGCAGATAGCGGAGCGCGGCCTGCAGCGTCTCGGCACGGCCGTCAAGGCTCACCAGCGGGACCGCAGCGAAGGACAGCAGTTCGAGCGCCACGTACAGCGTGAACAGGTCGCCGGCAAGGAACACCACGATCAGTCCCGCCCAGACCGCAAGCAGCATGATCCAGAACACGAACGGCGCGCGCGCTTCGGTGCGCCCGGCCGGCGTGTCGAAGTCGGCCCGTGCGAACAGAGCAATCGCGATCAGCACCACCACGCTCATTGCCATCATCGCGACGGCAAGGCCATCGGCCCGCAGCACGATACCGAGTGGCGGACTCCAGTTGCCCATCACGTACACCAGTGCAGCGCCGGTGCGCAGCACTTCCATCACGATGGCCACCGTGACGGCGGCACCTCCCGCCAGGGCCACGAGCGCGATACGCGCCGCGTTGCGGCCCCCGCTCAGGAATGCAAGCAGCAACGCGGCCACCGGGACGATCAGGGCCAGCACCAGCAGGTCACCGCCCGGCGTCGCGAGATCGAGTGGCAGCACCGCAGTCGACATTCAGCTTCCCGGGTTCGAGTTGCTGTCCACACCGGTGGCGGCGGGCGGCGGCGCCGACGACAGCGACACCGACCCGCTGACTGCATAAAGCCGCAGCAGCAGCGCCACGGCGAGTGCGGTTGCGGAAAACGCGACGATCAGGCCCGTGATCACCAGGCCCTGGGGAATCGGATCGCCGCCGAAGCCCGCGGCCGCGCCGCGCCGCGCGATGACGCCGAACAGCAGGAACACGCCACTGCCGAGTATGTTGAAAGCGAGGATCTTGCGCAGCGGATGAGGCTGCACGATCAGTCCGTACAGGCCGGCGCCGATCAGAACGCAGGCAGCGATCGCGTACAGCGTTGCTGAACTCATTCGCGACCCTCGCTTCCCGTCGGCGGGATCGCGCTCGATCCGCTCCGGCGCGCCCGCCATCAGCAGACCGAGCGTGACGGCGACGGTGAGCAGCATCAGCACCTCGATCGCCACGATCACCGCCTTTTCATAGCCATGCGGAAAGGCCAGAAAGCCGTCGCCGAACCACAGTCCGCTGAGGCCGACGAGCAGGAACATCGCGGGCCCGGCGATCAGGGCGAGGCGCAACCCGCGCCCACCGATCGGTGGCGCGTCCGTCAGCCGCGCCATCATGGTCAGCAGCCACATCGCCGCCAGCACAGTCGCGCCCTGGAATGCGCCCCCCGGGTGATCGGCACTCACCCAGAGCAGATAGACACCGATGACAAATCCGATCGGAGGCAACAGCCGCGCGAAAAACGCGAGCATGCCCTTGGGGTCGGCTTCGTGGCGCAGCCCGGGACGGCCACCCCACTTGTCGTCGGCTGCGAGCGACCAGACGCCGACCAGCGCCAGCAACAGCACGACCTTTTCGAGAAACGTGTCGGTGCCACGGAACACCATCAGCACGGCCGTCACTGGATTGCCGACTCCCGTTGCGCCGAGGTTGGAACGCGCCTCGTGTGCGAGCGTCGGAGCGGGTTCCGGCAGCGCCAGCACCGCCACCATCAGCGCCCCGGACACCGTCGCCGCGAGCAGTCCGGCGATCACGCGAAGGAAACGTGCAGGCGGCAGCAAGCCCCGCAGTTTCGGTGCTGCGCAGGCGCGCAGCCGCACCGAGCATCAGCACGCCGGTGAGTCCGCCGCCGATCGCCGCTTCGGTCAGTGCGACGTCGACCGCTGCGATGCGCACCCAGACCAGCGACAGCACCAGGCCGAACGCAATGAAGGCCAGCACCGCGGTGTAGTTGGCGCGCGCGCGCAGGGCGTACGCGGCAATTGCCAGCGCGAGCAGCGCCAGTCCGCCGTCGACGGCGATCACTGCCGTCACCGGCCCTGCTCCTCGCGCCGCGCGGCGCGACCGACCAATTGCGACACCGTCGCACTCGCCAGCATCACCAGCAGCCAGATGATCACGAGCTTGCCTGCTGCAAGCCCGTCGGCCGTGCGCGGCAGCAGGCCCAGCACGATCAGGCCCAGGCCCAGGTTGTCGGCCTTGGTCAGTGCATGCAGGCGGGTCAGCGTGTCCGGAAAACGCAGCAGACCGACGACGCCGGCGACGAAGAAGATCACGCCGGTGGCAATGAACGCCGCGCTGACGAACTCGAGTACCGGACTCACCGTTGCACCTGCCGGGCGCCGGTGCCATCCGTGCCAACGAGCGGGTCCTGCGCGTCGTCGTCCGCGTCATCGCCCGAAACTGGAGCCAGTTCGCGGGTGGTGCCCTTCTTCACGAAGGCAATCGAAGCAAACGCCGAGAGCACCGCCAGCGTGAGGGCGACATCGACCGCGCCGTCGGTACCCGATGCGGTGCCGAAGAGCAGCAGCGCAGCCACGCCGCCGGAGCCGAGCAGCTGCGCAGCCATCATGCGCTTCGCGTTGCCTGGTCCGCGCAGGATGCTCACGAGGCCCAGTGCGACCGTCACCAGCACGAGAACGGCCGATACGAGCAGGAAGTCAGGCACGAGGATCCTCCGTGGCCGGCGTGCCGAGCACCTGCGTCAGGCGGCGCTCCTCCTCGGCCAGCTGTTCGGCAATCGGCTGGCGCACATCGAGGCAGTGAAAGACGATCTCGCCCTCCTCGTCGCCGCACGGCACCGTGCCGGGCAGCAGGCTCGTATACGACGTGAACGCATTGCGCCGGGCACCGGGAGCCAGCCGCGATGCATAGCGGATGAATCCGGGCCGCACCGGCAGTCGCGGATCGAACGCGCGTCGCGCGACGTCGACCCCGGCGACCACCGACTGCCACAGGAAGTGCGGAATCAACAGCAGCAGTGGAATCGGCCGGATCGGCAACATGCCGACCGGCAGCAGATGCAGGCTGATCCATGCGGCGACGGCGGCCGTGAGGGCACCGACAACGGCGTCGAGGGGAGTGACGCCCATCATCGCGCACCACAGCAGGAAGAACACGAGTGCGCGAATTACGAAGGACGTCGCCTTGCGCGGGCGCGGCGCCGCGGAGTCGAGCGGCGTCATCGTCTGTCCGGGGCCGCGGATCTGGCAGCGCACGCGCGCACTGCGCACGCGACGCGCGCCTGTGCCGCG